>JBHJMN010000022.1:0-95968 GCA_042219835.1 Paenibacillus elgii
TACCTTCGGAAACGACTAAGGTTTGAATACCAGTGAAGATATATCTTTTAGCAGCGACTTTTAACGCAGTCAACGGAGCGAAAAAAGATATATCGGAACGCTTTGTTTCGATCCAGTTTTCAGGGTGCTAGCCTTGAATATATTCCCTGATAGCTCAGTTGGTAGAGCACTCGACTGTTAATCGAGTTGTCACAGGTTCGAGTCCTGTTCGGGGAGCCATTCTGGAGAGGTGTCCGAGTTGGCCGAAGGAGCACGATTGGAAATCGTGTAGGCGCCACAAGCGTCTCGAGGGTTCGAATCCCTCTCTCTCCGTAGGGTTTCATCATTGTACTTTTAAAGCATGGCCCGTTGGTCAAGGGGTTAAGACACCTCCCTTTCACGGAGGTAACAGGGGTTCGAATCCCCTACGGGTCATCATTTCCCATGGAGGCTTAGCTCAGCTGGGAGAGCATCTGCCTTACAAGCAGAGGGTCGGCGGTTCGATCCCGTCAGCCTCCACCATAGAATTACCTACTGACGCGGGGTGGAGCAGCCCGGTAGCTCGTCGGGCTCATAACCCGAAGGCCGCAGGTTCAAATCCTGCCCCCGCAACCAATTTCATTTGTGTGGAGCCGTGGTGTAGAGGCCTAACATGCCTGCCTGTCACGCAGGAGACCGCGGGTTCGAATCCCGTCGGCTCCGCCATGATTTACAATTTGCATAAAATGAGATACAATAAAGAAATACGGCTCGGTAGCTCAGTCGGTAGAGCAGAGGACTGAAAATCCTCGTGTCGGCGGTTCGATTCCGTCCCGAGCCACCATTTGCCGCTGTAGCTCAATTGGTAGAGCAACTGACTTGTAATCAGTAGGTTGGGGGTTCAAGTCCTCTCGGCGGCACCACTGCAATTTCATATGGAGGCTTAGCGAAGTGGCCAAACGCAGCAGACTGTAAATCTGTTCTCTGACGAGTTCGGTGGTTCGAATCCATCAGCCTCCACCAGTTCATAGGGGCATAGTTTAAAGGTAGAACAGCGGTCTCCAAAACCGTTAGTGTGGGTTCAATTCCTGCTGCCCCTGCCAAAAATATATTCATACTGTGGCGGTCGTGGCGAAGTGGTTAACGCATCGGATTGTGGCTCCGACATTCGAGGGTTCGATTCCCTTCGATCGCCCCATTACACATGCATTGGGGATTAGCCAAGCGGTAAGGCAACGGACTTTGACTCCGTCATGCCTAGGTTCGAATCCTAGATCCCCAGTTTATATGCGGAAGTGGCTCAGGGGTAGAGCATCGCCTTGCCAAGGCGAGGGTCGCGGGTTCGAATCCCGTCTTCCGCTCCATATGGCGCCATAGCCAAGTGGTAAGGCAGAGCTCTGCAAAAGCTTTACCCCCAGTTCGAATCTGGGTGGCGCCTCCAACTTTCTTTCTTCGCCGGAGTGGCGGAATCGGCAGACGCACAGGACTTAAAATCCTGCGGTAGGTGACTACCGTACCAGTTCAAGTCTGGTCTTCGGCACCACTCCAACAATTTAAAATGTGTGCCCTTAGCTCAGCCGGATAGAGCGTTTGACTACGAATCAAAAGGTCAGGAGTTCGAATCTCTTAGGGCACGCCACTTGCCGATGTGGCGGAATGGCAGACGCGCTCGACTCAAAATCGAGTCCGAAAGGGTGGAGGTTCGAGTCCTCTCATCGGTATAAATAAGCCTTAAAGATCTTTTTTGATCTTTAAGGCTTATTTTCTTTGTATGGGACTTGTTTATGCATTGGGGAGCTGTTTATTTGTATCCTTAACTTCTTTTATCGATTCGTTACATTACGATATACAAATTCGACAACTTTTAGTATGGTACTAAAAGAGTACTATATCCTAATGTTGGAGGAACAGGGTCATGACAAAGATCGAAGATGGGGCGGTTGTCTTGTTTCAAGGAGACAGCATTACGGATTGCGGAAGAAACAGGGAGACCGGGGCGGATTTAGGCCGGGGCTACGCTCTCATCGCTTCTGCGTTATTCGCCAGCAAATATCCGGAGAAGCAAGTCCATTTCATCAACCGCGGAATCAGTGGCAATCGGGTAAAGGATTTGCAGGAGCGTTGGCAGGAAGATTGCCTCGATTTGAAGCCGACATGGGTATCGATCTATATCGGAATTAACGATACATGGCGGCGTTATGATCACAACGACTCGACTTCCGTGGAAGCTTTTGCGGAAGGTTACCGTGAACTGATTGTTCGTATCAAGGAGAAACTTGATGCGAAACTGATTTTAGTCGAACCGTTTGTGCTGCCGGTGCCGGAAGACCGGAAACGATGGAGAGAGGATTTGGATCCGAAAATTGACGCTATTCGCGAGCTCGCGCGGGAATTTGAAACGCTGTACGTGCCGTTAGACGGGTTGTTTGCGGCGGCAAGTACCAAAGCACCGTCCGCCTATTGGGCACCTGATGGCGTACATCCTTCCCCGGCAGGCCACGCACTAATTGCTAGCGCTTGGCTGGAAGCTGTGCAAGCCTAAAGCAACGTTGCTGATACAAATAAACAACTTAGGGATACCCTTCTGCCGGTGCGAGGGGCGTCCCTTTTTTAGGTTGAAAGGCTCTGGTTGTTGAAGACGATAACTCAATCCAATTGCTTGGGTACTTGCAAAAGCTCAGGCAAGGTAACCATCTTCAGATAACGGGATTTTAAAGTCTGGATTACGGTCGGGAGCGCTTGGACGGTGCCGTTCAAGTCTTGCCCCGGCCCGCCGCCGGAATGCTGTAGAATGATGGAACCTGGCTTGACGTTAGTGAGAATGTTCGAAATTACTTTTTCTTGCCCAAGCTGCTTCCAATCAAGCGAATCGATATTCCAATTCACAATGCGGTAGCCGTGTTCCGATGCCCACAGCAGTTGGCTTTCGCTAATCTCGCCATAAGGCGGCCGTAGCAAGCGGGGGGAATATCCGATCAGCCGCTTTAAAGCTTGCTGCGTTTGAAGCACCTGCGACTGGAACAAATCGTCGGATAGTTTGGTAAACAGTTTGTGGCTGTACGAATGATTGCCGATCACATGGCCTTCGCGAACAATTCGCTTAACCATTTCCGGATGCTTTTCGGCTTGGGCTCCGACTAAGAAGAACGTGGCGCGAACCTGATATTTTTTCAATACATCTAACACCTGCGGCGTAAATGTCGTGTCGGGGGCATCGTCAAAAGTTAAGGCGACTTGCCCAGAGGCGGCTGATCCCCGCAGCAGCAGCAGCTCCGGATATTTGCGCACAAGCTGGGATAAAGAGAGCCGTTGGCTCTGCCCGGATGTTTCTTTGGACGCTTTGACTTGTTGCGGTTTGGATTTGGGCTGCTTCCGCGTCTTGGCCTCTGCTGGCGGAACTACGGCCGGTGAGGGAACAGGTGCCGGTGCAGGAGCAGGCGGCGCCGAAGGGGACGGGACCTGCTTCACGGTCGGAGGGGCCGGAGGCCCAGCCAGAGATAGCGGGCTGCCGGCGCCCGTTTCCGCTGCTTTATCCGTGTTCTGAGGCGAAGCTTCGGCAGGCCCGTTCCTCGGGGGAATAGCTTGCGGCGAATTTGCGGCAGGCGTACATGCGGTTAGAGCCAAACAGAAGATAAGACACGACAAAGACAGTCTTTTGAATCGATAAATGGATAATAGCAAAAAAGCCGCGGGCGTTCGCTTTTTCATGTGGGCTTGTTCTCCTTTGGGTAACAGGATTGCGTTACCTTAGTTTGGGATAAGGAGAGACGAATTATCCGCTTATGAAAATGATGCCACGAACGCCGTGGCGAATAGTATGGAGCTAACGAAATCAGGTAAGGACCAAGCCTTCCCAGATCATTTTGACAGATACAATAACGAAGGTGATACGCAGTACCCAAAGCAGCTTTTTGCTGCTTAGCCGACTGGCGATTTTCGCGCCGAGCCAGCCTCCGACAATGGCACTGGGCGCCAAGCCCAACACCATCCACAGGTTCACTTCTCCTAAGCTAAAATGCGTGAAGCTGCCCATAAGGGATGACAGCAGGATTACGAACATCGAGGTCGCTGTCGCCACATGGGGAGGATACCGAAAAAGCAGCACCATGGCCGGAACGAATAGAGAGCCGCCGCCAATTCCGAACAGGCCCGAAATGAATCCGACCAGTAGTCCTATGATCAAGGCGGGCAGTACGCTGTAGCCGTAATGATATGTATTTCCATTGCCGTCCGTATATGTGCGCTGAATTTGCCACTTCACGTTCAACGGCTTCAAGTAGTCGCGCAGCACGAGCAGTATGGCCATCAGCAGCATGAAGAGGCCAAAGCTGAGTTGAAACGATTTGGCGTTGACAAATTGGGTAGTATATGAGCCGAGCATAGCTCCTGGACCGCATGTGATGAATAAGAGCCAGCCGCTTTTGAAATCGACTTTTTTCTGCTTAACGAAGGTCAGGGTTGAAGACAATGCCGTGAAGATCAGGACGGCCAGCGAGGTGCCTACTGCCGTCGATACCGAAATCGTCTCTCCAACGAACACAGGGCCTAAATAAACTAGAGCGGGTACAATAATAATACCGCCGCCGAGACCGACCAGGCTCCCGAAGGTGGCAGCGATCAGCCCGACAGCGGTATAAAATAATATACTCATGCTAAAACCTTCTTCCGTGTCGATTAAATACTTTATGGTAATCTTAACACAGGAAGAAAATAGGTCAATACCGAGTTATCCGATATCGTTAAGAATATTTTTATTAGGCAAGTAATGAATCGATTGAATGAACCGGATCGTTCTTGTTTTTGCCCGCATGACGATCGAATGTGTCTCCGCCCGGAGGTCAGGTAAATAACGGACGCCGTTTAAAAATTCACCGGGGGTAATGCCCGTTGCGGCGAAAATAACGTCATCCCGGCCGATCATATCTTCCATCGTTAAAATTTTGTGCGGGTCGGTAAGTCCCATAGCGATACAGCGGTCATATTCTTCCTGATTGGAAGGCAGCAGCTTTCCTTGCAGCTCTCCGCCCAGACATTGCAGCGCCGCGGCCGCCAGCACGCCCTCTGGTGCGCCGCCAGAGCCTACATACATGTCAATGCCGGATTCGGATAAAGCGGGAGCCATGGCCCCTGCCACATCGCCGTCGCTAAGAAATTTGATCCGTACACCGACCCGACGGAGGGTATCGATCTGCTTACGGTGCCTGTCGCGGTCAAGAATCATGATCGTAAGATTGCTGAGCGGTTTATCCAAAATGTCGGCGGCCCGCTGTAGCGTCGTTTCGAGCGGGTCTATCAAACTGAGCTTGCCGGCGAGAGCCGGTCCGACAGCCAGTTTTTCCATATACATATCCGGCGCATGCAGCAGATTGCCTTTGTTGGCGATGGCGATGACGGCCAGCGCGTTGTTCAATCCTTTGGCAACCAGCTCCGTGCCTTCGAGCGGGTCGACGGCCACGTCCACCTCAGGACCTTGCCCGTTGCCTACTTGTTCGCCGATATACAGCATCGGCGCTTCGTCCATTTCTCCTTCTCCGATAACGACGGTCCCGCGGACGGAAACGGAATCGAACATGGCGCGCATGGCGGTCGTCGCCGCACCGTCGGCTTGAATCTTATCGCCCCGGCCCATCCACCTTGCAGCGGACAGCGCCGCCAGCTCCGTTACCCGGACGATCTCAAGTGCCAATTCCCTTTCCACCAGTTCAGCCCCCTATAAAATAAATGGTCACGTTTCAATATATATAGTATAATTAATAAATAAATAATACGCAATAAACACTTGATACAAATTGATTAGTGCGTTATATTTCGATTAGAATCGTTGGATGAAAAACGGTTCTATGAGTTTCGGACTATTTTTGGTACAATTGGATTGGAATGTGGCACAGCGATAAACCGCAAAGGCTGCTTTGAGTGAGGAGGGACCGGTCATCGAACTGACTGCGCGCCAACTGCAGATCGTAGAATTGGTAAAGGCACACGCGCCCATTACGGGCGAACAAATAGCGGAGATGTTAGGTCTAAGCCGTCCGACCCTCCGGTCGGATCTGGCCCTGCTTGTCATGCTCGGGCTTGTGGATGCCAAGCCGAAGGTGGGCTATACGCCGGGCTCGGCCATGACGCCGGGCTCCCAAGTTTCCCGCAAGCTGCTGGGCATGAAGGTAAAGGATGTCCAATCGATCCCTGTCGTTGTTCGAGAGAATGCTTCCGTGAACGACGCAGTCGTGATGCTGTTTATGGAGAACGTCGGCAGTCTGATCGTCGTGGATGACGAAGACTGCCTATCCGGGGTCATTTCCCGTAAAGATTTGCTTAAATTCACGCTCGGCAATACGAATGCGGCTTCCATGCCGGTCAGCATGGTTATGACCCGCGAGCCGAACGTTATTCATGTCTCTCCCGATGAATCCGTGATCGATGCGGCGCGGAAGATGATTCATCATCAGGTTGACAGCCTGCCTGTCGTCGTGGAATCCAAAGCTACCCAGGTAAGCGGAAGATCCCGGTGGGACGTTGTCGGACGGGTGACAAAAACGATTATGACGAATATTTTGGTTGATCTGGCGATGGACCGTTAGGGCATTCATGAACAAAGGAGAAGAAAACCGGATGAAGGAAGAGCAACAGTACGAGATCACGATATGCTCGGATTCCGTCGGGGAAACGGCGGAAGCGGTCGTTCGAGCGACGATCCGTCAGTTTGACGCCCACCAGGTGAGAACGAAGCGGATCGGCCATATTAAAACCGAGGATGAAATCCGTACCATTATGGAAGAGGCGGCCAAACGCGGCGGATTTGTGGCATATACGCTGGTACAGCCGGAGCTTCGGGAAATGATGAAGGAAGAGGCGGTCCGCCTCGGCGTTCGTGCGGTTGATATCATGGGGCCGATGATGCAGGCGTTCATCGATACGTGGGGCGATGCGCCGAAGCGGAAACCGGGCTTGCTTCATCAGCTGGACGAGGATTATTTTCGCCGCGTGGAAGCGATCGAGTTCGCTGTCAAATGCGACGACGGACGCGATACGAACGCCCTGTTGAAGGCGAATCTCGTCTTGATCGGAGTTTCACGGACGTCGAAGACGCCGCTCAGTATTTTTTTGGCGCATAAAGGGATAAAGGTATCCAATCTGCCGCTCGTGCCGGAGGTCAAACCGCCCAAAGAGCTGTTTCTGGTGCCGGGCAACCGGATTGTCGGCTTGACGATGGATGCAGACAAGCTGTACAAGATTCGGACAGAGCGGCTGAAAGCGGTTGGTTTGCCGTTCGGGGCGAAATACGCCGCGATCGAGCGAATCGACGAAGAGCTTCGCTATGCACAAGCGTTGATGAAACAGGTTGGATGCTTGGTGATCAACGTAACGGATAAAGCAATTGAAGAAACAGCCGGTATTATTATGGGGTACTTAAATTGATGGCAGACGAGAGGCTTGAACCGACGGGTTCGGGCCCTTTTTGCCTTTGCAAAAATAAGATAGGATAAACGGATCGAAATATGCGATCCACAAAAATATAGGATGGGAGACGGAGTGCAGCAGCTTCGTCCACGTACGGAAGGAAGGATTGAAGGCGATGAAGCGGTACGGCGGGCAAAGACGCGCCATGACAGGCGTAATCTTGGCAGGCGGGCAAAATCGGCGGATGGGCGGACAAAGCAAGGCGCTGCTTATGTACGAAGGCAATACGTTTTTGGCCAGGCAGTTGGCCGAGCTTGGAAGCCTGTGCGCGGAGCTGCTTGTCGTAACGCAGGAGCCGGAACGGTACGAGGCCGTCGTTCACGCGTTCCCCGGGGAGTCTCCGGTGCGGATCATTCCTGACCTGCAGCCGGGCCGGGGGCCGCTTGCCGGTTTTCAGGCCGCCATGAGAGCGGCGTCATACGAGGAGCTGTGGATCGTCGGCTGCGATATGCCGTGGGTTGACGCCGAAGCGGCGAAGGCCCTCTCGGAGCTGCGGAGCAGCGTTGGCGCAAATGCTGCGATTGCCAAGATCGATGGAAGGCTTCATCCGCTGCACGGAATATATCTCAAGGCCTGTCTTCCCGAGGCGGAGCGGTTGTTGGCGGCAAACGATCTGCGGTTGATGGGGCTATTGGATTCGGTTGCTCTGCAGGTTGCGGATGAATCGTTTCTGGAGCGGAAGGGAATTTCAAAGGGATTTATCCGGAATATTAACGATCCAGACGAATATGAGAGGCTTACCGGCAAACGACTTAGGTTTTAGCCGCTTTTGCACGCCTTCCCTCGAATGCTTTTTGTTTATGGAAGACGGGCCTGTTTTGTGACATAATGGTGGGTATAACCGAGAACGGGGGCATGCAGGATGTCACAGCTATTGAAGGATCGCTTTGGCCGCATTCATGACTATCTTCGAATTTCCGTGACGGACCGGTGCAATTTGCGCTGTGTGTACTGTATGCCGGAAGAAGGCATGGAATTCGAGCCGGAGGAAAAGCTCTTGACGTTCGAAGAGATCGCCGAAGTCGTGCGGGTGCTTGCCGGGTACGGAGTTCGCAAGCTGCGGCTGACCGGGGGTGAACCGCTCGTACGCAAAAACCTGGAGCAGCTCGTGCGGATGTTGAGTGCGATCGACGGCATTGAAGATATTGCTTTGACGACGAATGCGATCCACTTCGCTTCGCGGGCGGAAAAGCTGCGCGAAGCCGGGCTCACAAGAATTAATGTCAGCCTCGATTCCTTGCGGGCGGACCGGTTTTCTTTCATTACGCGCGGAGGCGCTTTGTCGCGCGTGCTCGCGAGTCTGGAAGCGGCATCCCGGGTCGGACTTGACCCGATCAAGCTGAACGTCGTTTTGATGAAAGGTCTGAACGACGACGAGATCGAAGATTTTCTGAAGCTGACGCTGGAGCGCGGTTTGCATGTGCGCTTTATTGAATATATGCCGATCGGGCACGACGATGACGGCTGGAAAACGAGATATATTCCGCTAAACACGGTGCTGGAACGCTGTGAAACAATGGGGTGGCAGGTGGAGACGCTGGAGGAGGGGGTCCAGGGAAACGGGCCTTCGCAAAATTTCCGGATTGCCGGGGCCGCCGGCACGTTTGGGCTGATTCATCCGGTCAGCGACCATTTCTGTCAGACGTGCAACCGGCTGCGTCTTACGTCGGACGGCAATATCAAGCCTTGCCTGTACTGGTCTGACGAGTTCAACGTGCGCCGTTATATTGGTAACGATCAGGCGCTGGCCGAGCTGTTCTTCCGGGCGCTGGACGTGAAGCCGGAAAGCCACGAGATGGCTAAAGTGCTTCTGAGCGAGCAGCAGAGCCATACGCCTACCTCCCGGCGCATGTCGCAGATCGGGGGTTGAAGCGTGAGCGACTTGAAATTCGGGCGGCAGGCCATCAGCCTTGAAGAGGCGCAGAGGCGCGTACTCCAGCATGTCCGCCTTCAGGAGACGGAAGAGGCGCCGCTATTCGAGGCTTACGGCAGGCGGCTTGCGGAAAACATTTACGCTGGCAGCCCGCTGCCGCATTTTCGGCGATCGGGTGTTGACGGCTATGCATTGCATGCATCGGATACGGCAGGAGCTTCCCTTGCGGCGGCGGTTTGCTTGGAGGTAGTGGAAACGGTCGCTTGCGGCTCGGTTCCGGAGAAGACGATCGGTCCGGGCCAAGCGGCCAGAATTATGACCGGCGCTGCCGTTCCCGAGGGGGCGGATACGGTTGTGATGCTGGAGATGACCAATGCGGTCCATCAGGAGGTCGGCCTTGGGGACATAGTGGCGGTTCACAAAGCGATGAATCCCGGCGACAATGTGACCCCGGTAGGAGAAGAGGCTGCTGCCGGGGAGCAGCTTTTGCGGAAGGGCTGCACTATCGGACCGGGGGAAGCGGCCGTGCTGGCCGCCTTCGGCCATAGCCTTGTGAAGGTGTACAAGCGGCCGAGAGTAGCGATCTTCTCTACCGGCTCCGAGCTGCTCCCGGTGGACGCGCCGCTCGCGCCGGGTAAAATCCGGGGCAGCAACGGGTATATGCTGGCCTGTCAAGTACAGCAGGCAGGCGGAGTACCGTTGCTGATGCCTTTTCTTCCCGACGAAGCCGACCGGGTGGAACGGGAACTGCTGGCCGCTGCGGAGCAGGCGGATCTGTGGATAACGACCGGAGGCGTGTCGGTAGGGGATAAGGATGTGCTGGCCGAGCTGTTTGCCCGGTGGGACGGCGAGCTGCTTTTTAACAAGATCGCGATGCGTCCGGGAAGTCCGACGTCGGTCGGTCTGTGGCGGGGCAAGCTGTTGTTCGCTTTGTCCGGCAATCCTGGAGCTTGCTATGTAGGATTCGAGCTGCTGGTACGCCCCTACCTGCACGCTTTGCAAGGGGCGCCCGACCCGCTGCCCTCCGAAGCGACAGCGGTACTGGATGCCGACTACGGGAAAGGATCGGCGTATCCCCGGTATATCCGCGGATCTTCGCACGTGGAACAAGGGACGGTCCGCGTGAGGCCCGCCGGTCGCGACAAATCCAGCATTATGGTTTCCATCAAAGAGACCGATTGCTTAATTTGTCTTCCGGCGGGCGGGCGAGGAGCCCTACAGGGCGAGTTGGTGCGAGTTTTGACGATCGGGGATTGAGGTAAGAACCCCTGCCGGAGCAAAGTCCCTGACAAGGGGCGGTACATTAGATGAACAATGATCGGGAAACAATGACGAGCAGAATAAACAGCACCAGAATCACACCAGTGGAAGTAAAGCCGAATCCGCCAACGTTGCTCATATGACATCCCCCTTTCAGAAGGCATGTTAAATGATATGAACAAATGCCGGATGCTGATTGGACGTAAGCCCGATTATTCAACGAAAATACAACTGTCGGCGGGCAGGAGACAGAATCCTGACTGTACCGGGTACGAATCAAGAGCGGAGAACTGGACGAAATCTCCGGTCTCTGTACAAAAGTGGAGAAGGTGGATACGCATGAACCAACGGTTGGAAATTCACAATATTCCGAATGAACATTTTATGGACAGCGTGCAAATGTCTGCATTCGCTTTTCAAGATGAGCTTACTCCCGAAAAAATCGAGAAGAGGAAGAAGCTTTTCGATTCGAACCAGGTATGGGGAGCTTATGTTGACGATACGCTTGCGGCGAAAATGACCATTCTTGATTTGCAAACATATATTCAAGGCAAGGCGTTCGACATGGGCGGAATCTCAGGCGTCGCCACATGGCCGGAGTACCGGCGGGGCGGTCTGGTGGCCAAGCTGCTGTCGCACGGACTGCGGGTGATGCGGGAGAAAGGCCAGACGGTGTCGTTTCTTCATCCTTTTCAATTCTCGTTCTACCGTAAATACGGCTGGGAAACATATACAGAATATAAATCGTACGAGATCTCCGTCCAGCAGCTTCCAAAACTGGGCCCGCAGCCTGGGCGGGTCGTTCGGACCGGCCATGATGTCCCGCTGCTGAACGGGATCTACGAAGCTTACGCCAGCAGGTACAACGGTACGGTTATTCGAAATGAAGCTTGGTGGAAGCACCGCATTTTCAGCTTTACAGAAGGAACGGTAGCCGTATATTATGATGCGCAGAATCAGCCTGCGGGCTACGTACATTATCAGGTAAAGGATAATATCCTTAAAGTTCACGAGCTGGTCTATCTGCACCACGGGGCTAGCCTGGCCTTATGGCGCTTCTTGGCCGATCACGACTCGATGCTGGATAAGCTGGTGATGAAATCACCCGCGAACGATAAGCTGCCGTTTCTGCTCGACAATCCTCGGATCAAACAAGAGATCGTGCCTTATTTCATGGCTCGGATTGTGGATGTGACGGGCTTTTTGACCAAGTATCCGTTCGCGTCGGGGGCGGAATGGTCACTGCAGCTGGAGGTAAAAGACGAGCAGGCGGAATGGAATAACGGTTGGTTCCTGCTCCAAGTGGACGAGTCGGGAACGGCCCGTGTAACGCCTGTCGCAAGCGCTTCACCCGAGCTGCCGTCCGCCAGCTGCACGATCCAGACACTTGCCGCTATGCTGACAGGGTACCAGCGCCCATCCTTTTTGATGGACATCGGCAGGCTAACCGGCACGACGGAGGTGTGCGAATCGCTGGAGCAGCTCATTCCCATACGTCAGACGTATCTGCTCGACTTCTTCTAGACTTCTACCTGCGGACTGGATACAGGCCCCTTCGAGGATATGCTCGAAGCGGGCTTTTTTTGTTGTGCTTGAGGATCAGCCTCGCTTCGGCGGGATCGACGGTCCCCAAAATGGAGATCCTCAGTGCTGAAAGCCGCAGCTAGGGATTTTGTTTTGGAGAGGAGACCTCGGGGACAAGCACAAGCAATTCCTTGCACATAAGGCGGGGTCTCCTCTTGTCCAAGGCCGGGTGGCGTACTGGACTTAGGTCCAGTTTCAAAAACCGCCGCAGGTCCGTTTTGGGAAATGCCGGATTCACCTAGAATAAAGACATAAGCAAAACGACAACAAAACGAAAGGCGGTGAGTCAATCCATGAAAATGAACCGACATACCGGACTCGCGTTCCTCCTGATCTTCTTCGGAGCGTTGATCCTGAGCCACAAGCTTGGCTTTCAGCTTGGACATCATTTGATGAGCTACTTGTTCCCGGCGGCAATGGTAGGGCTCGGATTCGTAGGACTAAGAAACGGAAAAACGATCATCGGGTGGGGGCTGATCATCCTTGGCGGCCTGTTCCTCTTCGGTAAATTGTCCGGCCTATTCGCCATCCTGATCGCCATCGGCTTGATCTGCTACGGCATCTCGCTGCTGCGTAACAAATCGGTATATTAAATCAAACAAACGATGATTGAAATTCGGAGAAAAGGTGGTTGAGCAAAGCATGAGTTTAGGGAAAAGATTCCGGGATATTACGGTTGCGCACTTCAACGAAATGCTGGAAAACGCGGAAGACCCGGTTCGCCTGATCGATAAATATCTTGCGTCCCAGTCGGAGCAAATCCGCGAGTCCGAACGGCTGCTGCAGCAGTGCCTGTCTCATGCCGCTTCGCTTCGCCAGCAGTACGTATCGGCGGAGCAGCTCAAGGAGCGCCGCGAGCAGCAAGCGATGCTGGCGCTGAGAGCCGGCGAGGAAGAAGTGGCGCGCATCGCTCTTCAAGAGAAGATGCAGCAGGAGGAAAAAGCGACGCAGTACCGGGCGCTGTACGATCAAAGCAAGCTGGGGATCGTCGAGCTGGAGGAGCAGCTTCAACAGCTTAAGGCCGATTTCGACGAAATCGCCTCGAAACGCACCTACTATATTGCGCGGCTGGAGTCCGTCAGGCTGCAGCAGCGAATGAACGAAAGGCTGCGCTCGATGGGCGCAGGTCCGAATCCGCGGATCTTCGACCGGCTGGACGAGCGGGTCTCCGACATGGAACTGACTGCGCGTACCCTGCGGGAAGTAAGAGGCCAAGTCCGTGAAGCATGGTCCGCCGTAGGCAGCGCGGCATCGCAGGCGCTGGAACAAGAGCTGGCCAAGCTGCGGACGAAACTGAAACAGGAGGGCTGGGATAAATCATGAGCAAATTGTACCGTTCCCGTTCCGATCGCAAAGTAACCGGCCTGTGCGGCGGTCTCGCGGAATCAATGAATATTGATGCCACACTGCTTCGTCTGATCGTGGTGGTAACGGCTTTCTTTTCCGGAGGTGTCGTTATTCCGCTGTACTTCCTGGCAGCGTTGGTCATCCCAAGCGAGCCTTGGACCGGGGGGCCTCACGGCTACGGACCGTCCTATGGCGGCGAGGGCTGCGGACAGCCCGGCGGCCAATACCCGAACTGGAGAGAGTGGAGACGCGCCGAGAAGCACTACCGCAAAGCGCAAAGACATGGCTGGGCCCCGCCGCATGAAGGCAACCGCTATGAAGGCGAATATGCAGCCTCCTCGAATCCGAGCGGCACCGCCGGCAGTGATCTGGACGATATGATGAAAGATATCGAGAAAAAAGCGATGTGGAAAGAAATCGAAGAACTGCGCAGCAAAGTAGCGCAATACGAAAAAAATCAAAACCAAAAACTATCTAAAGGAGATGTTTAATAATGGGCGTATTTTCCAGAATTAAAGACATGACGAAGGCTTCGCTGCACGAGCTGCTTGATAAGGTTGAAGATCCGATCATCATGCTGAATCAATATTTGCGTGACATGGAAGAAGAAATCGCGCAAGCCGAAGTGACGGTTGCCCGTCAAATCGCCAGCGAGCGCAAGCTGAAGGAGCGTCTGGAAGAAGCGGTTCGTCTGACGGCGCAGTACGAAGGACAAGCGAAGGAAGCGCTGAAGAACGATCAGGAAGCAACGGCACGTCAAGCTTTGGAGCAAAAGCTGTACTACGAGGGCAAAATCTCCGAGTACACGGAAATGCATGAGCAGGCCAAGGCACAAGCGGCCGAGCTGGTTCAGCAGCTGCATGAAATGAAAGACGCGTTCTACCAAATGCGTAACAAACGCAGCGAGCTGATCTCCCGCGCTCAATTGGCAAAGGCGAAAAAGCAAATGGCCGAAGTGACGGCAAACAACGTAATCGAAGGCGGCAATGCCGCAAAAGGCTTCCGCCGGATGGAAGAGAAGATCATGTCGCTGGAAGTCGAAGCGGAAATCGCGCGCAAGCCTTACGTGGGTGGCGGTTATGCCGGTTCGATGTACAGCAGCGCCGTGTCGGTCGACCCGGCGAAGCAGCAAAAAATCGACGATCAGCTGCAGCTTCTGAAAGAAAAAATGTCCAGCGAGCAGGGGAAATAATCTTCACGAAAAAGCTCTTGGAGCAAAAGCTGCACTTGTGATATGCTATGTAAGGCAAAAGCCATGGACGTCCTTCTGTAAGGCGCTATGGCTTTTGCCGGGTCATCAAGAATTTACAGGGAAAGGGGGCGACACGGATGAACCGCAAACGAAACCGCAACATCGCGCTGGTCTTGATCGGCGCAGGGCTTTTCCTTCTGGCGGACAATCATCTTGGATTTTTCACCGTGCTTGCCCTCTTTTTGCTTTTGCTGGGAGTGTATAAGGTACGTTCGGGCGCCGAGCGCAAAGGCTACATCATGATGGTCATCGGCCTGCTGATGCTCGCAGGGGGCAATTTTACGCTGATCTTGGCTATTATCCTTATTTCGCTCGGCTTCTTCTACAATAAATCGCGTAAAATTCACCGCAGCGAGCACCATTACCGCAAGCAAAGCGTCATCGACAGCATCCGGTGGGGACGGGAGCCTTGGGTTCTGCGCAACATGTCGATCTGGAACGTGCTGGGAGAGCTGCAGATGGATTTGACCTACGCGATCCATGAGCAGAAGGAGACGACGATTATTTTACAGGGGGTCATCGCCGATATCGATCTGATCGTTCCGGAGGATGTGGGTCTTACCGTTACGGCTTCCGTCTTGTTCGGGCAAACGAGCATCGGGTATGACAAAGAAGCTGGCGTGCTGAACAAGATGGTGTGGCAGTCGCCCAATTACTGGACAGCGGATCGTCAGGTAAAGCTGGAGATTTCGTATTTCGTAGCCGATATTGATATTAAAATCGTTTGATGCACGGAGGACGGCGGGAATGGACGGACATGACAAGCGGTTAACCAACATGATATGGCGAAGCATGGCGGAGTCGATCGGGCTCAGCCTTGTTTTGTTTGCCGTGATCGTCTATTTCCTGCAGTCGAACGGCTACTTGAACGCTTTCAAAACGTGGCAGGATGGCGTGCTCATGAGCCTGACGCTGATTGCAATCGTTGCAGCGGTCGGAGGCTCGTACGGCCTATGGTATAGCAGCCGGATGAAGCACCGGCTGGAGACGCTGCGCGAAGTGATGCTCTCGCTGGAGAAGGGGAACCTGAGCCGTTCTGTGCCGCCGCTCGGAGAGGATGAGATCGGCCGGCTCGGCGATCAGTTGAATGCGATCACGAAAAAATGGGAAGAGCAAGTTTCCTCGCTGCAGCGCCTGTCCAGCAACAATGCCCAGTTGGCGCAAAAAGCGAAATATTCGGCCATCGTGGAAGAGCGGCAGCGGCTGGCTAGGGAGCTGCACGACGCTGTGAGCCAGCAGCTCTTTGCGATCTCGATGACGGCGACGGCCGTCGGCCGGACGTTAGACAAAGATTTCGAGAAAGCGCAGCGGCAAATTTTCCTCATTGAGGAAATGGCCTCAGTAGCGCAGTCGGAGATGCGCGCTTTGCTGCTTCACCTGCGTCCCGTGCATCTGGAAGGCAAGCGTCTGGCCGAAGGCTTGATCGAGCTGGTGCAGGAGCTATCTTCAAAAGTGCCGATGCAGATCGACTGCGAGCTGACCGAAGACATCAAGCTGCCGAACGGGATTGAGGATCACCTGTTCCGTATCGTGCAGGAGGCGTTGTCCAATGCGCTCCGGCATTCCAAAGCGACCAAGCTGGAGGTGAAGCTGACCCAGCCGTCAAGCGATGCGGTGCGGCTGCTCATTCGGGATAACGGCGTCGGCTTCGAGCTGGATATGAAAAAACAGGCTTCGTACGGGCTGCTGACGATGCGGGAGCGGGTAAACGAAATTGGCGGCTCGATCAATTTAATCACGGCGCCAGGCAAAGGAACACGCATTGAGATTCGCATTCCGATTATGGCGGAAGGAGGACTTGAGATTGGAAGAGACAACGATTAAAGTGCTGCTGGTCGACGATCACGAAATGGTTCGCATCGGTCTTGCCGCCGTGCTAAGCACGGAGGACGATATCGAGGTGGTCGGCGAAGCGAGCGGAGGACAGGAAGGCATCCGGCTGGCATTGGAATACAAGCCGGACGTCGTGCTGATGGATTTGGTCATGGAGGGGATGGACGGCATCGAGACGACACGGCGTCTGCTGCAGCAGCATCCGGAATGCAAAGTCATCGTGCTGACCAGCTTTATTGACGACGAGAAGATTTACCCGGTGATCGAAGCGGGAGCGTTCAGCTACTTGCTTAAAACGTCACGTGCCGCCGAAATTGCCCAAGCGATCCGCTCGGCCGTCAAAGGCCAGTCGGTGCTGGAATCCCAAGTCGCTTCCAAGCTGATGAATCGCTTCCGCGGGCCGAAGCAGGCTGCGCAGCCGCATGAAGAATTGACCGAACGCGAGATGGAGGTGCTCCGGCTCATTGCCGCAGGCAAATCGAATCAGGACGTAGCCGATGAGCTGTTCATCGGGGTCAAAACGGTCAAGTTTCACGTCACCAACATTTTGGCGAAGCTTGGGGTGGAGGACCGCACGCAAGCCGCCATTTATGCGTATAAGAACGGTTTGGTCGAGTAATATAAGGGGTAATAAGCTCTCAAGAGGACCTGAAGAAATCGGGATTTCCTTCTTGAGAGCTTTTTTAGCTTTTATGTCGTATTTTGGCGCCTTCCGCGATATTCAAATCTTAAAGTTTTCTTAATATGTGTGAGTTTTGACACGATTCCTTCGTCTATATAGATGTAAATGTTCGAAGTCGAGGAATCGAGTACTCCGTTGCGTTTGTCGGATCATAGGAATAGTAAAATATATACAATGGATGTGACATCAAGGAGAGGAGATGAGAGCCGGATGAACGGATTAGCCGTTGAAAACCGGGATGAGACTGGTATTCCATTAACGTTCGGGGAAAAAACGGAGCTGTTGAAGCGGTACGAAGTGTATTGCTACCAGGTCGCTTTTTATTTATTGCAGCAGGAGGCGGGAGCGCGCCGCGTGGCCGAGGAAGCGCTGCTCGCCTTATACAAGCTGGATGGTTTCTTTGCTCTGCCGGAGCACGAGCGCAAGGAAAAAGTGAAGGCTGCCGCCATCCGGCACGCATTGTCGGTGCTAAGCGGGCGCCAGCCTACTTGATGTGCGAACGAATTTTCTTAATAGCGAACATTCATAAGAATGCCCGTGAGTGGCGGAACAGGCCAATAGCTGTGCGGCCTCTTGCCCGGCAGTGCGGTGTAATGGCCGAAGGTGCGGGCTTCTCTATCGCGCCGCTCCAGCAGGTCCGCCGGAGGAATGGCATGCAGGGCGGCAGCCGCCTGCGTCAGGCGCAATATCCAACCGTCGATGCCCTGCAGCACGGCATTCGCATGCTTTTCCCCGCTGTCGAGCTGCGTCTGCAGCTTATGCTCGTCCAAGCTTAAGGTGCCGTCGGCCTGCGGGACCACGCCCAGCCGGTCAAGCTCTTCTTCGGCAGGGGCGCCGATCCCCTGTTTTCTCCATGCGGGCCGCAGAAGGACATCGGCTTCGGACAAGGCGTTCGCCAGCTCGTTGTAGCTGCCAACAAGTCCCTCCACCAGCCGGAGCGATACGCCGTTGCTTTGCAGGGCGGCCCGGGCGTTCTCCGCCGTTTGCTTCAAGGCGCCGGCCGCTGTGACGATGGTTCTGGCATCCCCTGCCGCCCGTTCCGCAAAGCGGTCGAATGCATAGGAGGGTTGTCCCGTTCCCTTCTGCGGTCGTCCGCGGTAACGTGTGCCTGTTAAGTCTTCTCGCCTTCTGTGCCGGTCTTCCAAGGCAAACCACTGCTTATGAATTTGATACGAACGAATCACGCTTTGAATCGGAGCGATCATGCCCGATCACCTCACTGTCAATGGAACGTTTTTCTTTACATTATAGCGGAAGGCATGCCGTCCGTAAACGGATCGCGCTTGACAGGCTGCAAAAGGATGAAGTATGATGATTTATCAACCAAAACCTGTCAAAGGAGCTCGCGTCAGCACATGAATTGGGTTCAGTGGATCGTCATCGCCGCCGTTTTGCTTGTCAGCGTGCTGTTTATGAAGTTTGTCGGCAAAAAATACAAAAAATAACCGGCCTGCTTTTTTTAGCCTCGCACTCATTTCTTCTTAACGTTCCGCCACCGCCTGTCATACGATAAAGTACTTAAACTTTATGCGCAGAAAGGCGGTCTTAGTCATGCTTCGCAAACGCATTCCCAAGCAGGACGACGGCATTATATACGGATTGGTGGAAAAGCTGCTCCTTCCCTTCGCGCGTCAGACGGTACCCGATCTTCGCGTGAGCCGTACGGATATACTCAAACGGCTCAAATCCTGTGTCACTTACGTCGATACCGCGGCCGGGCGCTTGCCGGTCGGATTTATTGCGCTGCGCGTGGATCAGGATAAGCGGCTGTCTGTCGATATGCTGGCGGTGAATCCGAAGTTTCAGGGCCGCGGCATTGGCGCGCGCTTGATGCGTCAGGCGG
Organism: Paenibacillus elgii; assembly: GCA_042219835.1. Lineage (GTDB taxonomy): Bacteria > Bacillota > Bacilli > Paenibacillales > NBRC-103111 > Paenibacillus_G > Paenibacillus_G elgii_A. The sequence goes on from JBHJMN010000022.1 coordinate 19,091, forward strand.
AGCGTGCAGCGGGGGAGCGGGGATGCCGCGAAGTGGTTCTATGGGTGGACGAGGCGAATACACAAGCGCAGACTTTCTATGTACGGAAAGGCTACGATACGGTTCACTATGACGCCAGGCTTCGCTGCTATATGATGATGAAGCGGATGGGCTAGCCGCAGATACTGCCGACAACAGCACCAAGGCTCTCCCGCGCGATGGCGGCGAAAGCCTTGGTGCTGTTGCGCTGCGCAGAAGAGCCGTTGTTCGACCGCGTCAGCTGGGCACGATCAAGGCCTCGATACTGGCGATGTCCAAGGCAAAGGGGGCGCCGAACAGCCCCGAATCCGGATAAGGCGCGGGGGGCGCTTCGTTCGCGGCGGTTGTTCTCGGCTTGTCGGATTTTTTCGTTTGGGCGCGGGCTTTTCCCAGATTGCTGCTCTTTGCTCTGGTCTGTTTGCTTTTGGCGGGTGCGTTTGCATTCGATTGAATGCCGGCCGCCGTCTCGTTAAAATAGAGCTTTCCATTGTCCAACCGGCTAAGCGTGCCGACAAGCTCCGTACCGTCTGTCAATATAATGAAAACCGGTTGGCCGTAATACGGCTTGCATTGTTCTTCGTTAATCGGATAAATCGGTCTCACGCGAGGGTCACCTCCGAAGTTGATTTCTACACTTCAGTCTATGCGCATTTGTGCCGGTTGTACGGGACAAATGTCCCGTATGCGCATGCCTATTTTCCGTGAACGCGCTTGCATTCCACAGAGTATTGAATCTCTCGACGGTTTTCGATATGCTAAAGGGGTAAAGGGAACGGACAGGAAACAATTGTCGTTCCTTATCTCCTATTCTCTATAGAAAGAACGAGGACCTGAAGCCATGACGAGTGCCGTGTTTTTGATTTTCGGAGCGACCGGGGACTTGGCCCGGCGCAAGTTATTCCCGGCGTTTTACAGCCTGTACCGTGAGCGCAAGCTGGGAGACCGATTTGCGGTGATCGGCCTCGCGCGACGTTCGCGCACGAACGACCAGTTCCGCGACGACGTCTACGAATCGATTCAAGAATTCGCACGCTATAACGTGACGAAGGATGAGCAATGGGATGCGTTTGCCGAGCATTTTGAATACATGTCACTGGACATTAATAACGTTGACGGCTTCCGGCAGCTCCGCGAGCTGACCGACCGGCTCGACGTCAAGTTCGACATCGGCGGCAACCGGTTGTTTTACTTGGCCCTGGCGCCGGAGCTGTTCGGCAATGTGTCGCACAATCTCAAGGCAGGCGGATTGTTGGAAGGGGCCGGCTGGCATCGGCTTGTGATCGAGAAGCCGTTCGGCTATGATCTTCCGTCCGCAGAGAAGCTGAACGCCGAAATCCGCAAGGTGTTCGAGGAGCAGGACATTTACCGCATCGACCATTACCTCGGCAAGGAAATGGTGCAGAACATCAATGTCGTCCGGTTCGCGAACGCCTTTTTCGAGCCGCTTTGGAACAATAAGTACATCGCCAACATTCAAATCACGCTGAGCGAAACCGTAGGCGTGGAAGAACGCGGCGGCTATTACGAGCATTCGGGCGCGCTGCGCGATATGGGACAAAACCATATGCTGCAGATGCTGGCCATCATGGCGATGGAGCCTCCGAGCCGGATGCATCCGGAGGATATCCGCGACGAGAAGGTGAAGGTATTCCGCAGTCTACGCGGCTTCCAGACGGCGTCGGAGGTGCGGTCCAACACGGTGCGCGGACAGTACACCGCCGGCAATATCAAAGGCGAGCAGATTCGCGGCTACCGTGACGAAGAGAAGGTCAATCCGGAGTCGACGACGGAAACGTATTTCGCCGCCCGCGTCTTCGTGGACAACTTCCGCTGGGCCGGCGTCCCGTTCTATATCCGGACGGGAAAACGATTGCCGGTGAAAACGACGGAAGTGGTCGTCGAGTTCAAGAACGTGCCGAACAACGTTTACTTGTCGCGCAAGCATAAGCTGGAACCGAACCTGCTCGTGTTCCGCGTCAATCCGATGGAAGGCATTTACTTCAAAATGAACGCCAAACAGCCGGGATCGGAAGGAACGATCGTTCCGGTCGCAATGGATTTCTGCCAGAGCGGCCAGGTCGGGCTGAACACGCCGGAAGCGTACGAGCGGCTGCTCTATGACGCCGCTCGCGGGGATTCCACGTACTTCACCCGCTGGGACGAGGTCGCGCTGGCATGGAAATATGTCGATAAAATCGCCTCCGCCTGGGGCGAGCGTACGGACGATTTGCACCTGTATACGGCAGGAACTTGGGGACCGGAGCAGGGGCAGCAGCTCGTTGCCGAAGACGGCTTCCGCTGGTGGCCGGTGAACGGGCAGGACGAAGGCGAAGTCGCTTGGGGACATAGCCAAATGTAATGGCTAGTCGAAAGAAACCGAAAGAGCAGATCCGGTTGCGCCGGGTGCTGCTCTTTTTTTGCTGGCGCAGGTTGCGTCTTTTTTTCACCTCTTGAAATATGATATGATGGAGTGTACAGTGCCGGATAATGCAAGGGGGATTTTTATATGTCCAGACGCGCTTTTATACGCTGGATGCTCGGACTTCTGGTCTTGATCGGGGCGGCGCTCGCAGGACTCATCAAGCTGCTGCAGCAATCGGTCGACCGGCAGACGGGCGGTACGGACGGCGTCGCGGTGCAAAAGACGGAACCGGGGCCGAATCCCGATCCGGCGGCGGAGAATCCGGGAGCGCCGTTGTTCTCGTTCATGATTCTCAGCGATTTGCACGTGTCGCCTGACGATCCGAACACGGTCCGGCATTTGAAGCAAGCGCTTGACGATATGAAGCAGTTCAAACCGCCGGTCGAGGCGCTGGTTCTGACGGGCGACGTGACCGACTATGGGCGGGAGAGGGACTACAAAGAGCTGAAAAAAACGTTGTCCGCTTACAAGCTGCCTCCGGTTTACGCCAATATGGGCAACCACGATTATTATGACATTTGGATTGACCGGAAAGGGGATTTCAATAAAGACACGATGCCCAATGGCAAGACGGACTGGCAATCGCGCGAGCGGTTCCAGAAGTTTTTCGGATTGTCGAAGCCGTATCACGACGCTTGGGAGAAAGGATACCACTTGATCCTGCTGTCGCAGGAGGCTTATGTGCAGGAGAAGCCCGAGGTAGGCGAAGGGGCATGGTATTCCGACGAACAGTTGGATTGGCTGAAGGAACGTCTGGCTTCGCATAAGGACGGCAAGCCCGTCTTCATCATGACCCATCAGCCGCTGCCTCCCGCTGGAAAAAACGGGGGGACCCACCAATTGATTCCGGCGAAAAAATTCCGCGAAATCTTGAAGCCTTACAAAAATGTGTTCGTGTTCTGCGGGCATCGGCATCAGGATTTTCAAGGCACGGTGGAGCATTATGTCAAAGAAAGCTTTCACTATTTTCATAACTCCTCGCTCGGACGCGTGCTGAACCGCAGCTACCAACATGCGGCCAAGGAGAAGGCGCAAGGATTGTATGTGCAGGTATATCGAGACAAAGTGACGCTGCGAGGCCGGGCGTTCGAATCGGGAACGTGGCTGAAGGAAGCCGACTGGACCGTCAAGCTGACCTGAAAATTTAAGTAAAAACGTAGCGGCGCGGGCGGAATCGTTCAGATTCGGACTTTGCAAAGCTACGAACTGAATAAGAGGAAGGAATAAACTCATTATGGGCACCGGATTATCCGAGAAATTAAAAGAAGAAGTACAGAAGCGTCGTACGTTCGCCATCATCTCCCACCCCGACGCGGGGAAAACGACCTTGACCGAAAAGCTGCTGCTGTTCGGAGGTGCGATTCGGCTGGCCGGTACGGTCAAAGGGCGCAAAGCGAATCGCCATGCGACGAGCGACTGGATGGAGATCGAGAAGCAAAGAGGGATTTCGGTCACCTCCAGCGTGATGCAGTTCGATTATCAAGGGCACCGGGTCAATATTCTCGACACTCCGGGCCACCAAGATTTCAGTGAAGACACGTACCGGACGTTAACGGCAGCGGACAGCGCCGTCATGCTGATCGACTCGGCCAAAGGGGTCGAGGCCCAGACGAAGAAGCTGTTCCAGGTATGCCGCAAGCGGGGCATCCCGATCTTCACGTTCATCAACAAGCTGGACCGCGAGGGGCAAAATCCGTTCGATCTGCTCGAAGAGCTGGAGCAGGTGCTGGGTATCCGCTCGTATCCGATGAACTGGCCGATCGGGATGGGCAAACAGTTTCGCGGCGTGTACGACCGGAAGCTGACGCAGGTCGAGCTGTTCCAAGGCGACGATCATAAAGAAATTCAAGTACGCAAAGTGAGCGGCTATGACGACCCGGTCGTAAAGGAAATCGCAGGCGAATTTTTTTACGATCAACTGGTGCAGGACCTGGAGCTGCTCGATGTGGCGGGCGACGAGTTCGACTACGAGAAGGTACGGAATGGCGAACTGACGCCCGTGTTCTTCGGCAGCGCGATCAACAATTTCGGCGTGCAGACGTTCCTTGAGAATTTCCTGCAGCTCGCTCCGACGCCGACGCCGCGCAAAAGCAATGAAGGCTCGGTCGATCCGCTGCATGAGAAGTTTTCCGGCTACATTTTCAAAATTCAAGCGAACATGAATCCGGCTCACCGCGACCGGATCGCTTTCCTGCGAATTTGCTCCGGCAAATTCGAGCGGGGCATGTCGGTGAAGCACGTACGGGTCGGCAAAGACATTAAGCTGGCGCAGCCGCAGCAATTTCTCGCGCAGGACCGCGACATCGTCGAGGATGCTTATCCCGGCGATATTATCGGGCTGTTCGACCCCGGTATTTTCCGCATTGGGGATTCGTTGTGCCAAGGCGGCAGCGTAGAGTTCGACGAGCTGCCGACGTTCTCCCCGGAGCTGTTCTCCAAAGTGACGGTCAAAAACGCGCTGAAGCACAAGCAGTTCCAGAAGGGCGTGGATCAGTTGACCGAGGAGGGCACCATTCAGGTGTTCAAAACGATCGGCTTCGAAGATTTGATTCTCGGCGTCGTCGGACAGCTCCAATTCGAGGTGTTCGAATACCGGATGAAAGCGGAGTACAGCAGCGAGGTGCAGCTATCGCGGATGACCTACCAGTTCGCACGGTGGCTCGTCGGCGAGGACATCGATCCGGCCAAGTTCCGGATCAACTCGCAGCTGGTGAAGGATAAGAAGGACAATTACGTTGCGCTGTTCGAGAACGAATATGCGCTGCGCACGGCGATGGAAAAAAATCCGAACCTGAAATTTCTGGAGACTGCGCCTTAATGGCGCCGATCCGATAAGCAGGCAGCCCTTCAAGGTCCATAGACCGAACGAGGGCTGTTCTTTTTTTTGCCGAGAGTGGCTCAATTTGATAAAATAGGGATGCAGTGGAAGAAAAATTTCCGGTAGGTCGGTCAGGACACGGGTCCCGGCCGGCCGTTTGTTATTTTGTGGGGCTTTGCAGGAATCGAGATTTTTATTTTTTCTCATCGAATTTTCATCTTTATTGTGTATAGTTAAAGCAGCGGCGGAGGGGCAATAATAGGATCGATGCGATTGCCGCTTTTTTACTATTTCAAGCGCAACCAGAGGGAACAGGATGAAAAAGATTCTTATCGTGGAAGACGAGCAAAATTTTGCTCGTTTTATGGAACTGGAATTGATGCACCAAGGCTATGCCGTTACTATCGTTGGGAACGGTCGGGAAGGTCTGGAAACCGCCACTCGCGATGCATGGGATGCCATTCTCCTTGATGCCATGCTGCCGGAGCTGCACGGCTTCGAAGTATGCCGCGGCATTCGCCGTGCCGGCTTCGAGACGCCCGTCATTATGCTGACGGCCCGCGACAGCGTCATGGATCGCGTATCGGGGCTGGACAGCGGAGCGGACGATTATTTGCCGAAACCGTTTGCGATCGAGGAACTGCTGGCACGGATTCGGGTGGTCATAAGACGAAGCAAGCGAGGAATCGGCGCAGCGCAAGCGGCGTTGGCGTACCGGGAGCTGCGGATCGATCCGGTTGCCGGGACCGTAAGCAAGGCCGGGGCGGTTCTGGAGCTGACCAAGCGTGAATACGAGCTGCTGCTTGTACTTATGACCCATAGGGACAGGGTATTAAGCCGGGCGATGCTGCTTGATCTGGTCTGGGGATACGACTGCGAAGTTGAAACGAACGTGGTCGATGTGTACGTCCGCTATTTGCGCAACAAAATCGACGATCCGGCGCAGCGGAGCTATATTCAAACCGTCCGCGGCATCGGCTATGTCATCCGGACATGAAAAAGCTGCGAATGCGCTTCACCCGGCTGCCGATCAAATGGCAGATGACCTTATGGTCGGCTTTCATGCTGTTCGTCTTGTTTACGGTCTATAACGCCGTTCAATATATAGGCATCAACCAATGGATGAACAGCCGCGAAGTGGAGTCGGTGCGCCAAACGATGGGCGAGCTGCAAAGTTATTTTACGGAAAAAAGCGATATACTGGATGCCGGACAAATTGTCAGGAGCAGGCATTTTATTCAGAGCATCAATCAAAAAAATCAATTGATCCGGGTTTTGGACGGCGAGGGAAAATCTGTGCTGACGGTGCTTTCGGCGCTGCCGGAGGACTGGGTGGCTCCGCGTCCAGTCACAAACACCGAGCTTGAAAGCGTATGGCACCAGGAGGAGCATCTGCTCGTTCTGCGCGCCCCGGTCGTGTCGGAGAAATTCCGCGGCACGATTGAAATCGTCAGTAATCTGGAGACGTTCGACGAATTGAAAGGAATTGTCACGCTGGTCATGATTCTGGGCGGTGTCGGGGCGGTGCTGCTGAGCGGCTTGGGCGGGCTGCTTCTGGCGGGACGATTGCTGAGACCGGTTCAAAGCATAACGGACACGATGAGGAGTATCCAAAAGAACGGCCTGCAGGAGCGGGTGCCTTTCTATGACAATAGGGATGAGATTTCGGCGCTGGCCCGCGTGTTCAACGAGATGATGGATCAATTGGAAGCGTCGTTTCGCAAGCAGAAGCAATTCGTTGAAGACGCTTCGCACGAGCTGCGGACCCCGATTGCGATTATTTCCGGACATTTGTCGATGCTGAATCGTTGGGGCAAGCGCGACCCGGTTCTCGTGGACGAATCGCTCCGCGCTTCGCTTGAAGAACTGGAGCGTCTGAAAGGGCTCGTGCAGGAGCTGCTGGAGCTTACTCGCGCAGAACATGCCAGTCCGGACGGCACTGCCGAGCTGTTCGATCTGGGAGAGACGATCGCCCAAATCGTTAAGAACGTTTCCATTGTTCATCCCGAATTCGAGATTACAACGGATGTGGATGCGCTGAAAGGCGTTCATATCCGGCTGGTTCCAAATCATATCAAACAAATTTTGTTGATTTTATTGGATAATGCGGTGAAATATTCGACCGAACGAAACAAAATCCACGTGTCGGCCGTCTTGATAGAAGATACGATGCTGCGGATCGTCATCCGTGATTACGGAATGGGCATTCCGAAAGCGGAAGTGGAGCATGTGTTCGACCGGTTTTACCGGGTGGACAAAGCCCGCAGCCGCAAACGAGGCGGCAGCGGCCTGGGACTTTCGATCGCCAAGCGGCTCGTCGAGAAGTATCATGGGGACATACGTTTGGAAAGCGAAGAGAACCAAGGAACGACGGTTACGGTGCAATTGCCGTTCAGCCGTTAACGGAACGGATAGTGGGAAGAGGAGAGATCGCGTATGCTATTGAAATGGGACTATGATTTATTCGAAATGATCAACGGCTTGGCTGTCGATCATACGACGCTTAACCTGTGGATGCGCTTTTTCGCAGAATATGCGGAATATTTCTTTTATTTGGGCATCGTCGTGTATTGGTTTACCCGAAAACAAGAGAACCGCCGGATGGTGGCCAAAGCGCTTTGTTCCGCCGCTTTGGCAATGGGGATTGGCTCGCTGATCGGCACGTTGTTTTACCGGAACCGGCCGTTCGTCAGCCACGAGGTTCATCAGTTGATCGAGCATGCGGCTAATGCGTCGTTTCCCAGCAGCCATGCCATCGGCGCTTTCGTCATCGCCACCTCGATCTGGCTGTACCGCCGTAAGGACGGATACGTCTGGCTTGCGCTGGCCGCATTGATCGCTTTGTCCCGGATCTGGACCGGCGTCCATTATCCGATAGACGTCACCGTCGGAGCACTGCTTGGCATCGGCTCCGCTGTAGCCGTAAACAAGCTGTTCACCCAATGGACGCTTGCCCGGCGCTGGTTGGCCGTTGGCTTGTCGCTATTTGAAAAATTCGAGCGTAAACTCGGCTTCAAATCGTAGAAGGACTTTTGAAAAGCAGTTGCCTGCATCGCGGCAGCTGCCTTTTTTTGCGAAAAATCGGCCATATCGGGGGTCATTGCATGTCCCGGACGCCTGTTGTAGGCCTCTATACCTCACCGTGCTTCGGCGGGGGGCATACACTATGATGGATGAACGAGACCAGGGCTCAGAGGGATTGGATAGCGGGAGTAGGAAGTTCGTCAAAGGTGTAGAGGGAGATAAGGGCAGCTTGGTGCCAGCCATTCTCCGGCCGAAGGAAGAAAGGTGGATGAGATGAGGAAGAGCAAACCGAATAACAGCAGCTACATCGTGAGCAAATGGGCCAAAACCCAGGCGGTGATTCCGAACCGGAAGCTGGCCAAATACATTCCCGAGACGCGCAAGCTGAACCGCGAAAGCTTGAGGGGGATGCTGGACCGGCACGGCATGGTCTATGTCAAGCCGAACAGCGGCACGTACGGCATCGGCGTGATACGGGTGGAGCGGCTGGCCGGCGGAGGGAGTGCGTCTTACTGCTGTCATACCGGAACGAAAATTAACACCTTTACCCAATACGATGACTTATACAGTCATATCGCGGGATTGACCCGAAAACGGATGTATTTGGTGCAAAAAGGCATCCATCTTCTCAAATATAAGAAGCGGCGTTTCGATCTTCGCGTCATGGTGCAGAAGACTCCGACCGGGAACTGGCAGACGACAGGACTGATCGGGCGCGTCGCTGCGCCGGGCAAGGTCGTGACTAATGTGCATAACGGAGGAAAGCTCAAACCCGTAGAGGTTTTACTGCAGGGGCACGCCGGGAGCGCCGAAAAGTCAAGATTAACCTCAGGGCTGCGCAGCCTCGGCACTTCCGTAGCAAGGCAGCTTCGTTCGAAGTACAGAAGACTTAAGGAAATCGGGCTAGACGTCGCTCTCGACGAGAAACTGCACCCGTGGATTCTGGAGATTAACACGGCCCCTGATCCATATATTTTCCGAAAGCTGAAGGATAAGCGCATCTTCGCGAGAATTTACCGGTACGCAAAAGCTTACGGACGGCTCTGAGCAGCCGTCCGTTCTTTATTGAAGGAGGAGCTTGGCGCCGCTCCTGAATCGGTGTTATCCCGCTTCGCCGTCCTTGGATGCGGCTTGGTCGGTTTTGGGCAGGGCGATCGTAAACAAGGTGCCGATGCCGGGCGTGCTGTCCGCTTCGATCGTGCCTGCATGGGCTTCGACGAGCTGCTTGACGATGGATAGGCCAAGCCCGGTCTCGCTGTTGCTTTTGGATCGGGACGGATCGGATTTGTAGAACCGCTCCCAGATGAGTGCGAGCTCTTCCTTGGACATGCCGCGGCCGGTATCCTCTATCACGATCATGGTATGTGTTTCCGTATCGGAGCCGGTCAGGCGGATCGTACCGTATGCCGTAAACTGGATGCTGTTTTTGACCAGATTGATGAGAATTTGCATCAGCCGGTCGTAGTCGGCATACACCAGCAGGTCCGGCTCGCATTCGATAAGAATGTGCAGGCGCTTCTCTTCAATCAAGACTTCGAGCGACTCGTGAACGATTTCGAACAGTTCTTTAAGCGGCGTTCGTTTTTTGTTCAGCGCGATGAGGCCGCTTTCGATTTTCTCCATGTCGAGCAGTCCGTTGATGAGCCGGATCAGACGGAACGTTTCCTTCTCGATGATGCCGTAATAGTTGGCCCGCTCCTCCGGTGAGTGGACGAGATTGCTCTTCAGCCCTTCGATGATGCCGCGGATCGAGGTAAGCGGCGTGCGCAGCTCGTGCGTCACGTCCATAATAAAATGGCGGCGCCGCGTCTCGAACTGCTGCAGCTTATGCAGGGCGAGCTCGAGCTGCTGGGCCATAGAGTTGAAGTCGCCCGCGAGCTCGCCCAGCTCGTCCGACCGGCGAACCGTGGATCGGGCGGCATAATCTCCCGCGGCAATTTGGCGGGTCGTCCGGCGCAGCGACTGGATGCTGGCGCTCATGCTGCGGGAAAATATCCAACTTACGGCGACGGCCAGTATGAAAATAACGACGATCATATAGATCAGCGCTTGGTTAAGCGCCTCCATCGTCTCTTGAATGCCATGAAGCGGGGAGAAGACGAAGAGGTGCAGCTCGGTTTTTTGGGGCTTCAGCTTGGCTTGCCTGTAAACGACAACCCATGGCTTTTCCGCTCCGCGTTCGACGATGAAGCTTTCGTTGTCCTTGGCGTCGGACATGTGCGATCGCAGCTCGTCCAAGAACGCTTTGCCCCGCAGCGCGCCGGGCATTTTCGGGTCGCGGTAGGCGATTTCGCCGGCTTGGTCCAGCAGGATGAACGACGTCCGGCGTTCGGCTAGCAGTGGACGATACGCTTGCAGCGCGCTAGTCGGGTCTTCCCCTTCTCTTGCGAGCAGGCGGACGATTCCTTTGGAGACGCTGGCCAGTTCTTCCGTCTCGTTGTCGAATGTTCGCTGTTTCATGTAGTAGGTAAACCCGGCCGCCAGCAGGACGAGAATGAGCATGGACAAAAGGAGATGGGACAGAAACTGCCGCTGGAAAAAAGTAAAGCGGAAGCGCGGCCGCAGATGGCTCAGCTTCATTGTCATTCCTCCAGCTCTAGCTTGTAGCCCACGCCCCAGACGGTCACGATCAACGGGTGCTCCGGCGAAGACACCTTATTGCGCAGCCGCTTGATATGGACATCGACCGTGCGCTCTTCGCCCAAATAATCGTAGCCCCATACGCTTTCAAGCAGCTGCTCGCGGGTAAAGACGCGTCTGGGATACCGGACGAACAGCGAGAGCAGATCGAACTCCTTCGGCGTTAAGTTGCTGATCGTATTTCCGCCGACAGTAGCGGTCCGGGCGGACAGGTTGACGACAATCGTCTTGTGTTTGAGCAGCTCTTGCGGCTCGGCCACCCCTTCGGCTCCAGCCCCTCCGCCTCGATGGTATCGGCGAAGCACGGCTTTCATGCGGGCGATCAGCTCCATCGGGCTGAACGGCTTGCTGACGTAATCGTCGGCTCCGAGCTCAAGCCCCATAATCCGGTCCTGCTCCTGATCGCGTGCCGTAAGCAGGATGACCGGCGTTTCCCCTTTACATCGTATATCCCTGCACAGCGCCAGCCCGTCCTTGCCGGGAAGCATCCAGTCCAGGATGACGAAATCCCACGTATACCGGTCAAGCTGTTCCTGGGCGCTGAGCCCGTCATGAACGAAGGTCGTATCATACTGTTCTTTTTGAAAAAACAAATGCAGCATTTCGCAAACGGATGTATCGTCCTCCGCGACCAGCAGTTTCATGGCGGCACCTCCATCGGAGTCGGAATGGTTCGGTTAAGTCTGTTAGCTCCAGCATAGAGGGTTCCAAGCGGGATAGCAAGCGCTGGGCAGTGACTTCCGGTCATTGAACATCGACAGCAGACGATGTGTCGAAAAGTCGCCGAATCTCCGGGATGTTCACTTTGAATTCGGTTCTTTTCGGATGCGTGATCGAGCACATGTAGCGGCCGACGCGGAACGATACGCTGCTATATTGGGCAAAGTTCGTATAGCTGGTGACCATGCAGTCTTGCTTGATGTCCATATGATTGATTTCATACACGGAGAGCGGGGTCATGAGTCCGGTTTTCAAAATCTTCGACAAGGATTCCTTGGAGGTCCACAGCATCGTAAGCGCGGCCTCGTAATCAAGAGAAGTGTCCGTGATCATTTGCTTCTCGTTGGCTGTCATTTGCGACTCGATGGCGCTGACGTTGGCGCCGTCGATTTTCTCCAAGTCGACACCTACCGGGTGGGCCTCCGGGAACGCAATGGCAGCCGCGATATGATCGCAATGCGTAATAGTGATCTGAAGAGGCTCGGTGCGCGGAAGCATGATCACCGGCTGCTGGAATACTCCCTGCTGCACCCATATTTGCCCAAGCTGAGGTTCCGCCATACGAGTGTACGCGGAGATCGCCTGCTTCGCGCAGTAACGGCCAAGCACAAAGCTGTGCTTCCTTTTATATTGCAGCTTCCGGTAATAAGCAAGCTCCTGCTCATGCAAAACGCTTAATGCTTCCGCATCTTCATATGGGGTTGTACGGCTGCTAAGACACAACTGCGCCTTAAAGCGATTGTCAGGTCTGATTAATGCCAGTTCCTCCAAATATAATAGGGTGTCCAACACTACCTCTCCCTTCGTCTTTGTTCGTTGTTGAACGTCGTTATGTAGTTTATCGTTTCCCATTATTCGCCAGTTGTCAATAGGTGAAATTCAGGGTAGACATACATAAAAAGAGCGTGAGATAATGGGGGGTCGTACATTGTTTTTAAGGAGGCGGCTGAAATCGTAACCCGAAAGGAAGTTGCAGAGCTGGCGGGAGTATCCGAAGCGACGGTTTCCCGCGTATTCAACGACGTCGGTCCGATGAAGGAGCAGACCCGGCTGCGGGTGCTTCAGGCCGCCAAAACTTTAAATTATCATCCGAACGCGATCGCTCAAAGCTTCGCCCGCCGCAGAAGCGGCAACTTGGGCGTCGTGCTGCCTTACGTGCCGAAAGTGCACATTTTCTCGACTTACTATTTCTCCGAGGTGCTTAGCGGAATCGGGGAGCAGGTGAAGGCTTCAGGCTACGATATGCTGCTGAAATTCCGCGTTCCCGGAGAAGAAAGCGATTACAGCAGTGTTTTTCGTTCGCAGAAGATGGATGCCTGCGTGATCCTCGGAGCGACGGATACGCCCTCGGAGCGGGCGGAGCTGAAAAAACTGGAAGACGGCGGGTTCCCCTTTTGCCTGATCAACCAGCATATGAGCGGAGAGCGGTTTCATGAAGTGGATGCGGATCATGAGGGAGGCAGCTACCGCGCGGTACGGTATCTGCTTGATCTGGGATACCGGAACATAGCGTTTTTGAACGGCACGCCCGAATTTTCCAACAGCGGCGACCGGCTGCGGGGGTATATGCAGGCCATGCGCGAGGCGGGACTGCTGCCGGCGGCGGCCAAGGCTCCGGGCGACCTGCCTGCGCATCTGTACTACGAAGGCAACTACAGCCGAACAAGCGGAATGAAAGCGGCGGCGGCCATGCATCCGCACCTGAACCGGATCGAGGCGGTATTTGCCTCCAACGACCGGATGGCGATCGGTTTGATGCAGGGGCTGCGCGAGTACGGACACATTCCCGGCCGGGATTACGCCATTGTCGGCTATGACGACTCCGAGGCCGCCCGCGTAACCGACCCTCCATTAACGAGCGTTGCCGTGCCGTTTTACGAGATGGGCCGGCTGGCGGCGGAGCGGGTGCTGAGACGCGTCGGCGGAGGGAATGAGACGGATGGCGCATCAGAGAGCTTCAGACTTAAGCTGGATACAAAGCTTGTCGTGCGGCAATCATGCCGCATCCTGCGGTAACACCGTCATTGCGTTGAGCCCGATTCGATAAGGAACGGTGAGGGGTTGAGGCCGCATGACGGAAAAGCGCGCAGGGATCGTTCCCCGCACGCTTTTTTGCCGTTGCTTTAAGCCAAATGTTCTTTGAGCGTCGCGACCATCTGGTTCTGCGCATCCGCTTCGCTGTGCTTCCAAATAATTTCGAACAGCACTCCAAGTCCCGGCAGCACACGTTCTTCCGCATCCATCGAATCCGCAATAACTTCAAACAGCTCTTCGTTGCTTTTGTCATGCATGCGCTGAGTGATCGCTTGCCGCAAATTCAGGTTCATGGCAGTTCCTCGCTTTATGGTCTTTTCCACTTGGATGATGCGATTTCGCCTTTATTAATATGCTCCGCTTGAATAAGTTTCATGCTTCGTCATGAACTTTGGTGAACTGCCGCGCTTCTTGATATAATAAAGAAATGTGAAGGGGGATGAACACGGATGAGCAAACAATTCGCTGTTATTGGAATGGGACGTTTCGGCTCCAGTGTAGCCAAGACGTTGTCGAATCTCGGCTTTGAAGTGCTGGCGATCGACAGCAGCGAGCAGCGGACTCAGGATGTGTCGAATATTGTGACCCACGTCGTTCAAGCCGATTCCACCGATGAAGAAGCGCTGCGCGCGCTCGGATTGCGCAATTTCGACGTCGTCATCGTCTCAATCGGACAAGATATTCAGGCCAGTATTCTTACAACAATTATCGTAAAAGAAATCGGCGTGCCGAAGGTCGTCGTCAAGGCTCAGAACGAACTGCACGGGAAGGTACTCGCCAAAGTAGGGGCGGACAAGGTGATTTATCCGGAGCGCGATATGGGCGTCCGGGTGGCCCATCATTTGATTTCATCCAACATTATCGATTACATCGAGCTTTCGGAAGATTACAGCATCGTCGAGGTTCAAGCGTCCGGGCAAATGGTTGGCCGCAATCTGAGAGAGCTCGATATTCGCGCCAAGTATGGCTGTAACGTGATGGCGATTCGAACCGGGGACAAGATGAACATCGCCCCGCACGCCGAGGATATCATTAGACATCACGACATTCTTGTCGTTGTAGGGACGAACACAGATTTGAAAAATTTCGAAAAGACGTTTGCGGAATAGAGGGTCGAAGAAAAACGTATGAACGATAAAAAAAAGGTAGTTTCCAATGAATCGGCTATCCTAAGCTCGGTTCAAAATCCGCGGGTAAAGCAGTGGACCGAGATGCTCAGTCGCAAAGGGAGGGACAAGCAGGGACGCTTCCTGATCGAAGGCGTTCATCTCGTGCAGGAGGCGCTCTATTCTGGCGACTTGGTGCCGGAGGTATTGGTTTATGCCGCCGATAAGAAGCAGGCGATTGCCGGACTGCTGGAGGATGCGGCAGCTAAAGGAACGGAATGCGTCGCGGTAACGGAAGCCGTGCTGGCTAAATGCACGGACACCGAGACGCCGCAGCCTGTGTTCGCAGTCGTACCGAAGCTGCCGTGGCGTGGAAGCGATCTGCTCGCGGCCAGTGAGCCGAACGGGCTGGTCGTCGTCATCGACGGTATCCAGGACCCCGGCAATCTCGGCACGATCATCCGCAGCGCGGATGCGGTCGGCGCCTCCGGCGTGCTGCTTGGCAAAGGAACCGTCGACCTGTATAACCCGAAAACGGTTCGTTCGACGATGGGATCGCTTTTCCATCTGCCGATCGTCCAAGGAGACTTGGCCGAATGGTTGCCGCGGGCGGCGGAGTCCGGCGTGCAGGTTGTCGCTACAAGCCTGCAGGGAGCGGTTAGCTGCTACGAGCACGATTTTCGCAAAGCCACTTGGTTTGTGATCGGCAACGAAGGGCAAGGCGTCTCCGAGGAAGTTCGGCAGCTTTCCCGGCATCAGGTGCTCATCCCGATGAAGGGGCGCGCCGAATCGCTGAATGCGGCGATGGCCGCTACCGTTGTCCTGTTCGAGGCGATGCGGCAGCGGGGGTGAGCTGTAATTTATTTTGTCGCCGAAGAATTTTTCCCGATGAATCAAAAACCTTGATTTATCGGGATGTTTTTTTACTGTGCCCATACGGGAATATCCATGTCGGTAAATTGGACTGCAGATGGCAGCCGCCCGCCTTCCACTTTCGTCCCGCTTAGCTCACATTTGATAAATGTCGTATTGTCAAAAATACAATCGTAAAATCTCGCAGCTCTAAGCTCCACCCTGCGAAACGTTGCATTCGTGAAGTCGCAATTGTAAAACTTTACTCGTCTCCCCCCGAACTCTAACCAGCCATGGCCGATAAATTGAGTGCCTGTAAAGCGACAATGATGATAACGAGTATCGTCCATGTTGACCCTCATTTTAGCCGATGAAAAATCAGAGTCCGTAATTTGGCATGAACGCATCAAACACCGCTCCAAGGTAGCTTTGGAAAAGTTGACACGAGACAAAATACTATTCGACAAACTATGTATATTTGCATAGGAAAGATTTACATTTTCAAGATGAGATCCATATAAACTGGACTTTTTCAATTCTTCTATGACCGCAAAAGAGCCCACTTCCAGTCCGGATAAGTCAGCATCCCGAATAACTGCATGTCCAGCAGTAATGGCATCGATAAAAGGACGGATACTTTCCACAAATTCTTCACTATGCCATCGTTCCAGAATGGTTTTCTTTTTCATCCCCGCAAGCATCTCCTGTTAATATATACTGATATCATAGAATTATAGGATATATTCATATGAACTTCAAAGCCGAGGTGTAAGATGGTCCAAGAATTGGCCTTCTGTTTTGATGATAGCTTTAGATAAGATTCTCAATATCATGGGAATATAGGAATGGAACGGTGAAAGGGAAATTCGAAATGAAGGTAAAAGAAGATTTCTTTACACGCAAGAGACGTGAAATAGGCGTTGCCTTAAACGAAGTTCAGAGGAAGGCTGTTCTTCAGACAAACGGAGCGCTGCTTTTATTGGCATCGCCAGGGTCCGGGAAGACGACTACCATCATCATGAGGATAGGTTATTTGATCGAGGAGAAAAAAATGGATCCATCGCGAATAAAGGCGGTTACATTTAGCCGTGCGTCGGCTCATGATATGAAGGAGCGATTTAAGCGATTTTTTCCGAACCTTCAACCAGTCCATTTTTCGACAATACACAGCTTTGCTTATGAGGTAATGAGAGAACATTTTCGGAAAACAAGAACGGCTTTCCAAATCATCGAAGGGGATCTGGATTTGGAAGAGCAAGAAACGATGGATGCGAAACATCTGCCGCTGCACAAGAAAATAATTTTGCGTAATTTGTTCAAGTCCATGGTTGGCGACAATATTACCGACGATCAGATGGATGATTTAACGACCTATATTAGTTTCATCAAAAATAAAATGATTCCTCCGGATAAATGGTCGTTGGTTCGAGTGGCTGTACCGGAAGCGGAACGGATTCTACATGAATATGAGGCATTTAAGAGGTCAGGTCACAGCAAGTTACTTGTCGATTACGACGATATGCTGACGATAGGAGAGCAGGTTTTAGAGAGAGATACGGAGCTCCTTCGGAGGGTTCAGGAGCGGTATGATTATATCCTTACGGACGAGAGTCAGGATACCTCCGCAGTGCAGCATGCCATTATCGAAAAGCTGGTTCGGAAGCACGGCAATCTTTGCGTGGTTGCAGATGACGATCAATCGATTTATAGTTGGCGCGGCGCGGAGCCTTCCTACCTTTTAAACTTCAAGCAAGTGTATCCTCGCGCCGTTACCTTGTTTGTGGAGCAAAATTATCGCTCCTCTAAAGATATCGTGACCGTAACGAATAAGTTCATCAAGCGAAATAAGAACCGTTACGACAAGAATATGTTCACGGAGAATCCATCAAGTAAGCCGATGAAAATCAGAAGCTTATCGGATTATATCGATCAAACGAAGTATCTGGTTCAACAGATTCAGAAGGTGGAGCAGCTTTCTGATGTGGCCGTATTGTATCGTAACAATTCCTCATCGATTGCCTTAATCAATGAATTTGATCGAGCAGGGATTCCCTTTTTCATGAAAGATGCAGACAATCGATTCTTTTCGCATTGGGTAGTTGAAGATATTAAAAATTTCATGCGAATGAGCTTTACTGACAAGCGTCCGGACATTTTGGAAAAAATCCACCTGAAATTTAATGGATATATCAGTAAACAGCAGATGGCGGCATTGAAAGAGATTGACAATAACGAATCGGTATTTGATAATTTGCTGAATCATGTGCGATTGCAGGATTATCAAGTGAAGCCGTTGGTTGCAAGCAAAGAAACATTTCTGCAAATGCGGGGGATGCCACCGCTACATGCTATACGTGTCATTCGTGATCGATTGGGATATGAAAAGGCGCTTGAAAAGATTTGCGAACGGCTTGGATTCCGTAAGGAATACTTAATCGGCATCCTTAACACATTGGAAGAGATTGCAGTGGGGCTGGAGACAATGGAGGAGTTTGCGAGCAGGTTAAAGCATCTGGAATTGGTTCTAAAGAATGCAAAGTTCAGGAAAGATCAGAATATGGTGACTTTCTCAACGTTTCATAGCGCGAAGGGGCTTGAATTTGAGCGGGTCTATATGATTGATCTCGTGGATGGCATTATTCCGTCATCTGACGATCTCAAAGCAAGCTCGGCAGCGATGATGGAAGAGGCAGTTCGGCTTTTTTATGTTGGTATGACGCGGGCGAAGAAACATCTGGAGCTTATAACGTATTGGAAAAGAGACGGTGAGGAGGTTACAGAATCGCAGTTTGTTACAGCGATCAGGAACATCATGAATCCTCCGAAAAACGATGTGCCCAAAAACAGCGGAGCAGCAGAGAAAGATACTATACGGGATCGAGCCGGGCTGGTTGTAGGGAAGACCATCAGACATAGCGTTTTCGGCTCTGGGTCCATAAGACGGATAGACAAAGATTACATCCACATCCAATTTGGATCAAGCGTGAAAGTTCTATGGATTACAACTTGTTTAGAAAAGGGATTATTGGAGCCAATGTAAATGGAAGAATTCAAGCAATCCGGGTTAAAAAACAATCATTTGCTTGATTCAAGTTAGAAAAGCCCTGATGTTATCCAACGGGTTATTGAAGAAATTATGAACAATAAACAATACAGGTTAGCGGATTGAGTTAACTCATACAGCGGCAGCCCGGGACTTTTTTGCTTGTCCAGGGCTGCCGCCGGTTTTTCCACTTTACTTAGACAGCACGTTCTTTGACGAGGCTCTGTCCAACGAAAACGACAGCCATGCGAAGAAAAGGCCAAGGAGCACGATCGATCCGCCGACCCAACCGAGAGGGGAGGCCGTGTAACGGTCCACGATCAGCCCGCCTACGCCTGCCCCGACAGCCAGCCCGAGCTGAAAGACGTAAGTATTGGCACTAAGGGCAATTTCGGTCGAATGCGGGGATAGGGTGATCAGATAATACTGCTGGGCCGGTACCGTCGTCTGCACGGCGCTCATCCAAAGCATGGTTGCCAGCATCGCACCGACAACAAACTGGGCCGCGAAGGGAAAAGCGATCAGAATCGCGGCATGCAAAAGCAGACTCACGTAAAGCGTTGGCCGAATCCCCCATTTATCGACGGCCAATCCTCCTACGCGCGATCCCGCGGCACTGGCGAGCCCTGCCAGCAACAGCGTCGTGCTGACAAGCGCCGTGGACATCCCCGTTGCGGACTGCAAGAGAGGAGTAATGTACGTATAGACGGTCGAATATCCCGTCAAGAACAGGAACGAAAGCAGCAGCACCGTGACAACCCGTCTGTTCTTGAGTGCGGCCAATTGGGTCCGCAGCGGGACGGTTTCTTGCTTTGGCAGCTTCGGAAGGTAGGCCATAATAGCCCAAACCGCCAGGATGCCGAATGCCGCAATGATCAGGAAAACCGAGCGCCATCCCCACATGTCTCCGGCCATGGTGCCTGCGGGCACCCCCAGAACAAGCGAGACGCTAAAGCCCATGAGAATCGTTCCGATTGCGCTCCCTTTTTTCTCCGGCGGAGCCAGGTAGGCCGCGACGGCGAGAGCGACTACCGTATAGACGCCTCCGCTTAACCCGAGCAGAATCCGGGAGGCCATTAATACAGCAAAGCCTGTACTGAAAAAAGCAAGCAGATTGCCGGCAATGAAAAGAAGAAGAGCTGCCACGATCAGCTTCTTTCGCTCCATGCGGGCGGTGAAGGCGATCAACAGCGGCGAGCCGAAGGCAAACGCAAGAGAGAAGCCCGTGACCAACTGCCCGGCGAGGGAGAGGGGGACCTGCGTATCCTTCGCGATCATGCCGATAATTCCGGTGACAATCGACTCCGCCGTTCCCACCATAAATTCCCCTAAAGCAAGCAAATAAATTCCAATATAGCGAGACAACCGTTTCCCTCCTTGAATGGAACATAATGGTTTGTTGTTTGCCGATTTCCGCGCAGATGCGACAAGTATTTACTAATGACATTTTACAAAAACGATTTTATAATTTACATACATGAATCAAGGTATTTGGCCCCCACGAATTTAAGGATTGAAGTTAATTTGCGATCTTCACTTATATAATTGAAAGGGTGGTTTGTATGGATCAAGTGGACTACAAAATATTAAGCCTGCTGCACGAAAATTCCCGCATTCCGATGGCGGAGCTAGGGAGGGTCATCGGGATGACACAGCCGGCCGTGAAGGAGAGAGTAAGGAAGCTGGAGGAGCAAGGTGTGATTACGGGATACCACGCGGCGATCTCCCTGCCGAAGCTGGGCAAGAACACGACAGCCTTTGTCATGTTCCGGACGAAGAAATGCGCCGCCTTTATCGATTTTTGCAGACAGTCGCCCGAGGTGACGGACATGTACCGGATTAGCGGGGAGTACAACTACATGCTGAAGGTCATTACCGAAACGACCGAGGAACTGGTGGATTTTTCGGAAAGATGCGAGGATTTCGGCTACTCCTATACGTTGATTATGCTCACGGCTCCGTTCGAGCATAAAATGACGATCGAACCGCCAATCGCCAAATCGGCGGAGCCTTTGTCCAACTAACGACGCACGACAGGATCGCTTCATCAGCTGAACCCAAAAAAGCTTAGCCGTTTTCCTTTGCAGGCGAACCGGCTAAGCTTTTTTGGTTTTACTTTCTAATCCGTTACGTAAGCGGGTTCCCGCCGTGGGCCGCCCGCACGTACACGCGCTGACGATGCTTTTCGACCTCGACAGGGGCCTCGAAAAATTCGGTCAAGATATCCGCCTCCAGGATGCTTTCAGTAGGTCCGCTGCGGATCACCTCGCCTTTGCGCAGCAGCAGCGTATGGCTGAAGGCGGGAACGATTTCTTCCGTATGATGGGTGACGTAAATCAGCGTCGGCGACTGCTCCTGACAGCTCAGCTCCTGGATGCTGTCCAGCAGCTTTTCGCGCGAAAACAAATCCAGCCCGTTGCAGGGCTCGTCCAGAATTAGCAGGTGCGGTTCCGCCATCAGCGCCCGGGCGATTAGCACCTTCTGCTTCTCTCCCTGCGAGCAGGTCCGGAATTCCCGGTCCCACAGATGCGTGCAGCCCAGCGTGCGCATCAGCGCTTGCGCCCGGTCCAGATCTTCATCGGACAGCCGCTCGTACAAGCCGATGGTCGCGTATTTGCCGCTGATAATCACATACTGGGTTTTGTCGGTGGCATACAGCTTCTCCTGCAGCGAGGAGCTGACCCAGCCGATGGATCGGCGCAGCTCGCGCAAATCGACTTCCCCGAACCGGTGGCCGAGCACGGACACCGACCCTTTCGTCGGCCAGAGATAGCCGTTAATGATGTTCAGCAGCGTCGTTTTTCCCGATCCGTTCAAGCCCAGCAGCGCCCAATGCTCTTTGGGACGCACGGCCCAATTGATATTGTGCAGCAAAACGTTCTGGCCGTTTTTCCAAGATACATCCTGAATAACGATGACATGTTCCATAGGCTGACCTCTTCCCTTTTGTTCATCCTTGTCTATCTCCTCATCTTAAAACAAGGAAGATGCCGTGTCGATGCGAAAAGTGCTCATCCCGAAGAGCAATTTTTGCTACATTTCATTTTTTTAGTGATAGCGGTTACAAACCAGTAATATACATATAAAGTAGGTTATTTACACTTCCCTTCGACCGATGTACTATATGGATATAGGCAGGGAGGAGAATTTTATATGGTAACGACCATGGAAAGTTTGAGAACGGTAGTTGAGAATGAGTTGCAGCTTCACGGGTACACGCCTTCGCAATTCAGCAAGCTCGCAGGAATCCGTATTGAGCAGCTGGATTACCCCCGATCCGTCACCATAGAGCAACTCGACAAGATAGCATCCGTGTTGGGGCAAAGCCCCGGATGGCTTTACGAATTGTACTTGGGCCAGTGTTTCTTGAACGATCAGCTGACCTGCGCGCAGCAATTTTCCTTAGCCGAGAGTCTGTTTGAGCAAGGAAAGAAAAAAGAGGCTATTCCGCTTTATCGCCAAATTGTCGATAAAGGAAATGCAGAGGACCCGCAGTATGTCATGAGTCAGTTCCGGTTGTTTCAATCGCTCATCGGAACGGGGGTGGAAGAAAACAGAGAAGCCGTATTTCGTTTTGAAACCCATTACAAACATCTGCCGGAGGATGTCCGGCTGGACGCTCTCTTGCAGATGGCCAACATTTATTACACCTTCGAAAGGTGGGACAAAGTCGGACAGTACGCCGATGAACTCCGAGAACTGGCATCTGCGATCTACGAAAAGCAGATTCATCGTGAGCTGCATCAACCGCTGCATACGGAACGGCATTTAGTGGTGTACTATGGTCAAGGCTGTCTGATGAAAGGGGTGGCTCTAACCAAACTGGAGCAATACGAAGAGGCTAAGCGCTGTGTGCAGGAGTATTCCGATCTTTCATGGTTCCAAGGTCTTGACGAGGTCGGTAAAAAGGAGGTTGAGAAATTCCGGGTATGGGGGAAAGGAAACGGGCTCATCCTCGAATTGAATACGGGCAACCTCAAAGTGCTGCCCGAATTATCAGCCTATTTGGAGGAATACCCTAATCAAATTCTTCCCAGTTTATCGGTCGTCATGAGAGCCGCAAACCGATACCAGTTTTCCGTTGATGCGATACTTTCCAAATTCGAAAAGAGAATCCCGACAGTCGGCACGATTTGCGATCACATCAATGGTACGCAGCTGTTTCACTTTTGGTATGAGAAAGTCATTTACAGCTTCAAAAGAGGAGGGAAGCACCAAGCCTTAAATGAATTAATTCATGCATTGGGTCTGGCTCAAAAATTACGTTATTATTCAGGGTTCGAAAGATGCGTTTCTTTGTTCTGGAAGCACGTTGATCGTGCGACGGAACAGCAAAAAAAGGAATACGAGAAAATTTTAGAAGGAGTGTCCGTATGATGAAAAAAATGCTGGTGCTTCTGACCTTGGGGTTCATTTTCTTGAATGGTCTGTCCGTACCGTATCAATCGCCGGCAAACGGGTCGGCAAAAATGCTCTTGCATGATAACGGTGTAGGAGGCTAACGTTAATCGCAAGGAGTCCCGGCCGGTTCATGGAACAGGTCAGGGGCTTCTTTCGTTTGACCGGATTTGAGCCTGGGAGTACGCTTGGTTCGTCTTCTGACTTCTAGTATAATGAAACGGGTAACCAATCGATAGGACAGGAGACAGGAACATGGAAGCTTTTGACCGAAGTCTGGAAAAATACGCGGAGCTCGTCGTCCGGGTCGGAGCGAACGTTCAGCCCGGACAAGTGCTTCACATCGAATCGCCGCTGGAAGCTGCGCCCTTCACCCGCAAAGTTGTGCAAAAGGCCTACGAAGCGGGAGCAAAATACGTGCAGGTTCAATGGGATGACGAGGAAGTGACGAGAAACCGGTTCTTATATGCGCCCGACGAGTCGTTCGACTACTACCCGCAGTGGATGCCGGCGATGATGGAGCAGCTGGCAGAGAACGGCGGGGCATTGATCAACATTAAGGTACCCGATCCGGAACTGTACAAGGGCATCGATTCGGACAAAGTGACGCAGGCGACCAAAGCGGCGGCCGTGGCGAGGGAGAAATTCCAAGGCTACGTGCGCAACAAAAAGTTCAGCTGGTGTCTGGTGAAATCGCCGACGCGCGCTTGGGCGGCCAAGGTGTTTCCCGAGCTTCCGGAGGAAGAGCGCGTCCGGGTGATGTGGGATACGATATTCAAAATGAACCGGGTCGACGCGGACGATCCCGTGGCGGCTTGGAAAGAACATATCGGCCGGTTGAAGCAGGTCAAGGAGAAGCTCAACGAGAAAAAGTACAAGAAGCTGCATTACCGGGCCCCCGGCACCGACTTGTCGGTCGAGCTGCCCGAAGGGCATATTTGGCACGGCGGCGGGACGACGGACGATCAAGGCGTATATTTCGTAGCCAACATGCCGACGGAGGAAGTGTACACGATGCCGCTGCGGACCGGAGTGAACGGAACGGTGACGAGCACGAAGCCGTTAAACTTGAACGGGCGGTTGGTCGACAAGTTTGCGCTCACATTCGAAGGCGGCAAAGTTGTCAGCTATACGGCCGAGGTCGGGCTTAAATTTTTGGATGCCCTGCTGAAGACGGACGAAGGGGCGAAATATTTGGGGGAAGTGGCGCTCGTGCCGCACGATTCTCCGATTTCGAACCTGAACCGCGTGTTTTACAATACCGGTATTGACGAGAACGCGTCCTGCCATTTTGCCGTCGGCAGCGCCTATCCGTTTACGATCGAGAACGGAACGAAGATGACCAATCAGGAACTGCTGGCCAAGGGCGCGAACGTCAGCCTGACGCACGTCGACTTTATGGTCGGTTCGGCGGAGCTGGATATCGACGGCGAGCTGCCGGACGGCACCCGCGAGCCTGTGTTCCGCCAAGGCAACTGGGCTATCGGGTAATACCCGCTCCGCGGCTTGCACATTTGAACGAAGGACCGCCCGACTTGCCCAAGTCGGGCGTTTTTTTCGTTACTCCGTTTGTGCATGGCGCTGGCATAAGAAGCCGATAAAATGCTCCATGATCTGGTTCAGCGACATATCCTTCAAATAAATCAGCTCGAAATTGCGGTTCAGCTGCGGCAGCCCGGCGACCTCCACTTCGCGCAGCTTGTCCCTCTCCAGATCGTGGAGGATTGAGAAGCGAGGGAGAAATGCGATGCCCAGCTTTTGTTTGACCATCCGCTTGACCACCTCGATATTATCCGCCTCCATGACCACGTGCGGATCCAGCCGGAAGTGGGTGAACGCCCCGTTAATCAGCGTCCAATCGAGGGAGCCGCGATTGAATAAAATGAGCCGTTCCTTGGCGACATCCTCAATCGTCACCTGCTTGCGGTCATGAAACGGATGGCCCGGATAAACCGCCAGCAGCATATCGTCCTTTAGGATCGGAATGCGCCGAATCTGCGGGTGATTGACGGCGCGGGCGATCCCGAAGGATACTTCATGATTTAACACCATATCAAGCACCTGATGCGAATGCCCGGTCAAAAGCGTCAGCTTCACCTTCGGATAGAGCGTTTGGAACTGCTCTACAAGCTGAGGCAGCAAGTAAAAGGCCGCCCCGAACACGGAAGCGACGGACAGCTCGCCTTCCAATTTTCCATGAATCCGCTGGATCGCCTGCTGCCCGTCCTGAAGCGCTTGCAGCATGCTCTTGGCATAGGGAAGGAAGCTTTCGGCTTCCTCCGTTAAGGAGATGACATGGCCGGTCCGTTGAAACAGCCTGCAGTTCAGGTCGGCTTCGAGCGCTTTGATCCTCTGGCTTACCGCAGGCTGGGACAAATACAGCAGGTTGGCCGCTTTGCTGAAGCTTCCGGTCAGAACCACCATGACAAAACATTCGACATGATCCGTATTCATAAAACGCCTCCCATCCTCGTATTATATTTTCTTATACCCATCATGTCATTATCCTATTGGACCGGTCTGCGGAAATCGATTAGTTTGATAATAACATGGGAATTTGACCAGGGAGGGCTGCATCATGGCTTTGGCTTATTTTAACGGAAAACTTATCCAATCGGACGAACCTGTCGTTCCGATCGACGAGCGGGGACATCAATTCGGGGACGGCGTGTATGAGGTGATCCGGATTTACAAGGGGCGGCCGTTTATGCTCGACGAGCATTTGGACCGTTTGTTCAAGAGCGCCTCGGCGATCCGTCTGGAGATCGGGCACGACGGCGAATCGCTAAAGCGGATCATCGGCGAATTGGCGCAAAAAAGCGGGTTGTCGGATCTCGATCTTTATGTGCAGGCAACCCGCGGCATCGCTCCCCGCAATCATTTGTTCCCGGCATGCCCGGCGTCCGTCTCGATGACGGCGAAGCCGTTTCGGGAAGTACCCGCCGAGGCAAGGGCTTCCGGCATCAGCGTCATGCTGCATCCGGATGAGCGCTGGCTGAACTGTTGGATCAAGTCGCTCAATCTGCTGCCCAATATTTTGGCCAAGCAAGCGGCGTCCGAACGCGGGTGTCTGGAGGCGGTTCTCGTGCGGCACGGGGTTGTGACGGAAGGAACAAGCTCCAACGTCTACATGGTTAAGGACGGAGCGATCAGGACGGCGCCGCTGTCCAATCAGATTTTGGCGGGCATTACGAGAATAGCGGTTCAGCGGATCGCGCATGAGCTGCGCATCCCGTTCGTCGAACAATCGTTTACGCCGGAGGAGCTGCGGCAGGCGGACGAAGCGTTCATCACCAGCACGACGTCGGAAGTGATGCCGGTCGTTCGTTTCGAGGACGGAAGCCAGATCCGGGACGGCCAGCCCGGACCGGTCACGCGGGCGCTGTACGAACGGTTCCGAAAGATGACGGGGCAGG
Organism: Paenibacillus elgii; assembly: GCA_042219835.1. GTDB lineage: Bacteria > Bacillota > Bacilli > Paenibacillales > NBRC-103111 > Paenibacillus_G > Paenibacillus_G elgii_A. The sequence goes on from JBHJMN010000022.1 coordinate 45,582, forward strand.
ACTAGGAGACCTTCTACGGCTCCCGCATGCTAAGGCGTGTAAACGAATAGAGGGAGAATATTGGATGTCCGTAGGGCAGGTGACGTTAAATGAGGATCGCCCCGACGGGGGTCACGGCGATTTTGCCGCACCCGGGCGATTGGTTTCGTGAGAAAACGGTTGCCGCGGCGCATGTGATCAACGGCTTCGGCAAAACGGCCGGTCTGGTTCAAGTGGACGAGCTTGGCGTTATCGAACCGCCGATTATGCTGACGAACACGTTCGGCGTGCCGGCGGTGACCGAAGGTACGCTTCGTTACATGCTGGCGCAGGATGACGGAATCGGAGACCGTGACGGCTCGTTGAACGTCGTTACCGGCGAGTGTAACGACTCGCTGCTGAACGACATGAGAGGACTTCACGTCCGTCCGGAACACGCGATGGAAGCGATCCGGCGGGGAAGGGAAGCCACGGGCACGGGGCGCCGCGTCTCGGAAGGGGCGGTCGGAGCCGGAACGGGAATGGTCTGCTTCGGCTACAAGGGAGGAATCGGGACATCGTCCAGACAGGTGGAAGTCGAAGGGGTTATTTACCATTTCGGCGTCTTGGTGCTGACGAATTTCGGTCTTGGAGAAGATTTGACCATACTTGGGAAGCCTGTGGGCGAATCCCTTCGGGCGAAGCCGGAGGAAGCGAGGGACAACGACGGCTCGATCATCATCGTGGTCGGCACCGACTTGCCGATGGACGCCCGCCAGTTGAAGCGGATTGCCAAGCGAGCAGGCTTCGGCTTAACGCGTACCGGCTCGATCGCTCATCAAGGAAGCGGCGACATCGTGATCGCCTTCAGCAACGGCAACCGCATTCCGCATACGCCGGCTTCCGGTATATTGGAGCTTCGCGTCGTTCTCGAAGACGGTCGGCTGATGTCAGACTGCTTCCGCGCCGTCGCGGAGGCGACCGAGGAAGCGATCTACAACTCCCTGTTTATGGCGGAGACGACATCAGGGTGCGAAGGAAGAACGATTGCCGCTTTGCCGGTTGAGGAAGTGCTGGCCTTACTAGGACGCTGATCGGGGTCAGGGCTCATATCCGACCAGCCAGTCCAGACGGCTGATTTGCATCCGGGCGGGGAGCAGACGAAGCAGACGATTCCGGACGGCAATGGCGGCGGGGTGCGCGAGCTGCACCATCCGGCCCATCGCGCGCGACCTGCGGACGACAAGCGCGGTCCGTCGGAACCGCTCCCGCTCATATTGCTGCAAAGCGGCGGCAGCGTTGGGAGTGCCTGACGTGCCGCACGTCTGCCGCAGGCAGCGGGCTAACGCAAGAGCGTCTTCCATCGCCTGCGCCCCGCCTTGCCCGAGGTTGGGCAGCATTGGATGCGCGGCGTCGCCGAGCAAGGTCACACGCCCCCGGCTCCAGCCGGCGAGCGGCCGGCGGTCGAAAATATCGTGCGAAAGGATAGAGGCCTCATCGGTCGCGGTGATCAGCGCCTCGATCGGCTTCATCCAGCCGCGAAAATGATGCAGCGCAGCGGTCTTTCTCTCGGCGGGCGGAAGCTCTTGGCCTTGCGGCGCGTTGACGGCGGCGAACCAAAAGATGCGCCCTTGTCCGATTGCCGACACGCCGAACCGCTTGCCCGCCCCCCAGGCCTCGAAGCCGCCGCCCTGCTCGAACGGAAACCGTTCGTCGTGCCAATGCGCAATGCCCCGCAGCGCGGTATATCCGGCATAACGAAGTGGGGCGCTTTCGCCGAAGAGCTGCGCCCGTACGGCAGAGTGAAGGCCGTCGGCGCCGATCAGCACGTCTCCTTCGGCGGTCTTGCCGTCCTCGAAGACGGCCTTGACTCTCCGCTCACTTTGCTCCCAGCGGCGTAATTTCATATCCGTGTGCAACGTCCCGGGCTCCAGACGGCTGAGCAGAATAGAATGCAGGTCGGCCCGGTGGATCAGGTAGCTCTGCGCCCCGTAGCGCCGGGCTTGCTCTTCCGTCGGGAGCGACACCAGCAGCCGTCCGTCGGATGCATAAATATCCGCTTGCCGTACAGGGGCTCCGAGACGGCTTACCTGCTCGTCCGCTCCAAGCTGCCGAAGTGCTTTCATAGCATTAGCGGCGAGCACGATGCCCGCGCCGATGCTTGACAGGGTGCGTGTCCTCTCGTAGACCGAGACGTCCCACCCCGCGGATTGCAGCGCAATGGCTGCGGACAATCCGCCGATGCCGGCGCCAATAATGAGCGCTCTAGGACGGGATGAAGCCGATACCATGCAGGACTCTCCTTTCGGGCAGCTAACGCTGCTGTTGAGCGATACCCTGATTATAAGGCGAAGCCCTGATTCAAACAATGGTACTGATTCAGTACGACAGTCATAGAAAAAGCCGTCCTCCGTTGGTTGTTCAACGGGAAGGACGGCTTTTGCCTACTAGCTTGAACTTACTTCACATAGGCCCACTTGAGTTCGTATTCGATTGCATATGGCGGGAAGATCGCACCTTGCAGTTTCGGGTCTTTGAGCCAGCTCATGGAGCGGAAGTAGTTCGGGATGATCGGCATTTCCTCCATCAATAATTTTTCGCCGTCGACCATCATCTGCGAACGCTTCGCTTTGTCCATCTCGCCTTTCGCGCCATTGATGAACTTGTCGTATTCGGCATTCGACCAATCGACGTCGTTGAATTCGTTGCCGGTCACCCACATTTCAAGGAACGTCATCGGATCGTTATAGTCGGCGCTCCAGCCGGAGAGAGACGCTTCGTATCTGTGGTTGTTCTCGTTATCGACGCGCAGCTTGTGAGGAACCGGCTCGCCGATAGCATCGACGTCAAGATTTTGCTTCCATTGGGCCAGAACGAACTCGACGGATTTCGGACCGACGCCGTTGTCGTCCGCCAGAAGCTTAAACTTGGGCAGCTTCGCCAAGCCCAGTTCCTTTAAGCCTTCCTGGAGCAGTTGCTTCGCTTTGGCCGGATCGAATTTCGGTCTCAGCTCGCCGGCTTTTTTGCGGAACTCTGCACCGTTGCCGTCGCTTGTTCCGTTCGGTACGAAGCCGGTAGCCGGTACGGGACCTTTGCCTGTAACCGTCTCGATGTATGATTTGGTATCGATGGCAAGCGCCAGCGCTTGACGGACCTTTTTGTTCTTGAAGGCCGGCACGTTTTTCTGGCTCAGCTTAACATACCAGGAAGATAGCTCGGGCTGCAGGACGAATTCCGGCTTTCCTTCCCATTGATTGATGCTCTCGCGTGTAATATTTTGCAGTTGGGTAGCGCCGGTTTGGAACAGGTTCAGGCCGGTGTTTTCGTCTTTGACGATGTTCAGCGTGACTTTTTCCAGCTTGACTTTATCTTTGTCCCAATATTTATCGTTTTTGACTAAGACGATCTGCTGCTCATGGTCCCATTGGGCCAGCTTGAACGGACCCGGGCCGATGGCGGAATCTGCGTCTGCGCCGTTTTTGTCACCGAACTTCTCGACGATGTCTTTGCGTTGCGGGAAAAATTGCAGGAAGGATAATTGCTCGGTGAAGAATGGAATCGGGCGTTCCAACGTGATTTCCACGGTTTTATCATCCAGCGCCTTGACGCCGAGCGCCTTCTTCGCCGCTTCGAGCTCTTGGGGGGTCTTGGCTTTCTGCACGTCCGCCCCGCCCTTAACCCAAGCCACCATAAACGCATACAACGCCTTGGTTGAAGGGTCCAGCGTACGCTGGTACGAGTAGACGAAATCTTGAGCTTTGACCGGCTGGCCGTCGGAATAGACCACATTGTCCTTCAGTTGGATCGTGTACGTTTTACCGTCCGCCGAAATTTTCGGCATGTCTTTAGCTAACCCGGGCTCGGCTTTGCCGTCTTTATTCAGACGGTACAGCCCTTCGCTGACGGCGTTCATGACGGTAAACGCTGCCACCTGCGTCGATTTGGAGACGTCCATCGCCCCCGGCTCCGTTCTGAAGTTAAGGGTGATCTCCTGCTTGGGGGCAGCGCTCTTCTCGCCGCCTTCGGTTCCCTTACCGGGGGTCGTACCGGTGTTGCCGCCGGTACATCCGGCTGCCGTTGCGCCGACAACAGTCAAGATGACCGTTGTAGCCAGCCATTTGCGAATCTTCATAAGCTCGCTCCTTTTTCATGATTTTATAAAATCAAGAACGACAATGAATCGTTCTGTGATTCCGTTGCAAAATGACACAAGTCGCATCGACTGCTGCGTTATTATGCAGGTTCAATGAAGTAGGGGATTGAGCGGCAGAGTTGGCGGCTCGGGGACGGCGGGAGCATGGAGGAAGGCCCGATAGGAAGTAAGTGCTCGTCCCAAATTCTAGGTTCGGTGAAAGATTAATGGATTATTTGTAATATTACGATAGTAAAAATATATTACCAAGCTACCACAATATACCAGTGTTTTCAATACAATTTTAATAAAATGTATTCGTTTTCAAAAAGAAAATAACGGGAAGTCCGCCAACGAAATAAACATAAGTTAAACCGGTCGGCTGAACTGTACGAGTTTTTTTTCGTAACCGCTGAAACCTAACTGCGCTCTTGCCAGTCTAAAGGGTATACCCAGGAGGCGTCTCGATTTGCGTTCGGCGGTCCGGCCGTTGGACCGAAGCAGAGACAAATGACTGCATTCAAGGATTGGCGCGATATGACGATAGAGGAGATTGCCGTTTTGCTCCGCATAGCCGACAGGCACGGTGAAAATCATTTTGCACAGGGGGTTGAAGGAGTTGCGCAAACGATACGATAACCCGGACGAACCGGCAGGCTCAAGACCGTCACCAGCGGACGGGGCTTCCGAATTATCCGCCGAGGAAGTCTTGCAGCGCAAGCTGCTGGCCGAATTGAGGCTGCGAACGGAGAAGCTCTTTGACATCCCGGAAGCGTACGAGCTTACGATTGCGGATTATCACGAAGACAAGCGCGAAGGCGGACGGGCAATGTTCGTCTGGACGAAAGCGGGCGAAGACCCCATATGGAACAAGTCCGGGAACGATAGCGGCTTATCCGTAGAGCTTAACGATCAAGGGGAGCTGATCGAGTATACGATCGATGTGGAGGAGTCGGCCTGCGATTTGCCGGAGCTGTCCGTGGAGGAACTGCGGCTCCGCGCGGAGAAGTTCGCGCTCGACCATTATCCGGGCGCGCTGAAGCCGTTTTCCCTGACGCGCTCCAAATCCGCAGACTCCGGGACGCTTTTCTTCTATGAGCAGGAGGTCATGGGATTGCCGCTGCCGATGTCGGGCTTCCGGGTCAAGGTTCACCGCAGCGGCATCGTCAGTGACTTCCGGTATTTCGGCCGGCAAACGAAGCCGGAAGTCCCGAAGTCCCTTGTGCCGAAGGAGCGGCTTCTGCGCCAGATTGCGGATACCGCCAGGCTGTATCTGCGGCTGGACTTCCTTTACAAGTCCGTCGACGATACGGAAAAGGATGAGCTGAGGCTGGTCTACGAACCGAGAACCCGCTGGATGCATTTCCGAGCGGACGGGACGGAAGAGGCCCGTGAAGCAGACGAAGAAATGGCATCCGAAGAGCCGGCCGTATGGCTTCCTGTTCCCGAGCTGCCGGCGGTCAAGGCCCCGGTCGTCCGGACGGCGCTGGATGTTCAGGGGCTACTTGGGCTCAATCCGGATCGGTATGTGCTGCTGAGAGAAGTGGAAATGGACGAGCGTATGACGGGTATCGTCTGGCGGCGGCGCGATTGGCGGCCGGATGTGTCAGAGGATCGATCGCTGGACGCCTTTTTCCGGCAGCGGGCGGAGGAGACGGTAAAAGCGCAGATCGATTCGGTCGGCGGAAAGCTGGTGTCGTTTATTCGTTTTGAAGAGGAGATTCCAGGGGAGCTTAGGCTGTCACGGGACGAGTGTTTGGACATCGCGCTTGGATTTTTGGCCCGTATGCAGCCCGGATTGGCGCCGTTTTTACAGCTGCGGCAGCAGGAGGAAGCGTCTGATTCCGACAGGGAACATTTCGATTTCCGCATTGGGAAGCAGGGCGTCTGGCTGGAGCAGGAGCATATCCGGTTATCCGTCAACAAGACGTCGGGTCAGATCGGACGCGCGACGGGTCCATCCGTCGATCCGGCGCAATTGCAGGCCGTCGAGGTAACACCGCTCATCGACGAGCCGGATGCGCGCCGGATTTATGCGGAAGCTCTCGATTTGAAGCTGAGGTGGGAGATCGATTACTCGGGCAATGGCAAAAGGCGCCGCTACCGCTTGATGTACCGTCTGGAGCATAAGGAGAAGGGCCGGGAAATCCGTTGGATCGATGCCCGAACGGGCGAGTTGATTTGTTCGAAGCTGGATTAAAGGAGATGGTTCAATGGGATGGAACAAAAGAACGGAGCAGAGGTACAGCATGCGCTTGTTGAAGCTGTGGATCCGTATGCCCCGGGAGCTTCGTTATCTGGCGATTATCGGGTCGCTGGTTTTCTTGCATTGGTTCTTCAAGTGGCTTAACGGGTGAATCCGGCAATCCGTTTGGTTTTCTGTTATAATGGGATCAAACGGATAAGCTTGATTAGGATGAAGGCGGTGTTGTGTCTTGGAAAAAGTGCTGCAAGATCAATGCGATGAGACCTGTGGCGGCACCTCTCAAATTGAAGATTTGAAGGAGAGTCTGATCCCGGAAGCGACGGCGGCCGGACTGGCGGACGTATTCAAAGCGCTGGGCGACCCGACGCGGGTGAAGATCATATATACGCTGTTGCAAAAAGAGCTCTGCGTGCATGACCTGACAATGGTGTTGGAAATGGGGCAGTCGGCGATTTCGCATCAGCTCCGCTATTTGCGCAATTTACGTATCGTGAAGCGGCGCAAAGTAGGGAAGACGGTGTTTTACTCGCTTGACGACGAGCACATCGAGCAAATTTTTGTGCAGATGCTGCAGCACGTTAAGCACGGGTAGCGTTAAACGAGCATAGTAAAGCAGGGGGAGATCCTCCTGCTTTTTTTAACGATATAGAATTTATAAATTTTCAGCGAAGCTGAACAAATTCTATATCATAAGAAAAACTTCCGCTAAACCGCGGTCGCTCATCCGTGAATAGACTTCGATAGAAGTTTTTCTTATATTTTTTTTCATCTACTGCTACAAAATAAGGGCGAACGACGGTTGAAAGAACTGCGGCGGTGTCATAAGATGGAAATAACGTATGAACAATTAATCATGTATTGTATAGAGGAGATGGGGATATGTCCGACAAACCATCTTGCTGCGGGTCCGAAGCGTCGCGCAGCAGCAATCCTGACGTTCATGGAAATGGCAACTCCCGGCACGATCAAGAGCTTAAGCATACGCATAAGGCCGGGTGCGGACACGAAGATGGTCATGATCACAAGCATGGTCATGATCATAACCACGCTCACGATCACGGCCACAGCCATGACGCTTGCGGCTGCGGGGATCATCACGTTCATGACCACAACCACGGCCACAATCATAGCCACGATCACGGCGCCTGCGGCTGCGGAAGCAGCCACGAGACGGAGGATGCGGCCAACGCCGCTCTGGCGGCTGCGGAAGCTGCGGCGGCTGGAGCGATATCCAGCGTGTACCGCATCGAAGGAATGGACTGCGCAGATTGCGCGCGGAAGCTGGAGAAACGGGTAGGGGCGCTGGCGATCGTACAGATCGCTTCGGTCAATTACGGGGCTGCCAAAATGACCGTCATCCATGACGGGACCGCCGGGGAAGCCGTCATGCAGACGGTAAGGCAGGCGGGCTATACGGCTATCGCCGACAATGGTACACTGCCCGGGACCCACGGAGAGCAGCCGTTCTGGAAACGCAACAAAAAAGCAGTGCCGACGGCGGTGTCCGGAGCGGTGTTTTTGTTTGCCTGGCTGCTTGACTTAACCAAAATCGCGCCGGAGTCGGCCGTCACGCTGCTGTACGCCGCGGCCATGGTGATCGGCGGTTTCCGCATCGCGCGTACCGGCATCTACGGGCTCAAGTCGGGGACGATCGGCATGGACCTGCTCATGACCGTAGCCGCAATCGGCGCCGGATGCATCGGGCAGTGGGAGGAAGGGGCCGCTGTCGTGGTGCTTTTCTCGCTCGGCGAGACGCTTGAAGCTTATACGATGGACCGGACCCGAAGGTCGATCCGCGGATTGATGGATTTGTCGCCCAAGGAGGCGCTGGTCCGCAGGCAGGGCAGCGAGATGAAGCTGCCGACGGGACAGATCGAAGTCGGGGACATTCTGCTCGTGAAGCCCGGCGAAAAAATCGCCATGGACGGGATGGTCGTTCAAGGGACTTCGTCCGTGAATCAAGCTCCGATTACGGGCGAATCCGTTCCGGTGCTCAAGGAAACGGGCAGCGAGGCATTTGCCGGCACGATCAACGGGGAAGGGGCGATGGAAATCCGGGTAACCCGGCGCGTGGAAGACAACACGCTGTCCCGCATCATTCGCATGGTTGAGGATGCCCAGGCGCAGAAAGCGCCGTCGCAGCGGTTCGTCGACGCGTTCGCCAAGTACTATACCCCCGCTGTGCTCCTTATTGCGCTTGGCATTGCGGTGATTCCTGCGCTGGCGCTCGGCCAGCCGTTCGAGCCGTGGCTTTACCGTGCGCTGATGATGCTCGTCGTATCTTGCCCGTGCGCTTTGGTCATTTCTACGCCCGTCAGCATCGTATCGGCGATCGGCAATGCGGCGAGACACGGCGTATTGATCAAGGGCGGCGCCCATTTGGAACGGCTCGGCGCCGTAGAGGCCGTCGCCTTCGACAAAACCGGCACGTTGACGGCCGGCGTGCCCGAGGTGACGGAATGCATTCCGCTGGGAGGAAGAACTGCGGAAGAGGTGCTGATGATCGCAGGAGGGATCGAGGCGCGGTCCGGGCACCCCGTCGGCGAGGCCATCGTCAGGAAAGCGAAGCGGGAGGGCGTGCCGCTTGCGGCCATCGCGGATTTTGCCGCGGTGCCCGGACGCGGGGCCAAAGCACAAGTCGGCGGCAGCTTATTCTTTATCGGGAGCCCCCGGTGGTTCGTCCAAGAGCTGGGCATTTCCCTGGAATCGCTGCAAGAAGAGCTGAAGCGGCTGGAAAGCCAAGGAAACACCGTCATGGTGCTGGGTACGGCGAAGGAGCCGTGGGCCGTCTTCGCGGCCTCCGACGAGCTTCGTCCGAACAGCCGCACGGCATTGGAGCAGCTTCGCGCCGCAGGCATCCGTCAAGCGGTGATGCTAACCGGCGACAACCGGGGAACGGCCGAGGCGACCGCCTCCAAGCTGGGCGGGATCGCTTACCGCGCCGAGCTGCTGCCCCAGGATAAAGTAACCGCCGTCCGCGAGCTGATGAACAAGCACGGGCATGTCGCGATGGTGGGGGACGGCGTCAACGATGCGCCTGCGCTGGCTACGGCCACCGTAGGCATCGCGATGGGGGCGGCCGGTACCGACACGGCGCTTGAAACAGCCGATGTCGCCCTGATGGCGGACGATCTGTCCAAACTGGCGTATACGGTGCGGCTGAGCCGCCGCGCGCTGCGGATTATTAAGCAAAATATCGCCTTTTCCCTGCTTGTAAAGGCGGTCTTTCTCGCTCTTATCTTCTTCGGAGCTTCGACGCTCTGGTTGGCGGTACTCGCCGACACGGGCAGTTCGCTTATCGTGATCGCCAACGGCATGCGGCTGCTCCGCATCAAGCCATAAAGCCGTGAACTCATTTTCCGGCCGTCTTTCCTTGCGAAAGGCGGTTTTTTATATGCTTCGGCTTGAAGCCGTGCAGCTCGTTCCCATTCAGCTCCGTCTTTTTCCCGGCCGGCCCGCATAGGCTGTAACAGACGGGCCGTACAGGCCGGGGAAGGGGGAGCCGCGGTGCTGAGGCGCAGATGGAGAAGTAGTCCCTCGGGCAAAAGCAAGCTGAAGCGCACGCTGTTGATCGTGCTGGCCGTTCTGCTGCTTCTCTGCATGCAAGCTTATTTGTACGTCGAGCGAAATTTAAAGGAGCCGCTGGTGCATCTGGCGCGGGTGCGCGTGAAGCAAATCGCGACGGAAGCAATCAATTCGGCGATCGCGGACCGGATGGCGCAAAACACCAATTTCAAGAAGCTCATCGATTGGCGTACCGACAACAGCGGAAAAATTACGGGTTTCATGTTGAATTATGCGGAGCACAGCCGAATTACCGCCGACACGGTCAATATTGTCACCAGGCAACTGGAAGCCGTGGGCACCGTTCCCGAGCATATCCCGCTCGGTCAGGCAATGCATTCGCCAATTCTCGCTTCGTTCGGGCCGAATATTCCGATCCGGCTCGTGCCTGCGGGCGCGGCCAAGGTGGAGCTGAATACGCGCTATCAGAGCGCCGGCATCAATATGATTTTGGTTGAGGTATACGTTCGTGTGACGGTTGAAATGACGGTTATTATTCCATTCGATTCCGCACCCGAAGTGGTGGAAACGGAGTTGCCTGTTTCCTACTCGTTGGTGGTCGGGGATGTGCCTACCTATTATTTCGACGGCCGGGGCAATCCGGTCGGCCAGTCGGGGCCGCTGCCCCCGGGGATCTCGCTCCCGAATGTAAACGTTCCGGCGGCGAAGCCCGACGCTTCGGAGGCGCGAAGCAAGGAGTCGTCCGCCGAGCCGAAAGCAAAATAATCCGGCACGGGATTTGCGGAAGCTTCCGCAGTACGCACCGGATCATTCGCAGCGATATGAACATCTCGGGCAGGGAGAGCTCCGTCATGGTTTGGTCGTCTTGCGCCGCATGCGTTCTTCCCGCTCCCATTTGCGTAAATGGGGGTACGGATCGAAGGACCATTCCGTCAGCCCGTTGTCCCGGTATAATCCGTAATGCAGATGGGGCGGAAACTTTCCGGACGTGCCGGGCTTCCCATAGCCGGAGCTGCCGACCCAACCGACCACTTGGCCCGGTTTTAAGATGCTGCCCTGCTGCACTTCTTTTTTGTTAAAGCCCGATAAATGCGCGTAATAATGATACACGTTGTTTAGATCACGGATCCCGATGCGCCAGCCGCCGTACGGATTCCAGCCCATCACTTCGATGACGCCGTACGTGGCGCTGCGCACGGGAACGCCGTAGCCGGCGAAGATATCGGTTCCTTCGTGGATACGGTATCCGCCCCAGCCGCGGCTGGCCCCCCATGTGCTGCGGTAGGAATAATCGGCGCTAAGCGGCATCACGAAGCAATGCTCGTACAAGTCGAGCGTATCGAAATGGGCGTAGATCCGGGCGAATTGCTGAATCCGCTCGACGCTCCGCGTATTTTGATAATAGTCCCAAAGTCCGATTCGGAGGTCTTCCTCGGCGCTCCCTTTTTGGAGCAGGTTGGCGGCCATCGAATAAAGCCGGTCAAAATCATTCATCCGGTCCGCCAAGCCATCTCCGGAGCCGTCCCTGCCGATTCCGCCGAACCATCGAATGCTCTTCACATTTTTGTCTTCGTGGTCGGGGTTAAGAATGCCGCCCCACTGCAGATCGGTAAAATAAATGGCGACCATTCCGTCAGGGGCCGGGCGCTTTTTGGCCAGATTGATCGTCCGTTCGTATTGATCGACCGCGGCTAAATAATACCAAGGAATGCCGGTAACCGCACTGACTTTGTCGAACAGATCCTTGCGCTCGGCGAACACGGCTTTCATTCCACTCGCCGCCTTGCCTGCTCTCGGTAATGCAGGAGTCTTGGCTGCGGGAGCATAGGCGAACCCCCGGCTTTCCAATCCCCCTGCTGCCGGGCCAACGAGCAGCGCGGTACACAGAGCCGCTGCAGTTAACACTCGTGCATGGAATGCCGCCATACGATAGCTGCCTCCTTCGTTCGGGTTTCGATTCGCTGGTTTCATTAACTTTAGCATGTTCGAGCCGCTGCCTTTTTATCCCTTGTCCGGTTTGATATGATGAAGGCATGGAGGGATGCCGGATGCCGTTTGATCACCGGGAAGAGCATGTAGATGACCGCATGCTTATTTTGCAAGCCAATATCGACGACATGAATCCGGAATATTGTTCGTACGTGACCGACCTGCTGCTGGAGCAGGGGGCCAACGACGTATACTGGATTCCGATCATTATGAAAAAGGGCCGTCCCGGCGTTATGCTGAACGTACTGACTGACGATGAGGGCGCGAAGCGAATGGAGGACGTCATTTTCAAGGAAACGACGACGCTTGGCTTGCGTTATTTGCGGGCCTCTTGCCACCGTCTGGGAAGAGAGTTTCATAGGGTCGATACGCCCTGGGGGCCTATTCAGGTAAAAGCGGGATTCCATCAGGGAGAGCTTGTCCAGTTCGCCCCGGAGTTTAAGGAATGCGAGCAGGTTGCCAAAACGCACGGCGTGCCGCTCAAGCAGGTGTACGACGAGGTGCGGCGGCGGTTCATGGAGCGCGGACGCGCTTAAACAAGCCAACGGACGGCTCTCCCGAAGCAGACCTTACGCATGTGCCGGGGGAAGCCGTCCGTTGGCCGTTCTACTGTAGCGAAGCAGAGAACGAAAAAGCGGCCTTTTCCCGAAGGAAAAGCCGCTCGGTGTAACTATTGCCGAATGGAAGTATGGTGCAGACCGTCATCGTTGTCATGTTTGTGGTGCACGTGAGGATGCTTCTCATCGTGTGAGTGATCGCCGTGGCTATGTTTTTCATGCCCGTGCTCATGCTCATGCGAATGCCCGTGATGTTGGTGCTCATGGCCGTGTTCGTGCGAATGCTCATGATGATGGTGCTCATGGCCGTGTTCGTGCGAATGCTCATGATGACGGTGCTCATGGCCGTGTTCGTGCGAATGCTCGCGATGACGGTGCCCATGGCCATGTTCGTGCGGATGCTCGTGATGATGGTGCCCGTGGCCGTGCTCGTGCGAGTGTCCGTGATGATGGTGCTCCGGCTGATGATGTCCGTGAACGTGCTCGTGCGAAAACTCTTCGTGGTGTACCTGCCACTTGTTCATATAGGGATCGGCCTGTCCGACAACGACGCGCAGCACGTTAGGCTGGTTCGGCAAATCGCGCGTTCCCGCCCCGTAGCCGATCGATTCTACGATCATCGGCGGGAGGCCCTTGGCGAATTCGTCCACGAGTCCGGAGACGATGCCCGCGCCTGTCGGCGTCGTCATCTCCAGCGAATACGAAGTTGGCGCGATGGGCAGCCCTCTCATCATTTCCAGCGTAGCCGGGGCCGGCACCGGATAAATGCCATGATCGCAATGCACCGTGCCGGAGCCGAGCGGTACGGCGGAGGACAAGATTTTCTCGATCTCCAGCGAATCGATGGCCAAGGCTACCCCGATCACATCGACGATCGAATCAATCGCGCCTACTTCGTGAAAATGAACGCGGTCGATCGGGATGTTATGTATTTTCGCTTCCGCTACCCCGATTTTCTCGAAAATCGCGAGGCTCAGCTTGACGACGCGCTCGTTGAAGCCGACACGATGAATCATCTCTACGATTTCCGAGTAATGGCGATGGTGCGCCGGAGGCGTATCCGGATCAAGAATGACGTCAAGCTTCAGCGCGGATATGCCGCGCTTGTTCACGCGTCTCCATTCCAGCGTGAACGGCTCGATCTGAATTTTGCGAAGCTCTTCTTCGATATAGTGACGGTCCGCGCCGGCGTCGACAAGCGCGCCCAGCGTCATATCGCCGCTGATTCCGGAGAAGCAGTCCAAATACAAGATTTTCACTTTTCATCCCTCTTTGTCTCGTTTTGGTGGATTAGTGCGGCGTTATATCCGGCGCCGAAGCCGTTGTCGATGTTGACGACGGAAATGCCGGGCGCACAGGCGTTGAGCATGGATAACAGCGCGGCGACGCCTTGAAAGCTGGCGCCGTAGCCGACGCTCGTCGGCACCGCAATGACCGGCACGGCCACCAGGCCGCCCAAGACGCTGGCGAGCGCCCCTTCCATCCCGGCGATGACCACAACCGCGCTCGCTCCGCGGATGACCGGCAGCCGGCGGAATAGCCGGTGAATACCGGCCACGCCGACATCGTAGACGCGCTCCACGCGGGAGCCCAGGCATTCGGCCGTCACGGCGGCTTCCTCCGCCACGGGCACGTCCGACGTACCCGCGCAGACGACGGCGATGTAGCTGCCGCCGTCCGGTACGGCTTCGCCGCTTCGCAGCCAAGTCAGCGCCCGCGCCTCGGGGTGATGCTTGACCCCCGGGATGCGCTCTGCGACATAGGCGGCTTTTTCCGCGTCGACGCGCGTCGCCAGCACGCGGTCCGTATGGGCGGCCAACCGCTCGAAGATCGCGGTGATTTGCTCCGCCGATTTGCTTTCCCCGTAGATGACTTCGGGGAAGCCGGTCCGTGCTGGACGGCTCAGATCAAGCTGCGCGTAGCCGAGACTGTCGTCGACGGCGTCTTCCGAAAGCGATAGGATGGCAGCCTTGCGGCGCATCGGTATTTCCCCGGCTGATTGCTGCCCGGCATCTTTTTTTGAGTCGTGTGCGTTTTTATCGATTGCCGGCTGCTCCGGGGTTCTTCTGGCCTGTACAGCCGATTCTGGGCGTCCGGCCGGGGCGGTATGAGCCCCGGACAGCCCTTCCTCCAGCAGCCGCTTGGCTTCGGCGATGTCCAGATCGCCGGATTGTACCAGCTTAAGTATGTTGTCGATGTTCATCATCGTAAATGTTCGAACCTCCCGCTCCCAAACCCTTTCCTCAGTGTACCATATTTCCAATCCCAAAGTAATTTCGAAAGTGGATTGTTGGCCTATTCGTGATATAATAGCTTCAAATCCAAGCGCAAGAAAAGCTTGTTGCGGAACAGGAGTGCATTCATGGCGACTCATCAAATAGAACGCAAGCCCGACTGGCTGAAAATCAAGCTGACGACGGGAGACAACTACAAAGAGCTGAAAAACATGATGCGCGGCAAAACGCTGCACACGGTATGCGAGGAAGCGAAATGCCCGAACATCCATGAATGCTGGGCGGCCCGGACCGCCACCTTTATGATTTTGGGCGACATCTGTACGCGGGCGTGCCGATTCTGCGCCGTCAATACCGGGATGCCGACGGAGCTGGATTTGCAGGAGCCGGAGCGCGTCGCGGAGGCGTCGGAGCAAATGGGCCTGCGCCATGTCGTCGTCACTTCCGTCGCGCGGGACGACCTGAAGGACGGCGGGGCTTCGGTGTTCGCCGCGACGATCCGGGCGATCCGGGGGCGTCTGCCTCTGGCCGGAGTCGAGGTGCTCATTCCCGATTTTCAAGGGGACGAGGAAGCGCTTCGCACCGTGCTCGAAGCGAAGCCCGATATTTTGAACCACAACGTGGAAACGGTGGAGCGGCTGTCCGACAAGGTGCGGGCCAAGGCCAAATACCGCCGTTCGCTGGAGCTTCTTGCGCGTTCCAAGCGGATTGCCCCATCAATTCCGACAAAATCGAGCATTATGCTCGGCGTCGGAGAGACGTGGGACGAAATTTTACAGACGATGGACGACTTGCGCGCCGTCGATTGCTCGATCATGACGATCGGCCAATACTTGCAGCCTTCGCTTAAGCATTTGCCGGTATCCAAGTACTACACGCCGGAGCAATTCGCAGAGCTGAAGCAGGAGGGGTTGAAACGCGGGTTCAGTCACGTGGAGTCCGGTCCGCTCGTTCGCAGCTCGTATCATGCGCATGAACAGGTCCAATCGGCGAAGCAGTCTTAGAATTCGGAGGTGATACGGTGATTCATATTGCGGGCAAAACGTACGAAGTGGTCGTTGATCATAAGAACGGCTGGCGTTTCGAGGCGTTCCGCGACCGGTACAGCGAGGTGCTGGAGCGGTACGACTATATTGTGGGCGATTGGGGCTACAGCCAGCTCCGCCTGCGCGGATTTTTTAAGGACAACCATCCGAAAGCGACGAAAGACAGCATGATCTCCACGCTTCAGGATTATTTGAACGAGTACTGCAATTTTGGCTGCGCCTATTTCATTATTGAGAAGGCGCCGAACAAGAGCGGAATGGAACCGACCGGAGCGCCGGGGGACTTCTACGAGGATAAACCGGCAGCCGAGGCAGGCGCAGGGGCGGAACAAGGCGCGCAGCCAGCTGTAACGGCCGAAGTTTCCGTGCACCGGCATGAGGACACGGCCGCTGCTGCGGCCCCCCGCACGCCGTCGCCGCAGCATCAACGGTACAACCCGTCCGGCAAGACGTATGGTCCTCGCCACGGGCAGGGCCAGCAGTCCGGCGGCCAAAACCAGTCCAAATCGCAGCACGGTTCGGCGCGGCAGGGCGAGGGAAGACCAGGGGGCCGACATCAAGGCCAGAACAGGCAGCAGGGGCACGCGTCCAAGCCGAAAAGCGGACAGCCCTCCCAGAATCCGCCGAAGCCCAAGCCGGAATCGTCTCGCGTGGAAGCGTAACGACAAATAAAGACCCGATGCTTCGTCTCCCTGCAAAAGTGCGGGAAGGACGGGTACCGGGTCTTTTTGTCTTGATGACACCGCAATTAGATCATGTCATAGCCGATGAACGCTTCGCGTACGCGGCTCCAGAACGGAAACGGGCGGAAGCGGGCGAATTTGACCTTTTTGCCGGCGGCGACCATGCTGCGGATCGAGATGATATCGTTGCGCTGCATATACAAGTGATCGAGCGACAGCAAAATATTTTGGTTCGCGCGCGGGTTAATGTCGCAGTGATGATGCTTCGGCAGTAGGATCGGCGAACCAAGCGTACGGTATACGCGATTGTTAATCGAAGCGATCTCTGCAATCTGAATCGCGTCAAGCGACGGATGCACGATGGCGCCGCCCAAGCTTTTGTTGTAGGCGGTGCTTCCCGACGGCGTGGAGATGCAGATGCCATCGCCGCGGAACGTCTCAAGCAGCTCGTCGTTAATATGCAGCTGGGCAACCAGCGTGGCGTCGACGCCTTTTAGCGTAAATTCGTTCAGCGCAAGCTCCGTTTCGATCCCTTGGGGGGTCGTGATCTGGATCTCGACCAAAGGATATTTGACGGCGCGCAGGTCGTTTTGATTGGCGCTCTCGCCCATCAATTGAGCAAGCAGCTCGACTTCATCCGGCTTCCAGTCAGCAAAAAAGCCGAGTCTTCCCGTGTGAATCCCGGTAAATGCAATGTGATCGAGCTGGTCCTTATATTGATGAAACGCATTCAACAGCGTCCCGTCGCCGCCAATGGACAGCACGATATCGGGGGACGCTTCTTCGTGAATGAGCCCGTACTGACGGATCAATTCGTGAAACCTGTGCATCAATTGGATGGAGATGTCATCGCCGCGGTGTATCACATTGTATTTCAACCGGTTATCCTCCTATAACTATCCGCTTTCGTCAGCTGTCGGCTCCCGAAGCGGAGCAATACTCCTCCATAAGCGCGGCAATGCTGTCCGGAACACGATGGAACTGCACGGCTACCCGATAAGCATCGCTGCTGAAATGGGCCACGCGCACGATTTCCCCATAGACCGTAATTTTCTGGGCAATGCCGGGAAGAACAAAAGATAATTCCAATTCAAGCGGGCAAAACACGCGGGTCGACGTCATAAACGCCATCCCTCCGCTGGACAAGTCCAGGATTTGTCCCGTGAACGCCACGTTCTGATGCGATAGTTGCTCCCGTACCCCGACGATCCGGGAGGTAACCGGCGTGCGGGTAGGCAGAGCAATACGCGGATAGCGCCTTTTTTGCGACTGCTTCAGCTCCAGCGGTGCGATTAAGGTTAACGTGCATACATTGCGCTTCGTTTCCAAATGCAGCAGATCAACCAAAGCATAATACAGAATGCCCTGCTCGCGGAAAGAAAATTCAATAAAGCATACATGATGCAGCTTCTCCAGCGGATGGATCGACGCGGCATCGAGCGTGACCGTCAGTTCCTCCGCGGAAGCCTTGAGAAGCGTAAAGCTGTCCTCGTAGCAAAAGGGCGAGCCCTCTTTGGTTTCGCCTACGACGATGAGACTGCAGCTTCTGGGGAACACAACCGTTTCGTTTGCCAAGGCCAAGGTCCAATTCATCAGTTATCACCACACGGTATGATTTTCTGAAACTTTCATTACCGTTTACATTCATAATAATCAATATTGTAAAATAACACAATGCCGGAAGCGCGGGATCAAGTTTGTTCCAGCGCGTTATCGGCTTTGCGAAAGCGAGCCTGTTCTCTCCCGACGCTACGGCGCTTGGATTGTTTATTGCTCCCAATGCTGTTTTCGGTCCCGAGCTTGCGTTTTGATGTGGAAACAAAGAAAATCCCGCTCGCGGGAACGGGATTGGCGGGAAGTGGCCCAAGGATTGGGGCGGGAGAAAAATGCCCGGAGTATTTGGTTCGATCTCCGGGCGCGGTGCGTAGTTGCGCCTCGCCCGGAACACAGGCTGGATCGAGACTCGAGCCGTCGTTCCGTTAAAAGGTTGTAACCAGCGGCAATTCGAAGCGGCGGGCGAAGTTCGCGCTCACTGGATACACCCGCACGCTGTAATGGGGGCCATGCTGGAGATGGGGCGGAAGGACCGCCCGGTATAGCATCGTATTGTCTCCGAGCTCGCGCACGGGCTCCATCGTCACAATCACCGGGTCCCAGCGGCTCGCTTTTTCCTCGTAATAGACGATCTCGACCGCCGTATCTTTATGCCAGACCGGTCCGAATTTCACCGTGGCCGTGACCTCCTTAGGAGAGGCTGCGTTCGTATGAGCCGGGGGATCGTTCAGCTCGGCAACGCGGACATGATGCCAATTTTTCCGGATAAACCTCTTGTAATCGGCGACTTTGGTCGCTTCGTCATAGCGGTTGGCCACAAAATGCTGCGTCCGCTTCAAGGCGGGGACGTAAAATTCGTTCACGTACTCCATGACCATCCGATCTGAATTGTACACCGGCGCGAGCGTGCGGATCGAGCGCTTCATCCGGGCGACCCATTGGGCCGGGATCGGCCGTTGATTGTAATAGAGCGGCACGATCTCCGTTTCGAGCAGCCGGTAGATCGCCTCGGTGTTCTCGCGCTCCTGCGTACCGGCATCTGCTCCTTCGCTCGATTCGATGCTCCAGCCGTTGGCGCCGTCGCAGCCTTCCTCCCACCAGCCGTCCAGCACGCTGAAGTTGATGACGCCATTCATCGCGGCTTTTTGGCCGCTGGTGCCGCTCGCCTCGTAAGGCCGCCGCGGATTGTTGAGCCATACGTCCACTCCCTGCACCAGATGGCGCGCCATGTTCATGTCGTAATTTTCAAGCAGCACGATTTTGCCGCGGAACCGGTCCATCTCGGACACCCTGTAAATCTCGCGGATCAGCTCTTGTCCGGGGCGGTCGGCCGGGTGCGCCTTGCCCGCGAAGACAAACTGCACCGGCCGGTTCGGATCGTTTACCATGCGGTCCAGCCGCTCCAAATCGTTGAAGATCAGATTGGCCCGCTTGTACGTCGCGAACCGCCGGGCGAAGCCGATGGTCAGCGCGTCCGGGGACAAGTAGTCCCGGACCTCCTCGATCCGGTCCGCAGGCAGGCTGTTGCGGCGCCGCTGCTCGCGCAGGTTGGCGCGGGCGAGCCGGATCATCCGCTGCTTCAGCTCCATATGAACGGACCAGAGCGATTCGCCCGGCACCAGATCGACGGTTTTCCACACGTCTTTATTGGCTTGATGACTCAGCCACATCCCCGGCAAAAAGCGGCTGAACAGCTCCTTGAGCTCAGGGGCGAGCCACGTGCTCAGGTGGACGCCGTTGGTCACATGCCCGATCGGTACCTCCGGGACATCGATGCCGCCGTGGAAAGCCCGGAACATCTCGCGCGACACGTGGCCGTGCAGCTTGCTGACTCCGTTGCGCAGCGCGGAGGTGTTCAAGGCCAGGTGGGTCATATTGAACAGCTGCTTCGGTTCGTCGAGTCCAAGCCGGGTCCATTCCCGCCGGGCGGATGGATAATCGGCGAACAGGCGGCTGAAATAATATTCAAACATCGGGAGCGGGAACGCATCATGCCCGGCCGGTACCGGCGTATGCGTCGTAAATACGGTGCTGGCGCGGATGACCTCCAGCGCGACGTGAAACGGCAGGCCTTTGTCCAACTGCTCGCGGATTCGCTCGAACGATAGAAACGCGGCATGCCCTTCGTTGATATGGAACGTGCCGGTCGGAATCCCCAGCGCCCGCAGCGCTTTGACGCCGCCGACGCCGAGCAGCACCTCCTGCGCAATTCGGATATCCTGATTCCCGCCGTATAATTGAGCCGTCAGCTCGCGGTCCCAGGGGCTGTTTTCCTCCAAGTCGGCATCAAGCAAATAGACCAGCACGCGGCCGACCTGCACCTGCCATACCTTCAAGCGGACGGTCCGGTCAGCCAGCGGCACGTCAACGGCTAACTCCTGCAGCGGAGGCGCGGCATCCTCTTGACCTGCGGCCGATGCTTGGCTCTCCAGCGCGGGAACATAGGCGGGAACGATCGGCAGCTTGTTAAAGTCGTAGGCGATATTTTCGGCCAGCTGCCCGCCCTCCGTATCAAGCTTTTGATCGAAATAGCCTTTCTTGTAAAGCAATCCTATGCCGACCAGCGGTACGCCCAAGTCGCTGGCCGATTTGCAATGGTCCCCGGCCAAAACGCCAAGCCCTCCCGAGTAAATCGGAAGCGATTCATGAAAGCCGAATTCCGCCGAGAAATAAGCGATCGCCTGGCGGGTGTGCTGCGGATATTCCCTCTGAAACCACGTTTCCGCCTCGCGGTACGCGTCCCACTCGGTCATGACGTCACGGTATCGCTGCAGGAAGGCTTCGTCCTCCGACCGTTCCTTCAGCACGGCTGGATCCGTTTCGGTCAACAAGCGCACGGGATTGTGCCGGAACTGGTCCCACAGCTTCGGCTCGATCGCCGCGAACAGCGCCTTGGCCCCGTCGTTCCAGCTAAACCACAGGTTGAAAGCAAGCTCGGTCAATCGCTCGATGGCAGGCGGCAGCGCCAAATCTCTTCGATGGAACATCGTATACATCATTTCACCTCGACCCTGAATTTGGTCCCTCAACTGCCGAAGCAGGGAACCGGATACCCTTCTGTTGGCTCCTAATAGTATCTTATGATCGAATCCGCTTCATACATCTTTTGCCTATAAGAAAGCAGAACGATAGGACTAGCGATGCGCCCAGCACCGCAGCAAACGTAAGTCCGGCCGCCGGAAGCGTATGCTGCGTCAGCGTCTCCAGCGGGCGGGTCATATCCGGCTCGGGGAAAAAGGCGGCAAGCGCGGCATGATAGGGGGCAAGCGGCCGCCACAAAGCGATGACAAGCCCGGCCGCCAGCAGACTGTGGATGAACCGGGCCGCGACAAACGGCGCGTAGCGAAGGTTCGTATGGTGCAGCAGGCTGATGATCTGCGCATGCACCGAAAGTCCCGCCCAGGACAGCACCCAGGCGGCGATCGCCACCTGATACACCAGCGGTACGCCGGCTGCCGCGCCTGCGGCTTTGGCCCCAAGCGTTACCTCGAAGAAGCCGCTGGCTACCGCTTCGGCGAGCGGGAGCGGCAGTCCGAAGACGCCCAGTACCGATTCGATGGCCGCGTAGAACAAGCTCATCACCTTCGCGGAAGCCATCACCTCCATGACGACGGAGAAGAAGACGACGAGCCCGCCGATCACGAAAATCATCTGCAGCCCCGAGCCGAGCGCCTGCTGCAGCATCGTGCCCAGCGTCCGGCCGTCGTTCATCCGGGCGTGGTGCATGGCTTCGAAAGCGCGGCGCCACAGCGGCTGGTCGGGGGAGGCTTCCGGGAGAGACGTGAACGCCGGCTGGCGGTATTCGTCGGCGTGCTTCCCCGGCCTGCCGTGAAACCGCATCAGGAGGCCGATCAACAGAGCTGAGCCGTAATGCGCCGCGGCGAGCACGCCCGCAAGCGCGGCGTCGTGGAAAAAACCGACGGCAACGGCGCCGATCAGAAAGACCGGGTCGGACGATGTTGTAAAAGCGACCAGCCGCTCGCCCTCTTCCCGGTTGACGAGCCGCTGCGTCCACAGCTGCGATGTCAGGCGCGCGCCGATCGGATAGCCGGAGGCGAAGCCCATAGCCATGACGAAGCCCCCGATGCCGGGAACGCGGAATACCGGCCGCATCATCGGATCGAGCAGCATGCCGAAAAAATGCACGATGCCCAGCCCGAGCATGATTTCGGTGATGACGAAAAACGGGAACAGCGCCGGAAACAGCACGTCCCACCAGATGGACAATCCTTTCAGCGAGGCTTGGAACGCCTCGGAGGGGAAAGCGAGCATCAAGCAGGCCAGCAGGACAGCGAGCGATGCGGCGACATGGACGGATATTCGTTTGCCAAGCAAAGGTACCACTTCCTTTCGAGAAAGGCCTGTCATTCTGATATATGAGCCGCTGCGGGGAGACATGCCTCGCGGACGCGCGGACAAGGGGACGAAAAAATCGCCGGGCCATCAGAAAAAGGCTGAATTTTCAAGCGATGTATGGTACAATAGTACCAATATGAGAATGGGAGTGATTTCAGATGATGGGTATCATTGCTGGAATTCTCGTATGCGCTTTTGTGTATGTCATTAGGGAGACGTTGATGACATCGGGCGAAGAAGATGTATAAAGCGTTTAACAAAATAACGATGCTAAGGCGCAAGGCAGCTTAGCATCTTTTTTCGTTAGGAGATGAACCTTATGACCCGAGGAGAACGGGAGTTGACTTTTTACGAAGCGATCGGCGGGGAGGTGGCCATTCGCAGCATAGTGGAGGCTTTCTACCCGAAGGTGCAGGCGCATCCGCTGTTGGGGCCCCTGTTCCCGGAAGACATTACGCCGGTCATGGAAAAGCAGTATTTGTTCCTGACGCAGTTTTTCGGCGGACCGCCGCTGTATTCCGGGCAGTACGGGCATCCGATGATGCGCGCGCGGCATTTGCCGTTCCCGATCACGCCGGAGCACGCGGACGCCTGGCTCGGCTGTATGGCGGAGGCGCTGGAAGAAACGGGAACGGACCGGGAGCTTCGGCTTGCCGTACTGGAGCGGCTGAAGGGTCCGGCATATCATTTTATCAATAGCCATAGCAGCAGCTAACGAAGCTTATCGAGACCAGAAAGCGAAGCTGATCGAAGGAAGTGTGTCCTGTGGTCGAACCTTTATTTCAAGTCAGCGTCAGATGTCATCACTGCGACGTCGTATTTCAAACGTCCCGCGTTCGCCCGAGCTTCAAGAAGGCGTCCGGCGCCGACACTGATTTCTGCGTTCATTACAAGGATATCAACCCCGACTTTTATGTCGTGCGCATCTGCCCCCACTGCGGGTTTGCGGGGACGGAAAATTCCAAGGACCGGCTGACGCCTGCGCAAAAAACGGCATTCTGCGAAAAAATCGCCGATCATTGGACGTATAAGGACTACGGGGGCGAACGAACGTGGGAGGATGCGCTTTACGCCTACAAGCTTGCGCTCGTTACGGCCCAGACGGTCAACGATAAAGGGCGCATCACTGCAGGCCTGCTGCACCATATTGCCTGGCTTTACCGCCACCGGAACGACGAGGCGCAGGAAGCCCGGTTTTTGCAGCATGCGCTGGACGAATACACACGGGCGTTCGAGACGGAAGCAGGGGAGATGAACAATGCCCGTCTGATGTACCTGATGGGGGAGCTCAACCGCCGGCTGAAGCAGTATAGCCAAGCGGTCAAATGGTTCTCGCGCGTCATTAACGACAAGCGCATTATGGATGCCGGCATGATTCGGGCATGCCGCGAGCAGTGGGCCGTGACCCGCGAGGATATGCTTGCGGATTCGATCGTTCTCGAACCCGAGGCCCAGGAATTGACCTGATGCCCTTAACGCAAAAACGCTTCAAGCTTCCCGGCATCGATCCGAGAACGCTTCAAGCGTTTTTTTTGCCGTGTTTGATTCACACGATTGAACGTAATGCGGTTTTTGCCCGATTGCGTAAGCGCAAAGCACTCCATGAAGATGATTTCCTGGGAAGACGGGAACGTTTACTCTTTGCCGTATCGGCGCAGCGGACGGCCCGCAAGCAAGTAATCTTGGTCGGCATCAACCAGCGTCTCTTTATTTCGGCAGCAGGGGAAGACGAGCAGCTTTTTTACGCCTTCGCGAAGTTCCGAGAGGTCTTTAAGCTTGAGCGGCAGCAAAACATTGGCAGCGTGGCAAAAGGGGCAGCTATGAACGTACACGTCTTGTCCGATCCGTTCATAGGGCCATGTATTCTCAAAAGGTATCATACGTGTTTTACTCCCGGCCGGAAATGCCGGAATTTTGATCCGGTGCCGGAGCCGTGGAATTGTCCTTCGCCTTTCCGGCAAGCTCAGCCAGCTTCTGCAGAAGAATGTGCTGAGGCATATGCATCAGGTGTTCGATCGGAACGTTTAATTCCTTCGCGAGTTTCTGCGCCGTCTCAGGTGAAATCTGCAAAGGTCTCATTCACAGTCCCTCCAGTCTATAGATTTATAGTCTCCATTTAATCATATTCGAGACCTGAAATTCAACCAAAAAATGGGGCCACGCCATTTTGGTTTTACGCCAAATTGTGGTTTAATGGAAAGAGATACATAATGTATAAATAAGGAAGGTGTTTAGCATGCGTAATGCTTTGCCGCAAACTTGGAATTTGGAACGCTTTTTTCCGGGAGGCAGCGGGTCTGATGCTTTTATTCAATTTTTGAAAGAGCTGCAATCGAACATCGCCGAGCTGGACGAGACGTTAAGCGGGCTGGCCGTACCGGAAACGGCCGAGCAATCGGCATCGCTGCTCCCCGTGATCGTGTTGGCACAAACGGCCTTATTGAAATTACGCGAAGCGGAGTCGTTCACCGGCTGCCTGACGGCGGAAAATCAAAACGACAAGCGCGCGGTCCAGCTAACCGGACAGGTGAAGTCGATTCAAGCTGCCTTCGCTTCCGCTTTGACGCTGTTCGACGATTTCCTGCGGCGCATTCCCGAACCGGCTTGGCAAGGCTTGCTTGCTCACGCGGAGCTTAGTGAAATCGCTTACCCGCTTGAAGAGCGGCGTCGGCTCGCTTCGGAGAAGCTGCCGCCGGAGCAGGAGGCGCTGATCCACGACCTTGCCGTGGACGGGTATCACGGTTGGGGCGAGCTGTACAACACGACCGTGAGCAAATTCAGCATCCCGTTCGAAGAAAACGGGGTCGTTACGGAGCTTTCGGCGGGTCAAGCCGCCAACAAAATGTACAGCCCGGACCGCGGCGTACGGCAGCGGTTATTCGAGCTGTGGGAGCGGGAATGGGCGAAGCATGCCGATTACTGCGCCGACGCGCTCAATCACCTGGGCGGCTTCCGGCTTAAGCTGTATGAGCGCCGGGGCTGGGATGAGATTCATCGGGAGCCGCTGACCATCAACCGGATGTCGAAGGAAACGCTGGATGCGATGTGGGGCGTGATCGAGCAAAACAAAGACGTGTTCGTTCGTTACCTGGAGCGGAAAGCGAAGCTGCTAGGCGTCGAGAAACTGGCATGGCACGATGTCGACGCGCCGGTCGGAGAAGGCAATACGACGTTCAGCTACGATCAGGGCGCGCAGCTCATCGTAGAGCAGTTCCGCCGCTTCAGCCCGAAGATGGCCGAATTCACCGTGATGGCCTTCGAGAACGGTTGGATCGAAGCGGAGGACCGCGCAGGCAAACGTCCCGGCGGATTCTGCACGTCGTTCCCCATCTCCGAAGAAACGCGCATCTTTATGACGTATGCTGGTACCGCATCGAATGTATCGACACTTGCGCACGAGCTTGGGCACGCCTATCATCAGCATGTGATGAACGATCTGCCGGCGTTGGCTCAGGAGTACGCCATGAACGTCGCCGAGACGGCTTCCACGTTCGCCGAGATGGTCGTCTCCGACGCGGCGGTGAAAGGGGCGGCCACCGACGAAGAACGCCTAACGTTGCTTGAGGATAAAATTCAGCGTTCGGTTGCTTTCTATATGAACATTCATGCCCGGTTCTTGTTCGAGACGGACTTTTACGAAGCGCGCCGTCACGGGCTCGTGAGCATCGAGCGGTTGAACGAATTGATGGAAGCCGCTCAGAAGAAGGCATTCCGGAATGCGCTTGCCGAGTATCATCCGCACTTCTGGGCGTCGAAAATGCATTTTTACTTAACGGACGTGCCGTTCTACAATTTCCCGTACACCTTCGGCTACATGTTCAGCACCGGTTTGTACGCCGAAGCGCTCCGCCGGGGTGCGGCGTTCGAAGACCAGTACATCGCGCTGCTGCGCGATACCGGGCGGATGACGGTCGAAGACTTGGCGAGCAAGCATCTCGGCGTCGACCTGCGCAAGCCGGACTTCTGGCAGCAGGCGATGGACGTCACGATCGCCGACGTCAACGAGTTCTTGCGCTTGACGGAGTAATTTTTGGCCCCGCCTATTGTAGGCGGGGCTTGTTTGTTTTGAGGAGCGTCGGAGCGGATGTGGATCGGGAGGCACGGGAGATGTCGATGTCGCGAATCGCTTCTGTAAGCCGCTCTCTCTAATCAGCGTTTGAAAGGACAACTGAACCCGGAAATGGGACCAAAGGTGGATTCGAAAAAAGCAAGCATCGCGGCGGGCCGTTCATCAATTAACGACTCCTTTGAATGCTTGTAGGAAAGGAGCCGCTTGATGGCCGGAATGAAATCGGTAACAACTGCACGGTGTCACACAATGTAAAATTTTGTTGAATTATCGTGTATTTTATGAAAAAATTGTTGTCAACGTGGTTATATTGTCCTATAATGGGTCTAGAGCCTCAGATATACATAATATTCCAATTACACTACTTGAAAGGAGGAACTCTGTGATTTTAGAACAGTTGCCTTTAGCCAGACAGTTGGATTTGGTGTTCCGCGAATTGAGAGAGGAGCTGGCTCAGCTTACCTCGGGGACGGTTTTCGTCCAGATTCGAAATAACATGGTTGGGAAGTTCGGCATCCGGCATTTTCCTCTGGAGAGCAAGGGTGCGGAGATCAAGATGGCAGAGCGCGGCCTGTCCGAAAGCCAGCAGCTTTCGTTCCGCCAGACCGCTCTGGAATCGTTGAAGCTGAAACGTTGGACGCACGGGGAGATTCAGTTTGAATTCGCGATGCGCCAAGACTTGCTTTGCACCAGCGTGACCTTCGAGTCGAATTACAACATGGCAAATTTGGTTAGCGAGTCCAATAAAAACAAACGCGATTTTTGATTGACCAAGCTTACTGCACTCATACCAAGGTTACCTTTTATCCCATTATACCTTCCTACATTCTTTTGTGTTTTCAACTAAATTTAATCCTTCTGATGCTCTAATTGTTCGATATAACGAACACCTCCCTTGATCGCTGGATCGGGAGGTTTTTTTGATTTTTTGAGTATACCGATCGCCTACCTCGATGCCGGTACCGTGGATGGTCGGGAAACGCTGAACAACCGGTCGAAGTGCCGCATCAATGCCTCAAGAGGGCCGGTGGGAAGCCGAGCGATCAACCACCCCGTCACCAGTGTTACGATTGCGACAAGCAGGTCACCGAATGGAACTTCCCCGAAACCAAACTCGATCCCCGCCAGTCTGAGAACCCATATCACCACGAACTGAGCTGCATACATCGTCAACGCCACACGTCCGACTGCCGCGAAAGGAATTAACACAGCAGAGGTCTTCCTCGGTACGAGACATGCCAGTCCCAGCACCAGGAAAGCAGCTCCCATCCCTGTCAGCGTCTGGAACGTCGACGCACTATGCGGAGCTGTCCAGAGAAGACTGTTCCACAGCGGTGGTTCCGTGTTAAGCGGCCAGATTGCGTACGGGTCCGGCGGCTGGGCGCCGACGGTGCCCAGAACCTTTATGAGCCACTCTTCGAAGGAACGGCTCAGTCCGGGAAGAACGAAGGCACCCAGCATCCTGCCGATGAGGAACATGATCGCTCCGCCGCCCGCGAGCGAGAGTGCGTTACGCGTCTTGGTGATGTCGAGGCGCCCGATCGCCATACCGGCGACGAAAACGGGGGCGAGCGCGAGCGCGGACATCGGGCCTCCCGCAATATCATTAAGAAGGGATGCTCCCGACAGGACGCTCCCTCCGAGAACCATTAGCGGCGGGCACACCACGACCAGAACTGCTGCTGTCGCAACGTGCACACGGGTCGAACGACGCACCAGTATCAACCCCAGCACGAACAGTGCCGCATAGGCGGGCAAGATCACCCCGAACGGGGTATTCAGCATGATGAGGAGATACCCAATAACATCGATGAACACCGCGCGAGCGAGCATTCGCGCCCGGAACACGGTCGTCTCCGTTCCCTGATCCATCATGCGTCGCGCCATGATCGAGTAGGAGATACCGCCACAGAGCACAAATAGCAGTGTCGTGTTCCCAGAGACGATCGAAGCATTCTTCTCAGTCAACGCGAAGTGCTGCAAAAACATACCTATGACCGCCAACCCCCGCGCTGCATCAAGCGCTGCAAGACGCCTCGTCCCCCGCGAATTCCTCCGTTCGGTCTTCAGCCTTTCGGCAGAGTCCGGGGTCTTGATACTTGCTCCCTCTTCATATTCTCTGACGGACCCATCCGGCAGTTTGATACGGTTTGACAACTTTCCATTCCTCCTCAAAAAGTTTATGGCTCTACGTGTTCCATCAAAATCCTTGACAGTGTACGGGAGATGTAATGCTATATTCCAATATAGCGTGGAGATGTCGCTAAAGTTTGATCAACATGTAAACAAAATGTCACAACCGATGGATACCTGTGTATCACAAAAACAACCTTATTCGCGGTTCGATACCCGAAATAAGGTTGTACATGAAACTCAACTCAATAGGAATTAGATTATTTTTCGTGACATTCTATCTTGGTCTTTGAGTAAGGCTCGCCGATAAAACAAATAATAGGCATCCATCGTTGTGACATTTTGTTTACATGATGGTCAAACTTTAATGACATCTGCCTGCTATATTAAAATATAACAGTGACATCACCCATTTAGATACATTTGAGGTGTTGCAGGGTTTCCGATTTGATTATTCACTAATGAGTCATTAACATTAAATAACGATATAGCGAATTTTACGAGAAAACACGGGGGTTATGATGAATAAAGCTAAAATCCTCATCATTGAAGATGATGCACCAATAGCTGATTTATTAACATATGGACTTTCTATAGAAGGGTTTGAAACGCGAGCTACGGCAAATGGAGCCGCGGGAATGATGGAACTTCAGCAATTTCAACCCGATCTTCTGCTACTTGACTGGATGCTGCCGGACCAAAGCGGGCTGGATATTTGCAAAAAGGTAACCGCTAGTTATAATATACCGATCATGATGATTACCGCGAAATCGGATATCACCGATAAAATACTCGGGCTGGAATTCGGCGCGGATGACTATATTACAAAGCCATTTGATTTACGGGAGGTTGTTGCTCGGATTCGTACCATCCTCAGAAGGGTAGATCAAGCAAACAAAGGAAAACATACCGAGAGGAAAGCGATTCGGTTTAAACAAATCGAAATCATTGTCGAGGAACATCTCGTAAAAAAAGGCAATATTGCCGTTGATTTAACTCCAAAGGAGTTTGATCTGCTCATGACCTTGATTGAACACCGGGGCAAAACGTTCACGCGTTCGGAACTGCTGGATATTGTATGGGGATACGACTTTGCCGGCGATACTCGAACCGTCGATACCCACATACAAAGGCTTCGCAAGAAGCTGGATGCTAGCGATCTGATCACTACCGTGTTTGGCATTGGATACAAATTTGAAAAATAGGCGGAAAAAATGATCCGAAATATCAGTGTTAAATCTATCGTAGGTTTTCTTTTGATTTTTTCCTTATCTTTCCTTGTGCTGAATCAAACGGTGAAGGAATCCATCCGGACAAGCAATCAAAAATTAGTGACTTCGGAACTCGTTGGGCTTAAGAACAACAGCAATGTATACGTACGCCAAGCATTCTTGATTAACCATTTTACAAACAATAAACTTTATTTCAGCCAGATGGCTCAAGAAATGGCAAGTGATCTGAATCATGCCACCGGTAGCATCGTTAGCGTTTATACGGTGGAAGGCAAATTGCTGTATTCGTCGGATCAGTCGATGTTTCCGAGCGAGAAGAACAGCGATTTAAAACAAGCGATAGATGGCAAGACTGCATACAGCATAACCTATGAGCGCAACAAAGCATCCGTCCTTTTTTCTTATCCTGTTGTTATTGATGGGACAAAGGTCGGGATTTTGCGGTTCTCCAAAGATTTCAGCCTTCTCTATACGCAAAGCGGGCGAGTCTTGGATATCATTTTTTATATCGCGCTTGCTATTTTTGCTGCAGCATTCTTGTTTTCCTACATTCTCTCCAGACACATTACAATCCCTCTTGTTAAACTGACCCGTATTTCCAATGAGGTGAAAAACGGAAATCTGGAAGTGCGCATCCGATTTAACCGTAAAGACGAAATCGGCCGGCTTGCAAATAATTTTAATGACATGATCGATCAGATTAGCCGACAAATTGACATTATTAAAAAGGATAGGGACCATCTTCAGACTCTCCATGAGCAGGAGAAACGATTTTTTGACAACATTACACATGAACTTAAAACGCCGTTAACTTCAATTTTAGGTTATGCGGAGCTCATACGGGAAAAAGGCGAAACGGATCGGCATTTTTTCGATAAGGGAATGAACCACATTATAGAAGAAAGCAGACGCCTTCATAACATGGTGCTGAAATTGCTTGAAGTTTCCCGGAAAGAATCCATGATATACGAGCCCGAAAAAGTGGATGCGGGGACCGTACTGCAGGACGTTTGCGAATCGATGGGGATTCGGGCACGGCGCTATAATAAACGGATCACTTCTGAAATCGAAAATTCGTTGTTCGTATACAGTCAGGGGGACAGGCTGCGCCAGCTTTTTATTAACCTGCTGGATAATGCCATCAAATATAGCTCTTCTCAGGCGGAACTATCCGTGAAGGCACAGCATATAGACGGAAAGGTACGCTTTGTTTTCAGTAATCCGAGCGAACCTATAGAGCCTGATCAGCTTGCATACTTATTTCGGCCGTTTTATTCGGCAAATCGTCATGCATCGGAAGAAGGCAGCGTTGGGTTGGGGCTCAGTATTGTGAATTCCATTGTCGACGAGCATGGAGGAACGATCCGTATCGACAGCGAGAATCATCATACGATCGTTACTGTAGAATTTGAATACATGAATGATAATAGGATGGATAAGCGACCATGAAGAATGCACGTTCCATAGTATCCGCCGGGGCCATTTTGTTTCTGGTCATGGTATTATCGGGTTGCGGATTATTTGGACCCAAAACGGAGACCATCATTATTCCGAGCGAGGAAGAGGGTCAAAGGGTTGATAAGGACTTTCAACCTTTTCAGGTGAAAAAGATCTATCGCCTCCCTGAGGAATTTACGAGTGCCGGTCAACTGTTAGGCTGGTCCGGACCCCGTGCCGTAGTTGCTTCGTCCAGAAAAATCAGCACACCCGAGAGTATGTTCTTGAATCGCTTAACCTATCCGTATGAAAAAAGCGAGTGGATTCCGGGAATAAAAGCAGATTCGCCAAACATAGAGCTGTCCCCTGATGGTAAAAACCTTAGCGAAATCTCTACGACGGCATCGGGTACGGTATTGAAAATGATATCACTGGAGGATGGAAAGGAGACTGAAATAGCCAAGTTCAGATTCAGCGAGCAGGTGTTCCCGCAGGATGCTACATGGTCTAATAACAGCAGGTATTTATGCTATCTGGCCATCGATCCTCGTGAAAGGGGAAACGCGAGGATCAGCGTATACGATATTCATAATCAAACCTCCAAAACTTATCCACTAACGGGTTTGGCCGGAGGAAAGACGCTTATAAAAATCAATGTATCTGACGACGGGCAAAGCGTGTTGTTGACTACGATGCAATGGGGTCAATCCGGACGAATGAACATGATTATGATGGGTACCGTTAAAGCAAATGCAATTGAGATACAGTACGAACATCAGATCGGACGAGAACAGATTGCTTGGGTTAACAATGATCAGTGTGTATTTTCGGGAACAGATGGAACGTTGTACGTATATGATCGACGAAACGGTGAACTGTCCGTATTATTGGAAAAGGTAGGGGAATTTGACCTGTCACGCGACAGGAAGAACATTGCCTACTCTTTGTATAATCAAGACACCATTTATGCGGGAAAAATCCAGGGGAAAAATGTTCTGTTCAATGAACCTGTATACCATGGTTTGATCCCGTCTCAAGTCTTTTGGAGTCCTGATAATAACAGCTTGCTGATTTACGGACAAAAATTTTATTCCCCTTCGCAAAATACGCAACCGAATGCCACGGATGGGCAGTCATTGATTATCGAATTTCAATAGATATCGTAAAACCTTATTTTGGTTATCTAAACCGAACAGAATGAATGGCAACACGAATCCATATGCAAACCCACCGGCCAAACGTTATATGCCTGAATGATGGTCTAAGGGCATTGTCCGTGATTGCCGTCATTGCCTACCATTTCAATCTCAAATGGGCTCAGGGCGGGCTTCTTGGAGTGGGGATCTTTTTCGTTATATCCGGTTATCTTATCACGGATCAAATCATCATGGAGTGGAAACAACACAAGAGACTTTTCAGCAGAACGTACACCATCAATGCTGCAAATAACTGACCATAAACGGCGTTCTCTGTTGTCCCAAACAACGTAGGAATGTTTAAATGCTGCTTAATCCAACGAAAGAATACCTCGATCTGCTAACGAGCTTTGTACATCTGCGCGGTTTGCTCGGCAGTGACCTGCATTAGATCTGTGGCGACTCGGATTTCCCGACCTTCAAAGTCCCGAAAGATCACAACACGATGGCGATGTTTAGATCGACATTGGGCTGTTCCAAGTTGACACGTGATATCATGGATAATTGGCGAATCTTCCTCGATTTGACGACGCAAAGCATGCGGTTTTTCAAGATGAACGTTATCTCTTAACCGAACGACGAATGACTGTCCGTTTTCTTTATAGCCATCTAAACGTTCGAGTTTTCCGTAAGCTCTGTCCATAACCATAATGTAGTCCGTATGAGTCAAGTTCTCGCTCATCGGCCCGTCATGCTTCGAGCCAATGCTCTCGATGGCCTTCAGTGGCTGAAGATTTTCTGCCTGCAAGGCCACATGTAACGGATGGGATCGTGATACAATTTTTCATGAGATCGCCTCTTTCTTGAATCGCTTTGATGGTACAAACGATTCTACAGAAAAGGCGATCTTTTTTCTACCATTTAGTGGCTAATCAACAGGCTTGGTAACAAAGTTTCGTTTACAGCTCGTTTTTTGTTCGACATGTTAGGTGGACTTGGGGTGCTTGTATTAATTATTTTGATTTGCCGAACGAATGAGTATGACGATTTGCTTTACCGTGGAGGTTTTCTTTATTTATCGTTAAGGCTGAGAAGACCCCCTCTAAGGGGGGGGACGAATCAGCATCTTATGTATACGATGCGAACATATGTTCTATAATTGTCATGAAATCACCAAAGGAGATAAGTCTCGCATGTTGCATCATAAAGCTTTTCGTTTTCGCATCTACCCTACGGAGGAGCAAACGACGCTGATCCATCAGACGTTTGGATGCGCTCGCTTTGTCTTTAACCACTTCCTTGCGAGGTGGAACGACACCTTCCAAGAAACAGGCCGAGGCTTGTCTTACCAGACCTGTGCAAACGGGCTGCCGGCGTTGAAAAAGGTATGGTCTTGGCTCAAGGATGTGGATAGCATTGCTTTGCAATCCGCCGTTCGCAGCTCGAATTCAAATCCTTCACGTAAGCTTGTGTCGAACTGGCAATTTTTCCGTCTAGCCGCTTTATTGCCTATATTCCTGATTCCGACCTTTTGGAGCATTTACCTTATGAACCCCAAACCTGAACCCGTCTTAGATGTGTCTGCTAACGCCCAGGAATCCGCGTAGAATGAACAAACACAACCTGCCGAATTTGTTGTCCAACCTGATGCATTGGAAACTCCATCGGATGAGGTAGGAGAGGCGCTATCCGGAAAAGGGATTACTGCCATCGGAGACTCAGTTATTTTAGATGCTGCCCCTTTTGTGGAAAAGACGCTTCCGGGGATTGTGATAGATGGTAAGATCGGACGTCAGATGTATCAAGCCGAGGAAGTAGTCAAAAAACTACAGGCAGAAGGGAAACTGGGGGATCGAGTTATTCTTGAACTCGGAACAAATGGTTCTTTTAATACAGAGAAGTTGCGCTCACTATTGGAACTTCTTGACGATGCGCGACAAGTTTTTCTAGTGAATGTACCAGTACAGAGAGAATGGCAGGATTCTGTGAACAAGAAGATCGCAGAGGTTGCAAATGAATTTAGCAATGTAACGGTCGTGGATTGGTATTCGTCCAGCGAAGGAAAAGACGATTTCTTTTATCATGATGGGGTGCATTTAAAACCCGATGGAGGTCAGTATTACGCCTCATTTCTGGTAAAAGCCTTAAATACAGCACTTGAAAATTCCCCATAACATGATCAGAAATGGGGAATTCTACATGCTGAAACAATGAAACAGCAGGGCATGAGTACGGGTGTATTTTTGCGAATGAAAGGGAGGCAACAATGATGAAAGTGCTCGAAACCGAACGGCTGGTTCTTCGCCACCAGACCGTAGAGGATGCGCCGTTTATTCTGGAGCTTATGAAAGATCCTTCCTGGATTCGGTACATCGGGGATAAAGGCGTGAAAACACTCGATGACGCGCGGAACTTTATTATAAAAGGACCGCTGGACACGTATGCCCGCTTGGGGTTCGGATTTTATTTGACGGAATTGAAAGAAGCGGGCTTGCCGATCGGTATCTGCGGATTTGCAAAACGAGATTTCTTAGAGGATGTCGATGTCGGATATGCTTTTTTACCCGAATTCCGGGGGAAGGGGTACGCCTTCGAGGCGGCTTCCGCCGCGATGGCTTATGCCAGATCCGAACTGGGTCTCAAACGTATTGCGGCCATCGCCTCTAAAGATAATCATTCGTCGGCCAAGCTATTGGAAAAGCTGGGAATGCGTTTTGAAGGCATGGTCCCATCTGCGGGTACGGATGGGGAGGTCTGCCTTTATGCGGTAGGTTAAATAGAATGCAATTGATAGTTTTGTTATAATGAATGGCAACGGAAAAAGGCGGTTCCGAAGGAGCCGCCCGGTTAAGTATTGAGGTCGTGCATTATCTTGTGAACTTGCCAGCCAGCTGCTGCTCGGCGATTTGAACCAAACGACGAGTGATGTGTCCCCCGATTGCTCCGGTATCACGGGTAGCCATGAAGCCATAATAACCGTCTTGAGGAATCTGAATGCCCAGTTCTTGAGCAACTTCATACTTCAACTGCTCCAAAGCTTGGTTAGCTTGAGGTACGACCAATTGGTTGCTGCTGCGGGATTGTCCTGCGCCCATCGATATCACCTCCGTTCACTAGGTAGTATGTTCCATGCGAAAGAATATACACGGATTGGAAATTGGTAAATGTGACCACCGAACCGAGGAGGGATTGTCTTGGGATTTTTGCTGACGTGCAGCAACTGGTCCTTCGATGCGGACCTGCAAATCGTACATGCCGACGTTAAACTGGAAATTGACGGCGAAACGCTGATCGACGAACCACTGTGCGTCGACGTGGGGCTTCCGGCGCTGCTGCTCAGCGTCTATGAAGATGTGGAGCCGTTTCGTTGGGCGCCGGCGGACGAATGGCAGCGAGTGCCGTTTTTCTGCTGCGGCTGCGGCGACCCGGAATGCCGGGCGTTCTCGTTTATTGTACGGCATAAGGCCGACGGCCGGTTAGAATTTACGGAAGTGGAGGAACGGGAGGGGAGATCCCCCCGTCAACTGGGCACGTACGATATCGAACGGTCGGCTTATGCCAAGCAGGTAAAGGTGATCGGGGAGACGTTTTTGCGTTTTGTCGAACATTTGGATTACCGGCCGTATTTTAAGGACACCGTCAAAACGGTAAAGCAGCAGCTTGCCCGGGACTAGTTCTTATTTTTCGGCTTCTTGATCGCTTCCATCTGTTTCATTAAAGCTGTCATTTCTTTCTCCAGTTTTTCCATGTCCTTAAACATGGTCTTCATTTGTTTGTCCTCAGTCAATAATTTGGTAATGCCGTCGAACCAGTCGGATTTGCTGATGCTCATCTGTCCATCCTGCCTTTCTTCGCTTGTTTTGTATATCGTACGAAGAAGAGCGGGGCAGGTGTGTGTGTCGGACTGGAAACAAGAAAAAAGGCTGACGCCCGACTAGGGCGCAGCCTTTTGCTATCCTCCCGCTTAATCGCGGAGCTGGGATAAAAAAAGTCAGCAGCGTGCGCTACTGATGGTTGTCGCTCTTTGCAGCATAAAGGATTTTTATGGTTAAACGTTATTTGTAAGCGACCTCAAGCTTTACTTCCAGCTCCAGCGAGCCTCCCGGTTCGATGGCCC
This sequence comes from Paenibacillus elgii, assembly GCA_042219835.1. GTDB lineage: Bacteria > Bacillota > Bacilli > Paenibacillales > NBRC-103111 > Paenibacillus_G > Paenibacillus_G elgii_A. Next base: position 81,946 of record JBHJMN010000022.1, read on the forward strand.
GGAAGCCCGTCACCTCGGCGGGTTGATCGATATTCGGCGCATTGGTGACCCAAGTGTACGGCTCCAGGCAGATGAAATCCCGGGCTTCACCCTTCGTATAAACGACCCACTGCTTGAACAGATCGGAACCGCTGTAACGGATATCCGCCTTCGGGCCGGACAATATGGCGAGGCAAGGGTAATCCCCGATTTGGAACACGGTGTCCATGTCGTAGCCTTTCAGCACATCGCCTTTGGGCAGCTTCGCGTACTTGTCGCTGAGCGGCGCGATATGGTCGAGAGGAACGTTCGTTTCGTCCAGCTCCCAGATGCCGATCGCCGGCAGCTGCAGCGTCCAGTTTTCCGGCTCGCCGTCGAGCAAAAACCACGTATGCAGCCCGTAGCCGAATGGAGCGGACGTTTGGCCGCGGTTGGTCGCTTTCAGCAGATGACGGAGCGTGCTGCCCCGCAGCTCGTAAGTCACTTCAAGCTCCAACTCATGCGGGAATTGATGCTGCACGTGTGCATCGTCGGCCAGACGAAAAACGGACGTGATGTAAAGGGCCCCGTCCTTTTCACCGGTGGCAAGTACCGTCCAGGGCTGGCTCTTGATCACGCCGTGGATATGATTGCCGTTCGCGCTGTTGATCTCGAATTGGTAACTGCGGCCCTCGAATGTGAAGCGGCCATCGCGGATGCGGTTCGGCGGCATCAGAATCGGCGTGCCGTATTGCACCGGCTCGGCGGCCATCTCGGACGGCGAGGCCGGGACGCGCAGCATCTCGCGCTCCAGCGTTTTGTCCCAAATGCTGTAGACATTGTTGCCGACGGACGGACAAACGCTGACGATCAGGTGGTCGTTTTCGAGCGTATAGGCTGGTGTTCCCTGCCAGTCGATCTGCTTAATTATCATTCCGAAAGTTCTCCTTTGTCCGGTAAAATAGTCCGATCGTAAATCGCTTCTCATTGTACCAGAGGAGCCGGGGACTGTCACCCGGGAATATCGTATTGATCAGGCGCCGAAGTCGAAATTCAGGTACACGTACGGCACTTTGGCCGGCTCGGCTTTGGCGATTTTCTCCACCTTCAGCACCATGATGTCGACATCGTTCAACTTCGTTTTTTGAACCGTTCCGGTGACCGTAACCTAACTGTCGTCCGCCAGCGTATTACCCGGTCGCATTCTCCGCGCCGTTGCAAACAATCGTCCACCCGGCTTAGCGCGCGCGAGCATGAGCATACATATGAGCATGACCATGTCCATACGCATCGTCATGATCCACTCCAGCTCGGTGAAAAAAGACAGCGCAGCCTCTGCAGGAAGCTGGCGGTGGACGTTCCTGTTCCGATTCCGAGGTTGACAAGGGGAGGACGTTTAGGTACAATGACGTCTAATAAGAGCGATGACGGGAATAAGTAGTCGGCAGGCAAGCTCTGCAGAGAGCCGGTGGGTGGTGTGAACCGGCGGGCGGCAGCCGAACGAATGGGTCCCTGAGCTGAAGGTTGAACGTGCGCAGACGCACCCGGGCCCGGGGAGCTTCGTATCAGCGTTGCGCGCCGGTAGGCCGATCCGGTTTCCTCCCCGTTACAGGAGGCTGAAGGCCCGCGGGATCTGTCTCGGACAGACGTTGCGGGTAAATTAGGGTGGCACCACGGTCTCTCGTCCCTTGCGGCGGGAGGCCTTTTTGTTTTTGTCGGGAAGCTTACAGATGGGATAAAAAAAGGAGGCGGACTGCAAAATGTCCAAATTGAGAGTATTGTCCGGGATGCAGCCCAGCGGTCAGCTGACGCTTGGCAACTATATCGGCGCATTGAAAAATTACGTGAAGCTTCAACATACGCACGATTGTTATTTTATGGCGGTAGACCTGCATGCCATTACGGTGCCGCAGGAGCCGGAAAAGCTGAAGGAGCAGTCGGAAGCCGTTGCTGCGCTGTACTTGGCGGCAGGCATCGATCCGAATGTGGCGACTGTATTCCTGCAATCGACCGTATCTGCGCATGCCGAGCTCGCCTGGCTGCTGACGACGCTCACCTATATGGGCGAGCTGGAACGCATGACGCAGTTCAAAGACAAATCTGCCGGCAAGGAATCCGTCGGAGCGGGCCTGTTCACTTATCCGTCGCTGATGGCCGCCGACATTTTGCTGTACGATACGGCTCTTGTCCCGGTCGGCGACGACCAGACGCAGCACTTGGAGCTGACGCGCGATCTGGCGCATCGCTTCAACCAGCGCTACGGCGACACGTTTACGATTCCGAAAGGCTACTTCCCCGAAATGGGCGCACGGATTATGTCACTGGATGATGCGTCAAAGAAGATGAGCAAGAGCAGTCCGAACGCCGGCAGCTACATTGCAATGCTGGATGCCCCGGACGTGATCCGCAAAAAAATAAGCCGGGCCGTAACCGACTCGGGGCGGGAAGTGAAGTTCGACCCGCAAAACAAGCCGGAGGTCAGCAACTTGATCATCATCTACGCCCAGTGCGCGGACAAGACGATTGCAGAGATCGAAGCGCAGTACGAGGGGCAAGGCTACGGGCCGTTCAAAAAGGATTTGGCCGAAGCGGTCGTCGCTGTCTTGGAGCCGATCCAGCAGCGGTATGCGGAGATCCGCAGCTCAGGCGAGCTGTACGATACTTTGCGTCAAGGTAAAGAGCGCGCGGCAGCGCAAGCGGAGCAAATGCTGAAGCGGGTAAAAGAAAAAATGGGCTACGTCGTACTGTAGCCCATCCCAGGGCTTGTCCGAACGAATGGTTACTTCGTTCCGGGCAAGCTCTTATTCGTTTCGCTTTCTCAGTTTGGCTTTCACGATAAAACCGGCGCCGATAAACAGCAGCGACAACAAGCCGAACAGCGCAGCCAGCCAAGGCTTGCCCGTGGCCATAAAGAAGCTGATGCATGCGAGGAGCGCCGTGCCCCCGAAGGCAAAAAACAACCCTAATCCTTTCGTCATAACGACTCCGTACCTGCCTTTCCGATAAAATTTGAAACTGCGATTGATTTTTCAAAAGGGAGTATAAGTTCAGGCATACGACACATAATAAGCTTGCAAGCTTGCAAATACATCAAAGACATCATCCCGTTGAAAGGAGTGCTGAACATGGGTGCAGGACAATCCCGCAGCAGCAATCAATTGGTTGTACCTCAAGCAAACCAAGCTTTGGAGCAATTGAAGTATGAGGTTGCTCAAGAACTGGGCATTCAAATTCCGCAAGACGGCTACTACGGTTACATGGCTTCCCGCGACACAGGCGCAATCGGTGGTCACATTACCCGCCGCTTGGTCCAAATCGCCGAGCAAGCCATCTCCGGCGGCGCAGCCCGCTAACCGCAGGGCTTTGGAAACAAAGCTTCACGAATATAAGCTCAAGGAGAAATCCTTGAGCTTTTTTCTATGGCAGCAGAAAAAGAGGAGGATGAGCCCGCTTGTTAAGCGCCGCCCATCCGCAGCTTCTTTTCGAGCCGGGAATCGCTGACCCAGCCTACGTACGAATCGATCGGATTCAGCTTTTTGTCCAGCAGCAGCACCGCGACGAACGGATACTGCTTGCGGTGCCGGTAGCGTACGTCGGCCCAGCGCACCTCGTATCCCCAGGCGTGCTCCTTCAGCTCGGCGCAGGCATAGGAAGTAAAGTACAGGAAGCAAGTGATGTTCGGGTGAGCCCTGGATGCCTCCACGGCAGGGTGGACGGCGCAGGAAACCCGGTCGATCCAATGGAACTTGCGGTTTTTGAGCTCCCCGAGCTGAAACGAACCGTCCTGCTTCCGTTTCACGATCTGCCATTGGTGCAGATGGACCGTCGGAATCAGCGTGTACCGGTCGCCGGGCTCATAAGTCGAATCCTGCAGGCGCAGTCCCGACTCAAGCCGGTAGTGGGTCCATGAGCGCCATATATAATAGAGGGCGAGGAAAGCGTATAATATAGGAAACAGAATTTCCGGGCGCATCAGATGAACGGACCATATAAAAATGGCGAGTACGTGAGACGAGAAAATGATCGGGTCGAAAATGTGAATGATATTCCACGAGACCCATCGCTCCGAGATCGGGCGAAGCGCCTGGGTTCCATAGGCATTAAACAAATCGGTGAATACGTGAAACGCAACTGCGATAAACACCCACATGGTTACATGCGCCATCGGCAAATCGTTAAAGACAAGCCAAAGGATGCCGGAGATAAGCGCTGTCCAAAGCGCCAAAGCAGGCAGCGAGTGAGATAAGCCACGGTGATTTTTAATGTAAGCGGCGTTTCCTTTCAGCCGCAGGAGCGTATCGGCATCGGGCGCCTGTGAGCCGGCTACCGTTCCGATCAGTACGGCTGTTGAAACCATCGGATCTGCTGCCACAACCGGATCGACATAAGCCAGGCCCGCAAGGCCGAGCCCGATCACCAGGTGTGTTCCGGTGTCCATGGACTAACCTCCTGAACGTCTAATTTTGCAATAGTCTACTCTAGCCCATTACTCTTAGTGTATCATTTTCTTGTCCAAAATAAAGCAAAGGCTGTGAAAAAAATGTGTATCGTTTTTGTCGAATACCGAATTGATGCGTCATATCAACTCCCATACTTGGCATGGTCTCAGCGGCTGCGCGACGATTTCCCCCAGATGGAGCTGTACGAGGGGACGGATCAGCCGGGGCTATTCGTGGAGCTGTGGAGCGGGCTTACCGACGATCAATACCGGTTCATGCGGGCCGTCCGTACCCGGAAGGACGAATACGCCGCGAAGCCGGGGACATGGGACGGGACTGATCCCGAACGTTGGGCGCCTCTCGAACAGTGGGTGCCGGGCGGGTGTGCCAAAATTCATATTTGGCAGTTCCAAAAAGTCAAATAGTCCATTTTATAAGGTAAACATATCCATGGTTTCTTCCACCCGATCGCGGTACCCTTACAATAGTCTTCAATTGCGACGGAGGAAAACGGATGGAGAATAACAATATATTCTGGTCTCATATTAAGCGGAACCGTTTGCCTTACCTAATGGGCTTTGCATTATTGTCCATATCGTCTATCCTGCAGCTGATCATTCCCTGGCTGCTCGGACGGTTTACGGACAGCCTTCAAGCAGGCGGGCTGACCTACGATCAGCCGGTCCGTTTCGGCGTCTGGATGATTGCCGCAGGGGTTGGGATCGCTTTCTTTCGGTCCGTTTCCCGCATTTATTTGTTTCGGCTGTCCAGGCAGTTGGAGATGCGGGTGCGCGGTGAGCTGTTCGTCCACTGGGAGAAGTTGTCGGCGCAATATTTCAACAATCGGCGGATCGGGGACTTGATGTCGCACGCCATCAGCGACGTCGGGGTCATTCGTGAGGTAACGATGGCGGGATACTTCAACGTGATGGAAGCGGTGTTTCTGATCGTCGTTTCCGTTGCGGCGATGACGAGCTCGGTCAATCCTTGGCTCACGCTGTTGACGATGCTGCCGCTGCCGCTGCTCAGCCTGCTCGCCTACCGGTTCAACAAGCGGATTATGCAGCAATCGGCGGATATGCAGTCCGCGATCTCCGATTTGACGAGCCGCGTGCAGGAGTTTACCGCAGGCATTCGGGTCGTCAAAGCATTCGTACAGGAAAAAGCGGAGCGGGAGCTGTTCACCCAGGATAACCGGCGGGCCGTCGATATGAACCGGCGGTACGTGCGCTCGAATTCGTTATTCGGAGCGCTCAGCGCCGGGATTGTCGGACTCAGCTTCCTCGTCTCGGTCGTGCTCGGCGGCATCATGGTGATGAAAGACATCATTACGCTCGGCGAATTCGTCGCTTTCAATACGTATTTGTCGCTGCTTATGGGGCCGATCGAAAGCTTGGGCCGGGTCGTCAATCTGCTTCAGCGCGGGAAAGCGTCCGAGCTGCGGCTGCTGGAAATTTTCAACACGCAGCCGGACGTGGTGGACGACGTTGTCGTGAAGCCGGAGATTCAAACGATCGGCGGTGAGATCGAGATCCGCGATTTGACGTTTTTTTACCCTGAAGCGAAGCGGCCCTCCCTCCGGAACGTCTCCCTCAAGGTGCCGAAGGGCTCCAGTCTCGCTATCGTGGGCCGGGTCGGCAGCGGCAAAAGCACGCTGGCGCATCTGCTCGTGCGGCTGTACAACCCGCCGAAAGGGACGGTGTTTATCGACGGGCATGATATTCACGAAATTCCGCTGCGGACGCTGCGCGGCCAGATCGGCATCGTGCCGCAGGACCAGTTCCTGTTCTCGTCCACAATCCGGGACAACATCGGATTCGATCCGAAGCCTTACAGCGACGAGCAGATCGTCGAAGCGGCTAAGATCGCCCAAGTGTACGAAAATATCGTCGAATTTCCGAATCAGCTCGATACGGCGCTCGGCGAGCGCGGCATCTCGCTGTCGGGCGGGCAGCGCCAGCGGGTAAGCATCGCGCGGGCCGTGATCAAGAAGCCGTCGGTGCTGATCTTCGACGACAGTTTGTCCGCGGTCGATACGATTACGGAGGATCTCATCCTCGAAGGGCTCGAATCCGTGATGAACCGGCGCACGACGATCATTATCGGGCACCGGATCTCGTCGGTGCAGAGCGCCGACCAAATCGTCGTCATGGACGAAGGCCGCATCGTCGAGCGCGGCAATCACGAGCAGTTGCTGGCAGGGGACGGCATTTACGCCGACATGTATCATAAGCAACTGCTGGATCAGGAAGCTAAGCGGGAGGGCGTACAGGAGCGGAATGCCGCTGCTTCGCGGCTGATGCGGGGAGGGGCAGGCGCATGAATATACACGCGGAGAAAACCGTCAAGACGATGAAAGATACACAGCTGCTGACGAAGCTGCTTTCCTACGCCAAGCCGTATTGGCGAATGATCGCGCTCTGCGTCGTCCTGGCCTTCCTGATCGTCGTCGCCGACTTGGCGCGCCCTTATCTCATCAAGGTGGCGATCGACGGCCATATCAACGGGCTGCACAAGCCGATGCTGTCGGCGGAAGCGTCCCAGGCCGAGCGTCTGCGGAGCTACGGGGATCTGACAGAGTGGAACGGCAGAGCCTACGTTCGGCTCGAACCGGACGCAGCCGAGCGGGCGGCCCGCCAGCCGGAGCTTGGAATAAAGCAGGCCCAGATTGTTCGGATTGACGGCATAGACTGGCTCGTTGCCGGATGGGTTGCCAAGCTTCCTGAGCACGCGACCGTAACGGAAGCGGGTGGCAAAGCGGAAGTACGGGCCGGAGGACAGACGTTCGCCGCCGAACCGCTGGACACCGCCGCGTTGGAGGCGTTCCGCAAGCAGGATTACACCGGGTTCCTTTGGCTGGGTGCCGCTTTCCTTAGTGCGGTCGTCGTCGCGTCGCTGCTCAGTTACCTGCAAAGCAACCTGCTGCAGTATACGGGGCAGACGATCATTTTCAACATCCGGCAGCAGCTCTTTCAGCATTTAAGCCGCATGTCGATGTCCTACTTCGACCGCAATCCCGTCGGAAGGATCGTCGTCCGCGTCACGCAGGATACGGAGTCGCTTAACCAACTGTATTCGCAGGTTGTCGTCAACCTGATCAAAGACGTCATCGTACTGATCGGCATCGTCGTCGTCATGCTGCAGCTCAGCGTCAAGCTGGCGCTGCTGTCGTTTGCGGTGCTGCCGTTTCTGGCCGTGCTGACGTTCTGGTACCGGTCGGTCATCCGGGATGCCATGCGGAACTCGCGGGCGATCCTGTCGCGGCTCAATTCGTTTCTGGCGGAAAACTTGTCCGGCATCCGGATTACACAGTTGTTTATCCGCGAAGAGCGGCAGTGGGAGCAGTTCGATCATCACAATACGGCATATTACCGGGCAGGGATGCGAGGAACGGTCATCAACTCGATCTTCCAGCCAGCGATCGGCTTCCTCGGCAATCTGGCTATCGCGCTGCTTCTCTGGTACGGAGGCGCCAGCGTCATCGACGGCGGCCTGACCTTCGGGGTGGTGTATGCTTTCACGCATTACGTGCGGCAGTTTTTCCAGCCGTTGCAGAGCTTGGCGGAGAAATATAACCAGATTCAGACGGCGATGGTCGGCGCGGAGCGCATCTTCGAGACGCTTGGCGAGAAGCCTGCGATCGTCGACCCGGAGCAGCCGAAGCGGCTGCCGAAGGAAATCCGCGGCGAAATCGCGTTCGAGAACGTATGGTTCGCCTATAACGGGGACGATTGGGTGCTGAAGGATATCAGCTTCGCGATCCGGCCGGGGCAGACGGTGGCGTTCGTCGGCGCGACCGGGGCGGGCAAAAGCTCGATCATCCAATTGATCAACCGGTTCTACGACATTCAAAAAGGCAGCATCAAGCTCGACGGCGTCGATATCCGCGACATTCCGCTGGACGACCTGCGCCATTACATCGGCATCGTGCAGCAGGACGTGTTCCTGTTCACCGGAAACATCGCCTCGAATATTCGGCTGAACCACCCGGAGATTACCGACGATCAGGTCTTCGCCGCGGCCCGGATGGTGCATATGGACGAGTTCATCCGCAGCCTGCCCGGCGGCTACAAGACGCTGCTCGGCGAGCGCGGCATCAATCTGTCGCTTGGCCAGCGGCAGCTGCTGTCGTTCGCCCGAGCTATCGCGTTCCGTCCGCAGATTCTCATTCTCGACGAGGCGACGTCGAATATCGATACGGAGACGGAGCTTATCGTGCAGGACGCGCTGATGAACATTTCGGAGGATCGGACGACGCTGATTGTGGCGCACCGCTTGTCGACAATCCAGCATGCCGACCAGATCATCGTCATGCATAAGGGCAAGGTCCGAGAGACTGGAAACCATTACCAGATTCTCGCGCAGCGCGGGTACTATTACCGTCTGTTCGAGCTTCAGTATAAGGAGCAGAGACCGGTGTAACTATACATGAATGGCGCGCTTGGGGAGTTTGTTGTTGTGTGTCGATGATCGATTTTCCTTCTGGTGTGTTTATGTTATAATTTACATATAAATACATTAACTAAGCTTGTCATGAGGCAGTCATACGAGGAGGGTTACTATGAAACATAAAACGTTCATGACCTTGTATATCATATTGTTGATACTAGGCTTTATCGTTGTTGCTCCATATCAATATGGTATGTCAATGGACTTGTTTTATGTGGTGACAATTGGTTGTATCCTTACATCTATATGTCTGTTACTATTGATCATAAAAGCAGAGATCACGAATAAAGTTGTAAAAACAGTTATACCGGTTTCTTTAATTATTTTTTCAGTTGTTGAAATAAACACGATGCAACCGGATTTTAGAATAAAGCAAAAAATTGAGGCATATGTTCCGAATGCTCCAATTAAGATAGTTGGATTTAACAAATTAGATCCGGCAACACTTGCAAAACAAGAGGGGATTCGAAAAGCTAATAGCACTAAAAATGAATTAAGCCAAATTCAAGGAACAAGTACAATTTTTTTAAGCAAGGAGATTTCAACAGAAATACCTATTGACTTGTATACGGTAATTTTCAAACACCCTTACTTAATCAACGATGTTGATGTTTCCGATAAGGTCTGTTTCGGTTTCAATATGTGCAATTATCGATATAAGGGACATATAACTATCAACTCCAAGTCGGGGGAAATGCTTGGTTTTTCGGTTGTAAACACTGGGGTAGAAAAGTGATGAATAAGCGGCCAAATAGGACGATAACAAGTCCTATTTGGCCGCTGTTTTCTATGTTTGGCTTCCTTCATCGAACGAACCTTTCTCCAAATTTATACATTCATGTCCGGGAATCGGGTATACATAGCTCTTTCGAGTCATTTCGAATATGGGAATTGAGCTATAAAATAAGGGACTGCAAGATATGCAATCGGTGGTAAATGCTTATGTCTACCGGACAGCGTTACTACCAACGCATAATGTCTCTTAATTGATGATGTAAGTTGCTTGTTATGAATAGACTGTCCGAACGAAGTTACGATTATGTCAGGATTAGATATCATTAAGTAAGACAGATTCTGCCGTACCTTGGAGAATTAATGTTGTGGAATGTATGTTATTTAAAAGAACCTCAGAACCTCCATTTCCCCTAATAAAGAGGAATTTGGAGGTTCTCACATTTTAGACTTATATATCGAGAAGAAACCAAGTACGCCGTCAATACTAAAATAGTGTCAGCCGCGGCTTCGATGTATGGAAAGGCGTCGTTTGCACCTCACAGATTAAGCGTTGAAGGCGTACTAGACACAAGATCCTGCAGCAAAAGAGAAGCCTGTCGAGTACTTGGTTAGAAAAATCCGTGAAATGGGATAATTTGAACTCACCGAAGCACCAGTATAATCCATAATTTGGTGCGGCAAGTTTTACAGAGGCTACTTTTTGTTTTTCATACTATGTTACTTTAAAGCATTAAGATCATTTTCGTGTAAATTATTCAATAACCAAACTCTATTGATTGTAAATAAAATTATAATATGGTATTATAGTAATGTATTATAAAAAAATACAAATGGAGGAAAATCAAATGAAGCAACTTAGTGTATTTAAATCAATAAAAATTGTATTACTCGTTTCATTGTTAGTGGTGGGGTTATCTAGCGGTGTTTTTGTGAATGGAGATGTGGCAAAGGCAGACGAAATGTCTGGTACACATACTCCAGGGGTAATTAATACACTCTCATTAGCTGATATCTATCGAGGTGACATTTTTGTAGTAAGTAATCCTGGTGGAAACTATGGCACTTATACCCATGCTATGATTGCTTATAACGATACATATTATTCAGGAGGATCTTATTATGGAACTGTTATTGAATCAACGGTAGGGCAAGATCCGAATTCGATTAATACTACTGATATGTATAAGGTTAAAAGTGCGTACGATGAGGCAACTCTTCTTAGAATGAAAAGTGCTGATGCTTCTCGGATACTTTCTCGCTCAGAAGAATCCGAAATTGCAGGAAAAGCAGACTTTTATCGTCAAAATTATAATGGACCATATAGTATTAGAAACGGTCTACTAAATACTGCAACTTGGTATTGTTCGAAATTAGTCTATCGAGTAGCCTATGACATGGGCATAGACATGGGTGGAAGTGTAAAATGGGGCTCTTTAGGATTGTTCGTGCCGGATGATCTTTATGCAAGTAGTAAAACAGCTCTTATAAGGACTACGGCAGGAAACGGGCAAGTCGGATTTTCTGCTATTAAAGATCAACCAGTTGATAAAACTTTAGAAACGAAAATTATTAACGGAGAAGTAGAATTAATAAAAGAGCAAATGATTCCTTTATTGAAAAATAGAATTGAAATTGAAAAAAAATTTATGAAGGATAACAACATTGACAATCCAGAGCACTTGAAAGAAACAAAAGAGTTAGTTAAATCTAATCTTGCTGCCTACAAAGAACAATTGCAACGAGTGAAAAGCGACCAAGAAAGTCTTCGCTATAATAATTTTATTGAGCCTAGTTTTGATATCGACAAATTGATCCAAGAAGCAAATCAAACAGTTATTGAATAATTTACGGCGGCGATGCTTGGCTTGAATGTAGAAGCATACCTGCGATATATTTCTTGGAGGACGTGCGGACATCGATTTGCTTCTGCCTTGGAACATCCCGGGAGAGTAAGCTGCGATCCTACACCATGAAACCCGGAGGTCCACCGTGTTCCCCGAAACCTCTGCGGTCGTTCTGTGACGTGGAACGATGTGCAGATGATCCGCGAACATCCTTCGGCCTTGCGCACGAGCTTTCGCGCAAGGTCTGTTTGGGATTGAATTGGGTAAAACCTGACGGCGGACTCAAAGATAATGAGTTACCGCAGAGGGAGAACCCGGAGAACCCATCCATGCTCCCGCCCACGCTTTGCACCCGATTGAACTGGAACGCATTCGCGCCAAAACCGACTCTTTTCTCTGGAACGAGCTTATGGAACGCTACCTTGGGGTACACACCACTCCCAGGCGCTCAAATCCGTTACTTCATCCGGGCTCTTAGGAGCGATGGGGTTCTCTGCTGCAGCAACCGTAAGCCATCACGCTGCTGAAGTTGAGCATGCAGGAACAGTTTTAAGTAAGTCTGTTTGTTAGCTTTTTAACGTATTTATCCTGATGTGTGGTTGCAATGCGATCCTTGAATGTTTTCGTACAAATCGGCGCGAGCCATTTACCAAATGAAGAAAATAGGGTCCTTGTCCATGTGAGATCCTTTCCAGTGAATTATGGACAGGTACTACCTTCCATTTCATTGTAAAGGATTTTTTTATGCCTAAACTTCAAAAAACAGAAAATTAACAATATTCAGAGAAAATTAATGCAACGCTAGTGAATTTTTTTATATTAAACTCATAAAAAATACTATTTGTATAACAGAAAGGAAATATCTATGAAAAAAATAACGTATGCATTATTGAGTATTGTCGTCGTATTAAATCTTACTAGTTGCCAAAATCCGCAGCTTAAAAAACCAATGCACTCGTATGTGGTTACAAAATTAGAAAATAATAAAGTAGCAATAGAGGAATTTAATAGTGACAAACAGGGAATTTCGCTTGAGGGAATAGCTTATAATATTATGCACGATGAAGCAAATAGACTTTGGGTACCAATAAATGTTTCAAACCAAGGTGATCCGGGGAAGATTGTAGATGTTATTGAAAGTGGCAAGATTTCGAAAACTATTAATGGTATTCCAACACGACCTTTAAAAGTGCTGGAAGGGAGAGGCTCTACTAATGTGATTCTTTGCCAAGATAATGGAATTGAAAGCAAAGTTGTATTTATAGACAAAAAGAACTTTAATATTATTGATACAATTAAAATTTATGGATCAATAACTGACGGGCTTATTTCAGATAACAATCTGTTCATTTCAGCTGATAATTTAAAAGAAAATAAAAATAGTATAATTTATAAAGTTGATCTAAATGATCATACCAATATTACTAGCGTTTCTATCCAAGATAGTTTAAGAATAAATTCTATATCGCAGGAAGGGGATTATATATATGCTGGTGTGCTAGCCTACGTTAGAAAAAATACAACGAACTTATTAAAGATAAAAAAAGCTACTCTAACAATTGATAATGAATTTGAAGTTCTTCATTCTCCTTTTAAAATTGAAAAAGTGAACGGAAAATTATTGCTGCTTCATTTCTCGTATACATCTGATCCTATTTTTGGTGGAAAGCTTACTATATTTGATATTGCTACGGAAAAGAAAAAGGAAATTGAAACGGGTATAATAGCGGATCATATTAACGTAATGGAAGATAAAACCTTCGTTTTATCTTCTTCGGTATCTAGTGATTATGTGAAAGTTAATGTTGAAACACAATCCATTGAAAAACTTAAAGGTAAGCAAATCACCTTATCCAACATAATTTTTGCAGAGGATAAATGATATAAAGGTATTCTTGCTATTATGTGTTGCGTTTTCCCTATTTACACTTCAACAAAGACAGACTCAACTAATTACTTCTACTAGTCAGTTTCATTTTAACCAAACTCTCATTGCCCGTTGGAATTGTCGCAATGGTCTACCACCCTTCACTGCATTCCAATATTCTCAATTTTAATAATGAGGACGAGCGGGATGCCCGCTCGTCTTTTTTGATGTCGCTTCACATTCCTTAGTGAACGTCACAATCTCCAGTCGGCATCTTTCAGGAAAGCCGTCAGTTTGTCCCACTGGTTCATACTGTAGGTAAACGCCTGACCCGGCAAGCTCTTCGGCATCGTCTGGGATTTCTGCTGACGCAGCCAAGCATAATAGCCATCCAGCACCGGATAGCTTTGCTTCTCACGTGCCTTCCACCGTTCCTCGGGCGTCACTTCTTTGAGCTCCCGCTCAATGGTAAATAGCTGGTTGCACCAAGCAAACCCTTGCGCAGCCACACTGTGCGGACTGCTTCTGGCTTCCGGCGCCGCTTTCAGCGCTTCATGTTTTGCGACGCGCATGTGACCAGCATCCAACCAGCGTCACATCCTTGACCTTGTGGTAGCCGGGGTACCCATCCACATGCAGGTAGCCGTTAAACCCACCAGCAAATCTCTCGGATGTTCGCCGGTAGTCGTAGAGCACCACCAGGCCCACTCCTTTGTAATGCTCCCCACTCC
>JBHJMN010000023.1:0-88401 GCA_042219835.1 Paenibacillus elgii
TTGACCAACAAAAGCCGTGCTGTTAGGCTGTGCAACTTTGTCGGTTATTGTCGTCTTGTTTAGCGGCGACTTTTATAATATATCATATTCGCTCAGTAGATTGCAAGCATTTTTTTAGACTTTTTTTTCGAGCCGAGGTTAAACCCCAACGACCCACCATTTCAGCGCCGCCAAAGCGGCAAGTCCGGGCAAGCCCAAAACGCTTACGGTCCCAACCGTCACTGCGTTCAGAGGCAGCTCCAAATGCGTGTATGAACTGAACAGATTTAGAATATACAACAAAATCGAAGCAAATGCAATATGCAGGCAAATCATACCTAGCCATTGAAACGCATACCGATTGCGCAGCATGACCAATCCTAACAATATACCGGACCCGACGAGCACGCCCCAGAGCAAATACGATTTCACGAAGACACCTCCATCGAACGGGCGGCATATGCTTCTCTAGCCGAGATATTCTGGTTTTTGGCTTGCTTCAGCAGCATTTCGAACCGTTTCTCCGCCGCTTCGAGGGCAAAGATGGCATAATCGATCTGTTCTTTTTCAACGACGTAATCAAAGCGTCTCTGCGCTACTTCCCATTCCACATGGGCTTTACGGATTTCTTCCACCAGCAGCAGACGGTCCTGCTCAACGGCTTCGCGCTGCAAGCGGTCTTTCTTGTTTCCTATTTCCCATTTCCAAAGCTTCATTCCCGCTAACCTCCCGATTCAAGTCTCCAGGTTTGTCCTGCTACTTAAATATCTATAGGAAGCTTAGCCGGGTTAGAACCAAAAAGAAGCCTTCTCAAAAGCATCCACGCAGCGAACCGCGCAAATCATGCTTCGAGAGCTTACAGCGATCCCATGTGCGTAAACGCAAATGGACGACTGCAAGCCGGCTTCATGTGGTATCAAATCAGTATACTTAATTACAGCTCTCTTCTGCCTTCCAGCGCTTTGGTCAAAGTAACTTCGTCCGCATACTCCAGATCTCCTCCGACAGGCAGCCCGTGCGCAATCCTGGTCACCTTGAGGCCGAACGGGCGAACGAGCCTGGATAGATACATCGCTGTCGCTTCGCCTTCGATATTCGGGTTTGTCGCCAGAATCAGCTCCTGCACCTGTTCGTTGCTCAACCGTTTCAGAAGATCGGCGATCCGGATTTCATCCGGACCAATGCCTTCCATCGGGGAAATTGCCCCGTGGAGAACATGGTAGTAACCGTTAAATTCCTTGGTCCGCTCCATGGCAACCAGGTCTTTGGGCTCCTGCACGACGCAAATGACGGAAGCGTCCCGGCTTTTATCCTGACAGATACGGCAGGGATCGGTATCGGTAATATTGCAGCATACGGAACAATAGTGCAGAGTGCGTTTGACATTAACCAGAGCTTTGGCAAAGTCGATGACATCGTCTTCCTTCATGCGCAGCACATGAAAAGCAAGACGCCCCGCCGTTTTGGGTCCAATCCCCGGCAGACGGGAGAAGGAATCGATCAGTTTGGCTAACGGTTCCGGATAAAACAAGCGATTGGCTCCTCACGCATTAAAGTTGAAAACCCCAGAGTAGGTTCTGGGGCTTGATCCGGCTTCGATTAGAACAATCCCGGGATATTCATACCGCCGGTTAATTTGGACATTTCTTTGCCGGCCATTTCTTCAGCTTTAGTCATTGCGTCGTTGATGGCGCTAAGCACGAGATCCTGCAGCATTTCCACATCGTCCGGATCGACCGCTTCCGGTTTGATAACAACAGCCGTAACTTTCTTTTGTCCGTTTACCGTTACGCTGACGACGCCGCCGCCGGACGTCCCTTCTATGGTTCGGTTCGCGAGATCCTCCTGGGCTTTGAGCATTTGCTCCTGCATTTTTTTCACTTGCTTCATCATCTGATTCATGTTGTTCATGAAAGACACGCTCCTCGTCGCTTAATCTTCTTTAATTTTAACCAAATCTTCCCCAAACAATTGAATGGCCTCGCTGATCCATTCTTCCTTCACGCCGCCGGATGTCCCTTCGTCCTCCGGAACGAGCTGGAGCTCCTCTTTTGGTCCGTCACCCGGCTTCGCTTGGTCGGCGGCAGCCTTCCAATCCCTCAGCATCATAGTCACGAGACGGTACGGCTGACCGTAAACTTCGGCTAACGCCTGTTCAATCAGCTGCTTGTTGGCCGGCTTCTCGGTCGTCTCCCGGTGCATCGCGCTCTTGAAACCCACGAGCACGTTGCTGTCATGAACGGAGACGGGCTCCCCGTCCACAAGCCACGCATGAACGGTGATTTTGAGCTCTTTCACCCGCCCAAGCACCTGGCTCCACTGCTGAACGACGTTGCGGAAAGCCGGTTCCTCCTTGCCCTGCAGGTAAGCGTCCAGCTTCTCGATCTTCTTGGTGACGGCAGGCGCAGGCGCCGGACGCGAGCTCACACTAGATACGGGGCCTAAGGCTGCGGGGGCGACCCCCTGCTTCAGCAGCTTCGCCAGCTGCTCCTCTAAGCGCTGAATGCGGTTCATCAGCTGTCCGACTACCCCGTCCTGACGTTCCGAGGTCGGAGACCCGCCTGCGCTCGATCCGCCTGCCGGAGCGGACGATGCGCCCGCCTGGCTGCAAAGCTTCATGAGCCCGACCTCCAAAAGCGTCTGCGGCTGAACGGAATATTTCATCTCCGTCTGATAATAGTTCAACGTATCGATCATGGCAATCAACGCATCGGCGGAAAACCGCTGCGCCACCTCGGCAAACCGTTTCACGTCGAGAATGCGCTCGGTGAGCGCCTGCGAGCCGGGAACCATTTTGACCATCAACAGGTCCCGGAAATAATAGATCAGGCTCTCCATGCACTTGTCGGCGCTTTTGCCTTCCTGCATAAACGTATCGATTAACCGCAAAGCGGCGCCTACGTCCCGATCTTGTATCGCCATCACCAAGCGCTCGAATTGATCCGAAGCCATCCCGCCCGTGATCGACAATACGTCGTCATACGTCACCCGGGCGCCTGAAAATGCGATGATCTGATCGAGCAGACTGAGCGCATCGCGCATTCCGCCATCGGATAGCCGCGCGATGAAGGCCAGCGCGTCATCGTCGCTCTCGATCCGTTCGTCGGCGCACACTTGACGCAGCCGCTCCACCTGCTCCTCAAGCGACACACGACGAAAATCGAACCGCTGACAGCGTGAAATAATCGTCGCAGGCAGCTTATGAGGCTCCGTCGTAGCCAATATAAACATAACATGGGCCGGCGGCTCCTCCAACGTCTTGAGCAGCGCGTTGAACGCCTCCGTCGTGAGCATATGCACCTCGTCGATGATATACACCTTCTGGCGCACTTCGGTCGGCGCATACTTCACTTTATCCCGGATGTCGCGAATTTCATCCACGCCACGGTTGGAGGCGGCATCGATCTCGACAACATCCATGACCGTGCCTTCGGTAATGCGCACACACGCATCGCATTCGTTGCAAGGCTCTATGCTCGGACCGTTCAAGCAGTTGACGGCTTTGGCCAATATTTTGGCCGTGGTCGTTTTCCCGGTTCCACGGGGACCGCTGAATAAATAGGCGTGGCTGAACCGCCCTTCGCGAAGCGCGTTTTGTAAGGTTTGGACAATATGCTTTTGGCCGACCATATCGTGGAACGACTGCGGCCGCCACGTTCGATATAAGGCGATATGTGCCATCTTGCCCTCTCCAATGATTGTTTGTCGTCTATTATACTACACTTGGAAGGAGGATTGAAGCCGCGCTGCTTTTAAGGAAACGGAATGCTGACGGTAAACGTCGTGCCGTACCCTTTGGACGATACCCGGATGTGCCCTCCGATATCGTGAATGATCCGATGGCAGACCGACAGGCCCAGTCCCGTTCCTTCCGCTTTGGTCGTAAAGAACGGATCGAATATTTTATCGATCACATAGGCGGGGATGCCTGGACCGGTATCATGAATCTCGATATTGACCGAGCGTCCCTCTACATCGAGCTTCTCGCTTATCGTCAAAATACCCCCTTCGCCCATCGCTTCGATTCCATTTTTGCCGATATTGAGAAACACCTGCTTCAGCATCTCACGATCCGCGACCACATACGGCAATCCGTAGAGCGATTCATATTGAACGACGACCCGATGCAGGATCGCTTCGTTATTGATAATTGGCAAAATGTCCCGCAGCACTTCAGAAATGTCCACTTCACCGTATGTAACATGCTTCGGCTTGCCGAGCAGCAAAAATTCGTTGACCAGTTCGTTGATCCGATTGATTTCTTTGAGCATGACCACGGTATACCCGTCCTCGCGTTCCATGCCCTGCTCCTGAAATGTTTTGCGCAGTACTTGCAAAAAGCCCTTGATCGACGTGAGCGGGTTGCGGATTTCGTGGGCCGTGCCTGCGGCGATCTGGCCGATCATCGCCAGACGGTCGCTGCGCTGCACCTGCTCCTCCAGGGAACGCAGGTTGGTGACGTCCTTGAAAATAATATAAGCTCCGACGATCCGTTCGTCTTCATCCCGAAGTACACTGGAATCGACCAGCAGCTCGTAGCGCTCCTGGTTATTGGTCCAAGACAAGGCACGATTGCGTACGACCATCCCGTTCAATATACTCTGCTGCACCAGCCAGTGCTCGGCAGGCAAATCGGCAAAGATAGAATCCAGCGCTTGATGGAGTACCTTTTCTCTTTCTAACCCCAACACGCGGCAAGCCATGTCGCTGATATCGATCAACTCAAATTCGGTATTGATCAGCATCACTCCCAGATTGACGTCCCTAAGGAATATGCCGGCAAAGCGTTGAAGCAAGGTCAGTTCGTGCCGCATTGTCTTCCTCCCCCCATTTATCAGCGGATAGCCGAGCACAATGGGTGTATGATTATGGTTTACTTAGCATGGTTAACTTTAGTATACAATTCTCCTAATTTTTTCATTTTCCTTCTTGCAAATACAAAAAAACACCAAGTTCGACAAGCTTTTACAGCTCTTGATCTTGGTGTTATGTTTTTGATTATGAAGGAAACCGCGCACCTACCTTGATATTACGATCCAAGTGGAATTTTTATCGCCAGCTCAAGTTAGGCTACCCTCCGGCACATGAAACATCCTGCTTATGGCTGCTTCCTTCCGGACCTGACCAGATTCACAAGCATCCATTGCGGAGGACCCGACTCTCAACACCAACTTTAAAACCCAAACCTTACATCGCAATACCGCGAATAGGCGTTCGACCCCGCTACAGCGGATTGCGGGTTACAGGGCACCGCTACCTCCCCGTCTAGCACGGCAAAGATAAGTATAGTCGATTCGTGTCCAAATAGCAACCTCAAGGGGTTATTTAGCAGTAACGGTAACGTTAGCATTGTATCTCGGCGCGGCGGCGGCTAGAGCTTCGGCAGCTCCATGCCGAATCCGTTCGATTTCTTCCGGCGAAGTATGGACTGGAGCATTCAAACGAACGTAGGCGGTCGGCCCGTTCAAGCTGATGCTCGCGATGCTGACGTTCGGAAACCGCTGGCTAATCGCATTCTGCATAACGCGTAGATCGTCGGGATACGTGCGGTAGCTGGCGCTCAGCGGCATATTCGGGTTCGTCTCGGTAATTCCGAGCGCGCCGTCCCGGGTATGCGTCGCGGAATTTTTGCTGTACTTCTGTTGACACGCCGCAAGTCCGGACAACGTCAAAGCTGCGCTCAACAGAACGACAATCGATCTTAACAAATGAAAACACCTCCTGCAGCTCTAGGATCGGATGATCTTAGGATAGCCACAGGAGGCGCGCTTATGCCGTTATGCTGCTGGCAACAAATTACATGCCGTATTTCTTTTTGAATTTATCGACGCGACCGCCGGCATCCACAAATTTTTGCTTCCCGGTAAAGAACGGGTGGCAAGCGGAGCAAATCTCTACACGAAGATTTTGCTTAATAGATCCCGTTTCAAACGTGTTACCGCATGCGCAAGTAACCGTTGTTTGATGATAAGTCGGATGAATCGCTGTTTTCATTGCCCTTTCACCTCTTTTGCCCTGAAACACCATGTGAATCAGAGTTATCATTTAAACACACATGAGCGATTATAGCACGTCTGCTAGCCGCGCTGCAACTGTTTCTTGCGCCGCTCCGCCAGCTCGTCCGGAATGTGCGTATACGACCCGAGCACGACATCCGGCAGCTCCTCCCGGAAAATATCCAGCATCTGCTTCATGCCGTACCGTTCCCCCCGGGCCGCAGGAATGAGGCTCAAATAGCTCTCCGGGTCGATGTTCAGGTTGCGCAGCTGGATCAGCTTCAGATCGGTCCGGCGGGCGAATTCGACCATCGCTTCGATCTCTTCCTCCCGGTCAGTGACCCCGGGGAAAATAAGGTAGTTGATCGACGTCACAACCCCTTTGTCGGCAGCGTAACGAAGCGATTTCTCGACATTGCTCAGCGTATAGCCGCGCGGCTTGTAATAAGCATTGTAGTGGTCGTCCAGCGCGCTGATCGTACTGACGCGCATCAGATCGAGCCCGGCGTCTACGATGCCTCGGATATGATCGGTCAATCCGGCGTTCGTGTTGATGTTAATGTAGCCCAGATCCGTGCGGCGCCGCACTTCGCGGATCGCTTCGATGATCGTCTTGGCTTGGGTGGACGGCTCGCCTTCGCAGCCTTGCCCGAAGCTGATGATGCTCTGCGGCGTCTTCAAGTGCTCCAGCATGACCTGCACGACTTCTTCCGTCGAGGGCTTAAAGTTCATCCGGGTCTGCGGCGCCGGAAACCCGCTGTCCTCCGGCTGCTCGGAGATGCAGCCGAAGCAGCCTGCATTACAGGAGAACGAGACCGGAACAGCCCCTTCCCAGCGGTTCAAAAACGTATTGGAAGCCGTCAGGCACTCGTATCCAAGGGCACAATTGGACAAATGCTGAAACAGCCGGTTGTCCTTGTACTCTCCAAGAATTCGCTTGACTCCGAGCTCCAATTCATCGGGATCGCAGTTGCGCGGGTTCCAGCGCTCCGGATCGTCGCAGGCCTCGGCTGCGACGTAAAAGCCTCCGTCTTTCCAGACGACCGCCGTATAGCCGAACAAAGGCAGCACTTTGGATTTATCGGCCTTCACGTACCCCGGCAGCAGCAAGCGGGTAAAGCTCTGCGGAAGCAAGGCTCCGACCGCCGTGAAGTCCCCCGGCACCACCTGCATTTCGCCCGTCCGCTTATGAACGCCGATTGGCCGCGTATCCGGCAAGCTGACGAGCGTGGCTCCTTCGGGCAGCGGAATCAGCTCGTCTTCCATCATTTCCGTCACCAGCTCGCCGCTGCGGCCAAGGCCCGTGTATTCCGGATGGTCAAACAGGTTGCCGTCACGGTCCGCATAAACCAGATTCATAAGGTCCTCCTTCTACGAGACGGAGTGCTTGACCCGACGGGATGTGCCGCCGCTTCCGCCCGATTGCGGGCTGCCGCCGTTCGGATCGAGGGTGTCCAGAAACTCTTGGTTCGTTTTCGTTTCGGCGAATTTTTTGAGGAACGCATCGATATAATCGTGCGAATCGTTCATTCCTTTGCGGATCGCCCATACCTTGTCGAGCTCTTCTTTCGTCAGGAGCATCTCTTCGCGGCGCGTGCCCGAGCGGCGAATATCGATGGCCGGGAAAATGCGGCGTTCCGCCAGCTTGCGGTCCAAATGCAGCTCCAGGTTCCCGGTTCCTTTAAATTCTTCATAGATGACGTCATCCATCCGCGAGCCGGTTTCGATCAAGGCCGTCGCGAGAATCGTCAGGCTGCCGCCTTCTTCGATATTGCGCGCGGCGCCGAAGAAACGTTTCGGCCGATGGAAGGCCCCGGGATCGATCCCCCCCGACAGCGTCCGACCTGTCGGCGGTACGACGAGGTTATAAGCCCGCGCCAGACGCGTAATGCTGTCCAGCAAAATAACGACATCCTTCTTATGCTCCACAAGCCGCTGTGCGCGTTCCAGCACAAGCTCTGCGACCTTGATATGATTTTCCGGCACCTCGTCGAAAGTAGAAGCGATCACTTCCCCGTTGACGGAGCGCTGCATGTCGGTAACCTCCTCCGGACGCTCGTCGATCAAAAGAACGAACAGCTTGACATCCGGGTGATTGGTCGAGATGCTGTTGGCGATTTCCTTGAGCAGCAGCGTTTTTCCCGCTTTCGGCGGGGCTACGATCAAGCCGCGTTGGCCAAAGCCTACAGGAGCCAGAAGATCCATCAAACGGGTGGATAGTTTCGTAGGAGAGGTTTCCAGTATCAGTTTCCTTTGCGGATAAAGAGGAGTAAGCGCTGCGAAATGCAGCCGTTCCGAGGCCGTTTCCGGGTCTTCGCCGTTGACGGCTTCCACGTGCAGCAGCCCGAAGTAACGTTCGTTCTCCTTAGGAGGCCGGCATTTGCCGGATACAACGTCGCCGGAACGCAGGTCGAATCTGCGAATCTGCGAAGCGGAAATGTAGATGTCCTCCGAGCTCGGCAAATAGTTGATCGGCCGTAAAAAGCCGAAGCCTTCTTGCAAGACGTCGAGTACGCCCTCCATGAACATCAAGCCGCTTTGTTCGGCCTGTGCGCGTAGAATGGCAAAAATGAGTTCTTTTTTCTTCATTTGGCCGTAGTACGGGATTTGATGTTTTTTAGCCAGCTTGTAAAGCTCTGTGAGCTTAAGCGCTTCAAGCTGAGCAAGATGCATATCCATAATTTTTCAACCACCAAACTATTAAATTTTCAAGTCAGCGCAAAATATACTCTAGCCTTACCCAATTTCGGAGCAATCTATACCGTTCTTAGTCGTTCTGCCGCCAAACTTCCGCTCCTAAATTCGACAGATTGGTTACCAGATGATCGTAGCCTCTATCGATATATTCAACGCCGGTAATTTCCGTAACGCCGCCCTCGACCGTCAGTCCGGCGATAACCAGCGATGCGCCCGCACGAAGATCGGTCGCCTTGACTTTGGCCGCGCTAAGCGGACTGCCTTCAATGACGGCGGAACGGCCTTCGACTTTGATCTTCGCCCCCATACGCATCAGCTCCGGGACATGCTTGAATCGGTTACTATACACGTAGTCGCTCAAAATGCTGACTCCGCGGGTCTGCGTAAGCAGACTGCTCATCGGGGACTGCAGATCGGTCGCAAATCCAGGATATACGAGCGCCTTCACGTCCACGCTTTCGTATTCCGGCTGTCCGACTACACGGATCGATTCGTCCATTTCGTAAATATGTACGCCCATTTCCTGCAATTTGGCAGTCAAGGCTTCCATATGCTTCGGGATGACATTATCGACAATGACGTCGCCGCGCGTCGCCGCTGCGGCAATCATGTAAGTACCTGCTTGAATGCGGTCCGGAATGATCGAATGACGGCAGCCGTGCAACGCATCGACGCCCTCGATCCGGATCGTTTCGGTCCCTGCGCCTTTGATTTTGGCGCCCATAGAGTTCAAAAGTGTAGCTACATCTATAATTTCAGGCTCTTTTGCCGCATTTTCAATGGTCGTGACGCCTTTGGCCCGCGAGGCCGCAAGCATGATGTTGATCGTCGCCCCTACGCTGACGACATCCAGATAAATTTTGGCTCCGCGCAATTCTTTCGCTTGGATGTGCAGGGCGCCGTTTTCGTTCGTTATTCGTGCCCCCAGTGCCTCAAAACCTTTGATATGCTGATCGATCGGCCGCGGTTCGAAATTGCAGCCGCCAGGCAAACCTATCGTCGCCTCGCCGAAACGCCCGAGCAGGGCCCCCATCAAATAATAGGAAGCTCTAAGCTTCTTCACGTTCCCGTTAGGCATCGGCCGGGATAACAGCCGGCTCGGATCGATCATCATCTGATCCTTGCTCCATTCTACCGATGCGCCGAGTTCCTGAAGCAGCTCGGTATAAATCGCCACGTCGCTAAGCGCAGGCAAATTATCGAGCGTAACAGCCGTTTCCGATAAAATGGCGGCCGGAATAAGCGCAATCGCGCTATTCTTGGCCCCGCTGATTTGAACCGTTCCCCGCAGCGGGCGCCCACCGGCGATCATCAATTTCTCCATTCGTTGTTCTTCCTCCCACTTCACTGCTTTAACGCATTACCAGCCATGTGCAAACTCATCTAAGTTGGGTTCCGTGCCTACGTATACAAAAGAAGAGAGGGAAATACACCGAAACCCGGTGTATTTCCCGCTGTGGTCAATTAAGCTTGGTTGGCGCTTCCGAACAGCTGGATTTTGGATTTCACCACTTCAACCATGGCTTTGCGGGCAGGAGTGAGGTATTTGCGAGGATCGTACACTTTCGCGTCTTTATTAAGAACTTCGCGGATCATTTGCGTACAAGCCACTTGATTCTCGGTGTTCACGTTGATTTTGCCTACGCCGGCTTCAATGGACTTGCGGATCATTTCGTCCGGTACGCCGGAGCCGCCGTGCAGTACGACCGGAACCGGAATCGCTTTGGACACCTTCTCGATAATATCGAAATGGATGTTCGGTTCGCCGGCATACATTCCGTGTGCCGTACCTACGGCAATGGCCAGGCAGTCGACGCCTGTCTCTTCGTAAAAGCGGATCGCTTCTTCCGGCTTCGCCAGGTTGGCATCGGACTCATCTACGCTAATGTCGTCTTCCACGCCGCCGATCGTTCCAAGCTCGCCTTCGACGGATACGCCCATCGCATGCGCAGTCTTTACGACCTCTTTCGTCAGACGTATATTTTCTTCAAAGGAATAATGGGAGCCGTCGAACATGACGGAGCTGAAGCCTGCGCGGATACATTTCATCGCAACTTCGAAGCTGCTGCCGTGGTCGAGATGCAGGGCGATCGGAAGACCGGATTTCTTAGCGGCCGCTTCCGCGATCGCTACCGTAAATTCGATGCCCATATACTTCAGCGCGCCTTCGGATACGCCAAAAATAAACGGGGATTTCAATTCTTCCGCCGCTTCTGTAATGGCTTGGGCAAATTCCAAGTTATTCATATTGAACTGACCTACGGCGAACTTGTTCGCTTTTGCTTTAGGCAAAAATTCGTTCATTGAAACGAGTGGCATGGTGGTTCTCTCCTCCTATGTCGTTAATGACCGTGCCAGAGTGCTTGTACCTTGTACTGTACTCTTTTGTCATACTGGCCCATTATATCATAGATCGCGACAAACGTTAATAATCTATCACACATCTGCCGAAGACGATAAGCTCCGGGAACGATCAAAAAAAAGAGGACCCTCATCAGGATCCTACGGCGTAAGAGTTATTGTTAGGAGTTCGCAACTGCTGGTTGACGGCTTGGCGCAGTTCGTCAATGTCGAACGGCTTCGTGAAGTGCATGATCGCGCCCAGATCGGTCGCTTCCTTGATCATGTCCAGCTCGCCGTATGCCGTCATCATGATGACTTTGATCGACGCATCAATGCTTTTAATGTGCTTGAGAATATCGAGACCGTCCATGCCCGGTATCTTCATATCGAGTAAAACCAGATCGGGCGATACATTTCTTACAATCTCGAGTGCGAGTTTTCCGTTGGAAGCCTGATAGGTTTCGTAGCCTTCGCTGCTGAAAACTTCCATTAGCAAGATGCGGATGCCGTTTTGATCGTCAACTATGAGCAGCTTCTTTTTCATCGAGGTATCCTCCTATTCCGTTTCCCTGAGGTTGAAAATTCCGTTCTGTTATGCCCGCAATAACAGTATTCGCTATCCTCCCCGTGATTCCTGCCGTATCGCTAAAAAAAGTTGAAAACTTTTACAAATTAAGAAGACTTGCACAACCCGTTTGCTTCTTGGGATACAAAAAAACAGGAGGCGCGTCCGGTTCATGCCGGATACGTCTCCTGCCAGGATCGCTGCGCACAGCGATTTATTTGGAATGATGGTGCGCCGCTTGCACGAAATGCTTGAACAGCGGCTGCGGACGGTTCGGTCTCGAAGTGAATTCCGGATGGAATTGCACGGCCAGGAACCACGGATGATCCGGGCATTCGATAATCTCGACCAAACGGCCGTCCGGGCTTGTGCCGGAAATCTGCAAGCCGGCCGCTTCGATGCGGTCTCGGTACTCGTTGTTGAACTCGTACCGGTGGCGATGGCGCTCATAAACGAGCTCGTCGTCGTAGCAGCGCATCGCGAGCGACCCTTCCTTGAGCTTGCAAGGATACAGGCCAAGGCGCATCGTTCCGCCGAGGTCCTCGATATCCTTCTGCTCCGGAAGCAGGTCGATGACCGGATAAGGCGTCGTCGGATGAATTTCCGAGCTGTTCGCGCCTTCGAGTCCTACCACCGAGCGGGCGTATTCGACAACGGCCACCTGCATGCCGAGACAAATGCCGAAGAACGGGATTTTGTTCTCGCGCGCGTAACGGATCGCCGTCACCTTGCCCTCGATGCCGCGGTCGCCGAAGCCGCCCGGCACCAGAATGCCTTGAACGCCGGAAAGCAGCTCGTCCGCGTTATGATCGGATACTTCCTCCGCATTGACCCAACGGATCTTGACTTCGGTATTGCAGTCGATTCCGGCGTGGCCAAGCGCTTCGACAATGCTGAGGTAGGCGTCGTGCAGAGCGACGTATTTGCCGACAATCGCAATTTCGGTCGTCGTCTCAAGCGACTTCACCCGGCCTACAAGGTTTTCCCACTCCGTCATGTCCGGCTCGTTCGTGGACAGCTTCAGGTGGTTGACAACAATATCGTCAAGCCCTTGCTCGCGCAGCATCAACGGCACTTCGTATAGAGTCTCGGCGTCGATGCATTCGATCACGGCGCCCGGGTCGACATCGCAGAACTGCCCCAGCTTGCGCTTCATGTCCTCGGTCAGCGGATGCTCCGTCCGGCAGACGATCACATGCGGCTGGATGCCGATGCTGCGCAGCTCCTTGACGCTGTGTTGGGTCGGTTTCGTTTTCACTTCGCCGGCCGCTTTCAAATAAGGAATGAGCGTGACGTGAATATACATGACGTTCTCACGGCCGATGTCGCTCTTGATCTGACGAATCGCTTCAAGGAAAGGCAAGCTTTCGATATCGCCTACCGTACCGCCGATCTCGGTAATGACGACGTCCGAATGCGCTTCGCGTCCGGCGCGGAATACCCGCTCCTTGATTTCGTTCGTAATGTGCGGGATGACCTGAACGGTCCCGCCCAAATATTCGCCGCGGCGCTCTTTGGCAATGACGGAGGAATACACTTTCCCCGTGGTGACATTGCTGTTTTTCGACAGGTTGATGTCGATAAAACGTTCGTAGTGTCCGAGGTCAAGATCTGTTTCCGCGCCGTCGTCGGTGACAAACACTTCCCCATGCTGGTAAGGACTCATCGTTCCCGGGTCCACGTTAATGTAAGGATCGAACTTCTGGATCGTGACCTTCAGTCCGCGGTTTTTGAGCAGTCTTCCAAGCGATGCGGCCGTGATGCCTTTGCCTAAGGAGGAAACGACGCCTCCGGTCACGAAAATGTACTTTGTCATCTGTAATACCTCCCAAAAGTTTTGCATCCCGATCCAAGATAAAAGGCTCCGATGTCCTTATCTTAAAAGGATAAGCACGTTTATCAAGGTTGATACGAAGCGATAAGTTACGAAAACTTATCAAATTTTGCCAACAAAAAAAAAGAAAAGGCCCCCGTAAATAGGGGGCACTTTTTCATCAAAAGTCATTAAGGTTCGTAACGTTCCATCTAAAGCCCAGAAAATAGTTTACTCTGAACGATCCCGGCTGTCAAGGACAAGCCTATTTTATTTCTTGTCGCCCTTATCGTCCTCGTCGTCCGTACGATCGTCGTCATCGCCCAAATCTTCCGGGTCCTCTTCAGACTCTTCCCCGTCCAGCGTGTCGTCCAGGTTCTCGTCGTCGAGTTCTTCGTCTTCGAAAAACTCGGTTTCTTCCTCGACTTCTTCTTCCGCGTCAAAATCGTCGTCGCGAGGCGTATCGAACGAATCGTATTCTTCTTCGACGAACACGTCTTCTTCCTCGGCGTACAGATCCTCGTCGTCGAGATCGTCATCCTCGTCGTTAATGATGCGCGGACGCTTGCCGCTGCCCACCGAATCCTCGGACTTCTCGACAGGATACCAGCGTTTCAATCCCCACAGATTGGTGCCGACGCACGCAAATCGGCCGTCGATATTAATCTCCGTATATAATTGCGCAATGACCTGCATGACTTCGTCATCGGACAGACCTTTGATTTTGGCAATCTCCGTCATCAAATCCCGATAGTAATACGGCGTATTGGCCGCTTTCAGAAGCTCAAAGGCGAGGTCGACCATAGGCATTTCCTTGGCTTGCTCTGCGCCGATTTTAAGCAGTAAGTTTTGAGCACTCATTTCGGGGCACATCCCTTCCAACGTCTTTAACTACCACTAAACTATCCACTATCATCAATAAGTAAACCTTATTTTATGTAAAAAAGCAACTGGCCGCGCAGCAATTCCCGAAACGGAAACAAGGACCGCAACGGCAGCTCCTTCGCGCTCGGCGCCATCCGCTGCAGGCGTGATCCTTGTTCCGACTGTACCCGCAAAAGACAAGGAACCCATCGCCCGCTGCCTTTTGCCCTGCTGAATGAAAGACGGAGGAGTGCCAGACCCTCCCCTACTTATGGTATGTGCCCGCTTTCGCTTTGACACGGTCACGCACCTAATAATTTTTTGAATAAGGCCATGCGCTCATACGGAAGCTTTCGGTCCCTCATACGATACAAAAAGGAATTTCCGAGCCTGTGGGAGGGAACGACATGAATCCGTCGACGTTCGTGTCATGGCTTCACGAAGCCATGGAAGGTTCCGAGGGTACCGAAAAGCGACATATTATCCGGTTTCTGAACGACCGGGACTATGCCGCTTTCGCCCGGCAAATCGGCCGGGAACGGAAATCGCTGCCCCGGCTGCATCTGATTCAGCCGCTCCGTCTTATCCGCGCCATCTCCTGCACGCTTCGGACCGGCCGCGAAGCGGTTTCGGCCCCTTTTATCCGCTCGATCGAGCCGGATACGCGCATTAAGCTGCATGCCCTGGGCCATGCTTCGTCCGCTCTGCCTTCCGGCGAAGAAAAAAAATCACCCGCCAAGGCCGTCATCCCATGGGGAATCCGCCATATTCGGGCCCCGCAGGCTTGGAACAAATCGCGCGGGGAACGAGTCCGCATCGGCGTCATCGATACGGGCGCGGATTATACGCATCCCGACCTTCGCCATTGTTTGTCGCGGGGCATCAATATTTTGAACCGTCAGCTGCCGCCGGTTGACGACAACGGCCACGGTACGCATATCGCGGGTACGATCGCGGCGTGCACCCGGCATCAGGGCATTATCGGCGTGGCGCCGCAGGCCATTCTTCATCCGGTAAAGGCTTTCGATCAGCACGGCGGCGCGTTCGTCTCCGATATTATCGGAGGCATTGATTGGTGCGTCTCCAGCGGCGTCGATATCATCAATATGAGCTTCGGTATGAAAACGTACAGTAAAGCGCTGGAAGCGGCGGTGCTCAGCGCCTACCGGAGCGGCATCATCGTTGTAGCCTCCTCGGGCAACGAAGGCAATCAGGCCGAGGTCGATTACCCCGCCCGGCTGCGGCAAGTGATCGCCGTCGGAGCGACGACCCGTAAAGGCCGGATTGCCCCCTTCAGCAATATCGGCAAACAGATTAACATTTACGCGCCCGGGGAAAAAGTATACTCCACCTGGCTGCGGGGCAAGTATCACGAGCTCAGCGGTACATCCATGGCAACCTCCCATGTCTCAGGGGTTATCGCGCTGATGCTCGCGAGAAAGCCCGGTCTCAAGCCGCTGCGAATTAAAAATTTGCTGCGCAAGCATGCCCGCTATATCGTAAAATCGCGCAAAACGATAACCGGCGCCAAGGAAATTCACGCCTTTCGAAGCGTATCCGCCGTATCCAAATAAACGCTCACTCCGGTACGGGTACGGCGGTCAGACATATGCTGCAGCGTTCGGGCGCTTGCCCCATCACCGACAACTCATAGCTCCAGCGGACGGCAAGCAGCGCATCTGCTCCTTCTGCGGCAACGTCCAGCGTTTGGGTGAGCGTCTCCAGCTCAATCCGCCCTTGGGGGGTCTGAAGATAGCCGTAATGCCGCCGGTCCGGAGCGAACGTCTGCTCGAAGGATACGTCTCCGTGCCGGATAATCCGCACTTCCCCCTGTTCCACCCGGACGGTCGTTACCGTACGGCCCATCTCCGCTTCTGGAGGCTCCGCATACCGGAGGTACGCGTGCCGTCCTTTCGGAAACCATTCGCCTGTCATCTGTCTCACGATCCGTTCCCCGCCGCTTTCGCTTTCCAGCGTAATGCGTACGGCCCGCTTGCCGGCGCCGGCCTGCTGTTTTTCCGTCATTTTCGCTTTCTCTCCCGTCCTGCTGTGATCTTCCTATTGTACAAAAAAAAGAAGTCCGCGGACAGGACTTCTTCCGTTCCCGGACAAGCCCGGACCGGGCGGGAGGCAGCGGTTTGCAAGATTCCTTAGATGGTATAGGAATACTGACTTACCATTTATGGAAACCAAATAAAGCCTTCCTGCGTCTGTTATATAGTAAGCTTCGGCAGTTGCGAAGGACCGCCGATCAATCCATCCCGAGGAGATTGCTCATTCCCATGGATTCCAACGAAAGCAACCGCAATAAAAAGTTGTCAAGAAGATCGTTTCTGAAAAAATTGACGTTAACCGCCGCCGGACTCGTTGCCCTGCCCGGGGCTACCTACGGGTATGCCCGTTATGCCGAGCCGAAATGGCTGGAAGTTACAGAATATACGCTCTCTTTCGCAAGACTGCCCCAACAGATGGACGGAATAAAAATAGTCCAGTTCAGCGACGTGCATCTCGGCTTTCATTTTGATACGAAAGACTTGTCGGAGCTGATTGGACGGATCAACCGGATTCAACCGGATATTGTATGCTTTACCGGAGATCTGGTGGACCATACCGTCGGACCCGACGGTTTCGCCTACGCCCGCGTACTCTCGGAGCTCAGGCCTCCACTGGGTAAATATGCGGTGCTGGGCAATCACGATTTTAAAGAGCCCTGGCAAGTTCAAGCTCTATTAAAAAACGCCGCTTTCGAGCTGCTGACCAATAAGATGATCCGGATTCAACATCGGGGGAGCAGCATGGTCATGGCAGGCGTAGACGACCAATGGAAAGGAAATCCAGACATCAACAAAGCGCTGGCCCGCGTTAAACCGGAGGACTTCGTCATTTTGCTGTCGCATTGCCCCGATTTTGCCGATATTGCCGTACGCTATCCGGTGGACTTTCAGTTGTCGGGACATAGCCACGGAGGCCAAGTGCGACTGCCGTTCTACGGGCATGTGATGACGCCGAAATTCGGAAGGAAGTATGTCCTCGGGCATTACGTCCTTGGCGCCGGTAAACTGCAATTGTTCGTCAACCGGGGCATTGGCGTTTCCACGCATCCCATCCGCTTTTTATGCCGTCCGGAGCTGACGGTGTTTACTTTGCGAAAAGGTTGAAGCGGCGCAGCAAGGCCCCCAGCCCCAATACCGCCGCAGCCCCGAACAGCTCAAGCTCCATATCGTGCTGCGCGTCCCACGGATCGCCCTGCGATCCAAGAAACAGCGTGCCCATCTCCGGGGCCACCAGTCCAGCAACCCACATCTCAATCAATTCGTAAAATGCGCCGGTGGCCAGCACGACGGCGACAGCAAGCGCATCCGCCGCAAATCCTCTCAAGCCCGCGAGCCTCATCAACGCTTCCCGGATCGGTCCGGCCAGCAGCACTCCATAAGCCAGATGCACCAGCCGGTCATAAGGCAGACGCCCCCCGCCGAACAGCAGCTGCAGCAGCGGATCGATCGGCGTCGCGCCGTAGGAGCCGTGCGACCCGTACGTATGAAGCGCCAAAAACAAAGCAATCCCCACATAAGAACCGTGACTTAGCGGAAACCATCGGTAGGTTCCGATCAGCGCCCCCACGCACAGAAAGACCAGCAAATTTTCCAGCAGCCAGTCGAACCGGTTTGCCGGCGCTATCGCCATCCATGCCCAGAATACCCCATACGCCAGCAGGACGAAAACCGGAAACGCAGGCTTTGTTGTTTCCGCCAATGATTTTGCCGCATTCAAACGTAAGCTCCCCCTCTCTTTATGGCTCTATTGTAGGCCGCATTCAACGGGAGGAATAAGTACTAACTTCGCCTAGTACCGGGCCGGGAGCCAACGTAAAAAGCCGCCATGCTTCCCGCAAGGGGGCAACATGGCGGCGGCACTTCCGCGTTATTCGATTATTTCACCAAGCCGAGCAGCATTTCGCGAATCAGCTTGCTGGCGACGATCTGGGTTTGCTCCGTCGGGTCGTAAGCCGGGGCCACTTCGACGAGATCGGCGCCGACGAAGTTCAAATCGGAGGCGGCCATCGCATGAATCGCCCCAAGCAGCTCCTTGGACGTGATGCCGCCCGCTTCGGCGGTACCGGTGCCAGGAGCACACATCGGGTCGAGCACGTCGATGTCGATCGTCAAATAAACCGGACGTCCGGCCAGCTCCGGCAGCACCTTCTTAAGCGGCTCCAACACCTCGAACGGGTAGAAGTTGATATTCTCGCGTCCGAATTGGAACTCCTCGCGGGAGCCGGAACGGATGCCGAATTGGTATACGTTCTTGCCGCCCATGAGCAGCGCCGCTTTGCGGACCGGCGTCGAGTGGGACAACGGCTCGCCCTCGTACTGCTCGCGCAGATCGGCATGCGCATCGATGTGAATAAGTGCAAGATCTGGATATTTCGCGTATACTTCTTGGATGACCGGCCACGAAACGAGATGCTCGCCGCCAAGGCCGAGCGGGAATTTGCCTTCGGCCAGAAGTCCGCGCACGTATTCGCCGATAATATCGAGGCTGCGGCCCGGGTTGCCGAACGGCAGCAGCAGGTCGCCTGCGTCGAAATAAGTGATGTCTTCCAGGCTTTTGTCCAAATACGGGCTGTATTCCTCCAGACCGATCGATACCTCGCGGATGCGCGAAGGGCCGAACCGGGAGCCGGGACGGAAGCTGACGGTATAATCCATCGGCATGCCGTAGATGACGGCGCGGGACGCCGCATAGTCGTCCGAGCTCAGAATGAACACATTGCCGGAATATTTTTGATCGAGTTTCATCTGTCGTTAGTCTCCTCCGCTTACTTCGTCAAATCTTCCACGAATTTCGGCAGTACGAAAGCCGCCTTATGCAGACGCGGCGAGTAGTACTTCGTGTCGATTTCCGGAATTTTCGTTTCGTCGACGGCGAGCGGATCGTGCTTTTTGCTGCCCATAGTGAAGGTCCAGAGGCCGCTCGGATACGTCGGAATGTTCGCGCAGTAGACGCGGACGATCGGGAAAATTTGCTTCACGTCGCGGTTGACGTTTTGAATCAGATCCGCTTTGAACCACGGATTGTCCGTTTGGGCCACGAAAATGCCGTCTTCCTTCAGCGCGTCGTAGATGCCTTTATAGAAGCCCTGGGTGAACAAATTCACCGCCGGACCGACCGGCTCGGTGGAATCGACCATGATCACGTCGTACGTGTTCTTATGATCGTGGATGTGCATGTAGCCGTCGTTCACGAGCACTTCCACGCGCGGGTTGTCCAGTTCGCCTGCGATGGTCGGTAAGTACTGCTTGGAGTACTCGATAACTTTGCCGTCGATGTCAACCAGCACCGCTTTTTCCACTTCCGGGTGCTTCATGACTTCGCGGATCACGCCGCCGTCGCCGCCGCCGACCACAAGCACGTGCTTCGGATTCGGATGCGTATAGAGCGCCGGATGCGCAACCATCTCATGATAGACGAACTCGTCCTTTACGGTCGTCATGACCATGCCGTCGAGCACGAGCATTGTGCCCCATTCTTCCGTCTCGATCATCGCGAGATCCTGGAAATCGGTTTTTTCAGTGACGTACGTTTTGCTGATTTTCGCCGTAATGCCGAAGTTATCGGTTTGTTTCTCCGTGTACCATAATTCCATATGTAATTCCACCTTTCGTTCGGTTCGTTAGGGCCGGCCGTACAAGGGCCGGAAGACGGGCGGACATCTGCTTTTTTCCAAGGTTTCAGCTTGTCTCTGGCATGTCAAATTGTATTATAGAGTATCTCCCCGAAATTGCAAATACAAAGAGGGGCGTTCGGCCCGTTTTTCGAAAAAATTTAACGTTTCCGCTTGTCCCGCGTGAATAGGTGATGCTATGTTTTTCCATACTGGGAATAAAGACGAACGCATCGGCGGAAAGACGGAAGGAGCTGACGGAACGTGTCGGACATGCCCAAAAAACAGCCTGCGCCGGAAGACGGCGGAGCGTTCCGCTTCGTCCGGCTGCTCAAAGCGTGGCTATCGTTTTCGTTTACGTGCCTGCTGCTTGGCGCCGGAATCATGATCGTACTGCTGCTGTTCATGCGCTCGCAGGCGCTTCCGGTATCCAAGACGGAGGCGGCATCGGAGATGTACGACGTGCACGGCGAGCTGATCGAAGCGTACGGCGCGGTGAAAAACCGGCAGAGCGTATCGCTGGAGGACATTTCCCCGAAGCTGCTTGATGCAACGCTGGCCGTGGAGGACCGCACGTTCTATCAGCACTACGGGTTCGATCCGAAGGGGATCGTCCGGGCGGCTTGGGTCAACCTGCAGCATATGTCCAAGGTGCAGGGGGCCGGCACGATCACGCAGCAGCTCGCGCGCAATCTGTACTTGTCGCACGAGCGGACGTGGAGCCGCAAAATCAAGGAAACGTATTACGCCGTGCAGATGGAACTGCAAATGAGCAAGGACCAAATTCTGGAGCGATATTTGAATCAGATTTATTACGGGCATGCGACGTACGGCATCGGGGCGGCGGCGAAGCTCTTCTTCGGGAAAGAGGCCAAGAACCTGACGCTGGCCGAAAGCGCGCTGCTCGCCGGCATCCCGAAAGGACCGCGTTATTATTCGCCTTATTACGATATGGACAATGCGCTCGACCGGCAAAAAACGGTGCTGCAGACCATGGTGGAAGCCGGTTACATCCCGCAAAGCGAGGCGGACCAGGCGGCGAAGGAGAAGCTGCACATTCTACCGCTGGAGGAGCATAAAAAAGCGGTGACGGCCCCCTACTTCCGCGACTATGTGCGGGGTGCGGCAGCCGATCTGCTCGGCCTCGAAGACAAGGAATTCGTCGAAAGCGGCCTGCGGATTTATACGACGCTGGACTTAAAGGCGCAGGCCGTCGCCGAGGAGGTCGTGGCGAAGCAGCTGGAAAAATATCCGGAGCTGCAGGCGGCGCTTGTCGCCATCGATCCGCGAACCGGGTACGTTAAAGCGATGATCGGCGGACGAAATTATGCCCAGAACCAATACAACCGAGCACTGTCCAGCACACGGCAGCCGGGGTCGTCGTTCAAGCCGATCGTGTATTTGACGGCGCTGAAGGAAAAGGGATTCACTCCGTTTACCCGCTACAAAAGCGAGCCGACAACGTTCACCTACGATCAAGGACGGCAAACGTATACGCCGAACAACTTCGGCAGCGCCTACTACGATTGGATCGATATGAGGACGGCTATCGCCAAATCGGACAACATCTACGCTGTGCATACGGTGCTGGAAACGGGGCCGGACCGCGTTATTGAAATGGCCCGACGGATGGGGATCACGAGTCCGATGAAGCCGATGCCTTCGCTCGCGCTGGGCACGTTCCCCGTCAGCCCTTATGAGATGGCTTCGGCCTTCGGCATCCTTGCCAACCAAGGCGTGCGCGTCGAGCCGATGGCTATCGTGCGCATCGAGGACCGCCGCGGGCGGGTGCTGTACGAGGCGAATCCGAAGCAGGAAACGGTCCTTGAGCCCGCATATACCTATGTGTTGACGCAGCTGATGGAGAGCGTCTTCGACCAAGGCGGCACAGGCAGCCGCGTGTCCAGCGTGCTCAAGCGTCCCGTAGCGGGCAAAACCGGCACGACGGACACGGACGCCTGGCTCGTCGGCTATACGCCCGAGCTGTCGACCGCCGTCTGGGTGGGCTATGACAAAGGGCGCAACATCAACAACGTCGAATCGCACCTGGCCGCTCCGCTCTTCGCGGAGTTTACGGAGCGGACGCTGGAATCGGTGCCGCCGAAGCTGTTCCCGGTACCGGAGGGCGTCGTGAGCGTCTATGTCGACCCGGCGACAGGCAAGCTGGCGAACGACGACTGTCCGGGCTCGCGGCTGGAGACGTTCGTTCAAGGAACGGAACCGACGGAATACTGCACGCAGCAGCCTGGGAAGAGCGACGCAGGCAAAGCCGGCAAAGGAAAGCAGAAGCGTTCCTGGTGGGAAGACCTGAAACGCTGGTGGAGCAGCTAAAAACCGGGAGACGAATGAGGGTGGCGAGGCAGAAAACCTTCTGATAGCGGAAACACAAAAAGGCAGACCTACGGTCTGCCTTTTTGCTGTCCTAGTATATGATGCATATACTAGGCCTTAGTATACATCGTTATTGTAAACGGTTCAATGACCGTCACATAATGTACAAAAATTTAATTGGCCAGCGCTTCATGCAGCGCAGCTTCGGAACGCTGCCACATGTCCGGATCGTTATCGACCAGAAATTGCTTCAGCGCCGCTTTTTGCTCCGGACCGAGATTATCCAGCATGATGCGGCGTTTAAGCGCATAATCCATCCGGTTCACATGATCGACGAGCAGCTTCCAGCCCTTGCGCGCCTCGGTATCGACCCGCATCTCGCAGGAGGTGACGCCGGCATAGTACTTGCCCTCTTCCTTAAAATCGACTGCCACCCATACGATCCAGCACGGACGGCCATTCGGCACTTCCTCAGCGTTTACAATAAACTTGATGCCTTTCTCCACCTTACTCTTCGCGTGCAGTGCCCCCAGATCGAGATAAGCCTCCGCGCCGTCGATAATGACGCTGGAGAGCTGGCTCAGGTCGATGGAGCCCTGTCCGAAGCCGCGGTGCTTCGTCTCCTTGCTGCTGATGATGTTCAAGGTCGGCAGCTTCTTCTTCGTGTCCGCCGCCTGCGCGTTTTGTTCATTTATATCCATCCGTGCACCACCTGTTTCACGTGATAATAAACTATTCCAAAATATCCCAAGCTGCTGCAACCAAGCTGCGGCCTGAACTACGGATATCAAAATTGTACTAAAAAGCGGCTCCCCCGGCAAGTTCGGCTCATGCGAAAGCTGCCGATTCTTTTTCGGTACGGTAGAAATAATCCTCGGCTCCCCCACATATACATGCTGTAGATGCTTGTCAACGGGGTGAAAAATTGGATGAAAATACGACTCGGCTACCGAATCGCAACATGGGGCTCGATCTTTGCTCTTACCTTCACGGCCACGCTGCTGACGAACGTCCTGCCGGAATCCGGCCCACAGCCGCTCAAGCCGGCAGCAGGGTGGATGCTGCCCGCAGATGCCGCCATTCCTTCCGTCTTTCCTGTAGACGAACCGGCGAACCCGCTGACGATGCTCAAGCCCGTCCCTTCGACGACGGGGCGCGCCGTCGTCGCCGCACCCCGCTGGCCTTCCGCCAAAGGACAAGCGGACGGTTCGTCTACGGGCGTTTTCCTGCCCTCCGGCGGGGCGCTCCCGGCCGCCGCGCGTCTGAACGAACCGGCCGCGCCTCCGCCGGCGCCGCCCAGCCTGCCGGCTCGCCCGACGGAGAAGCCGGCTCCGAAGCCGCTTAGCCAGCGAATCGTGGAGTATCATTTGAGCGCGGAGCTGGACGCCCAGGACAAATCGATCCGCGGCACTTCCGCATTTACTTGGAAAAACCCTGGAAGCGTCCCCGTTCAGGAATTGTATTTTCATTTGTATCCGAACGCTTTCGAATCGAAGAAATCTACCTTCATGAAGGAGTCCGGCGGAAGGCTGCGGCAGGACGCGAGCAAGGAAGGCAGCTTCGGAGGCATGACCGTCAGTTCGATCAAAACGCTGGACGGCAACGAAATCGAGCTCGCCGACCGGATCGAATACGTCCAGCCGGACGACGGCAACAAAGACGACAGAACGCTGATCAAGGTGCCGCTTCCCAAAGCGGTCGGCCCCGGCGAGAAGGTGACGCTGCGCACCGATTTTTCGGTCAAGCTGCCGCAGGTGTTCGCCCGGATGGGGTATGCCGGAGATTTCGTCATGGCCGGCCAATGGTTTCCGAAAGTGGCCGTCTATGAACCCAAAGGTGTCCGCGGGCGGACGGACGAAGGCTGGAACCTGCACCAGTATCACGGCAACTCGGAATTTTATTCGGACTTCGGCATCTTCGACGTCAAGCTGAAGGTTCCTTCCGCTTATACCGTAGCGGCCACCGGCTTTCCGACCAAACCTGTCGCCGACGACGGCAAAACGAGAACCTACACCTTCTATGCCGACGACGTGCATGATTTTGCCTGGTCGGCCTCGCCGAATTTCGTTTTTTTCGAAGAGCCTTACGCGACTCCCCATCTGCCCGGCGTCCGCATTAAACTGTATCTCGATCCGAAGCACGAGCGTCTCAAGGCCCGCTACATGACCGCCGCCAAAAAAGCGCTTGCCCGCTACTCCCAATGGTACGGCAGCTATCCGTATTCGACCTTGTCGATCGTCGTGCCGCCCGCAGACGGCAACGGCGCCGGAGGCATGGAGTATCCGACGCTCGTGACCGCCTGGGGAGCCGCTGAAGAAAACCCGACGCTGGAGCTTGAACGGGTCGTCGTGCACGAGATTGGCCATCAATTCTGGTACGGGATGGTAGCCAGCAATGAGTTCGAGGAAGCGTGGCTCGACGAAGGCTTCACCTCGTATGCCGAAGACCGGATCATGGAGGCGGAATATGGCGTACGCCCGAACCTGCTCGTCGAATCGAGCTACATTACGAATCCGGCAGCGCTCAAGCTGCATTCATGGAACTACGGTGGACACCATCAATACGCCGAGAACGTCTACACTCGCGCCAAGCTTGTGCTTAAGGCGATGGAACGGCAGGCCGGGCTGGAGACGATGGATAAAATTTTGCGCACCTATTTCCAGCGTTGGAAGTTCAAGCATCCGGGGACGGCCGATTTTCAAAAGACGGTCGAGGACGTAACGAAAACAAGCTGGCAGGAATTTTTCCACCAATACATCTATAACGGCATGATGGT
Organism: Paenibacillus elgii; assembly: GCA_042219835.1. Classification (GTDB taxonomy): domain Bacteria; phylum Bacillota; class Bacilli; order Paenibacillales; family NBRC-103111; genus Paenibacillus_G; species Paenibacillus_G elgii_A. The sequence continues at coordinate 25,030 of JBHJMN010000023.1, forward strand.
CGACTATACCGTCACCGGAATCAAGATCCGGAAAGCAACCGAAAACGGACCGCCCGTCTATGAGAACAGCGTGCAATTGCGCAAGCTGGGCGGAACTTACCACAATGTGCCGATCCGCTTTCACTTCGCCGACGGCTCGGAGCTGGATAAGACGTGGGACGGTGTCGACAGCGAAGTGATCATGAAGCTGAATCACGCCTCTCCGCTCGCTTGGGTATCGCTTGACCCACAGCATTCGATCGTACTGGAAAACAAGCGGATCAACAACTTTATGAAAACGGTGGTCGACACCAAGCTGTCCATTCGATGGAACATGGGGATCGTCAAATTTTTGGAGACCTTATTCGGCTGGGTCGTCTGGTGAGGTGAAGAACATGTGGAATCGGATCAAAAAGGGCTGGGGCATCGCCTGGCATCAGCCGTTCGCCGTCTTCGTGCTATTCTTGTATAATCTGCTCTGGGGCGTCGTCTTGTATAAACTCATTCAGTCGGTCGTACTTCCCCTCCTTCACCGGTATCCCAGCGGAGCGCTTCCCGGCGAATCGGTACGGCTGTTCTGGGTGGAGGGCCAGTTTCAGTTGATGAAAACCGACCTGATCGTACCGTATCTGTGGACGGGATTAGGCCTGCTTGGGCTCCGGATGCTGCTGCATCCCGCGCTGAACGCCGGAGTCTTCTACTCCCTTCGGCACGGAGAGTTGAATGCGGGCTACCGGTTTGTGGCCGGCATCCGCAAGCTGTACTTCCCGTTCCTCGGGCTGTATGCGCTCCAGCTCGTTCTGTCGCTCGGCCCGCTCTACTGGCTCGCGCCTCACGCCGCGAAGCAATACGGCATCCATCTATCCTACGCTTCTCTGGGGCAAGCGCTACTGCCCTCCTTGGCCTTGTACGCCGCCTACCTGTTCCTTCTGCATCTGCTGTTCCTGTTCCTGCAGATCGGCAAAGCGGACGAAAGGTCCGCACTGTACACGCTGCTGTTCGCTTTCCGGTATCTGCCGGTCATCGCGCTGGCCGCACTGGCGGTCGCCTCTCTGTCGCTTGTACTGTCCGCCGCCGTGATGGTGTCGTCTTTCTGGTGGGCGGGCTTCGCAGTGCTCGTTCTCATGCAGGCGTATCGGCTGGTGCAAATGTTTTTCAAGGTATGGGCGATCGGCACGCAGTATGCCCTTTGGGCGGAGAAGGCCTAGCCGGGAGCCCCCGCTAACCGTAAAATAATGCCAAAACATAGGAACGTCATCTTCCGAAAGCTCCGGGAGATGACGTTTTTTTGGGGCTTATAAGCAAAAAGTTTCATAAATAAACACTGATTATGTGACAATTATGTGACAAGAGGAGGAAAACATCATGTTTACTCGAATATATGTACTCGGAATTAAAAAAAGAAAATTTTGCCGAATTTCTGTTCGCAGAAAACGGGGGATCCATTTTTGGGTGAATTGATCTCGTTGTAGAGTGATCATAGGGAACCTTCAACCGAACCCTCAAGCTAACCTCGTAGGCACCGGAAGGGGAAACTTCTTTGAAAAAGCTTGTCGGTTTTGCATTTTCTTTAACCCTGTTTTGCAGCATTTCGGTCGGTAGCGTCTTTGCAGAAACCCCACTAAGCTCAGCGGTTAACGAGGCTGTGGGCACGCCTTACAAATACGCAGGCACCACGACCAAAGGCTTCGATTGCTCAGGCTATACTGCGTGGGTATTCGACAAATTCGGCGTGGATCTGCCGCATACGTCCAAAGGCCAAGCCGAGCTTGGTACCGAGGTGGCCAAAGATCAGCTTCGTCCCGGCGATCTGGTGTTCTTCAACACCGACGGCAAAGGGATTTCCCATGTAGGCGTGTACGTAGGTGGAGGCAAGTTCTATCACTCCGCTACGGATCAAGGCGTCACTGTTACGAAACTCAGTGAATCCTACTACGCCAAGCGTTACGTCACGGCGAAGCGCGTCCTGTCGGACGAGCAGTATAAGCAAGTGATGACGGACAAGTAAAGTAATGACCTGAACGGAAGTTTCCCGTACCTTCGAAAGCCCTCAGCGTTTGCCTGCTCTGCGTTCGTTCCAATCGAACAGCCGACCGGACAAGCCTGCAGGGCTTTCTGTCTTTAGCGATGGACACCTGTTGGAGCGCCACAAAAACAGAGCTGCCTGCCGTCATTCGACGGAGACAGCTCTGTTTTTGTGATACGTTCTGCGACGGCGACCCACTCCGGGCTGTGCCGCCAGTTATGGCAAATTAGAGAGTATAGCTGCGAGGCGCTTCCTCATAGGGTGTGGCAAAATTCTGATTCTTTAATTCTTCGTAGAAAGCAGCCATGGCCGCATAGATGTACGGTTGCACCCAAAACAAGCCAAGGCCGAGCGGAATCGCCCCGAGCAGAATCCACCCGATAAAGCTCAAGTAAAGCATGAACAGCCGGGTCTTGTGTCCATTCATCATTTCCTTGCTTTGACGCAAGGCTTCGAGGGCCGGCATTCCCGGATTGTCGCGCATAATGAAGTACGCTTGCGAGTAGCCCAAAGCCGCAATAATCCCCGGTACGATGAGAAGCAGCGACCACAAGAAAATGAAGATGCTCGACACGAGATTTAAAACCAAGGCATTCGCGAACTGGTTATTATTGAACCCGTCGAACATATTACTGATCGACGTCAATTCACCGCGAACCGTACCCAGGAAATAACCGTACAGGCCGAACGTCAAAGGTCCGGTAACCACCAGAGCGCCAATCCATCCGATAATCGGAATGTTGGCCAACACGGAAAGAAGCACCCCATAAATAAAAACGCCAAGAACCGCGTTCACCCAGTTCCCTTGCAAGCTTTCCCTCGCCATCCGGCGAAGCTCTGAATTTGTCAGCATACCCAAACTTCCACTCCCGCTAAAAAATTTTTACACGACGGTTCCCGTCCATTCGGCATGTACTATATCATATCTGGTAAAAGCAGGACATTTCAATGTGACTTTCGACACAATTTGTCAAAGTTCATGGTAAAATAGACCTATTAAAGCCTTTTTCTCCTTTTATCATGAGGAAATGTTCAGGATTAAGCGCTATGGAGCCGACAGGGATGCAGGAATAAAGCGCATAAAGAGCTGCGGCAGTCGCCCGATGGCGGCCTGCTACAGCTCTATCAATCCGCGTCCCCCGCGGCTTCTTTCGTATTTTCTCAGCTCTCGATGAACCGGATAAATTCCTCCACCTTGTCCTTCGGCGAATCGGTTTTGATCCGAAACTCAGTCTGTCAATGCTTTTGAGGATTTAGAGCGTTCTCTTACTGTCCGCCAGCGGCCGTCCATGGGACGAGCGAGTTTTTAGACGCATCCCAGCGCCATGGGATCGATCGGCCCTGCAGATGTACGCCGCCGTACCACTCATCAATTCCGTTTAGAGCAATCCAATCCTCTTCCCCGTCCAGCACCGTTCTGCCCGCTTCCGTTAAAGCAACCGTACTTTGACGTAACGACGACGCCGAGTCCTTATAGCCGGGCAACGCGTCCAAGCCTTCGAGCTTCAGCAAGGGGTGCGGACCTTGCGACAGTTTAGCCAAGCGGTGCCAATATTGAAGATCCCCCATGCCCAGCCCATGAAGCTTATTTCCTATATGATCGAACAAGTCCAGCGGAGAAGTCATGCCGCCGCGGACCATCTCCATTGTGGTTTGTTCTACAATGCCAAGTCCGTTCTGGATGGAGGGAAACCGCGATAAATGAAGCCGAAAGGCCTCCTGCACATAGGGCAGCGCAGAGGTATCCCCCTCTTCCAGCAATTGAACTAAGTTACCCGGTTCCGGGGCGCAGTAAGCCTCCCAGACGGTTTTGCCCAGTTCGAGCTGTTCTTTGCCAACGGTTTGCCAAGTGCCTGACAAGGTCGCCATTTGGTTCACAGACAGCTGCCCCAATCCCCGAAAAAGTTTGATTCCTGGGAAGGCTCCAATACACAGCAGGCTCAGCTTCGAAGTGCCTAACGACTGCTGCGCAAACCAATGCAGCAAGCAGCACAGCATCGTCTGATCGAACAAATCATGCTCAAACCACAGCACGATTTCCTCGTAGTTGCGAAAATCTGCACGTACTTTCTCCTGCTCTTCGCTTGAACGTGTAAATTCCGCACTCGGAATTCCCATGGATTGCTCCAAGTAGCGCGCTCGGACGGATCGGTTGGCCTCCACCATGGGATCGGTAAATATCGGTCCTTCGGGATATACCTCTCTCCATACTAGAATATCGCCTTGAACGACGCCCTGCCGCAGCTTCTCCGCGACGACATCGCCATTGACAATGTGCAGCATTCGTTTTCCTCCTTCGTACAATTGATGAAATACGGAGACGAAGTCGGTTACGGGGAGCGTTCCTTTCAGCTTCGCGCGGGCATCGAACAGCCGCTTTTTCAACGTCGGAACAGCCGTCCCTGAATAAGCGGAAATCTCTTGCAAAGTGTAGCCGTGAAAATAAAACAGTTGGACCGCCACGCGCAGGCCGGGCGACAAAGCAGCTATAGAATCATGCAGCCATTGCTGCAACTCTTTTCTTTCGACAATATCCGGTACGCTTGGCTGTCCCCCGGCCGTTTGGACCATTTGATCGAGCGGCACCGTCGGATGCCGCTTCTTCCGCACCAGACGGTTACATTGACGAATCACGATCGTTTTGAACCATCCGGGAAAAGCCTCCGCTTCCTTCAGCTTGCGCAAATGGATAAAAGCTTCCGCAAACGACTCCTGCACGGCATCCTCCGCCAAATAGGAGTCACGCAGCCTCTCGTACGCCACCGCATGAGCCATCGCTGTGAATCGCCTGACGATAAGGTCAAAAGCTTCCCGGTCTCCCTGTTTTGCCTGTTCGATCCAGTGCAGCATGTGAGTCTTGCCCCCTTTCAACGCCGCTCCAGTATAAGGTGCCGGAGGAGGGCACAAAGGTTACAAAATCTTTTCGCAAGTCGTAATTCAATCAAAGTAGTTGAGACTCATGGCCTCCCGAACTTCTTTCATCGTTTCTTGGGCTATTCCGCGGGCACGCTGAGTCCCGGCCATTAAGATGTCGTCAACGACATCCGGTCTTGCGGCATAATAAGCCCTGCGCTCCCGCATGGGTTCAATAAGTTGTTCTAATGTCGACGTGATAAGCCCTTTGCATGCAGAGCACCCCATGGTTCCTTTTTCGCATCCTTCACGAATTTCAGAAGCGTCGTTCGGGCGAAAGGCGCAATGATAAGCGTATATCGGACATATATCCGGGTGACCGGGATCGTTTTTGTGCACGCGGGCGGGATCTGTGGTAGCCCTTTTTATTTTGTACGCAATTTCCTCTGTTGAAGAATCCAGTGCAATCGCGTTGCCGAGACTCTTGCTCATTTTTGCATTTCCATCTGTACCCACCAGCCTTGGCATATCGCCTATTAGAGGTTTTGGCTCCACGAATACAGGTTGATACAGCTCGTTAAATCGACGGACGATTTTGCGTGTTAACTCCAAATGCGGAAGTTGATCGTCCCCGACTGGAACAATCGTTGCCTTACAAAAGGTTATATCGGCTGCTTGACTTACAGGATAGCCAAGAAACCCGTAATACATGTCGCCTAGACCGCTATTTTTCGATTCCGATTTAACCGTTGGGTTGTGGCGAAGTACATTTATTGTGACGAACATGGAAAACAATATGGTCAGCTCCGCGATTTCCGGAACCATGGACTGCACAAAAATGGTTGACCGATCCGGGTTAATGCCGACTGACAAATAATCTAGAGCCACCTCGCGTAAATGATGACGGATAAATCCGGTTTCTCAAAGTGTGTGGTTAAAGCTTGAACATCCGCCAGAAGCACAAATGTCTCATATTGCTCCTGCAGCGTAACCCGATTTTGCAAGCTGCCGACGTAATGGCCAAGGTGAAGTTTTCCGGTAACCCGATCTCCTGTCAAAACACGTTCTGTCATTGTTTAACGTCCTCCTTGATAATGCGACAGTTTTCAGTAACTGGAAACCGCCCTGTTTGTTGAAGCAGAATTTTTGAATAATCGGCCGCCACCACCAACCATCATCCATGGCCATCACCCCCTTTAAAATCAAAAAAACTCCGTCCAATAAGGACAAAGTTGTCGTGGTACCACCTTAAATGACCGTTCCGCTGCATGACTCGCAATCGTTCCGATCTTCTCTTTACGGTGCGGAGATGATAAAAGAATCATCTCGATACCGTCCCCTTGATAACGGCGGGATGCCCGGCATTTCCCTACTACGCCTTGTCGGCGGTTCGGAAAAGCAACTCAAAAGGCCATTCGACACACGACGGACGCCGGTTCGCAGCAACCACCGGCTCTCTGCAAGTCCATTCTCGTATGCCTACTTACCCTTTTTCTGCGTTGTTCACGATATACGGATTATCTTACTGCATAGAGTTTCATCCGTCAATTCATCATCCGCGGCGGTTGGAATCAAGGCGAGGGGGGCGATCAGTATAAAAACTATTCGGGACAGCAGGGATTGTGCTATTCTGAAACAAAAAAACTTGAAGAACAGGATGCGTATCGATGACAGATTTTTTGAAGCAATTTGAAGAACACTTTCGGGCCAGCTTTTTGGAAGATTTGAAAAGAACCTTGGAAAAAGCGCGGAATGAACGTGTGTATGCCTGTGCCTTTGGTACAGATAGCGATTTTATCACTCTGTTTCTAGCCGTTAATACAGAAGAATCCCTTGCCCGACATATTGCAGCAATGAAAAAAAAGGACCTGTGCAGCTCAGAAGAGGATGAAATCTATTATAGATGGGGCATCTCGGAGTACCAGTATGGTGACGATATGCATTTTAATCATATTAGCAAGCTATTGTATGCTGTAGAGAATGCATATGATTACAAAGACCAGTTGGTTGCTATCATTACACGAGTGGTTCAGGAGACGGATGAGGCGATTTTCACCCAATATGGACAATCGAAGGAGGACATTGTCTTTTTTGTGTCTATGACGGATGATGATATGGCAGAGGAACTGGAAAATGAAACGGTCGTGCTGATGACCAAGCCAGATCTGGCTGCTGACTTTTTGAAGCGTTATGACCAGTTGACGGATGATGAGATGGAATAGGAACTGGAAAATGAACGATCGTGCTGACGACTAAGCCGAAGCTGGCTGCACACTTTTTGAAGCGTTATGCCAATAGTCCAGTAGGCTGCCGGTTGAACAGGGGCAGATGGAACTGAGGTTGGCGGGCGTTATTTTTCGTGCCGGATAGAGCGAGTTTTCTATGATGTCCGTATTTTCATTTTGTCTCCTTTTTATAAGTTCCACGTTTCATTTTACAGACCCACATGATGAGCTGGTATAGGGGGGAATGATTTGGAAGATGTTTGCAACTATCGAACGCGAGGCTTTTGAAAAGATGGGAGACGAGGCATTACTTTCTGCCTGTTTTAAGCCGCTTATTCAAACTTACAAAGAGCTAAGTAGCAAAGGTAGTAATATAGCCAGCTTCTACAATAAAATGACCTCTGGCCAACAGACTTTATTAATTTTTCGTACTTACTACAGCCATGTTATTGAGTCGGTGCAGGAACTATACTGGTGGAGCGCCTTTTTTCTGGCCCAGGAGCCGAGATGGGCTGCACTGCAAGAAAAGATGCGTGAGATCAAGGATACTGAATTCGTTGCGTTTTTACAGGACGTTGAAGCCATGCTTCGCACCCGCAATCACCCAGTTCTTCTAACTGATTTTTCCTGTGTATCTCGTGATGATCTGAATTTAGATTCCGAGCTTCGTGACTTCTTTGAGTTGGCATATGAACGACTAAGACAAATCTCTGTAATAACAAATAGCCTTTTGGCTGAATTGATACGCAAATCTCCCGAATCGTTCGTAAAGTGGAGCCAAATCGAATAAAATTTTTCCTTCTACTACTTTCCTCGACTTCTTGTTTGCAAATTGTTGAACGGAAAGCCCAAAAAGGGCCGCAACAGTCAGCCCATGCTGATCTGTCGCAGCCCCCAAACCCGCGTCCGACGCGGCCTCTCGGATTCTACTCTTCCCCCGTCGCAATCGGATTGTCACCGTACGAAACCCAATCGCTCCAGCTTCCGGGGTACAGCTTCACATTGTTCAGCCCCGCTTCGCTCAGCGCGATCACGTTCGGGCAGGCGGTAACGCCGGAGCCGCAGTAGACGATGATCTCCTCCGCCTGACGGAGCCCGTCGAAACGCTCGGCCAGCACAGCTTCGTTCTTCCAAGCGCCGGTCTCGTCCAAGCCGTCCTTCCAAAAATATGACTTCGCGCCGGGAATATGTCCAGCTACCCGGTCGATCGGCTCCTCGATGCCGAGGTAACGCTTGCCTTCGCGAGAATCGATCAAAGCCACGCCGGGCTTGCCCAGCCGTTCCTTGACCTGCTCGACGCTGACAGTCAAATCTTCGCGCACACGGGGCGTAAATACGGCCTCTCGCAGGATCGGCGGCTCGTCGGTGACGGGGTAGCCCGCTTCCTTCCACTTCCTGTAGCCTCCGTCCAAAAGATACACCTTGTCGTGACCAAGGTAGGTGAGCAGCCACCACAGGCGCGAAGCCATCGCTCCACCCTGATCGTCGTAAGCGACGACGGTGGAGCCGGCATGGATGCCCGCTTGGCCCAGCTTCGCCGCAAGCTCCTGCATGTCAGGGAGCGGATGGCGGCCGCCGTGCTCCTTGATCGGGCCCGACAGGTCTTGCTCCAGGTCAAAATACACCGCGCCGGGAATGTGATCCATGTCGTACATTTGCTTTCCCGATTCCGGCTTCCCTAGCGTGAACCGGCAGTCCGCGATGACGATATGATCGTCCGTACCATGTTCGAAGAGCCACGGTTGGCTTACAATATGCTTCAAACCAATCACTTCCTTAGATGGGATGAAATACGATATAGTTATCAGTATACAACGGAAAAATGCCCGGCGGAAGCGTAATCGTCGGCACAATAAGCAGGAGGAACGATGCAAAACGAACCGAAAAGCTTTCATCTCGTTCCGATGAGGGAAGATCATGGACGCGATGTCTGTACATGGAGTTATCCGCCTCCCTACGATTTGTACCATTGGAACCCGTGGGAGCAAATGGTTGCGCGCGGCGAGGAATTCGCCGATCCACACATCCGCGAAGCGCAGTACCGGGCTGTACTTGACGAGGCCGGGGAGCTGTGCGGCTTTGCGCAGTTTTTCCCGATGGTCGGCGTCACGCGCCTCGGGCTCGGACTGCGGCCGGACTTGTGCGGCCAAGGCAGCGGTGAGGCGTTTGTTCGCGCCATTATCCGCGAGGCCAAACGCAGCGCGCCGAACAACGAAATCGATCTGGAAGTGCTGACGTGGAATCGGCGGGCCATCCGAACTTATGAGCGGGTTGGTTTTATCATCATGGATACGTATGAACGCCCGACGCCGGAAGGGTCCGGGGAGTTTCACTGCATGGTATGGACGAATACAATGAACAAAGGAGGAGAAGACAATGGGGAATAACGAACGACCGAAGGCCGAACTGCTTGCCGAATTTCGCAGGCTGCTCGCTTTTGCAAAGGTAATCCGCAGTGTGGACTCCCGGACATGGGACGAGCCTCTGGCGCCCGGTAAGTGGACGATGAAGGAAGTGGTTGGGCATCTGCTGTTGTGGGACCAATATTTCTACGAGTCGGCAATCGGCAAAATCGCGGAAGGCAAGCCGCTGACGCTGAAGCATCTGGATTTCGAAGCGTTTAACGCCCGGGCGGCGCAATACGGGCGGGGTGAATCCGTCAGCAGGTTCGCGGAGGAGCTCATATTATGGCGCAGCCGCATTGTGGATACTCTGGAAGGGTTGTCCGAGACGGAATTCCGTTACCGTGGACCCAGATGCGACATTTACGCTGGATCGTAGATACCAGGTGTATAAACATTTTCAAACATGGGTTACTCAAAACATCAAATTTGTTGCTCATGTAAAAGATAACAGTAGGCTGACAATCCTTAAGGAATGCAGCCTTCTGAAATTTCATACACCAATCGCGATTTGATCCCTGATCTTGTAAATGTATGCGAAAAATCATACAGTCCGCCTAAATCGCTGGGATGCCTGACAGGGTAACTTCGACTTTAATGATCAAAAATAAGTTTTCAGCTTAACTTCTATCGATCCCACGGACAATATTCGCGCCTGGCATCCGAGCCGGAAGCCTTCGTCTATTTCCTCCGGTTCTAAACGCCTTGTTTCAGCATCGTTCGGTGCAGTCAGGTTTTCCATCCCTTCGCTGACCAAACACCGGCACCTTGCACATGTACCGCGTGAACAATTAAAACCCCAATCTACCTTATGCTTCAAAGCTAATTCCAAAATCGACTTGCCGATTTCAGGCTCAACCTCTTTGGCCACTGAGCGCCCTTTCAAATTAATCATGAAATGTCCTCCGAATAATGGTATTAATGAGCTGCTTTCAATTGTTTCTGCATAAAGATTAGTTCATGCGCCAAATTGCCGATTCGATCCAGTACGCCTTGATCGGCAATTTCGTTATGTTCGTTAAAATGATCATTATGAACATAGACATAGCTTGGTGCGACAAACGCCCGGAAAAAGCCGGCAATCGGCTTTAATTGATTTTCGATGACGAGATAATGCTGGTAGGTTCCCCCTGTAGCAACAAACCCCATCACCTTATGTTGGAATGCAGAGACAGGAACAAGGTCGAACAAGTTTTTCAACGCTCCGGTCAGTGAAGCTTGATAAATCGGTGTGCCAATGAGAAAAAAATCGCCTGAAGCGACCGTATCGATGACGGTTTTCGTATCTCCGGTATAAGCGGCAGGGTTCCGACCGTCACAAAACCGAACATCGTATTGCTTCAGATCAAGCAATTCCACTTCCACTTCCGGATAGTTCCGCTTAATTTCGTCCAGCACGGCTTGAACCGTGATCAATGTCTTCGACCCCGATATCGTTCCCGAGATGCCAACGAGTTTCATAAAATATAGTTCCCCTTTCAACATTAGAAGCCTAAAATCACGTAGATGATTCTTCCGGTTTAATCCAATACACACAACGGTTGTCGCCCGATAAGATATGCTCGCCTCTTGTGATTTCAACATCGTCGCCAAGTATGCATTGAAACACTTCTAATTCTTTCTTGCAAATGTCGGTGCATACTCTCGCGGCCTCGCAAATCGGGCAATGCTTCTCCACGAAATAAAAGGAGCCATCGGGGTTCTCTATGATCTCAGCCATATACCCCTCAGTGGTTCGCTTATCCGCGAAAGCCTTTAATTTTTCCATCAATGGAAGGTCCGGGGCCGCTTTGCTCTGGTAATCCATAAGAAGTTTGCGGTTATGGATGTCCAGCAGTTTCTCCAAGCCTTCGTCTCCGAACGCTTCTTTCATCGATTCGATCAAACTGACGGTCATGTTGGCGTACCCGTCCGGAAATAGCCGATTCGCCTCCGAAGTAAGCGTCCACATCTTCGCAGGCCGCCCCATCGCCCTTGGTTCCTCCGTGAAGGTAACCAATTTCTGCTCACTCAGATCGTATAAATGCTGCCGCACAGCCATTGCGGTAACCCCAAGCTCACTCGCCAATTGATGGGCATCCATCGAGCCATTATGTTTGAGCAATTTCACAATAGCTCTTCTTGTTCGATCGGCGCCTACTTTTTCGGGTGATTTCACTTTTTTCATCCCTATCACCTTCAACCATTGTTTTAAAGAGATTATAAAGAAAAATATTGACAAAGTCAAAAAGGAGGTTTAATTTGTTTATAAAGATCTTTCTTTACAAAGTATCCGGATACCGCTCTTACTTAAACTACATAATGGAAGGTGAACAAGTTGTCATCACAAAGCATATTTGGATCACGCTATCTTGCACTATCAATCGGTATCATTTTAGCTGCAATGGCTATCGGATTTGAAGGATTAGCCGTAACGACAGTTGCTCCAGTCATTGCCGGCGATCTGCAGGGACTTCATCTCTTCGGTTGGATATTCAGCGCTTATTTACTCGCACAAATTATCGGTACTTTGGTGATTGGCCGCCAAATTGACCGGAAAGGGCCCGCTTTACTTTTTACGATCGCCATTATATTATTTGCAGTCGGTTTGGTGGTGGCTGCTATTGCAACCAACATGTATGTGTTGATCGGTTCTCGCGCTCTGCAAGGATTTGGCGCAGGTGCTATGTATACATGCATCTACACGGCCATCTCCTTAAGCTATCCCGACGAGCTTCGCGCCAAAATATTAGGGGCTCTCGGCACAGCCTATGTTTTGCCTTCGATGCTTGGTCCTTACGTTGCCGGAGTTATTGCCAGTCAGTTGTCTTGGCGGTTCGTTTTCTGGGGAGTCCTTCCCTTCTTGCTATTGGCGATGCTACTCAGTATGCCTGTCTTCCGCAAATTAAAAATGCCCAATGTCCAAGGGAAGAGTGAATCTGGAGTTATTGGGTTGGCCGTGCTGCTCGCGATCGGTACCGGGCTTTTCTTAAGCGGTCTTGGCATGCTTCCAAAAATATTAGGCGTTGCGCTTCTGGTGGTCGGGTTGGTTCTTATGGCACAACCCCTTCGCAAGCTGCTGCCGGCAGGCACATTGACACTGCGTCCAGGATTATCATCCCTCATCGGCTCTCGCGGTTTATTTTTCGCCACATATGTCTGCACGCAGAACTTCCTGGTGCTTGCCTTGACGGATACGAAGGGATTGGCTGCCGATCGGGCCGGGCTCATCGTAGCCAGTGCGGCGATTAGCTGGTCCATCGTGGCCATTCTCCAGGCACGTTGGGATGCAGCAGACGGTGGGCGAGGCCGGCATAAACGGATCATTGCCGGTATCCTGCTGATGATCGTCGGTATTGCCATCATGGTTTGGGTTCCGGCGATTAACATCGCCTTAGCGGTGCTCGGTGAAATTATTATGGGCATTGGAATCGGGTTGGCTCATACTGTCAGCGGTACGGTCGCATTCTCATTCGCCAAAGAGGGGGAAGCCGGACAAGTTTCCGGGAGCCTGCAATTTGCTGACTCGTTTACGCCCGGCGTAGCAATCGGAATCGGTGGGGCAATCATCGCGATCAATCAAACGGCGGGAATGTCATTGGAAACTGGAATTACGGCTGCGATGATGTTCAATCTTGCCTTGATTTTGCTAAGCCTGTTTGCGAGTGTGCGAACCAAGCGGACTTAACCCGCAAACCAATCATCGTTAGAAACAATGCAACGCTAGTGGCATGACCGGCATCATATCGCGCAAATTCGCGAATTTTTGAATCCATCGAGCTAAGATCGGATATCATCGCATGAAAAAAGAAGCGCTGCTGCGGGTCGCGGAAATTTTGAAACAGCAGGACGTTCGGCGGGACCGGCTGGAGGCTGCCTTGCGGCAGCCGCTGCCGGCCGAAGTACGCGCACGCGTGCTTGCAGCTATGGCAGAGGCAGGAGGCTAAAGCAAGCGCTACGGCGTGCATTCGTCTGCGCTTCCGGCATAAGCCTCGTCATACCGGGCGACGCCCGCGAAATCAAGCTCCGTCAATCCGCCCGCATGCCACGAGGTCAGGCGGAGCGTCACCATCCGATAATCGATGGCGATCATCGGGTGATGGTTCATGGCTTCCGCGATGTCTGCAATCCGGTTCACAAACGCGATACTGTCTGTGAAAGCGGGGAAGCGGTATTTTTTCACCAGCCACTTCCCCTCTTCCACCGTCCAGCCCTCAAGGCCGGATCGCCTCGCCTTCACTTCTTCCGCCGTCAGCTTGCTTCCCATGCCCTGCCGCTCCCCTTATACCAAAAGTATGACCCTTGTTAGCGCTTCCCCTTGATCGATACGAATGACATGCCGCTTCGGGTCGTGCGTGACGGTACAGTCGCCGACGCTCATTTGCGCTTCCGTTCCGAGCCCGTAGAATAAATCGTCGGCCAGCGTCTTGATGCACTCCTTCCGCTCGCCATCGTTCAATTCGTCCCAGTCCTCGGCCGACATTTCCAGAAACTCGTGGCACCGTTCGATTTCTTGCAGCGCATTCGTGAAATCGTCGATAATGTCGCGGTATTCCCTGCCGAATTTAATGCCCATCGTTCTCCGCCTTTCCCGTTGCCAGCGTCGTTTCCGCGTATCGGATTCGCCCTGTCCGCAGGTCCATGCTCTCCGAAGAGACGCGGCTCGCGGCCGGGCGGACGGCAACTACAATCATGTTTTGGCAATCCTTTTGACTCATTGTACTCGGAAACCGGACTGCCACGCAACCGCAGCAATAAAGCCGTATACGAGGAAAAAAAGTCGAATTTCGACCTTGATCCCGCACGCATTTCAATGCAAAATCTGGTACACTATAAGGATAGACAAAAAGGGCGGTGGGCGAAACATGCTGAAGCTGCAGATTCCGAAAAATCGAATGAACGAACTGATCGGGCATCTGCGCGACAATTTCGACCTGGCCAGGCTTGAGCGCGGATGGGCTTATTACCACAAGGGACAAGTGGCGGAGCTGGAGCTGAAGCATGGCGTGGAAGTGCATGCTTTGGTGCGCGGTACGAAGCGCCACGAAGTGATTCTCGATCTGGACCAGCTCGGCAAAAGCGAATGCAGCTGCCCGGACGGGGACAACTGCAAACATATGGCCGCAGTCGCTTTTGCTCTGTACGCGCCGTTCGGCCGTCCGGAGCTGCTGCTGCAGCACCTCAAACAGTCGATCGCCGTGCGTTCGCGGCAGCAAGCCAAGCAGACGGCAGTCTCCAAGGCCGCGGAGAAGCGGCAGGACCGGTTCGAGCCTCCGGCTCCGGATCACACGCCGGCCCAGTGGCAGAAGTTTTTTGACCAGCAGTTTTACGGCTTTTCCCTGAACCAGCAGCAGTCGATCGAGCTGTTCTACAGCGCAGTCAAGGAAAAGCTGCCGTCCTACGGTGAAAGCTGGGAGCAGCCGCTGCGGGAGCTGTACGCGCTTCATGTGCTGTTCTTCGTGATGCGGAAAATCGAACAGTTTTATCAGGAGACGAAAACGTCTTACCTTTCTTATTATATTGAAACGGGCTGCCGGACGGTCGGCCGCCAATGTCTGGAGGAACTGCTGTGGCTTGTGCCCCGGCTCGATGTCGCCCTGCTGGCGGACAAAGCTTCAGCCCCCTGGAAGGAGACGCTCAGCCTGTTGGCGGAAGCGGCGCTGTCGGGGAAGGAATCCCCTTTATCGTGGTCTACCGTATACCGCAGCGTCTGGTGGCGGATGACAAGCTATCCCGTATGGATGGCGGAGGAGCGCGCCCGGCTGCGGCTCATGCTGGAAGCGTCCGATCTGATGCCGAGGCGACGGGATGCACTGCTGCTGGCGGAGGCGCATTTTGCCGTGATTGAAGGCGACGACGACGCGGCGCGGCAGAAGCTCGAAGCGCTGTCCAAGCGGGAAGCGCGGGACTACTTTCTGTATCTGCACCGCTGCTTCGAGGAAGAAGCGTGGGGCCGGATGCTGGCCTGGCTGCGCTGGCTGCTGCCGGTCATGCAGCGGGCGCAGCAGGAGGAGCTGCGGCAGTTTTGCCAATATTGGATGGAGGCCGTGCAGCGGCAGACCGACGACGGCGAGTGGGTGTCGGTCATGGTCGGGCTGCTGCCGCGGACGTACGGTTTCTATACGGCTTACTTGATGCAGGCGGAGCGCTATAAGGCTTGGATCGACTTGCAGCTCTCGAATCGCGTCTCGCCGCTGGATTTGTATTCGCTGGATTTGCAAACGGTCGAAACGCACGACCCGTCGCTGATGCTGCCTCTGTTTCACCAGGCGGTAGAGCGTTGCATCGCAGAGAAAAACCGGATAGCCTACAAAAAAGCCGTTCACTTGCTGAAAAAGCTGCACACCCTGTACACAAAACTGAACCGGTCGAACGACTGGGAAGATTTCATTTACCGGCTGGCGATGAAATATTCGCGCCTGCGCGCGCTGCAGGAAGAGCTGAGGAAAGGAAAATGGATTCCATGACCGATACGGGCCTCACCCACGTCCATGTACGCTGGGCGCCGCAGGGCGGCTTCTTCCTGTGGGGCGCCCGCTATAACGGCGGCGTCTGCGACGCTTATGATTTGCGGGACTGGCTGTTCGCTTGGCACGAGCCTTCCTTCTACGGAACGTTCATCGAAGTCGTCGAATCGCAGAACGTCGAAGGATTGCTGATGCCTGTGCTGGAAGCGCTTGACTATTTTGCGGCGCCGGGTATTGTCCGGCACCAGCGGCTCTCCTTCGGCCGTGAGTTGAAGGAGCTGACGCAGCTTGCGCCCCATGTCAAGGAAGCGCTGACGCACGGCCGCTTCATGCCGGATTTCGCCAAATGGAAGGCAGGAGAACTCGGCTGGAAGCTGCAGCTGCCCGAAGCGGCAGCAGCCTGGTCCGCCTCGCCGGTTGCGCAGCATTGGCTGGACCAGCTGATCCCGGCGTGGATTCAGGAGGACGGCGTTATGCGCCAGAGTCTGGAGCAGTTGGAACGCTCGTTTCCGCTGCTTGGACGCGGGGGCGAGCAAGCGGCCGAGCTGTGGATGGACGAAGAGGACTGGCTCATCTCCATCGGCTGGCAGTCCGACGGCACGCCGTTCCGCACGTGCCTGAAGCTCGAAGAGCCGGCGGAGTCCGGCGGCGCATGGCCGCTGCGCGTCGTGCTGCAGGATCGCAGCGACAAGGACGTGCAGCACGAGGTAGCTCCGTCCGCCGTCGCCGATTGGACCGCGGCGGAGCCGGAGTCCGGCGGGATGGCCGCGGACGAGACCGCGAGTGATGCGGCAGGCGGCACAACGGCGCAAGCGGAAGCGCCCGCGGGCAACGCTGCGGAGCGCGAAGCCATGGCGGTCGCCGCGGCTGAGGCGCTCCCCGCCGAGTGGCGGCCGCATCTCGGCCGCGCAGCGCGCGATGCGGCGAAATGGCGGCGCATGCTGCCTTGGCTGGCCGAGGGTGAAGCCGGGCTGCGCGGCACGCTGACGCCGGACGAGGCGTGGGAGCTGCTGGCCAAAGGCAGCCTGCGCCTGATGGAAGCGGGCTATTCGGTCATCCTGCCCGCATGGTGGGAACGCATCCGCAGATGGCGTCCGCGCCTCAAAGCGAAGATCAAATCGTCGGTCGGCTCCGGCCCGCAGTCGATGTTCGGCCTGAATCAGCTCATGCAGTTCGATTGGAAAATCGCGCTGGGCGACGTCGAGCTGACCGAAGCCGAATTCCGCGAGCTGCTTGAGCAAAACCGGCGGCTCGTGCAAATCGGCGGACAGTGGATTCAGCTTGACCCGGTTCATCTCGCCCAGCTCCAGCGCGTCATGCATCAGGTGGAGAAGAAGCAGGGGCTGTCGTTCCGCGACGTGCTGGAGCTTCATCTGCTCGGCTCCAGCGAAGGCGAAGAGGACAAAGACTTCCACCGTACAATCAACATGGAAGTCGAGCTTGACGAGCAGCTTCAGGAGCTTGTCGATCTGCTCAACCACGCGAAGCGCCCTCCGCTGCTGGAGCCGCCGGACAGCTTCCGCGGCAAGCTGCGGCCGTATCAGGTAGAAGGCATCTCGTGGCTCGTGTTCTTGCGCGAGTGCGGCCTTGGCGGCTGTCTGGCCGACGACATGGGGCTCGGCAAGACGATCCAGATGATCACGTATTTGCTGCACCTCCGGGAGCGCCGGCTGGCTGTCGATCCCCGAGCGGCCGACACGCCGCAGACGGGCGGAGCCGCCCCTTCCCTGCTGATCTGCCCGACGTCCGTGCTGGGCAACTGGCAGAAGGAGCTGCAGCGCTTCGCGCCGGACCTGCGCGTGCATCTGCATTACGGGCCGGCCCGGGCCAAAGGAAACCGCTTCGCCGAGAGCTGCGGCGACAGCGACCTTGTGCTGACGACGTACACGCTGTCGCATTTGGACGAGACGGAGCTAGGCTCCGTTTCTTGGGAATCGATCTGCCTCGACGAAGCGCAGAACATTAAGAATGCCTACACGAAGCAGGCGCAGTCGATCCGCAAGCTCGCCGGGCAGCACCGGATTGCCCTGACCGGAACCCCGATCGAGAACCGGCTGACCGAGCTGTGGTCGATCTTCGATTTTCTCAACCCGGGCTATCTCGGCACGCTGCGCGATTTCACCCAGCGGTACGTCGGCGCCATCGAACGTACGCAGGACAAGGAGCTGATCGCCAAGGTACAGCGGCTAATCCGGCCCTTCCTGCTGCGGCGCGTCAAGAAGGACCCGTCCATTCAGCTCGATCTGCCGGAAAAGTACGAGTACAAAACGTACGTCTCGCTGACGGCCGAGCAGGCGACGCTGTATGAAAACTATATTCAAGACATGTTCGAGCGGATCGACAAGCTGTCGGCCATGGAACGCCGCGGAATGATTCTTGCCGCGCTGACAAAGCTGAAGCAAATCTGCAACCATCCGGCGCTGCTCGCTAAGGATGCCGTCCCGGCTCCGTGGCGCGAACGGTCGAACAAGGTCGAACGGCTGCTGGAAATGGTGCAGGAGCTGCGGCAGGAAGGCGACAAGTGCCTCATTTTCACCCAATTCGTGGAGACCGGACATTTGCTGCAGCGGGCGCTGGAAGAAGAGTTTGGCGGCAAGGTACCCTTTCTTCACGGAGGCAGCTCCAAGGCGGAGCGGGACCGCATGATCGAAACGTTCCAAGGCGAAGCGCCGCCGGAGGAGGACGATTCCGGCATCTTCCTGCTGTCGCTCAAAGCCGGCGGTACCGGACTTAACCTGACCGCGGCGAACCACGTGTTCCATTTCGACCGCTGGTGGAATCCCGCGGTGGAAAACCAGGCGACGGACCGCGCCTTCCGGATTGGCCAGACGCGCCATGTACAGGTGCACAAATTCGTCACGCTGGGGACGCTGGAGGAACGCATCGACGAGATGATCGACAAGAAGCTCGGGCTTAGCCAGCAAATCGTCGGCACCGGCGAACAGTGGATCACCGAGCTGTCGACGGACGACTTGAGAGAGTTGTTCTCCCTGCGAAACGAATGGGTGGAGCGCGCCTGAGCCGCTCCGCCTTTCGCCGCCAGCGGGAAACGAAAACCTGCGGCAAGTTCTCCTTTTCTCGCGCTTCATGCGCAGCCTATCCAAATCAAGCAAGGACGCCAACTCCAGCATGCGGCTTGAAGACGCGCGTCCTTCCCCTATTCCCTTCCCTTTTCGGCGAAACAACAATAATTTTTGCGTTCCGGCTCGAAAAGCACCGTTCGCTATAGAGGATTTATCCTGCTTTTGTCGAACTAGGAACGTACAAAAAATGTCTATATACCGAGAAGGTGGCTCCGCCATGAACATGACACGATCAAAAATTTCACTGGGTTACGTTATCGTCGTCGTTTTCCTGCTCGTGATGATCAGCGTCTCCAGCTTTGTCGCATCCTCCAGTACGGAAAAGGAATTGAACAGAGTCGTTAGCGAAGTGATTCCGCTAAACATTTTGGCCGAAAGCTTACTGGCTGACCTGATCAATATGGAATCCGGGCTGCGGGGCTACGAAGTGACGGAAGACGAGAAATACTTGGAGCCCTACGATTTTGGCAAAGCCCAGCTGCAGGACGATCTGCTTGCTATGGCAGCGTTTCAAAAAAAATACCCCGGCCTGCGCAGCGTCATGGAAGGCGACGCGATCCCGCAAATTCAGCGGTTGCAGGAGCATTATTCCAGCCAAGTCGAGTTGATTCGCGCCGGGAAACTGCCGGATGCGATCAAGCGGGTGTCTATGGGCAAAAACCAGATGGACCGCTTTCGCCAAATTCATACGCAGCTGACCGCCGAGATCGAGCTCATTGCAACGGAAGCGTATACATCGGCTCAAACCGCAGATAAACGGGGGCGCCTCATCGTTTTGATCGGGAGCGGGATCGCCATTATCGTCGGCCTGTTCTCACTCTTTCTCTTCAACCGGGCCAATCGGGCGGAAGCGGCACTGCGCAAAAGCGAGGAGACGTACCGGTTCATGGCGGAAAGCTTGGAGGTGCAGAACGAAGAGATCGTTGCCCAGCAGGAGGAGCAGGAAGCGACGCTGGAGAAGCTGTCGCAGCGCGAGCTGGAATTGGAGGCCATCAGCAGCTATCAGGAAAAGCTGACCGGCTCGGCGGACATGGCCGACTTTTTGAATGCTTCTCTCCCGGCGCTGCTGCAATCACTGCAGCTTGATGCAGCTCTGCTTATCTTGAAAACGCCGGGCGGCGACGGGACGGAAGCGGCTTATCAGGTTGCCTATTCCATCGGCTATCCGTCGACGCTGCCCGCCATGCTGGAAAGCGAGCTGTTCGGTATGGCACGGCGCGTCTTGAAGGAGAAAATGCCGCTGGAAAGCGTGCGTCAAGCCACCGCGCTGGAAAGCGGCTTCCACCAAAGCATCACCCACGCGATAGACCGGTATTATCCGCTGTTCAACGATGAGCAGGAAGCGACCGGCTTCCTGCTGCTGACCGGATATCTAGCTTCACCTGACGAGCAAAAAACGCGGCTGGCCAACGGGCTCATCCGCCAATTCGGACTTGCCTTCCTGACGCAGCAAATGAACGAGGAGCGCCGCCGTCAATCCGCCCGTCTGGAGGCGCTCTACGAGCAGCTTCAACAGGAGAAATCGGCCTTGGAGGAGCAGCGCGACCTGATCAACAACGTCCTCGAATCGACACACGAGGGCATGATGATGTGCGATGCCTCAGGGAACCTGATGTTTTTCAATCATCGCATGCACGATTTCCTCCGGCTTAGCGGACGCGCCGGCGAGTCGATCGCCGAGATCAGTCAAGAGCTGCTTGATAGCTCACCAAGCTTCGCCCGCGTTTCCCAATCGATCTGCAGTCTGCTGCGCGGCGACTTGAACCAGCTGACGGAGCGCTTCTCCTTCACCGACGAGGAGGAGCAGCAAAGGTATGTGGAGCTGTACGCCATCCGAATGATGGTCGAACGCCACGACGAAGAGCTTGGCTTCCTGTTCGTGTTCCGCGACCGGACCGAGGAAGAGAAAGTCGATGAAATGAAAAACGAATTCATCAGCATCGTCTCGCACGAGCTGCGGACGCCGCTTGCGAGCGTCCTCGGTTTTATCGAGATTTTGCTTCATCGCCAGCTTACGCCGGAGAAGCAGCAGCGTTACTTACAAACCGTCTATAAAGAGGCAACCCGGCTTTCGGCGCTGATCAACGATTTTTTGGATCTGCAGCGGATGGAATCCGGTAAGCAAATTTATCATTTTGCTCCGGTGGAATTGGGAGGGTTGCTGCAAGAGGTGGTCGAGCAATGGCGGGGCAAGCAAAGCCACGACCTCTCGCTGCATCTGCCGCAGCATGAAGTGTGGGTCCGCGGCGATGCGGACCGGTTGAAGCAGGTGACGCACAACCTGCTTAGCAACGCGATCAAGTATTCGCCTCAGGCGGAGCGCGTCGATCTGACGCTCCGGCAGGTTGGTCAAGCCGTACAATTCCTGATCCAGGATTACGGACTCGGCATCCCGGAGGAAGCCAAGGATAAGCTGTTCTCCAAATTTTACCGCGTCGACAATTCCGACCGCAGGCAGATTGGCGGAACAGGCCTCGGGCTGTCCATCGTGCGGGAAATCGTCGAAGGCCACGAAGGGACAGTCGCATTCGAATCGGAGATGGGCGCAGGCACGACCTTCACGGTGACGCTCCAAGCTTACCGGGTCGGAACGGCGGACAACAGCATCATGATTTTGGAGGATGACGATAATTTGGCGAAGCTGATTCAAGTGGCGCTTGCCAAGCTGCATATCCCGACGATGCACGTGCGTTCGGCCGAGGAAGGTATTCTTTCCCTGCACCGGATCGAAGAGGGGGGTCCGAGACTGTGTATCGTGGACATTCATTTGGAGGGAACGAAGAACGGCTGGGATTTCATCGGCGAGCTGTACCGCCATCCGAAGTTTTACCGGACCCCGGTGATCGTATCCACGGCTCTGGAGCCGCCGCAGGATTATCACGAGAGAGATATCGAGAAATTTTTGCGCAAGCCGTTCTCGATGGATAAGCTGCTCCAGGTGGCCGAACAGTTGCTTAGCAACACCGATCGGCATCCGGCGTACATTTTCCCGGCGCAGGATGAAAACTTCCTGACCAACACGCTCGCCAAAAACGGCATCGAGGTCGAAGAGATCACCCGGAGGCCCGATCTGATCGAGATCGAGCCGAAAACGCGTCGGCCTTCCGGCGACGAAGACTCCCGGGCCGGATAGTCCCAATTCCATTACGAAGCGCAAGACCCCCATTCGGCACTCCGTCAACACGGCGTCCCGGATGGGGGTCTTTTTAGGTTTCGTCATAACGGGCTGTCTTCCGTTCCCGCCTTAAGCCCGCACGCCAAGGTGCCGTAAAAACGCCCGGAACCGCTCCATTCCCTGCTCGCTGCGCTTATATACGCCCGCGTCGCGCAGCACGTCCGCGAACTTGCGGCCCGTCTCCGTCTGCAGCGCTTGCCTCGCGTCCTCCTCCGGCATAGCCGTACCGTATCGGCCGACAAGCTCCTCCAGCCATTCGGCATGCTTGTGCAGCGGATGCGACGGATCGCGCATCATCTTCCCGTCCAGCTTCTCCTCCCCGGTCAGCAGCCTGGACGCCAGCTCCAGCTCGTCCTTGAGACGACCCGGCAGCACGGCGAGCCCCATCACCTCGATCAAGCCGATGTTCTCTTTCTTAATGTGGTGAAGCTCCTTGTGCGGGTGAAAAATGCCGTCGGGATGCTCTTCACTGGTCCGGTTGTTGCGCAGCACCAGATCGAGCTCGTACTCCCCGTTCGCATTGTTGCGGGCAATGGGGGTGATCGTGTTATGCGGCACCTCGACGCCCGCCTGCTCCGTAAACGCGAAGATGTCCTGCGACGGGTCGCTGTAAGACTTCCACGCACCCAGAATCGCCGTGGCGAGCTTCAACAACGGATCGCGGTTAGGAGCGGAGAGGCGGATGACCGACATTGGCCATTTGACGATGCCGATTTTCAAGCCGGGATAATCCGGATGGCTGAAGCTCTCCTCGACACCCGCCTTTTCCATCGGAAACTTGTGCCGTCCGCCTTGAAAATGATCATGGTTCAGGATCGATCCACCGACGATCGGCAGGTCGGCATTCGAGCCGATGAAATAATGCGGAAAGCGCTCCACGAAATCGAGCAGCCGCTCGAACGTCTCCTTTGACGTCTTCATCGGCCGATGCTCCCGGTCGAAAATGATGCTGTGCTCGTTGTAGTACACGTAAGGCGAAAATTGAAAGTACCACGTTTCCCCGGCCAGTTCCACCGGAATAACCCGCAGGTTCTGTCGCGCCGGATGATTGAGCCTGCCGGCGTAGCCTACGTTTTCGATGCACAGCAGGCATTTGGGGTAATGGCTCTGCGGCGCGTTTCGGAGCATCGCGATTTCTTTCGGGTCTTTCTCGGGCTTCGACAGGTTTACGGTAATTTCGATATCCCCGTATTCCGTCGGCGCCAGCCAGTACATGTTTTTGCCGATCCGGTCCATGCGGATGTAGTTCGAATCGATACACAGCTTGTAGAAAGCGCCCGTCGCCGCTTCGATGCCGGCGGACTTCGCAGTCGTCCAGAACCGGTGCACAAGCTCGGATGCCCGAGGCATGAGCTGCCCCATCAAACGGGCATCCAGCAGATCGCGCACCGTCGTATTGTTTTCTTCAAGCAGGCCCAATTCGGCCGCGTAATCGAGCAGCGGCTCCAGCAGCTCCAATGCGCTGTCCGCTACCGGCTCGTTCAGCTCGCCCTCATACGGCTCACCGATACACAGCAGATCGAGCAGCCCGTTGCGGGCCGCATACACATCCAGCGGCTCCAGCAATCCGCGCTTCAGGCCAAATTGCAGCAGTCGTTCGACCCGATAGGCCGCCTTCCGGTCGGGAGAGCCGAATTCGGTTTCCATCTGTCTTTGTTCCATTGTTCTCCACTCCTTCGGATCGGCCGGCCTTCGGCCCGAACGCCCGCACCCGTGATTTTACTTGTCGTAGCCGTCCGGATTCGCTTGATGCCAAGCCCACGCGGAGGCGATAATTTGCTGCAGGCTGTCCCGCTTCGGCTGCCAGCCGAGCTCCGTTCTGCCACGCTCCGAGGAGGCGACAAGCACCGCCGGGTCTCCGGCTCTGCGGGCTTCGACGACCGCCGGAATCGCATGTCCCGTCACTTTACGCGCGATGTCGATCACTTCTTTCACGGAGAAGCCTTTGCCGTTGCCCAGGTTATACACGCTGCTGTCCCCGCCGGCGCGAAGCTTTTCCACCGCGAGAATGTGGGCGTCCGCCAGGTCGGTCACATGGATGTAGTCGCGGATGCACGTGCCGTCCGGCGTCGCATAATCGTCGCCATAAATCGAGATATGCGCGCGTTTGCCAAGCGCCACCTGCAGAATGATCGGCACCAGATGGGTCTCCGGCGAATGGTCTTCGCCGATCCGGCCGCTTTCGTGCGCGCCGGCCGCGTTGAAATAGCGCAGCGAGACGTATTTGATGCCGTGCGCGGTATCGAACCAGCGCATCATCTTCTCCATGGCCAGCTTCGTTTCACCGTAAGCGTTCGTCGGCAGCGTCCGGTCCGACTCCAGAATCGGAATGTTCTCGGGCTCGCCGTACGTCGCCGCCGTGGACGAGAACACGATTTTTTTGACGCCGTATTCATTCATCTTCTCCAGCAGGCAGAGCGTCCCGTAGACGTTGTTATGATAATATTTGCCGGGCGCCTGCATGCTTTCGCCGACGAGCGAGTTTGCTGCGAAATGAATGACGGCGTCGATGTCGTTTTCACGGAATACCGTGTCTAAAAAGTCCGCATCGCGAATGTCCCCGACGTACAGCTTGCCGCCAAGCAGCGCTTCCCGGTGTCCTTGCTGCAAATTGTCGACAACAACGACCTCTTCGCCTTTTGCCAGCAGCTCGGCTACCGTATGCGAGCCGATGTAGCCCGCGCCTCCGGTTACCATAATGGCCATAGTTAAGCCTCTCCTTCCGTCCATCCAAATGATTGATTCCGTCCGTTCATCGCCGGACAATCATGCCTATAGCTGCAGCTCCTGCACGCCATTCCCAATGTCGCACACATAGAAGTCCGCGGTCAAGCCGGTCTTCTCCTTATACACACGGCCTACTTCGCCGACAAACCGCTCCACGCTGTCTTGATGCACCAACGATACCGTGCAGCCGCCGAAGCCGGCGCCCGTCATCCGCGAGCCAAGTACGCCGGGAACAGCAAGCGCCGCTTCGACCATCGTATCCAGCTCGACGCCGGTCACCTCGTACAAGTCGCGCAGCGAGTTATGCGAGCCGCTCATCAGCCGGCCGAACGCCTCCAGGTCCCCCCGTTCCAGCACCTCGATGGATTGCAGCACCCGGTCAATCTCCTCGACGACGTGCTGCGCCCGCTTGCGCACCGTTTCGTCCGGAATCAGATGCTGCGCGCTCCGGTATTGCTCCAGCGACAGCTGACCAAGCAGCGTCAGGCCGGGATATTCGGCAGCCAAATGCTTCACCGCCTGCTCGCACTGCGAACGGCGCTCGTTGTAGGCGGAGTCGACGAGCCCGCGCTTTTTGTTCGTATTGCCGATCACCAGCTTGTATTCGCCGCTGACGAACGGCACGTGCTTGTATTCCAGCGTATCGCACATGAGCAGAATCGCATGCTCCTTCTTGCCCATCGCTACCGCAAATTGATCCATGATGCCGCACTGCACGCCGATGAATTCGTTCTCGGCCTTTTGCGACAGCAGCGCGATCTCCACCTTGTCCGTCGGCTGCCCTTCCATCGCGAGCAAACCGTAGGCCGTCACCACTTCGATAGAAGCCGAGGAGGAAAGACCGGAGGCGTTCGGAATTGCCCCGCTGTATAAAATATCGTAACCGCCGACGGATAGCCCCCGCTTTTGCAGCTCGCGGATGATACCCTTCGGGTAATTGATCCAATCGTCCTCGGCGCGGAACTCGACCTGCTGAATGGAAATATGCTTGCGCAGCGAAAAGTTGGTGGAAGCGAAGCCCACCTGATCGTCCTCCCGCTTCCGGATCAGCATCGTCGTGCCAAACGTTAGAGCGGCCGGAAAAACGTAGCCTCCGTTGTAATCCGTGTGCTCTCCGATCAGATTGACGCGCCCCGGCGCATGAAACGCCCGAATCGGATTGGAGCTATCTCCTCCGTACAGCTCGACAAACTGCTCCTGCAATGCTTTGACTTCCGTCATGACGGTTCACCTCGTTATGGATTTAAGAAGACACGTTCTATATAGCGAACTTTCTATAGTAAGCTTTGCCTCAAGTATAGACCGGACCATCGGATTTCACTATGGAACGATGTCAGGACGACATGGAAAAATGTTAGATCATGAACGCACAGACTCCCTCCTTCGTGCTATACTGAGCGTATCCTGGGCAATGCCCCAAAAGGAGGCGAGTCGCGCCGTGTCCGGCCCCATCAAACGTCCCGATACCTACTTTGTCGTATCCAACCCGTACCCCGCGCCGGAAGACAGCCCTTTGACGGTTCTGTTCGCCGGCCACAGCCAGACGAAACCGGGGCATAAGCCCGGACCGAAGGTGGTCGATTATTATTTGCTGCATCATGTGCTATCCGGCAAAGGCGCCTACGTCTGTCAGGGACAAACCTACGAGCTCGGCGCCGGCGACAGCTTCCTGATCGAGCCGGGCAAGCTGGTCAATTATATGGCCGATGCGATTGATCCGTGGCACTACCGCTGGGTCGCCTTCGAAGGGCGGCTCGCCGGGCGCTTGCTGCAGGATACGGGCCTTAGCTCACAGCAGCCGGTCGTGCATACCGGACGAAAGCGCTCGATCGGCGTCCTGTTCCACCAAGTGCAATTGGCGTTTCAGCACCGCGGCGCAGGCGCCAATCTGAAAGCGAACGGCTGCCTGCACCTGCTGTTCGCCGAGTTCGCGGAAGCGCTTCACCCCCTTCGCGGGGACGAGCCGGAGCAGGCGACCGCCGCCGGGCAAACGGTGCAGCGGGCGCTGCAGTATTTATCCAAGCAGTATGCAGAGCCGATCACGATTGAGCTGATGGCCGAGTCTCTCGGCTACAACCGCGCGTATCTTTCGACGCTGTTCAAGCGGCAGACCGGGCTCGCGCCCGTGACGTTCCTGCTCCGGCTCCGGCTCGACAAAGCGCGCCATCTGCTGCGGGAACGTCCGGAGCTAACCGTGGAGCAGATCGCGTCTTCGGTCGGGTTCCAGGACCCGCTGTACTTTTCGAAGCAGTTCAAGCGGCACTACCAGCTCTCGCCGACCGATTACCGCAGCTCGCTGCTGCATCCCCCAGGTTCCGGCGATTAAGCGTCACGCATGCGATTCGTTTCTGACGCCGCTGACGTACGAGTCTCTTCACCCCCTTTCGCAAGGGGCAGCATGAAGGCGATGCAGGCGCCTTGACCTACGTGGCTTTTGGCCCAGATCCGGCCCCCATGGTAGTCGACAATCTCTTTGGCGATAGCCAGCCCGAGGCCGCTGCCGCCGCCAGCCGTGTTGCGGGACTTGTCTTTTTTATAGAAGCGGTCGAAAATATGCGGCAAGTCTTCCGGATCAATGCCCGGGCCGTTATCCTGTACCTGCACGACAAGCGAATGCTCGTCCACAATAAAATGAAGCTGGATCAGCCCGCCGCGCGGCGTATGCTTGACCGCATTGTAAATCACGTTGGTCAGCACCTGATCGATCCGGTCGACGTCGATTTTGACCACAAGCTGCCGATGGGCCTCTGGCCGCAGCGAGTAGGCGACCGTCTCGAACTTAAGCCCGGCGCCGGCCAGCTCCAGCTCATAGCGCTCGTCGAAATAGCGGATAAAATCTTCCGTGCTCACCGGCTGGATATCGAAATCCATCTGTCTGGCCTCCAGCTTCGAGAGCTGGAACAAATCGGCGATGAGCCGGTTCAAGCCCGTAATCCGGTTATGGATGAGCTTTAAATACTTTTGCTGCTGGTCGGGCTGCGAGACGACGCCGTCGATGAGCGCTTCCACGTACCCTTGAATCAGCGTCATCGGCGTTCCCAGATCGTGCGAGATATTGCTGAGCAGGTGCCGCCTCGACGTTTCCATCCGCGCCAAGTCCTCGTTCATCCGCTCCAGACTGCGGTTGATGCGCTCCAGTTCGGCGGTCCGCTCGCGAATTTTGTGCTCCAGGCCGGTGTTCATCTCGCGCATTTGCCGCGATAGCGTCTCCACTTCCACGTAAGCCTTGGCCGATTTGGCGCTCAGAATGAACGAGGTCATGAACACGCAGACAAGCAAGCCATACGCCGACACCTCGCCAAGCTTGATCCACTGGTTATAATACATGATGTCCAGTATCACCGTGGACACGTAAGCGCCCGCGCCGATCGCGGCGAACAGAGCTCCATCTCTTTTACGAAGCAGGGCTCGTCCCAGGCCGAACAGCAGGCAGCCGCTGGTGAGAAGCGTAATAAGCTGGAACACCGGCGTCGTATAGGTCACCCATGGGGGCGGAATCAGAAAGGCCGAAGCCGAGAACGCTACGCCAAGCGCCAGAATAGTCCGGACGATGCCGGGGCGCACCTCCTGCGGATACAGCGAGTGCATGAACATGATCATGACGGGCACGCCCATGTAAAAGCATACGTACTCCATGCGCAACTCCGTCAGCCAAGGTACCTCGGGGATAAAATAATACATCACGCCTTCGCCCGTAAAGAAGGCCCGTATGCCGATCAACAAACAAAAAAGGCCGAAATACAGCGATCCTTTCTCTTTGCGCCTCAGCGCAATCAGACCGATGTGATACAGCCCCATCGACAGCAGACTTCCTATCACAAACGTCTCGATCGCAAGCTCTCTCCGGAGCTTGCTGTCGAGCGTGCTCCATAAGCCGAGCTCGACCGGTTTCCAGATGCCCCCGAGCCGGTGGTGGTAATTGGAAACCTGAATGACGATATCCAGCGGTCCGCCTGCATGACGGAACCGGATCAAATTCGGGGTATATAGAGGCTTGGAAGTCAGGATGTCTTCTCCGACCGTACCGCTGCTTGCGAGCGGCTCACCGTTTACCCAGGCCTTGTAGGCCGTCCGGATGTATGGAAGCTTCAGCCCCAGATCTGAGGCGGGGCCATTCAGCATCACTCTCAAGTGAAAGGTCGCATAACCCGATCCGCCCGGCTGCACGCCGTCCACAAGGACACGATTCCATACCTCAGGGAGAGCGATCAGGGCCGCCCGCTCCCCCGCGGCATGCTCCGAGGAGGCCAGCTCTTCCGGCGTCAGCAGGCGCATCCAGTACATTTTCCATTCGCCGTCCAGCCGGACCGTTCCAAGAGATTCCAAGCCGTAGCGCTCCAGATCCATGACCCCTTGAACGGCACGGGGCGCGGACTTCTCGGCAGAGGAAAGGAAATAGCCGATACCTGCGATCCCCGCGGCCAATAAAACTATGGAAATAAACACCCAAAACCATTTATAATAATAGAAATAGTTTCTGGAAATGGATACCACTTTCTTCCTGTTGTTCAAATGGGCTTCCATTCTCCTATCGTACCTTAAACTGCATCTTTTGGAAACCGGGATAAACGGCTCACTTTTGGAGGAGAAATCGATGCCTGGAGAAAAAATACTCATCGTCGACGATGAAGCCGAGATTATCGAATTAATCAGTCTTTATTTGCGTAAGGAGGGGTATGACGTACTGTATTCCGGGAATGGTGCGGAAGCGCTTGCCATGGTGCGGGAGCACCGTCCGGATTTGGTGATTCTCGATATTTTACTCCCTGAAATGGACGGCATCGAAGTATGCCGGCAAATCCGGAAGTCCTACAATACGCCGATTTTATTTCTGAGCTGCAAAAGCGAGGATATGGATATTATTCTGGGGTTCAGCATCGGCGGGGACGATTACATAACGAAGCCGTTCAGTCCCGGCCAGCTCGTTGCCCGGGTCAAAGCGCATCTGCGCCGCAGCCAGCTGCTTGAGCAGCACAAGGAAGATTCCCAGTACCTGTCGTTTCCGGGACTGGAGATCGACTTGCTCAGCCGGACCGTGAAGGCAAGCGGCGGGCTCGTGCCGTTGTCTTCCAAGGAATTCGACCTGCTGCTGCATCTCGCCCGCTCGCCCGGCAAGGTGCTCCCGCTTGAACAGCTGTATAAAATGACCTGGGGCGTGGACAGCAACGGCGACACGCGCACGCTGCTCGTTCACATCAGCAACCTGCGCAAGAAGATCGAAGCGAACCCCACCGATCCGAAATACATCCATACCGTGCGGGGGATCGGCTACAAATTTAACGTGTAGCATAAAACTTACGGCTGATGCCCGATGGCGCTCATCAGCTTGTCCAGCTCTTCCGGGGTCAGATCGCGCCACTGCCCTACGGGCAACCCGGCCAGCTTGATGTTCATAATGCGCACCCGCTTCAACCGGCGAACCTCGTAGCCGAAGGCGGCGCTCATCCGTCGAATTTGACGGTTCAGTCCTTGCGTCAACACGATCCGAAACGTCCGGTCGTCGATGCGGCTCACTTTGCACGGTTTGGTAACGGTCCCGAGAATCCGCACGCCGCTCGCCATTCCCTGCAAAAACATCGGCGTGACCGGTTTGTTCACCGTCACGATGTATTCCTTATCGTGCTCGTGCTCGGAGCGTAATATTTTGTTGACGATATCGCCGTCGTTCGTAAGTAGAATCAATCCTTCGGAGTCTTTATCCAGCCGTCCGATCGGGAAAATGCGCTCACGGTGACCCACAAAGTCCACGATATTGCCGCGGACGTGCCGTTCCGTCGTGCTGGTGATGCCGACCGGCTTGTGGAGCGCAATGTAGACGTGCTTTGTCTTCTCTCTGACCGGTTTTCCGTCGATTCGCACGTCGTCTCCTTCGCTCACCCGGCTTCCGAGCTCGGCCAGCTGGCTGTTAATCGTGACGCGCTTTCCCTCAATCAGCTGATCTGCTTCGCGCCGGGAGCAAAATCCCGTTTCGCTGATATATTTGTTGATTCTCATCGTTCTCACTCCGCTTGTCCTGATCTTATCGTTTCATTATACCATGCGGGTTTTTCGTTGCAAAAAATGAAAATAACTTTAGGAAAAGAGGCGAACATCCTATGATCGAAAACAAGGCAAAGCTCCCGGAGATGGAGCCTGTTCTGGTGGAACACAAGGAGTTGAAGCTGATCGGCATCCCGTGCATCGGCTTGAACGACATGGAAGGCAAGTATCGGCACGCCAAAGAAGCGCTGCTGTCCTCTGCCAAGCATTTGCCCCATATCGTGAATCCTCAAATTCATTACGGCCTGTGGCCGCACGGATCGTCGCAGAGCCATCCGGATACGCACGTATACATCCTTTGCACAGAGGTCGAATCGTACGACAGCATTCCCGAATGGTTCCTCCGCCTGACCGTCCCGGCGCAGCGGTGCGTCGTCGTGGCGAATAAGGACGGCAATTTCGAGGCGGCCAGTCAAGCGGTCGAAACGTATTTGCACAAAAAGGGACTTCAAACAAGCACCGGCGAGCGTACCTTCACGATATGCGAACGATACAACTACGAAGGCGAAGGATTCGCGCGGTATTCGCTTCCGCTCGTCGATTGAAGCCGCCTGTTGAACCGAACGCCAGCCCCTTTGCGCCTGCCATGCGCTTCTCCTGACGGACAAGCTCCGAAGAAGAGAATTTGGCCGCACGGGGGTTTTACCGCTCCGGCGTGCTTTGCGGCTTGGAAACCGCAGCGCGCGGCGAACCGGCAACTGCTGTGTGCGGCCCCGCGGAGCTTTTTTTGGTAAACAAAGTGAAAAAGCCGGTGTGCGTCGTGATATTCATCGTTTTGCCGTCCTTTACAAAAACGCGCAGGGCCCCCACCTGCTCCTCCTTGTCTTCCTTCCACCCCCACTTGCGAATCTCATTCGCGTAGAAGTCGGGAATGCTTTCCTTTTCTGCGATACCTTTCATGTTGTAGCGGACATAAACGACTCCCGGCTTGGAGAACGGAACGTCCGATTTGCGCGCCTCCGCCGGCACGGGAAACTGCCCGTCGATGCTGGAGCCGACAAAGCTGTTGTTATCGGAAAACGCATACCCGTACGCCAGAGCCGATAAGGTCACCGCCACCATAAGAAATAAAATAAACCGCAGCGATTTGCCGCGCATACCAACACCCCCAGTCCTTCTATACTTATTCGAAAAAGAATGACGATCTAGTACCATACTAAGTTTCATCCTTATCCAAACGGTGTAATAAAAGAGTACACGGATGCGCCATGCTCTCCGGCAGAAAATAACGAATCGAGGAGTGTTGCTCTATGACCCGTAAAAAAACGCTGCCGTCGATCACCAAGCCCTTTTCCCACGTGCACGCCACACTCAAAACGATGGGATTCACCGAACTGCCGTCCCGGGAAGGAAGCACGTATGAATTAACGTTTCGCGATTCCGCTTCATTGCAGGAATATCCGTACCGTATCTATACGCACACGCAGGAGAACGGCCAGACCCGCGTTGACTTGAACGATGCCGGCTTCGTTGCGCAGGACAATATACCCGTTTCGGCTGCCACCGCAGCCCAAGAGATGTTGGCGGAGCTTCAGCAATATATGGAATACGGCCCGGCCAAGACGAAGCCGACCGAATCGACGCCGATCGGCAAAGCGATGAACGGCAAGATGGCCAACAACGAGAAGGAGGTCAGACAGCTTGGCAAAGTGATGGCTAACCTCCCAACGAATTCGCAGGTGATGGAAAAGGGCATGATGCCGGACCCCCTGCAATGAGATCCCCCGCTTGGGGGAACATATCGGATCGCTTGGAGCTTCCTTCGGAGGCTCCTTTTTTACGTGTCCACCTGCTGAAACAAGGCGTCCGGCGCGAATAGGTTAATAGACTTGGTTCATTTACGCTGAAGCAGCGAACATTCCGTGGCAAACAAAAAAGGGGGACCATCAGCCATGAGCTTATCCCGGATGTTTCGTTGGAGGCCAAAAACAAAGTCAGACATGGGCTCTTCGCCGAAACGTGAGGGGGCGGGCGAGGGGCAGTCGTATAGAGCCTCCGGCGCAGGAAGCCGCGCGGCGGACGAAGCCCGGCAGGCAGTACGATCCACGTGGCGCAAAACCGGTAGTGCGGGCCAAGAGGATACGAGCCGCCGACAGACGGCAGGCGAATTCCGACCCGCGGCACGCGAGGCACGAGAGCCTGCGGCGGGTGGCGGAGCAGCGGCGCGGAAGGAACGGGAATACGCGGCCAGTGATCCCCGTGCTGCGGTTCGAGAGACGCAGGAGCCTGCGCCGGGCAGCAGCGGCGGTACGGCGGTGAGAGAGACGAAGAAAGCTCGCCGTTTCCGGGGACAGCGGTGGCTGTGGACGGCAGGGCTGCTCTGCTTTGCGGCCGGGGCGGCCGGTCTTGGCGCTGCCGCCGTATGGGTGCGCGATCTGGATATCAGCAAGCTGGAGCATCCGCTCCCCGAGCCGAGCTTCGTGATGGATGCCGGAGGGCAACCGGTGTCGCAGTTGTCCTCCTCCCGAATCGTCCCGGTGCCGATCGGCCAAATTCCGCTGGATTTGCGGAATGCCGTCGTTGCGGTAGAAGACCGGCGTTTTTATGATCATGCCGGCTTCGACGTGTGGTCGATCGGCCGCGCGCTGGTCCGCGACTTGAAAGCCGGAGCGATGGAGGAGGGCGGCAGCACAATCACGCAGCAGCTTGCTAAAAATTTGTTCCTCGACTCGGACAAATCGTTCAACCGCAAATTCAAGGAGCTCGGTTACGCAATAAAAATCAACTTTGCTTACAGCAAAGACGAAATTTTGGAACTGTATCTGAACAGCATTTACTTCGGTGAAGGGCGCTGGGGCGTCGAAGGGGCAGCGCAGCAATATTTCGGCAAATCCGTTCAGCAGCTGACGCTTGCCGAGTCGGCCGTGCTCGCCGGTCTGCCCAAAGCCCCTTCGCTCTACTCTCCGGCACGGCATCCGGACAAGGCGATGGAGCGACGAAACCTCGTGCTATCGCTGATGAAGGAGCAGCATTTCATCAGCGACGCCGCCTACGACAAGGCCGTCGCCGAGCCGATTGCGCTCAAGCCGAACAACGGAGAGTCGCTGAAGGGAAGGCATCCTTCCTATGTCGACTATGTCATGGATGAAGCCGAGAAGCTTTACGGCTTTACGGAGCAGCAGATATTGACGCACGGCCTGCGGATTCATACGGCGATGGACCTTAAGGTGCAGCAAGCGGCGGAAGAGGTGTACCGCACCGATGCGCTCTTCCCGCAAAGTCCTTCCGACCGCCCGGTGCAGAGCGGAGCGGTCGTGCTGGACCAGCGAACCGGCGGCATCCGTGCGATCGTCGGCGCGCGAGGGGATCAGACCTACCGCGGCTTCAACCGGGCCACCGAGCTGAAGCGGCAGCCCGGCTCGTCGTTTAAGCCGCTGGCGGTCTATGGGCCTGCGCTTGAGCTTGGCTATACCCCGGAGTCGATCTTATATGACGGGCAGCTCGACATTTCCGGGTATCGTCCACAGGATTGGGACGGACAAACGAGGGGCGAGGTCTCGCTTCGGGAAGCCGTACTGCGTTCGTGGAATATTCCGGCCGTCTGGCTGCTGAATGAAATCGGCATCGACGCTGGAATGAACTACGTGCGTAAAGCCGGAATCGCTCTGCCTCCAGCGGACCGCAACTTAAGCCTCGCGCTCGGCGGCTTGTCCGAAGGCGTCTCGCCCTTGCAGATGGCTCAGGCATACGGCGGCATAGCTAATCAGGGCGTAATGCAGAACGCCCACGCCATCACCAAGATTACGACCAAGGACGGAAATACGCTCATCGAGGCCAAGCCGCAGCCGACCAAGCTGACAGAGCCGGTCTACGCCTATACGCTGACGAGGCTGCTTCAAGAGACCGTCGCGCAAGGAACGGGGATCGCCGCCGCCATCGGCGGCCGTCCCGCCGCGGGCAAGACGGGGACGACGCAGCTGCCCGCAACGGCCGAATTCGGGGCCATCGGCCGGAATGGCATTAAAGACGCCTGGTTCGTTGGCTTCACTCCCGAGCTGACGGCGGCGATTTGGCTGGGGTACGACCAGACGGACAAGACCCATTATTTGACGACGGGCGGAGCGGTGCCCGCGCAGCTGTTTCGGGAAATCATGACCCGAGCGCTGAAGGATGCTCCGGTAACGGATTTTCCGATACCCGAAGACGTGCGCCGGGCCATGGAGGAGGTGCAGCTGCGCTCACCGCTCGGAGGCGACGGACGCTCGCCGGAAACCGTGGAGCCGCAGGAACGCGGCAGCAAGCCGGAAACGCGCCGTCCCGGCTGGCTAAGAAAAAAACAAGGTGATTGAGCCCATTTTCGGATGGATAAGTGCCCAATTCCTCCTCTCTGACATATGGTGGAGTATGTTCTAATCAGAGAGGAGAAATCAAATATGTCTCAAGAGACGATAATTGAAACTCAAACAGCCGGGGAGGTCGACTACAACCGTCCGCATCATCATATGCATCCGCATGGTTTTCATCCACATGGTTTCCATCCGCATGGTTTCCATCCGCACGGTTTCCATCCGCACGGTTTCCATCCGCATGGTTTCCATCCGCACGGTTTCCATCCGCATGGTTTCCATCCGCACGGTTTCCATCCGCATGGTTTCCATCCGCACGGTTTCCATCCGCATGGTTTCCATCCGCACCACCATCATCATATGCATGGACATCATTTTTACCATCATGCCCGCTGGGTACAAGATCCCTGGACCGGCGAATGGTACCTCGACTGAAGAAAGGCCGCGCGACAACAAAGGGACGTTCTGCATTCAGCAGACCGCCCTTTGTTCTTTTCGACAGCTTTCGCGTCGCCGCACTTAAGTCCCGTTCCTGGAAATCGACACCGTGCGGCGCGTAAAAGGAAATATCGTGGACACCAGCGCGGCCAAACTGACGATAAACCCGTACAGGAACAATCGGTGGATGCCGGTCATAAAAGCCGGCGCGGATGTCAGAAGCGAGCCCATAATCGTAACCCCGGCCGCCGTACCGATATTCCGCGAGAAGACCTGCAGCGACGTGGAAATCCCTTTTTGATCGGCGGCGACAAGCTGCTGCACCCCGATGACCGATACCGTATAGAGCAGTCCGTATGCCAGTCCTTGCAGCGCCATGATCGCATTGACGTACCAGAAGCCCCCTTGGTCGGGCAAAAACAGCAGCAGCAGCCCGGACAGCACCAGCAGAACATTGCCCGTAAACAGCAGCGGACGGTAGCCGTAGCGCAGTACCCATTTACCAGCCGGGACGCCTACAAGAACCCATCCGACGGAAATGCCGAGCAGCGACAGCCCGCTGACGAAAAGCGAGTACCCGTGTTGCTGCAAATAAAACGGAATGTAGCTGGACGTACCGAACAGCGCCGCGCACGTCAAGAAGCCGTTCAGGTTCATCCAGGCGACGGAGCCGTTCTTAAGCAGCGCCATCGGCATAATTGGCGACGGATGCCTCCGCTCGTTGTACACGAACAGCAGCAAAAACAAGACACCGCCCGCCGTATACAGCAGAAAGCCCTTGCTTACCACCGTATTGAACAGCAGCAGCCCGATGCCGAGTCCGAACCATAAGGCACCCTAGTAGTTAATCCGGCTCTTGCGGGCCTCGTACACTTCCCGGTATGGGACAAGCAGCAGCAGCGACGCCAGACAAATCGGAATATTGATATAAAAAATCCAACGCCAGCTCAAATGCTCGATGAACAAGCTGCCAAGCAGCGGCGCTAGCACCGACGAGATACCCCACATGCCCGTGAAAAACGCCTGAATTTTGCCCCGCGCTTCGACCGGAAACAAATCCCCGGCGATAATGGCCGGGAACGCAATCATCGCGCCCGCGCCGAGCCCTTGAAGCCCCCGGTACAGTACGAGCTACAGCATGGTTGCTGCCGTACCGCAGAGCACAGACCCGAGCAAGAAGACCAAAATACCGACAGACAGTACTTTTTTGCGTCCGTACAAATCCGAAAGCCTGCCGCTGAGCGGCGTCACGATCGTACATAAAATCATATTAAGAAGCGAAGCTTCACGCGTACAGCTTCACATCCCCAAGCTCCTCCGCAATCCGCGGCATCGTCGTATTCATGATCGTCGTGTCCATCGACGAAATCAGCATGGCAAGCACGATGCTCGCCATCACGGCCAAGCGGTTCCAGCTCATGCGCTTCCTTCCTCCTTCGGCGTTTCAACGTGTTCCCTTAACAGTAGCTTCAATATAACACAGCGGTTTGATGCCGATCCATGTTTTTTGCCAGATTGGTTTCCATCCCCTTCCACGCATGCGGAATTTTCGCGAAGGGAATTCTAACCGGGAAATCGATATAATCCCTTACAGGAGGCCCATCACCCGTGAAAATCGAAACGACCGACTACGAAATCGCCCCGCTTCACGAGCAGGAAAAAGTCATCGATATTATTCAACAAACGGAAGCGCGGCTGGCTGAATTGACCGGCAGTCCGATTACGCTGATTGCTTATTC
This sequence comes from Paenibacillus elgii, assembly GCA_042219835.1. GTDB lineage: Bacteria > Bacillota > Bacilli > Paenibacillales > NBRC-103111 > Paenibacillus_G > Paenibacillus_G elgii_A. Next base: position 62,448 of record JBHJMN010000023.1, read on the forward strand.
CAAGACGGAAGGGGAGAAGAAGTTGTGACCGGCAAGAAGAAAGAGGCGGAGCGGCCCCAAGAACCGACCATCGCCCCGGGCATGAACACGCACGACCCACTGGAGGAAAAGGCGACGGAGGAAGAAGTGCGGCGCGGAGACGCTACTCTTGTCTCCCGTTTGTACTTGGACAGGACTCCCGAGGACTAGAGCGGTTAAGAGAATCGCAGCAAAAAAAGCAGCCTGCCCGGAGCGTTATCATCTCCAGGCGGGCTGCTGGTTGTAGGCGGCGAAAGCGGAAGCGCTCCGATTAATCGTCGTTGCCTTGACGATCGTCATTCTCATCGTCGTGCTTATTGCGGTTTTTCGCTTTTTCCTTTTCTTTTTCTTTCTCCTTATCTTTCCCCTTATTTTTGCCTTTGCCATGCTCCTTGTCCGCCCCGTGGCCGGCAGGCTCCGGCTTCCCGGCTTGTGCGGGCGGCATACGGACGACTTGGGCGTCGTCTTTCCACTTCACGTCGATTTTCCAATCCGGCGAATCGTCCTTCAGCTTGAACTGCGCCGCCAAGCGCTGCTTGAGCGCCTTCTCCCAAGCGTCTTTCTCCGACGGCAGCCCCTGCAACAGCAGAAGAAGCAACTGCTCCGCCTGCGCTCCGTTCAGATGAACCACCGCACGATCCTTGGTTTGGATATAAATGTCGGCCTCATCGCCCTTGTCCGTCTGCTCCTGCTTTACCTTCAAAGCCAGCTCCCGGCTTTTCAGCTCCAACGACAGCCGCTCCCAAGGCCAGCTCCCGTCTTCCACCGGCTTAGCCGGTTTCGCGCCAGCCGGACGGTCGACCGAAGCCGAAGCCGCAGGCGTATGCGCCGGACCGGCTGGCGGCACGTCGACCGTGCTGCCGGAAGGCGCAGGCGCGGATGGCTTCGTCGATGCGCCGGAGCCTTGCGCCGCCGCCGCGTTCGGCACGGTGGCCGGCGGGGCCGGACTCTGCGGCGCAGCGGCTTGTTCGGGCGCTGCCGCCTTAATGTAAGCGGCTTGATTTTTGCTGTTCAATATAATTTCCAGCGAATCACCCGGCTTCAAATCCGTGATCGCCGCTTTCTGCAAATTGCGGTACACCCACACGTCCGATGTCAGCGGATAGATTTTTTCCGTTCCGTCGTAAGATACATTGATTTGTTTATTGCCGTCTGTCAGGCTGACGAACCGTCCCTTGGCTTCTGTCGATATTTCAGCCGATACAGGCGCATTTCCCGCCCAAGTGACGCCATAAATCAGCCCGCCCAAAAACGCGGCGGCAATCACCCACACGACCGTTTTTTTTAGTTTCCCCATCATTTCTCTCCCCCTGTTAGCAGGCATTGAAAGCTGTCGCTCGTAGTTTTCCGAACAGAGTTCGTTATAGGGTTCGGGCTTTCATGCTGTTTTCAGGGGATGCGGATCGAACCAGGCCTTCAGACCAGGTCCCAACGGTTGGCGTATGCATGCAGCCGGGGATGCGTGACCGGATTCCCCTCCCCGCTCACGAACCAGCGGATTTTTTTGATCCACGTCTCGAACGACTCGTAGCCCGCGAGCAGCCCGGCTGTCGTCCCGGTCACCCAGACGAAATGGGGAGCGGCATATTTTTCTTCCAAGAATTGAAACGCCGTATCAACGGGAGTATACTTTTTGCGCTTGCCCTCGAACGGTTCGACGACATAATCGACATCCGTGTCCGAAGCGGCGAGCAGCGCCTGCAGCGCTTCGATCCTCCGGTGATAAGGAGCTACGGGACGCCGTTTCTCCATGCGCCGGACCGTCTCCTCATGCAGGGGGTAAAACACCACCTTGGCGATGCCGCGCCCGCTGGCCAGTTCAAGGACGCGTACGAGCTTCTGCTCCGTGTAGTCCTCAAACGCATCGTAAATCCACAAGCTGCCGCGGTCCGTGTCCCGCTCATTCGGCGGTTCATATCCGAACGGAACTTTGCCCGTCTGTCTTGCCATCCAGCCCCTCCTCTCGTCGCTTGCAGAAATGGGTTTTCACTTAGTATGCCTTTCGGAAAAAGAGAATATTTTCCGGGTAGGCTGCGCACGTTAAGCATGAGCTGGCGATGAAGCTTATGAAGAAAGGGGGAAACGGCATGTCGGAAAATAAAAAGCATGAAGGCAATTACGAAAGCACGGCTTCGATGGAAGCCGACAATCAGGATATGGAATTCGTAAACGATACGCTCAATCAAGTGAAAACGACGGTCAATCAGATCGGAGCTACCCAGAAGGAGAAGGAATAGCGCGGCTCGCTATGCCGTTAGCCGCGTACGGCAAGCCAAGCCGCCCGTACAGGCTGCCATGCCTCCAGCTTGGCCGCTTGCGGCATGGCCCGCGCCGGACTCGACGACGGCAGCAGCTTATAGCTCCTGCCGTCGTCCGCGGCCTCCTTCACAACCTGTCTGCGATACAGATCCGCCGCCGTGCTGCCGTTGAAGAAAACATGGCGGATGCCCGGATACGCCGCGTAGAACCCCGCGAAGTCGTTGGCCTCCGGGCGGCGGATCGCCGTGTCGAGACTGCCTTCGCGCTCACAGGCCTCCAGCACGTCCCACAGTGCTACGCCGCGGGATAACGCGAAGCGGAGCCGCTCCTCGTATGCCGCAGCCGGCTCCCCGCCGTCCAGCAGCGAGTAGAGAAGCGGCCAGAAGCCGTTGCGCGGATGGCCGTAATACTGCTGCGCCCGTAAGGACGCTTCCCCCGGCATCGATCCGAGAATCAGCAGCCGGCAGCGCTCATCCGCAACCGGCGGCAAGCCGGTCAAGCGGGGACGTTCCTTGTCTGCTGCCATCGATGCATCGCCTCCCGTTGATTCGTTTCACATCCAAGCAGCCTCATTGTAGCACAGCTGCCCCGCACCGACCCACACGATCTGCGAGTCGGTCCAAAATCGAGCGACAGGTCTTGAGTGTCGAATCGTTTGCGCTTCGCCGAAGCCTATTCCTTATCCTTCGACCGCGGGAAAGGTCGAAAAAAGGAATCCCGCTTACGGCGTGGGATTCCCTCTCTTGTTTATATCGGCTACGTTTACGGCTTTGGCCACGGGTCCAGCTTGTCCTGCAACGCCCGTTCCAAATAGGGCTCCGCCTGCAGGAAGTTCCGGAAGTCCCGGTACTCCTCCGCCAGCTTGGCCAATTCGGCGGGTTTCGGCGGCTGGACGCTGCGGACGGCCCGGATTAAAATATTTTTCGGCGTGTGTTCCAAGTCGATGAATTCCAGAAGCTGCGTTTTATAGCCCACCAGCTCAAGCAGCTTCGCCCGGATCGCGTCCGTGGCCAGCGCGGAAAACCGCTCCTTCAAAATCCCGTGCTGCAGCAGCGGACTGAGCACGTCGCTGCGCACCTGCCGGAACAGCTCGTGCTGGCAGCAAGGCACCGACAAGATGACCGAAGCGCCCCAGCGAACCGCCTTCTCCAGCGCCGCATCAGTCGCCGTATCGCAGGCATGCAGCGTTACGACCAGATCGACCTGCCGCAGCTCGTCATACTTGGCGATGTCGCCGACGAGGAACCGCAGCCCGTCATAGCCGAGCTTCTCCGCAAGCGTGCTGCAGTGCCGGATCACATCCTCCTTGAGGTCGAGGCCGACGACGCGCAGGTCGAAGCCCTGCATCTCCTTCAGAAAATGATACATCGCAAACGTCAAATACGACTTGCCGCAGCCGAAATCGACGATGGTGAGCGTCCGGTCCTTCGGCAAATGCGGCAAAATATCGGCGATCATTTCGACAAACCGGTTGATTTGGCGGAACTTGTCGTATTTCGGAGCAAGCACCTTCCCCTGAGTGTTCATAATTCCGAGCTCGATCAGAAAAGGAACGGGAACGCCTTCCTCCAGCACATAGTTCTTTTTCCGGTTATGGGCGGGCGCTCCGCTCACCGCTTGCTTGGTCGGCGGCTTGCGGAGAATGCCGAGCTTGCCTTTCTTGCTGACCAGCACCTGATAATCCGCCTCGCCCGTCTGCAGCAGCCCTTGCCGGAACTGCTCGGCCAGCAGCGCGTTCAGCCTCGCCTCCGCCGCTTCCGGGGCCAAATTCTCGTGCAGCACCTTCGGGCCGCAGAAGGAGCTGAATTGATAGTGCAAAGCCCCCTTGAGCTGTACCGGCTTCACCGTTACCTTCGTGCAGCCGTCCGGATCGCTTCGCCGCACTTGGCTCAGCGTCGCTTGGATCAGCGTCCCCTCCTGAAACAATCGTCCCGTTAATTCCGTCAATTCCCGCTCTTGCATCCTGTTTCACGTTCTCCAATCCGTTTGTCCATGTTTTAAATTCCGGTGCAGCCGGACGATCTTGTCGTCGTCCTTCTACGATTGCCCGCAAAGCAGTCCCGCTACGGTACGCGAAATCGTTCGATGATAAGGGCCCGGGGCCGGAGCCTTCCATCCCTTTTCATCCCATTATACCCAAACGACGCAAGGAAAAGCGACCTGTCCGAGCGATTTCATTCCTGCTTTATTTATTGTGGAACCACGCAACAAGCAATGCGGCAAAAGCAATGAGACTACTGATCCAGCCGGGGTAAAGCTGCTTGTTGGCCAGCCGTTCTTTTTCGATCCGTTCGAGACGTTCGTCGCGAGCGCGCAGCATCTCGTTTATTTCCACACGGGATATATAGTTGCCATGCCACTTGTCCAGCTTTTCTTCCATGCGCGTAACGGCGACTTCAATGTTCTCGAGCCGGGTTTCAGCCTTCATTAAACGTTCCCCGTCTTTATGCGGACTCGCATTCATTGTTTTTGTCACTCCTTTGCTAGGCAGCGCCGCGAGCGGTCTGCCGACTGGGTTCCGTTCTACAGTATATGCGACAAGCCTTCCCGCCGAAGCGACGATTACACAACGACAGCGGGTAATCAGTTCGTTCTGACAAAAAAAGGCACGGCTTCCTGCGTATCTGCAAGTCGCCATGCCCCTTATCCGGGACGCTATTTTCCCAAAAACGACTCCAGCATCCAGACGTGCTTCTCCAGCTCGCTGTGGATCGCAAGCAGCATGTCGCCGGTCGTCTCGTCGTCCGCCGCTTCGGCGATCGCCATCCCTTCCTTCAGCTCCCCGATCAGCGTGCCGAAGTCGTTGGCGATGGAACGGACCATCTGCTCGGCATTCTCGCTGCCGGAAGCCTCGTGCAGGGTCGTTTTCTCCAAAATTTCTTTCATGGTAGCGACCGGCTGCCCTTTGAGCGCCAGCAGCCGCTCGGCCAAATCGTCCACATGAAGGGCCGCCTCGTTATACAGCTCTTCGAATTTCACATGCAGGGTGAAAAATTGCGGTCCCTTCACATACCAATGGTAGTTATGGAGCTTGATGAACAGCAGGCTCCAGTTCGCTATCTGGGTGTTCAGCACTTCCGTTAAGCTTTTGGACATGGGTCGTTCCTCCTTGGATCGCGTTCTTTTCCAGCTTATCCCTAGTTAATATGAAAAACGGAAGCCGCTTTTATACATCGCAACGAAGGAATCGGCTACGGGTCGTTCGTGGCGACGGGCTCAGGCGGTACCGCGAACCGGACATAAAATGCCGTGCCCTCCGGTCCGGTCTGCCACGTCAGCTTGGCTCCGTGCCGGGCGGCGATACTGAAGCAGACCGCCAGACCGAGCCCCGTCCCCTGCTCCTTCGTCGTAAAGAAAGGAGTCCCGACCTTGGCGAGCACGTCCTTGTCCATGCCGTGGCCCTGGTCGCAGACCGCCAGCACGACCTCCGACTCTTCCGTGTAAGTGGCGATTTCGAGCCGTCCTCCGGCGTCCATCGCTTCGAGTCCGTTCAGCGCGAGATTCAATACCATCTGCCGCATCTCCTTCTCGTCGAGCTCCAGCTCGGGACACGAATCAAGCCGCAGGTGAAGCTGCTTACCGGCTAGCGTCGCCTCCGCTTGAATGAGCGGACCGATGGCCTCAATCACCTGAGCCAAATTTTGCGGGCGGCGGTCGGTGGTCTTGTTTTTGGCCAGCGCCAAAAACTCGCTAATAATCCCGTTGGCACGGTTCAGTTCCTCCACCATGACGTCGATAATGTCTTTGGGCGGAAGAGTTTTCTTCGCGCTCATCAGCTGGAGAAAACCGCGGACGGTCGTCATCGGATTGCGGATTTCATGCGCGATGCCTGCGGCCATTTCTCCGATCAGATGCAGCCGGTCCAGCCGCGCCATTTCCCTCTCCAGCTCCACCCGGTCCGTAATATCGGTAATGACCGCCAGCACACACGGCACATCCGGCGTCTCAATGATCTCTGTGGACAACAGTCCTGTCCGCCGCTCACCCGCCTTGGTTACATACTGTACCTTCACGTCCGTCACCGTCTCGTTGAAATCCACGGGGGCCGTCTCGACCAGCCCTTCGTCCGAGATGAGCGTCATCTGCAGATCGGCGGCTCCCGACGTCATTTCTTCGTACGTGTATCCCGTATGCTTCATCCAGCTCTCGTTGACGTCGAGATACGTCCGGTCACTTAACGATTGAATCGCCATCAGACAAGGCGTCGCCTGAAAAATCGTATAAAACCGCTCCTGCGATTCCCGGGCATCCTGCTCCATGCGCCGCCGCTCGTTCGTATCCTGAATATATAAGCTGATGCCAAGCGATGACGGGAAAGCCCTCACCTCGACCCAGCTTCCCGTCAGGTTCGAATAAAATTCCGCCCGCTGCGGCGCTCGCTCCAAGGCTGCGCGAAGAAACAAATCGTAGCATTTCGAGCGCTCCACCGGCGCATAATCCCAGAACGGCCGGCCCAGCGCTTGCTCCTTCACGATGCGGAGACGCTGCTCGGCCGAACGATTCATGTAGACGATCGCCCCGTCATGGTCGAGCGCGTAAAACGCGTCCGTGATGCTCTCCAAAATATCGTTGATCCGATCATACGACCGCAGCAGCTGCTCGGTTACCTGATGCCGGCGCCGGATTTCCGCCTGAAGTCTTCCGTTGGCTTCACGCAGCGCATACGTGCGCTGCTCTACGGCCTGCTCCATGCGAATATACTGCATCTTGCGCTCGGTTACGTCGCGAATCGAGCAGACGTAAACCGGCCGGTCGCCGATACAGGCGCTTCCGATCTGCAGCTCGGCGGGGAACGTCCCGCCGCTGCGCCGCACGGCCGTAACTTCCGTCGCTTCCCTCGTACCGGAATCCGGCAGCAGGGAACTGCTTTCCCCCGAGCCGAACAGCCGCTCGGTGTACGGCACGACCTGCCACACAGGCTTCCCGAGCAGCTCCTCCGGGCTGTACCTGAACAGCCGCAGGACGGCGGGATTGGCCGACAGTATCGTTCCCTGCGCATCGACGGTCAAAAAAGCATCGGTTGACGTCTCGCTGATGGCCCGGGCCATCGCTTCCATCTGTCGAAGCTTGTCCGTATTGTCCAGAAGCTGGACATGCGCGTGCTCCAGGTCGATCGTGCGCCGGGTGATCAGCTCCTTTTGCGCCTTAAGCTGCTCCCGGTCCCGGTAGATGCCTGCGAACTGCCTGACCTTTACTTTTAACACAACCGGCTGCACGGGTTTGAATATAAAATCGATCGCTCCGATTTCATACCCTCGTACCATGTGCTCCGTCGCTTGACTGAGCGCAGTAACGAAGATCACGGGAATCGACCTGTACCGCTCTTGCGACTTCAGCATGCTAACGGTTTCGAAGCCATTCATTCCCGGCATTTCAATATCCATCAGAATCAAGGCGAAAGACTCCTGCATCACTTGCCGCAGCGCTTCCTCTCCGGAATTGGCGGTGGCGATGCGATAATCGGGAGATTGCAGTATGGAAGACATAGCGAGCAAATGTTCCGGCCGATCGTCGACAATCAGTATATTTACTTGCGGTTCAGCCATATGTATTCTCTCCTAAGGTCCGGATATTATCCTAATCTTTACATTTTTCGCTAGCCGTACATTCTTCTCCTGCTTGCCGCTATGAAAAAAAAGAAGCCCGTTTCCCGAGGAAACGAACTTCCTGACCATTGATTCGTTTAACAATAACGTGAAATGAGTTCCTGCAGCTGCCCGGCAACGACGGTCGAGCCCCGGCGCAGCTCGCCGCCCGGGATGGTCACGCGGACGAAGCTTTCGTCCAGCCCCATTTGTTCTTCGTATCTTCCCCGGAAACCCCGGGCGCGGCGGTCGATCTGCAAGAACAGCTCCAGATCGTCTCCCCTTGGGAAATAGAGCACCTCAAGCTCATCAAGAGCGCGGCGAAAATGCGTCGTCGGCACGTACTCAAACTCCTGCACGAAAGGCGCCGGCCCGCCAAAGCTTGGCGCGTATTCGTTCGTGACCTCGCGGAGACGGAAGCCAAGCTCATCCAGCGCCTCCATCACGGTAAGCACGTTCGGGCCGGCTACGATCTCGATTTCGTCCCGGTCGGTCGGATCGATCGCCCTGTCGATATCGAGGCCCGTTTCCACCCAGACCGGCGTGTTCCGATGCGTCAGCGGAGCGTATTCGGGAATCTCCAGCGCAAACGGAATCTCAAAGCTGTCGCCGGGCCGCAGCAGGAAGCCGTCGGTGATGTGGTATTTGGCGATCTCCGCGGTATAGGTCATTTTCTTACCATCATCATCTTCCTTCGTGTATTCCGTTTTCAAATACACGTAGATGCTCCCGATCTGCTGCTCCAATTGACCGCCTTGAATATGCGCGACTCCGCTAAACGTTTCTCCGGGTGAAACCTGCGTATGTTCCAGCCTCGTGTCCACCTTTGCCGAACCGATCCCTACACTTGCAAGCACTTTCTTAAATATGGACATCGCCTCTGCCTCCCGCTTGAAGTACGCCAAAGTTTTGTTTTTTTATCTTTTGAGCAAACGGTAGCCTTTCCGGACTACATTCAAGACGAACCCGGGAATCGGGACACGCCGCAAGGGCGGGAGGTAGAACCGATCGTACGCTTTCTTCAGATCGTCCCACATCCTGCACGGCTCCGGCTTCAAAAAATCCGACACGTCTACCACCACGCCGCGGCCGTCGCGCATCATGACGTTCTTGCCGTGAATGTCGTGCGGACGAAGCCCTCTGCTAACCGCATAGGCAAGCGCTTCGTCAATATCGTCGATCACCTGCCGGGGGATCGGGATGCCTTTCCGGATGCAATCGTACAGCGTGATGCCGTTCAACCGCCGGAGCGCCAGATAGCCGTCGCCATAATACAGGCACTCCGAATATGCCGGATGCCGCCCCAGACGGCGGTACACCTCGGCCTCCTCTTCCAGTCCCGGCCGGCCCGGCGCATATATCTTCACCACATACTCCGGGTAATCCGGATGCGCCACAACCGCCGCATAGTTGCCCGCGCCCACCAACCGCCAAGGGTCAGGTACGCGGTATACGACGATCGGATCGTGCGGCCGCTCGCTCTTGATGCGCAGCCCCGGCAATAGGCGGCGCTTGATCTGCACGATGAACGGGTGACGCTCATCCCAAGCGTCTTCTCCTGTCAACGTCCGATGATTATCCGCCATAAAAGCAAGCCGGTCTGCCTTTTACGCCCGTCTTGACACGAAACAAGCCGCCGGCATGCGGCTGCTGCGCCAGCTGTTCCTCGCTCAGCCCCGTCCGGGCTGTCGTAATGTACAGCTCGTCCCAGTCCGGACCGCCGAACGCGCAGGAGGTCACCTGCGCAGCCGGGACGCGGACGAAGCCGAGCCTTTCGCCGGTCTGCGGATTCCAGCAAGACACGCGCCAGCCGCCCCACTGGGCAACCCACAGCATCCCTTCGCCATCGACGGCCATGCCGTCGGGAATGCCCTCTCCTTCCGGAATCGTGACCACGGTGCGCCGGTTCGAGATCGCTCCTGCTGCCGGCTCGTAGTCGTACGCGACGACCTGTCTGGTAGGCGAGTCGATGTAATACATCGTACGCCCGTCGGGGCTCCAGCCGAGCCCGTTGGAGCAGCTCACGCCATCGATCGCCTTCCGCAGCGACCCGTCAATCTCCAGGCAATACAGCGCCCCCGTCGGGTCGCTGTTCTTGCAGTTCATCGTCCCCGCCCAGAAGCGTCCAGCTTCGTCGCACTTGCCGTCGTTAAACCGGTTTTCCGGAAGCCCCGCCTCCGGGTCGGCGAGCTTCGTAAGCCGCTCGTTCGCGATATCGAACAGATGGAAGCCGTGCTCCAGCGCGAGCACCAGACCGTCGCCCTCCGCTCTCGGCACCGCAGCCCCGACCCGCTGGTCAAGCTGGATCGAACGGTCCGTTCCTTGAACCGGATCATAGTGATGAATCCGCATTCCCTCGATATCGACCCACAGCAGCCGGCCGCTGCGGTGATCCCATACCGGCCCTTCGCCCAGTGCCGCCTTCTTGTCCAAAATCAACTCCGCCGTTAACTGCCACGATTCCAAATGCAGTCCTCCTCTTCCTCGCGTGCCTCAAAGCACGTGCCGTATGCTCCCATTGTAGCACAAAGAAAAAGCCAAAAGCGATGCGGCTACAAAGGTTTATGCGCTGCATCGAGCCGAAAAAGACCCGTCAGCCCCACCTCTCATAAGGGGAGGAGCTAACGGGTCTTGAGACTTGCCTCAGCCATTATTCTTTCATCGGCTGCAGATTTTGCAGCGCCGATTGGTCTTCGGCAAGCTGTGCATCCGCTTGTTCTACGGCAGGCTTGTTCTCGTCATGCCCAGCTTGTGCGATCGAACGCTCAGCTTTTTCCACAGCCGTTTCAGCCTGCTCGATCATTTGGGCGGACGGGTGGCTCTGCGCTTGGGTTACGGCGTTGTGCGCCTTTTCTACCGAATTTTGCGCTTGCGAGACCGGATTTTGCGATTGAAGGCTGGAGTCGTATTCGTAACGGGTCATGCTTCGTCATCCTTTCCACATACAGGGTTGCTGTTAATGTGGGAAGAAACGGCCGTTTTTATACCCGCAATTCCTCGTGGCGTATAGCCGAGTTCTCGATTTGGATCGTCGCATGGTGGATATTGAAACGCTCCGCCATCAGCTTGATGGCCTGCTGCAACACCTCTTGGCTGTCCCGATCGTCCTCGATCAGCAGGTGACAGCTGAACGAATCGAGGCCCGACGTAATCGTCCAGATGTGAAGGTCGTGCACGTTTACCACGCCCTTGATGTTCTCCAGCGCCTGTTTCACTTCCTGCTGGCTGACGCCGGCCGGTGTACCTTCCATCAGCACGTGCACGGTATGGGAGATAATGCCCCAAGCGCTCTTAAGAATCAGCAGCGAAACAAGCACGCTGATAATCGGATCGGCGACGTACCAGCCGAAGGCCATCATCACCAGCCCCGCGAGAATGGCGCCGACGGAGCCGAGCGCGTCCCCGAGCACGTGGAGATAAGCGCTGCGCAGGTTGACGTTGTTCTTCACGTCGCCCTTCCGCATGAGCATCCACGCGCTGAGCAGGTTGGCAAGCAGTCCGACGGAGGCGATCGCTAACATCGAGCCGCTGGCGACTTCCGGCGGGTCAAAGAAGCGGCCGTACGCTTCCCACATAATAAAGCCGGCGATGACAAACAGCGAAATTCCGTTAAACAGCGCCGCCAGAATCTCAAAGCGGTGAAAGCCGTACGTCTTGGCCGGGGAAGCCGGTCTCACAGCAAAGCTGAGCGCGATCAGGCTGAGCAGAAGCGAGCCGGCATCGCTGAGCATATGCCCGGAATCCGAAAGCAGCGCCAGGCTGTTCGTGATAAGCCCCCCGAAAAACTCCAGCAGCAAAACGCCCGACGTAATACTTAAAGCAATGATAAGCCCCTTTTTGTTGCCATCCCGGGCATGATCGTGATGATGGTGTCCATGGCCGTGATGGTGACCGTGACCATGTCCATGGTCGTGCGCATGAGCGCCATGGTTATGACTGTGCATAAATCGTTCCTCCCAAGATACAGGCGATCCGCTGCGGCGTTCCGACCGTATACTTAATATATGAGCATGTGTTCATATATTATTATGCATCACCGCATGCTCCTTGTCAATCCTATCCATGAAATTTTTTTACTCGCAGCTTGTTCCATGATGTCAGTATGACCATTTCCACACTGGTTTAAGAGGACCGTTCATTTTGAACGAAACTGCGAAGCTGGCCGTCCGGAAGATCCGCACGGTTTTGATTACCGTCCGTTCCGGGTGGTGAACTGTTAAGTTTCTACAAAAAAATACAAAAGCGCGAACCGCCCCCTTGCCGGAAATTCCCTTTTTAAAGTAAACTCTACACAAAGTTACGCTGGAAACGCGGGGGTGCGCATGTACAAAATCATGATTGTGGATGACGAAGCGATCGTACGCGAGGGCATCAAAGAGTATATCGGCTGGAACGAGCTTGGATTTGAGCTCGTCGGCGATTATGCAAGCGGCCGGGAAGCGTGGGAAGCGATGGAACAGCTGAGACCTGACCTCGTGCTGTCGGATATTTGCATGCCGTTTATGGACGGGCTGGAGCTGACGCGGCTGATCCGGACCCGGTACCCTTTCGTGAAGGTGATCATCCTGACCGGCTTCGACGATTTCGATTATGCGCAGCAAGCGCTGCGGCTCAAAGCTTACGACTTTATTTTGAAACCGATTACAGCGGCCGACCTTCGCGCGCTGCTGAAGAAGGTGAAAGGCGAGCTCGACGAAGAAACCCGCCAGCGGGAAGATTTGACGCGCCTGCACATGCAATTGAATCAAAGTCTGCCGCTGCTGAAGGAGCGCTTTCTCGAACGATGGGCGACGGCTGGTATGGGGGATGCCGAAATCCGGGAGCGGCTCCGTTATTTCGGGCTTCCCGAGCCTCGGCCCGATTATGTGGCGATGGTCGTCGATATCGATGACTTCGGCAGCAGCGGACACCTGCCCTCCGACCAAGATCAGGAGCTGCTGCGCTTTGCCGTGTACAATATGGTTCAGGAAATCGTGGGCCAGGAGAACGGAATCGCCTTTCGCACCCGCGAAGAGCGCGTCGTGGCCATCGTGTCCGGGCTTGCGGCAGTGCCATTGTACGAGCTGGCGTACCAGCTCGCCGAAACGGTCCGGCAGTTTGTCGAGAAATATTTGAAATTGACGGTGAGCCTGGGCGTCGGACGCGTATGCGGTTCGCTGGAGCAGCTTCCCCACGCTTACAAAAGCGCCCTGTCCGCGCTCGAATACCGGCTGCTGCTCGGTAAAAATCAAGTGATCGGCATTGTCGATATGGAGGGGCAGCCGCCCGCCGCTCCGGACAACGGCGCGGAATGGAACCGGCTGCTTGCCTCCGCCGTGAAAACCGGCACAACCGCAGACGTTCACCGCTTGATCGAGCAGCTGGTTGCCCACTTGAAAACGTCCCGGATGCCGATCGAAGCGTGCTATTGGCAGATCCAGTCGGTGATCGTCACGCTGATGAATACGGTCCGGGAGCTCGGAGCGGACGAGCCGAGTGCAGCCGTAGGCGAGCGCAATTGGCTGACGGACGTGTACCGGTTCAAGACGCTGGATGAAATCCGGGACTGGCTGAAGCACATTCTAAGCCTGGCGCTGGAGCAAATCTCCGAGCAGCGGAATCGCCTGACGCATACGCAGGTGCTGCGGGCTACCGAGTATATCCGTGAGCACTACGCGAACGACAAGCTCTCCCTGCAGGAGCTGTGCCGGCATACGCTCATGAGCACCAGCTATTTTAGCACCGTGTTCAAGCAGCAGCTCGGCGAAACGTTCGTCGAATATTTGACGCGGGTGCGCATCGACAAGGCGAAGGAGCTGCTGCTGCATACCTCGCTCAAATCGTACGAGATTGCGGCGCAGGTGGGCTATGCCGATCCGAACTATTTCAGCCTGATCTTCAAGAAGCACTCCGGCCTCACGCCGACGGAATACCGGGACAACGCAGCCAAGGAGCCCCGCCGATGAAGCCGATGCTCCGCCTGCCGTCACCCTTGTTCCAGTTCAAGAGCATTCGTTCCAGCATCGCCGCGGCTTTTTCCTGCTTGATTCTCGTCTCTGTCGGCATCACCAGCTTCATTTCCTATCGGTTGTCCGCCGACGCCGTGGAGAAAAATTCGCAAGCCTACCTCTCGGAAGTCATGAAGCAGGTCGGCGCCAACATCCAGTCCTACTTCACGAATATGGAGAACATCTCTACCCTGGCCCTAACGAACAAAGACATCAAATATTTTATCTCCAACACGGTTTTCATCAGCGAGGCCGACCGCCGGGTGTACGAGAAGCGGATCTCGGACATGTTCCAGTCGATTCTGTACACCCGCAAAGACATTGCCTCCATCATGGTGTTCGGCTACAACGGCAAGTTCGTATCGGACCGGCGCAGCACCGGCCTCAATCCGAACGCGAAGCCGGAGGAGCAGCTCTGGTACAAGCAGGCGAAGCAGGAAGGCGGCAAGCCGGTCGTCTCCTCCTCCCACGTCCAGCATGTGATCCAGAACGAATACCGCTGGGTCGTCTCCCTCAGCCGGGAGCTGAAAAGCACCGACGGGATCGCAGGGGAAGGCATTTTTCTCGTCGATCTCAACTTGAGCGTCATCAGCGAAATCAGCAGCCAGGTCAACCTCGGCCAGCGGGGCTATGTGTTCATTGTCGACAACGGCGGCAACATCGTCTACCACCCGCAACAGCAGCTCATCTACAGCAACCTGAAGAGCGAGCTGATCGACGAGGTGATGCATACGGACAGCTTCGTTGCGTACGACGGCGACGAATCGCGCATCTATTCGGTCTACGATACGAAATTCGGCTGGAAAATCGTCGGCGTCGCCTACACGGACGAGCTCGTCACCAACAAACACACGATTCAAAGCTCGTTCCTGCTGCTGGCCGTCTTCGGGCTAGCGATCACCCTGCTGCTGTCGTTCGTGCTCTCGCACCGGTTTTCCAAGCCGATCAAGAACCTTCAGGATAAAATGAAGCAGGTGGAAAAAGGCAACTTCGACATCCGCGCCGAGATCGAGCAGGAGAACGAGATCGGCCAGCTCGGGCGCACGTTCAACCTGATGGTCGGCCACACGAAGGAGCTGATGAGCGAAATCATCCGCAACGAGGAAACGAAGCGCAAAAGCGAGCTCAAGGTGCTTCAAGCGCAGATCAACCCGCATTTTCTGTACAATACGCTCGATTCGATCATCTGGATGGCGGAAGGCAAGAAGCACGAGGAAGTCGTGCTCATGACCTCCGCGCTCGCCAAGCTGTTCCGCGCCAGCATCAACAAAAGCGACGAGCTCGTGCCCATCATCATCGAAATTGAGCATATCCGCAGCTATCTGCTGATCCAAAAGATGAGGTACAAGGAAAAGCTGGATTACCGGATTAACGTCTCCCAAGACATTATGGCCTACAAAACGATCAAAATTTTGCTCCAGCCTTTCGTCGAAAACGCCATCTATCACGGAATCAAAAACAAACCGGGGTACGGGCTCATCACCATCGCAGGCAGAGAGAAGGACGGCAAGATCGTGTTTACCGTCGAGGACAACGGCCTTGGGATGACGCCGGACCGGCTGCGGTACATTCTGGTGCCCCGGACGGGAACGGAGCACGGCAATGGCGTAGGCATTGCCAACGTACACGAACGGATTCAGCTTTATTTCGGGACGAGCTACGGCGTGAGCTTCGAAAGTGAACCGGAGAAGGGCACCCGGGTCACGCTGACAATCCCGAAAAGCGTGTAGGAAAGGAGCAGCCGATGCTGACGCATAAAAAAATCGTGTGGATGCTGGCGCCTCTCTTCGCCTTATGCGTCTATGCCATTATCTTGCTCCAGTCCGTCCGGACCGAAACCGGCAAGGACAAGAGCATTATCGTCATTATGAAGAGCAACGATATCCGCACGGAATTTTGGCAGACGGTCCGGGCCGGGGCGAAGACGGCCGCCAAAGAATTTCAGGCGAAAGCGGACATTCGCGGCCCCCTGCAGGAAACCGACGTGCACGAGCAGATCGGTCTCGTGGAGCAAGCGATTGCGGAGAAGCCCCAAGCGATCGTGCTGGCTCCTGCCGCCGCCGACCTTCTGGTTCCTGTGGCGGAGAAGGTCCGCCAAGCCGGAATCAAGCTGGTCGTGATCGATTCGCCGTTGGACGGCAATCCCGGCGACAGCTTTATCGCCAGCAACAATCTGGACGCAGGCAGAAAAGCAGGACGCGCCTTGGCCTCTATGACGAAGGGCCGGCCCGCCGTCGCAATCCTTAGCGACAAGAACGGCTCGCCCACCGCTACGGACCGGGAAACCGGCATTCGGGAGGCGCTCGCCGCCGACCCGGCGGCGGTTGTCGTCGGCACAGGGTATACCACGAATCAGGAGGAGCGGGCCTACCAAGTGACCAAGCAGCTGCTGGCCGACCACCCGGAGATTAACGGCATGATCTGCCTGAACGAAACGGCTGCTTTGGGGGCCGCCAAAGCGATCAAGGAATTGAATAAAAGCGCCGCTGTCAAGCTCGTCGGCTTCGGCGCTTCGATCTACGAGATCAAGCTGCTGGAGGAAGGCGCGCTGCATGCCACGCTGGTTCAGAAGCCTTTTAACCTCGGATATTTGGGCGTGAAGGCTGCCGTGGAGCTTATCGACGGAAAAAAAGCGAACCCGCTCGACAATATCGATTCGACGGTCGTCACCAAGGAGAACATGTACGATCCGGAAAATCAAAAGCTGCTCTTCCCTTTTGTGGAAAGGTGAGGAAAAGCATGCCCTGGCTCGGGCGATCAAATCAAGAATCGAGGTGGACCGAATGAATCGACGGAAGCCCGCCGCTGCGGCCGTATCGGCCGCGCTGCTGCTGATGCTGCTGTCCGGCTGCGGGATCGACTCTTCCCCTTCCCCCGCTCTGGCGGAGCAGAAGGCGTTGATCCAGTTCCTGGCGGCGGAGTACAGCATGGATACGCGACCGCTGCTGGAGAGCATCGTAAAAGATTTCGAAGCGAAATATCCGAACATTGACGTCGAGCTGCAGGTGGCGAATTGGGACACCCTCGACGGCGTCTATACGAACATGATCAGCAAGAATCAGCCGCCGGACCTGCTGAACACGAACGTGTACGCTCATTTTGCCAAGGACGGCCTGCTCAACGACTGGAACGATATTCTGTCCCCGGAGCTGAAGGCGAACCTTCTTCCAAAGTTTCTGCAAATGGATCATTGGAACGGCGCCCAATACGCGATCCCTTATCTCGCCACCGTCCGCAACCTGTATTACAACAAGGACATTTTTGACGAAATCGGGCTGACCGAGCCGCCGAAAACGTGGTCCGAGCTGGTTGAAACGGCCCGGAAAATCAAGCAGTCGGGAAAAGCCGACGGCTTCGGCGTGGACTTGACGGACAACGAAAGCCAAGCCTACTTGTCGTATTTCTTCTTCGGGGCGGGCGGAGGCTGGATCAAGGACGGGCAGTGGACGATCAATTCGCCGGAGAACGTCGAAGGGCTGACCTTTCTGAAATCGCTTTATGACCAAGGGCTGACCGATACCGAACCGACCGTCACAACGCGCGATGAGAAGCACCGCATTCTCGGGAACGGGAAGCTCGGAACGATGATTTCGGGCAATTACTTCCCATCCGTCGTTCCCAGAGAATTTCCCGGTCTGAAATGGGGGATCGGACCGATGCCGGTCAAGGACGGAACCCCGCCCATCTCCTTCGGCGTGCAGGATGTGCTGGTGTCCTTCAAGACGGACCATACGAACAAAGAGGCGCTGTCCAAATTCATCAGCTTTCTGTATGACGATGCGCGCTACGAGAATCTTATTCTGCGCGAAGGCTTCCTGCCGGTGACCAAGTCCGTAGGGGACAAGCTTGCGGCCAAGGACAAGAACGTCAAAGACAGCCTCGAAGCGCTGCAGACGGCCCAATTTTATCCGGTCAACCACCCTGCCTGGCAGAAGGTAATGGACGGAACGCGAAAAATGGGCCAAGCCGTGCTGGTCGACCGCATGCCGCCTCAAGCCGCCCTCGATCAGCTTCAGCAAATCGCCCTCACGAAAAGCACGGAATAATGTGATGATTATCATAAAAAAATAAAGAACTCTTGGAAGATATTCAATGGAGCTTTCGCGCCAAACCTCCTAAGATAAGGTTATGCAATCAATGTGTGCCTTAAAGATCAACTTTTAGGAGGGTTCGAAAGATGAGAAAAGCATTCACCAAAAGCACGGCACTGGGCATGGCCTCCCTGCTTTGCGCGCTTTCGCTGGCCGGCTGCGGGAGCGCTCCGGCGGCGAAACCGGCCGACACGGCCAAGCCGGGCGAAGCCGCCAAGCCCGCCGACGGGGCGAAGCCTGCGGACGGGGCCAAAATCGCAGGCGACTTCGAGATCCAATACTTCGTCGGCGGCTACGGCGACAGCTGGTGGAAAGAAGTGATCGGCGAGTTCCAGAAGAAGTACCCGGACTTGAAAATCAAGCAATCGGCCAGCTCGCAAATCAACGATCAAATGAAGCCGCGCTGGATTCAAGGCAATCCGCCCGACGTCGTCTACATCGACGGAGCCGGGTCGAACGAAACCCAGATGGTCAAGGACGACCAGCTCATGGACATCTCCGACTGGGTGAAGGCCGCGAAGAACATCGACGGCGACAAGCTGACGGACCAATTGATCGCCCCGCCTCAAGATTACAACGGCAAACATTATACGATCCCGCTCGTCTTCGGCTCCTGGGGCACGTTCTACGACGAAGCGCTGTTCAAGAAGAACGGCTGGACCGTGCCGACCGATTGGGATAGTTTCCTCGCTACCAGCGAGAAAATCAAAGTCTCGGGGATGACCCCCTACATTCATACCGGTAAATACCCGTACTACATCGTCGGCGGGCTGCTGAACTCCGGCTTCGTGTCCGAGAACAGCGATAATCCGCAAATTTTGAAGGATCAGGAAGCGGCGAAGGAAAAAGCGTTCAAGAACGACGCCGTCGCCAAAACGCTGCAAAAGCTGGTCGATATGCGGGACAAAGGGTATTTTGACAACGCTTCCTTCGGCATCAACCATACCGATTCGCAAATGCTGTTCCTCCAGCGCAAAGACGCCATGATTCCGAACGGGCTGTGGCTGGAGAACGAAATGAAGAAGGACGTCCCGGCCGACTTCAAATTCGGCTTCATTCCGTCCGTCATGCAGAAGCCGGGCGGCAAAAGCATTGCCATTCCTTATACGAGCAACATCGCCATCGCGAAGAAAGCGAAGAACCCGGAAGCAGCCAAGGCGTTCGTACAATTCATTTTTACGAAGAAAGCGGCCATCCGCTGGGCTGAGCAGACCGGAGCCATCATGAATGTGAAAGCCGATTTGGAGGCGACAAACGCCAGCGGCGTCGTGAAAACGGCCATGAAATATTTCAACAGCAGCAACACCATCGTCGCTCCCGTATTCAAGCTGAACGCCGACTTGGAGCAGGCCGAGAGCGACGCCACGATTGCGCTGCTGCAAAAGAAAATTACGCCGGACGAATGGATGGACCGTATGGAGAAAGCCGCCGCTAAAGTCAGAGGAAGCAAATAGCGCTTCGACCCGGGAACGATCGGCAGGACCTCTTCCTGCCGATTTGTTTCTTCCAATCCCTAGCAGTGGAGGATGTCTTATGAAATGGAATCGCGCGCTTTTTATTACGACCTTCCTGCTGCCGACCTTTGCGGTGTTTCTGGTATTCACGATCTACCCGTTATTCCGCGGCTTGTATTTGAGCTTCTTCGACTGGTCCGGCGGCTCGGAAACGATGAATTTCATCGGGCTCGGCAATTACCGGGAGCTGCTGTCCGACGAGATTGTCGGCCAAGCAATCAAAAACGACTATTTTCTCGTCTTCTGGAAAGTGGTTCTGATCATGCTGATCGCCACCTTCTTCGCCGTAGCTCTGACCCGGCTGAAGCTGCGGGAGTACGGCTTCTACCGCGTCGTTTTCTTCTTCCCGAACATCATTTCGGTCGCAGTCATCGGCGTGCTGTGGAGCTTCATCTATAATCCGCAGCTCGGCTTTCTCAATGCGTTCCTGTCGCTTTTCACCGACAAGCCGGTGGAGACGAACTGGCTAGGCGACGCGAAGCTCGCCATGTGGTCGCTGCTGCCCCCGAGCGTGTGGGCCGGGATGGGCTTCTACATGATTCTGATCATCGCTTCCATCCTGGCCATTCCCAGCTCGCTCTACGAAGCTGCGGAGATCGACGGCGCCGGGCAGTGGCATCAGTTCTGGAACGTGACGCTGCCGCTAATCTGGGAGCAGTTCAAAACTTCGGTGCTGCACATTGTCATCACCACGCTGAACGGGTCGTTCATTATCGTCCGGCTTATGACCGACGGCGGCCCCGACAACGCGACGCAGGTGATGGGCTACTATTTGTACCAGATGGGCTTCAAACAGTATCACTTAAGCTACGGCGCGACCATCGGCGTCCTGATTTTAATCCTGTCTTTGCTAACCACGCTGATCTTGGGCCGGTTCTTGAAGCGGGAAACCATCGAATTGTAGGGAGGGATGGGTATGGCCGGGACTTCCGCCGCAGGCAAACCCGTACATGGCGCAACGAAAGCGCTCGTCCGTTTTTTTCCTCTGGTATGGAGCATTCTTGTCATTTACCCGGTCCTGTGGACCTTCTTCACCTCGCTGAAGGATAACCCGCAGGTGCTTCAGGGAAAGCCGTGGGATCTGCCGTTCCCGCTGATCTTCGAAAATTACGCCAACGTCTGGAGCCGCGCGCACTTCGGCGATTATTTCATCAACTCGGCGCTGGTCACCACAGGCAGCACGCTGCTTTCGCTGGCGATGGCCGCTACGACCGCCTATGTGCTCGCCCGCTACGAATTCAAAGGACGGGGCTTACTTTATTTCATCTACGTCGCCTCGATGATGATTCCGACGATTCTGGGCTTGATTCCGCTCGTCTTTTTGCTCAATACGCTGCAGTTGTCCAATTCGCTGCTGGGCTTGACGTTGGTTTACTCGGTGGGGGCGGTCGGCATATTGCCCTTCGGCATCTTCTTCCTCGTCGGCTTCTACAAATCGCTGCCGAAGGAGCTGGAGGAAGCGGCCACGATCGACGGCTGCTCGTATTTCGGAACGTTCTTCCGCATCATGCTGCCGTTATCCAAGCCGGGGCTGGTCACCGTCGCCATTATGAACGCGCTGACCGTCTGGAACGAGTACATTATGGCGACCGTCCTGATCAACGATCCGACGAAGTATACGGTTCCGGTCGGGATCGCTATCATGCAGGGGGAGATGCAGTACCGTACGGAATGGGGCCCCTTGTTTGCGGGACTCGCCATCTCGATGATTCCAATCATCATCGCTTATAGCTTCTTCCAACGGCAAATTACCGGCGGCTTAACCGCAGGGGCGCTGAAGGGGTGATTACGAAGGAAGCGTTATCCCGACAAAAAAAGGTCTGCTCTGTGCCCGGTTAAGGGCAAGAAGCAGACCTTTTTTTCATGCGAGTTTACCCGATCACCGTCAGTTCCTTCGGGAACGACGTCAGCACCTCGACGCCGCTGTCGGTCACCCGGACGTCGTCTTCGATGCGCACGCCGCCAAGTCCCGTGACATAAATGCCCGGCTCGACCGTAAAGACCGCGCCCGCAACGATAAGATCGGCGGTTCCGGCATGAATCGACGGGAACTCGTGGATATCGATGCCGAGCCCGTGACCGAGCCGGTGTACAAACTGCGGGCCATACCCGGCCGCTTCGATTACATCTCTGGCCGCCTTGTCGATGCTGGCATACGTCACCCCGGGCTTCACTGCCTCAATCGCCCGCAAATTCGCCTGCAGCACCGTATCGTAGATGTGCTTCAGCTTGTCGTCGATATCTCCGACGGCGAACGTCCGCGTAATGTCGGAGGCGTACCCGTCCGCGAAGACGCCCAAGTCGAGCAGCAGCAGCTCGCCGCTCTGTATTTTCCTGAGCCCCGGCGTTCCGTGCGGCATCGCAGATTTTTCCCCCGCCAGCACCGACGTGGAGAACGATGGGCCTTCCGAACCGAGCTTCTTCATCTGGTACTCCAGCTCGGCGACAATCTCGATCTCCGTAACTCCCGGCTTGACCTTTTCCAAGCCGCGTCGAAGCACCTCTTCCACCAGCGACACGGCCCGCTTCAACCGTACGATTTCGTCTTCCGACTTCACGACCCGCATCTCGCGGAGCGGTTCGTCCACATCGACGTATTCCGAAGCGCCAACCGCCTCGTTAAGCCGCTCGAACCGGCTGACGGTCAGATGCGTCTTCTCCAAGCCGAACCGCCGGATTCCTCCCGGCAGCAGCCCCTTGAGCACGGCGTACGGATCATCCGTATCCGTATGGGTAGCAAACGCGCCGACGCCCTTGGCCGCGCCCATCGCGGCTTCTTCATCCAGCGCAGGGACGACCAGCGTCGGTTCCTCCCCCCGGGCGAGCAGCAGCCCAAGGAAGCGTTCGTGCGGGTCCGAGGCGTAGCCCGTCAAATAAAATACGTGCTTCGGCAGCGTAATCAGCACCGCGTCCAATTGGCGGCTCTCCATATAAGCTTGCAGCTTCGCGATTCTGGCGTTCATATTCATTCCCCCTGCCCTTCATGTTTTCATGCCGGGGCGACGAATCCTTGGTATAATGAAATCAAAGGCTATGAATAACGATGATACGAGGAGGTTATTGCCTATGAACTATCATCTCATTCTGCTGGGATTCATCACCTATCTCTTAGCTTATCTGATCGGCGCAAAAAAATATACCCGTTTTTTATCCGGTTTCAACGAAAACCAGGTCCGCGATAAAGAGAAGCTGGCGAAAATCGTCGGGGCCTACAATCTGATCGTCAGCGTGCTCTTCGTCTTGGCCGGCGCGCTCAACCTTCCTTTCGGCAACGCTCTCGTTCCCCTTGTTATCCTGGGATATTTCATACTTCTCGTCTATGTGAACATGAATATGGTCGACTGAGAGGCAGGGGTATTGTGCTCCCGGCTGGAGGCAGCATGCCGCCTCCAGTCCGGGAAATCCGAACCTTACTTCATCCGGTTGTAATTGTCGATGGCGGTACTAAGCGTCTTGCTGAACTTTTCCGGCGTGCCTTCCCGATTCTCGGTAAAAAAGCGTTTTTTCAAATCGAAATCACTCACTTTTTCCTTCTTGTTCACACGCTCGATGATTTCGGAAGCGGCAACCTTAACCTTCTTCGCTTCGTCCACATACCTCTTCAGGGAATGGCTATCGAGCTCTTCTTTCTTCACCCGCGAGTCGTCTTGCGCTTGTTGTGACAGATTTTTAAAATCCTCGACCAGCACGTCGTACTTCGCCTTATACTTATCCATATTGAGATCCAGAATGTTTGCGGCCGTCACTCCCTGCTCCTCCATCTCGGCGGACAGCGCCTCGGCATCCACTAAAAATTTCAGAGCGCTGTAGCGGATCTGCTCGTCCTGTTCCTGGTATTTCTTCAGACTTTGCTGCCTTTGCTCGGCTCCCAAGCTTGTCATTGCCTTCAAGAACTCGTTTGCGGCAGCATAATAAGCGTCCTTCGACTTAACGATCTTCGTATGCAATTCCTTACACTTGGCAAAGTTATCGTCAACATACCCTTTGGTTTCGTAGTAATCGTGCGCCTCGGACAGGATGGCGATCAGGTCGTTCATCACCGGCTTCAGCTTGACAACAGTAGGGTCAACGGCCGAAAAGGCAGGCGTTTTCTCGGCGAAGCCGAACTGATTGTTCAAGTTGGTCTTGTCGCTGGCCGAAACCGACAGCATGGTGAAGCTGAAGTTTTTTCCGATGATCGGCTGCTCGTCGTCCCCAAGCTTTTCAAAATAGTCGTTTAACACTTGATCAAAGCGGCCTGTCATGTAATTATTGAGCTGCACATACGCGTTATACTTCTCGACCTCCATAGCCTCGCTGTTCGCCCCGTCGTTTTTGTTCGAACCCGACTCCCCCGACCCCGAGGCCGTCGCACCGCTTGGCACCGCAGCCGGACGGTTCCATTTGAGATTAGAACAACCGGTAAACATCGAGCATACCAGCGCAAGCGCAATAAATGAGTTTAACTTTTTCAAAACACAAGCCCCCAAGTTTTATAAATTTTTCTAAACCCGTAAATTAGACAACAGCTTATTTTATCGGCAAATCGCTTTGAAAGCTTTAGGACAAATCCTAGTAAAGTGGTAATTTTCACAGTTCCGAACCGTACAATAATTATCAATAGCGTTAAGAGTTCCTTTCCTTGCTCAAGGTAAGGACTTTTGGGGCGGGTATTTTTAAATCCGTTAACATTTAACATTATTAAAGTGCAAACTCATCTCCCCGCGCGTTTCGTACACCTGAATATTTAGGGGTAAAAGAAAAAAAGACCCCCGGCTGGGAGTCCTTACGATAGCGTTGCCGCTTCTGTAAATTTTCTCAGATCGAGCATCGAAGGGACCTGGAACGCAGCTAGCGAACCACCTGAATATTCACCTTGATGGAGTTCTTGCACTCCTTTTCATTTTTGTAGAACAGCATATATTGACTGCTTTGGTTAACGTAGACGGTATTGTCTTCCGGATGCTCTTTTCGGATCACCTCATGGCCGTTTCCAACTTCTTCAAGCCACCAATCGTAGTCGTCGGCTACAATTGAGGTCACGCGGATACCTTCGTTCTGCCGGAGTACGTAAGGACCGGCAACCGCTTCGGCCCCCGGCTCCAAATGAAGCGTAACCTCCCCTTCCGGCGGCGCGACAATAATCTGCTGTTGAGGTGCTTGTTGGACCGTGGTTCCTTCCGCCGCAAAGCCGGGACTTGATACAAGACTTGCTCCGATCACGGCAATCGTTAATGCAGTTGTCATTTTTCTCATTTTTTTCTCCTCCTCCGAATAACACAGTGCAAAAAGTAATTTTGAGGTCTGGCCAGTACCCTCAAGAAATTAATACCATATCGACCCTTAGTTTGAAATATATTTCAATTAAATTACACAATTATTTTATCCAAAAGTTACAAATATTTGAAGTTATCGTGATTATGTTCTATTTTGACCTTATGCTTTCATCTGTTCCCCGAGACGATGACCTTGGATAGGCACAGGGCCTTTTCTAACCTGACATACAGCAGTTCTGTTTGCAGATCGAGGGCAACACGATGAAGAGTCGAAACAATGTCTTCAACCGATAATTTATGTAATGACGTTAATTGACCACTGACCATATTTAATACAGCCATGGTACAAGCTTCATAAGTTTGAATTTGCCGCATCAGTTCTCGTTCTTCGGCATCCCATCTGTCCCGAAGGGCGTTTTCGGTCATTTCCATGTCGGGTACCTCCTCGTAGGGCGGATATAGTCCAATGTGTTCATTAAAATTACCTCCGCTGCAAAATTTGAATCACTGTAACGCTACTCCGTTATTAACTAGAATTATATATCGGATTACAGATACAATCAACTATTTTCTTTGAAATTATTCCTTTGGCGGTTTATAGTTATAAGTAAAAAGCAACAGGTGAGAATGGTATGCCAGTTCGGCTAAGATTAAAAGAAATCCTTGAAGAAAAGGGAATGTCGCAACGAGAGTTAGCCCGATTAATGAATGTCCGCCCCAATACAATAAGTCATCTTTGCTCCGATAAAGTAAATGCTGCTTATTTTGATACCTTGGAACAAATTTGTAAGGCGCTTAATGTAAGCTTGCATGAACTTCTTGTATTGGAAGATGACTAAGCCCCGCAAAATTAAAACATAGGAAAGCATCACTGAGGTCACTGAATAATAACCCGACGATGCTGGAAAACAAAAAAAGACTCATTCCTCCTTTGAGTTTAAGTTGGATTAAGTCTTTCAAAATTTAGTTTAGTTAATGGTTAAGTTTCTTGATTAAATCTTGACTAGAGTCTTTCAGGCAATACCAACTTCATACAATAAACTTTTTTCCTTGACGTTTTCATTCACAGTTATCACGCTATCTGTTCTTTCCAATAAAACAATTTCTCTATAATCCTTGATCAGGTACCCTTCTTTAATCCTTATTTGGCAATCGCCTTCAAAACGTTCCAATACTCGTTTGAAGAAATTCATCATTACTTTTAAACCTGGATTATGCTGATCGGTATAGATATATCCCCCGGAT
>JBHJMN010000024.1:0-88307 GCA_042219835.1 Paenibacillus elgii
GTAACCATCATGAACACAGACTCCGGCGACACGATAATTGAATTTCCCTTTATCCGTTTTAAATGATATGTCCATTTTACACTTCTTGATCAATTTCCGATTTGGATATAATTTCTGCATTCTAATAAAGGCATCCTGCCAAATAGCTTAACAAGGCTGCCCGATCTAGCGGCAGCCTTGTGATGGTTAAAATGGCGCTATCGTACCCGTCGTAATGAAGCCCCCTCCAAACCTTCGTATAATGTCCTGAGGTTACGGAAAATCCAGCTCGCCATCGATGATGCGGAATATCTCCCTATTCCGCGCCGGATACCGGGCATCCAGTTCCTCCCACTGCCGCCTCGGTAATATCAAAAATTCGTGGGTATCGGAAAGATACGAGGCTGCAAACAGACGAATTTCGTATTTGTCCCTGATCAATTCCTGGAACCCGCGAATCGTGATATAGCGATCTTTTCCAGAAAACGTGAGCGCAATCGAATGCAGTTGCCCATTATAGGTAACGTCCAATCCTTCGTCCGTAGTCGTCACCTCGACCGATTCATCCGGAAGCCGTTTACCGAACAATCGGACGATCTCCTCGTCAAACTCTCCCCAATCTACGATGACGCTGTATACGTAAGCGAACACACTCGGAATTTGGTTCTCGATCGCAAGCTCGTCCGCCAGCACAAATTGATGGCGCTCTAATGTTTCATGATGATTTTCAATAAATTGTTGAAGCTGTCGCTCGTCTCCTTCGAATAGAAACGTCAGCTCACTGTCGCTCGGCATTCTCATCCCATTATCCTCCCTGTGTTTACCCAATTCCGTCTTGATTTATATACGAAATTCTCAGGTTCGAGTTTCCATGTTGCTGCTTAACTGCCCCGTTAGCGCAACGCTGCTACCGATAAATGCCGACCGCCATGATAACAAAAAGCAGTCGATCAGAATGGCCGGTTGCCCTCATGTACTTATTGAGCTATCGTTCCCCGCTAGTTTAATCACTTTCCCCAAGCTCTAAATTCTTCACCACATTTTGTTCGGGTGATTTTCAGATAATTATGCTTTATAATGCTCGAACTCGAACCTGTTTCAGAAGAACCATTTCCTCCAACATAAACACAACTTTTATCAAGTGTTCTCATCCCGTCATGACTAACATAAAAATATTGGTCTGTTACAATTCCGTATTCCATATCAGGCTTCGAGGTATCATAGGTTCCATCGAATCGAATCGGGATTACATCATACTTGCCTTCCTTTTCTAGCCCAGGAGCACCCGAAACGTTATAATTCACCTGAATGTCGCCTTCAAAACCATCGGGAATTAAATAAATATTGTTCGTTGAAGAGGTTTTGATAGACCATAAAGCAACAATAACCAAGAACACAACGATGACTCCAAATACTGCGATAATAGTGCCGAAAGTATATATTAGATTTCTTGTCACTCATTTAACCATCCTTTTCTCTTCTTAATCGAACTAAGGAATAAGGACATATAGGTATTGGAGTATAACATCTAGAAATAAATGGTTTTAGTCGAAATATATTGATCACCTTCAAGTAAAATTGATTTCTGTGAGGAATCAGATACATTATTATTTAACCACTCTACAAAGGCAGATCCATTATAATTGACTCCCCATTTTTCTCCGTCTTTATAAATCCAATACTTGTGATCTATTTCTTTATTGTATAGCCACCCAAGAAATTCTGTCTGTAATTGCTCAATCCGTTCTCCCAAAACTTTTGAAATATCAATAAACTCCTGTGCATTCCAAAATAGATTCCTACTATCATATTTTCTCTGCTCCTTATATTATCTATAAAAGAGATGACCATGAAAAATAATTGTAAACGATACTTGGCAATCCCTTTTTCCTCATTTTACCACGTTAACCTGCCCGTTAAAATGCCCCAGAAATCGAAACAGCGACAGCCATGGACGAGAAAAGTCCTAGGCTATCGCTGTTTCATTGAACTAACACATCCCTCCGAGCATTAAACAACAATCCTTCCTTGAGAATCAGACTATCGATTGGCTTTTTTTGCAAAAGCTTTTCTACTCATAACCGAAAGAATGGCTTAGGGGAGCTGCTTGTAGGTTGGGCACGCTCCAATTCTTCGGCAATGATGCGGATGCCCTCTTCAATAGCATGCTCATCGGTCCGAATGATGCTAAGACGCAGCAAGTTAAGCTTGGGGAAAGAGGAAAGGAACTGCCGGTCGGTTGGCAGTACATCAACTCCACGATTCTCCAATCGTTTGACCAAGTCTTCTGCATGGGAGTCCGGAATGCGTATTGCAGAGAAGAGTCCGCCGCTGGATTGGATGGAATATAGGCACTCTTTGGGCAATAATCGCTGTGAAATTTCCCATAGATGTTTAAAGCGATGATTGTACAAGGATTTCATTTGCTTCGCATGATGAGCATACATCCCGGACTTCATATAAATCTCCAGTACACCTTGAGAAAGCACTGAGGTGCTCAGATCCGCCGTATGTTTATGCCATTGGAGTAAGGGAATCAACGAATCGGGTACTGCGGCCGCGGCAATCCTTAATCCGGGCAGCATCACTTTGGAAAAACTTCGGAGATAAATGACATGACTGGCCCCATGATAAGCGCGAATAGGATCTGCTTTGCTGTTTGTTTCCAGATCAGCAAGATAATCATCCTCAACGATGTAAACGTCATAGGCTTTGGCAAGCTCCGCTAGTCGCTGTTTTTCTTCCGGCGTGTAAGAAGTGCCTAACGGATTATGGAAGCGCGGGATGGTATAAAAAAACTTGATCATATTACTTTGAAAATGACGCTCCAAAGTTACCCAGTCCATCCCGTTCGGAGTTCTTTCGATGCCGATTACGGTTTGTTTTTGTGCCTTAAGCGCAGCCAGCATTCCCCAGTAGGTTGGCTGCTCGACCAGAATGTTCGTTTTTCCGTTTGGGAAAGGCATCCCGGCCAGAAGATGAAGGGCTTGCTGAGCGCCTGAAAATATAAAAACCTGCTGTTCCGAAGAGAAGACTTGCTGCTGATGAAAAAGCTTCACGATCTCCTGGCGAAGGGAAAGCAAACCCTGTGGATCAGGGTATGTGAAAATGGAAGCCTCAAATAATTCCATCGCTTTATTCAAGCATTGGCGAAAGTCGATTTGCGGAATTGACGCGGGATCGGGGGCTGCTGATGCAAAATCGATTCGTTTTGTTTGCAGCAAGGGAAGGAGCGCTTCTGCGGCTACGACAAAATAACCACTCTTTGGTCGTGAATAAATCAGATATTCATTTTCGAGCTCCTGATAAACACGAATCATGGTATTGAGGCTGCAACCGAATTTTTGGCTCTGCTTTCGGATGGAAGGCAGCTTCTGACCAGGTTTAATGAGACCATTGACGATGTCTGAGCGGATGATTTGTTGAATGGATTCCTTTTTATTTGTCATCAAATATGCCTCCAACTCGAACAAATAGATTTTCGATTTTTGTATCCTTACAGATAGAAAAATAGTCGATATACATAAAATATTGTACCTATTATAATACAAAATATTATACAAAAGTGAATTAATTTCATCTATCCGCACTTTGTTATCTCAATGTGTCGGCGCATTTTTGTATAAAAGATACATTTGAGGTGATTGTCATGAACAAAACGACAAGCGGCTGGATCAATGGTTTCCTGGGCGTGCTCATCTTCAGCGGCTCGCTACCCGCAACACGGTTGGCAGTGATGGATTTTGACCCGTTGTTCCTCACCGTGTGCCGTGCCGCAATTGCCGGAGTGCTAGGGGGCGTGCTACTCCTTATCTTCAAGCAACAACGGCCTGTCCGAAGCGACATCGTTCCGCTATTGCTGGTAGCACTCTGCGTGGTAGTGGGATTCCCGCTGCTGACAGCTTTGGCGCTTCAGTATGTCACATCCGCGCATGCCATTATCTACATCGGGCTTCTGCCGCTTTCGACAGCGATCTTCGGCGTACTGCGGGGCGGTGAACGCCCGCGGCCAGCCTTTTGGATCTTATCCGTTCTAGGCAGCTCCCTTGTAGCAGGGTTCGCCCTAACACAAGGGGCTGCATCTTCGCCGGTCGGTGATGCGTTAATGCTGGCTTCTATCATCGTGTGCGGTTACGGTTATGCGGAAGGGGCAATACTCTCACGGAGGCTAGGGGGCTGGCAGGTGATCTCTTGGGCGCTCGTTCTGTCGCTTCCCGTTATGACACTGCTCTCGTTTTATTACATGCCGGTTTCGTGGTCGGGTATCAGCGGTTCCGCACTCTGGAGCCTTGCTTATGTCTCCCTGTTCAGCATGCTCATCGGCTTTGTGTTTTGGTATCGTGGTCTTGCCCAGGGAGGTATAGCAGCGGTCGGGCAGTTGCAACTCCTCCAGCCTTTCTTTGGCCTATTACTTTCAGCGCTCGTTCTGCACGAGTCCATTGGTTGGCCTATCTTTATCGTAAATATCGGTGTCGTACTATGCGTGGCGATCGCACGGCGATTGGCATCAAAATAGTTTCCAAGGATAGCTCCGATTTCGTAGAGCTATCCTTAATCTGGTTCTTTTTTGACCGTTGGAAAAAAGAGATTCAAATCATTGACGGAATCGGTTACTCTTAAAACTAGAGTACAAACGCTGCAAGACTCTGAAGGACGGGTGGCCGATGTCGGTTTTATTATATGAATGGAAGATGCAGTTTCTCGGATACAGCCGGAATCTCCGGTTGTTTCTTTGCTTTAATTTCGTATGGAATTTGGGGCTCGGGATGTTCGGCCTCGTCTACAATCTCTATGTCAAAGCGCTCGGCTACGACCAGACGATGGTCGGGCATATCGTCGGAATGGCGGCTGCCGCCGCAGCGATCGTGCTGGTGCCTGCCGGAATCATGAACGACAGGTTCGGTCCGAAGCGGCTCGTGACGACGGGGGGCTTTTTGGTGATCGCGGCTCTAACGGCCCGCTCGCTGATCGATGGCGAGCAGGGGCTGCTCGTCTCCGCATTTCTGGGCGGGATGACGCTGGCGGTCGTGTCTGCGACCGTCATTCCGTTCATGGCGAACCATTCCACCCCGTCGCAGCGGGTGCATTTGTTCAGCTTGAACCTGGCTCTCGTCATGTTTGCAAGCGTTATCGGCAATGTCTTCGGCGGGTTTCTCACCGACACGCTTCAATTCGCCTTCGGTCTTGACGGCGTCCTGAGCCTGCGTCTGACCTTGCTGACGGGCGTCGGCATCGCGGCGCTCGGGCTGATTCCCGTCCTGATGCTGAAGGGGACCCGGGAGGAACGGCCGTCCGGCGGAAAGCTGTCGTGGCGGCATGCGGTACAGCATCATAAAACGTCGCTTCAAGTGATCGGCCTCTTCGTTCTGCTCGGGCTGTTGACCTCGACGGCCGGAGGTATGGTGGTGCCCTACTTGAACGTCTATTTCGAAGACCGCTTCGGCGCCTCGAAATCGGTGATTGGCGTCATCGTGTCTTTGGGGCAGGGCGCGACCGCGCTCGCGTACTTAATCGGTCCGGTCATCGCCCGGCGGCTTGGGGAAGCGAAAGCGGTCATCGTGCTTCAGCTGTGCTCGATCCCGTTCCTGCTCATTACGGCGTTTTCGACCAATCTGATGATCGCGAGCGGAGGGTATTTGTTCCGGCAGGCTTTAATGAATGCCGCCAATCCGTTCTACAACACGATCAAGATGAAATACGTCGACCGCTCGATGCGCGGACTTGCCTCCAGCTCCGGAGAAGCGGTGTTCAATCTGGGCTGGTTTCTGGCTTCGCCGGTCAGTACAGGACTTGTCGCTCAATACGGCAGCTACTACGGCTACGTTTACGCGTTCGTCATTACGGCGGTGGTGTATACGATTGTTTCGATGTTGTTCTACGTCTTTTTCGGCAAAAACCGGTTCAAGCCCGTGGAAGCGGAAGAGACGGGTTAAGCTGCGGCGTTGAACGAGCTGGCCGCAATCGTGGGACAAATCGCGGTATAACGCCAACAGTAAAGACAAAATGACCGCACCGGAATCGCACATGCCCGGAACGATTGGATGTGAGTTTTTTAACCGAAATTACCGTAAGGAGGCCCCCATGAGGCAAAATCCGGCTCAAGCGACGTTTACCCACCTGCTGATCTCCGGTACGCTGGTCCACGAAGCGACGTTTGCGGAGATGCAGGCGGAGTTCGATATTTATCTCCGGCCCAATCTGGCGATGGTCGTCTCGATGGACCGCTATCCCGATCTTGCGCTCGGACAGCCCATCCAGTGGCGCGTCGATATCGGGCAAAAGCTGATCGACGCTCTGCATGCGGGCATCCCAGCGCCGTTCGTCTGGGTGTGGGCGGCCGAGGGCGTGCTTGCTTTGCTCGTCGAGCTAGGGACGAAGGACCGGCGCGATCCCGATCCCGCCAAGACCGCTTTCGCAATGGCGAAGCGGGTGCAAAAGTTGACCGACGCGCAGGGCTTTTCCGTCTCTGTCGGCATAGGCACCTTTTACGATAACCCGTACATGCTCCACTACTCGTACGAGGAAGCGAAGGAGTCGATGATCGACCGCTTCTTCCAGGGCAATCGGCTCATTTTCCAATACGAAAAGCAAAAGCAGGACGGCGAGCAGCCGCACAACACTCTCTCGCAAACCGAACGGACGGAGTTAATGGCCCGCGTCCGTCTGGGCGACGTACACGGAGCGGTTTCATACTTGCACCTGCTGCTGGAGCGCATGGAGCAGACGTACCGAGGAAATGTCGATATGTTCAAATCCGAAGTCATCGACCTCGTCATGCAGTTGACCCGTCTGTCGCTCGATGTCGGCGGCCATGCGCAGAGCATTTTGTCGGAGAATGCCCGGTTTATTCAAGATCTGTACATGACGATCCGCTACGACAAGTTCGTGGCCAAAGTCAGCGAGCATTGGAGCAAGCTGACCGCAAGGATCGGCGAAGCGCAGACGGCGGAGGTGTCGCCGGTAATCCGGACAGCCATCGCCTACATGAAGCAGCATCATCAGCGCAAGATTCCCCTCGAAGAGATAGCACAATATTGTTACCTTAGCACCTACCATTTCAGCCACCTGTTCCGCAAAGAAACGGGCAGCACCTTCGTCGACTACTTAAACAAGCTCCGGATTGAAAAAGCGGTCTATTACCTCGAAAACACCGATAAACAGGTACAGGAGATCGCTGCGCTCGCCGGTTTCCAGGATTCCAATTACTTCTGCCGGCTGTTCAAACGATATCTGCACTGCAGCCCGAACGAATACCGCGCAGCAAAATTGTGCTAAACTTTCGCAAAATTCACTAGTGCTTTCGAAAGCGGTTGCAAGTACGATAAAAGTGTACCGGGAAAGTTCGTACTTCATTCACGATCATCTTCCCATACGGCTCCATTCTGTATCAAGGCAAAGACATCATCGGCCAGCCGACGCATAAACTTGTGGGGCAGGCATCATCATGGCGGCCGAAGGCTGGCTTATTTAGGCTATTAACCATTAGGTCAGCTAATCATACCATACGGTTAATCATATAGGAGGTTAAGCGGCGGGTTCTTCGGCGGCAAGAGACGCCGGAATCCGCCGTAAGGCAAAAGAGGAGGCTTATGCGTGAAAACGATTGATCTGTTAAACCCGCCGGAGCTGGCTCGGCAGTCGAACTGGCGCGACCGGTTCGAGACGAAGGTGGCCCAGTGGCTCACGCCGTGGGACGGGGAAGCGCCGGTCGACTTCGGCTTCATCGGGGTGCCGCTGTCCAAGACATCGATCAGCGTGTCCGCCGCGTCGATGACGCCGAATGCGCTGCGCGAGCTGTTCGCGAACGTGACGACGTACAGCATCGACCATGACGTCGATCTGCAGGAGCTGAACGCCCGCGACCTCGGCGATATTCAAATGCACGTCACCGACCTGCTGCGCTGCCATGCGAACATCGAGCAGGGACTGACGAACGTGTACGAGGCGCTGCCGGATTTGTTCCCGATTATCGCCGGGGGCGATCATTCGATCACGTGCCCGTCCATCAAGGCGTTCCGGAACAAAATCGGCGGTCCGGTCGGCATCGTCCAGATCGATTCGCATATGGACGTGCGCAACTTGCAGGACGGCGGACCGTCCAACGGAACGCCGATCCGCGGCCTGATCGAATCCGGCGCTGTGGAAGGCAAGCATATCGCGCAGATTGGCCTGCACAGCTTCGCGAACTCGAAGCCGTACCGCGACTATGCGCGGGAGCAGGGAATTATTCAGTATACGGCGCGGCAGGTCGCGCTGGAGGGCGTGGAGAAGTTCGTCGCGCAGGCGCTTGAAGTGGCCGGCAGCGGCACCGACGCGATCTATGTCACGGTGGATATGGATGTGCTCGATCAGTCCTACGCGCCGGGCGTTCCGGCGATGGTGCCCGCGGGGATGACGAGCTGGCAGCTGCTGGAGGCGGTATTCATGCTGGGCCGCCATCCGAAGGTGAAGGGCTTCGATATCGTTTGCGTCGATCCGATGCAGGACCCGCGCAGGGCGACTGTGCGCACGGCGCTGCACGTTATTCTTAACTTTCTGTCAGGCACGATGAAACGCGGTTGATCAATAACCTAAAGGGAGAGATCACGATGGAAAATAAACGTACGATTCGCGCGCAGCGAGGCACGAAGCTGACGGCCAAAGGCTGGCAGCAGGAAGCGGTGCTGCGCATGCTGATGAACAATCTGGACCCGGAGGTGGCCGAGCGGCCGGAAGACCTCGTCGTATACGGCGGGATCGGCAAGGCGGCGCGCAACTGGGAAGCGTACGACAAAATCGTCGAGTGCCTGACGGAGCTCGAAGCGGACGAAACGCTGCTCGTGCAGTCCGGTAAGCCGGTCGGCATGTTCAAAACCCACAGCCAGGCGCCGCGTGTGCTCATCTCCAACTCCGTGATCGTGCCGGCGTTTGCGAACTGGGATACGTTCCACGAGCTGGACAAAAAAGGGTTGATGATGTACGGGCAAATGACGGCGGGCAGCTGGATTTACATCGGCACGCAGGGCATTCTGCAGGGCACGTACGAAACGTTCGCGGAAGCGGCGCGCCAGCATGCGAACGGCACGCTGCGCGGGACGCTGACGCTGACCGCGGGTCTCGGCGGCATGGGCGGGGCGCAGCCGCTGGCCGTCACGATGAACGAAGGCGTCGTCATCGGCATAGACGTCGACGCGACGCGCATTCAGCGCCGGATCGATACGCGCTACTGCGACGTGATGGTGCACGATCTGGACGAAGCGCTCAAGCTGGCCCGCGAAGCGCAGGAGCAGGGCCGTCCGCTCTCGATCGGCCTGATCGGCAACGCGGCGGAAATTTTCCCGGAATTCGTGCGCCGAGGCATCGTGCCGGATTTCGTCACCGACCAGACGTCGGCGCATGATCCGCTGAACGGCTATGTGCCTGCGGGCTACTCGCTGGAAGCGGCGGCGGAGCTGCGCACGAGCAGCCCGGCGGAATACGTCCGCTTGTCGAAGCAGTCGATGGCGGCGCATGTGCAGGCGATGCTTGATCTGCAAAAGCTGGGCTCCGTCGTGTTCGACTATGGCAACAACATCCGTCAGGTCGCTTTCGACGAAGGCGTGAAGGACGCGTTCAATTTCCCGGGCTTTGTACCCGCTTATATCCGCCCGCTGTTCTGCGAGGGCAAAGGGCCGTTCCGCTGGGCCGCGCTGTCCGGCGATCCGGAGGACATCTCCAAGACTGACGAACTTGTGCTGAAGCTGTTCCCGGAAAACGAGCGCCTGCGCCGCTGGATCGAAATGGCGCGCGAGAAAGTGGCCTTTCAAGGCTTGCCGTCGCGGATTTGCTGGCTCGGCTACGGCGAGCGCGTGAAGATGGGGCTCGCGATCAACGAAATGGTGCGCAGCGGCGAGCTGTCCGCGCCGATCGTCATCGGCCGCGACCATCTCGACTGCGGCTCCGTCGCCTCGCCGAACCGCGAGACGGAGGCGATGAAGGACGGCAGCGACGTGGTCGGCGACTGGGCGATCCTGAATGCGCTTGTGAATACGGCGTCCGGGGCAAGTTGGGTTTCGGTGCACCATGGCGGCGGCGTCGGAATGGGTTACTCGCTCCACGCCGGTATGGTCGTCGTTGCGGACGGCTCCCAAGAAGCGGAAGAGCGGTTGTCCCGCGTGCTGAACACGGACCCGGGCATGGGGATTATTCGTCATGCGGATGCGGGCTACGAGTTGGCGATTCAGACGGCTAAGGAACGCGGCGTCCGCGTCCCTATGCTGGGCATTTAAGAAGGCGCGGCTGGCGCTTCGAGACAGCCGATTGCCGGTTGAATAAAGCATTCTGGCTGCGGTTTACCGCATCCGCCGGGAAACCGGTGGGCTGCGCGAACCGCATAAAGCTATATTCCGCCCGGCCCGAACGACGTCAGGTCGGACGACTTTGTTGAGGTGATGGAAGATGGAACAACAAAGGATTGATTTGCTTGTGTACCATATCGGCGAGCTGATCACAATGGCAGGGGAAGCGGGGCCGCGCACAGGCAGCCGCATGGCGGACGTGCCTGTTGTAAAAGGAGGCGCCGTAGCCGTCCGCGATGGCGTCGTTGTCGCCGCAGGCCCTGAAGCCGACGTGCGCGCGCAGATCGCGGGCCTGCCGGTCATGCAGGAGCTTGATGCTGGCGACCGGTTGGTGACGCCGGGGCTGGTCGACCCGCACACGCATCTGGTACACGGCGGCTCGCGTGAGCACGAGCTGGCGATGAAGCTGCAGGGCGCGACATATTTGGAAATTTTGGCGCAGGGCGGCGGCATTCTGAGCACAGTCCGAGCCACGCGGGCGGCGACGGAGGACGAGCTGTACGCCAAGGCGAAGCGCAGCCTCGATACGCTGCTGCTGCAGGGCGTGACGACGTGCGAAGCCAAGAGCGGCTACGGCCTCACGCTGGAGGACGAGCTGAAACAGCTTCAGGTGACGAAGCGGCTGAACGAAACGCATCCGGTCGAGCTCGTCTCGACGTTCATGGGCGCGCACATGGTGCCCGAGGAATACAAGGGCAGCGCGGACGATTACGTGAAGCTCGTCATCCGCGAAATGCTGCCGGAGGTGAAGCGCCTCGGACTGGCCGAGTTTTGCGACGTGTTCTGCGAGCACGGCGTGTTCTCGCCCGCTGAATCCGAGGAGATTCTGGCGGCGGCCAAAGCGCTCGGCTTCGGCGTGAAAATCCACGCCGACGAGATCGAGCCGCTCGGCGGCGCGGAGCTTGCGGGCAGGCTCGGCTGCATCTCGGCCGAGCACCTGCTGGCCGCGACCGACGCCGGGTTCGAGGCGATGCGCGATGCCGGCGTGATCGCCGTCTGCCTGCCGGCGACCTCGTTCAACCTGCGGCTGAAGCAGCATGCCCGCGCGCGCCGCATGATCGAGCTCGGTCTCGCCGTCGCGTTGTCGACCGACTATAACCCCGGCAGCTCGCCGACGGAATCGATCCAGCTCGTGATGACGCTCGGCTGCCTGAACCTAGGGCTGACGCCGGAAGAAGTGCTGTCGGCCGTGACCGTCAACGCAGCGCACGCCATCGGGCGCGGCGACCGGGTCGGCAGCCTGGAGCCGGGCAAGCAGGCCGACCTGGTCATTTTCGACGCGGCCAATTTGGCATATGTGCCGTATCATTTCGGCATTAACCACGTTGATACGGTCGTCAAGGGCGGAAAAGTCGTCGTCCGGGAAGGACGGCTGGCGCACTAGCTGACCGGACGAAAACGTTTCGCAATAGCATATAGCACGATCCGGAAGGGGACATTCCGCACGCTTGGCTTGGGGCGTAAGGAAGAGTCCCTTTTTTTCTTTTATTGAAATTTTTTACAACGAAAGCTACAATGATGTTTACCATATAAAGGGATTTTATGGAGTGAGGAGGGGGAGCTAACGAATTGATTTGATCGAAGGTTAAATACTAAATTTATGAAGATTGGAGTGAAAACTGATGAACAGAGGATTGAAGCGAAAACGATGGCCGATAGTATTGTCTCTGCTTTTAGTGTGCCAACTGCTGCTTATGGGGGGAGCGGCGCTGGCGGATGAATTCGAAGGCTCCGCTGCGTCTTCCGCCAGTCCCGTCGCATTGCTGGCCGGAAATGCCACATGGCGCTATTTTGACCGAGGGAAGGATTTGGGCGGCGATTGTAAGACTGTTGCCTACGACGACTCTGCCTGGAGCTCTGGACAAGCGCCTTTCGGTTATCCGGTAGACACCGCAACTTCAGAGTTCGGCTCCATAAAGACCGCCGTCCGCTATGGTCTGGACTCCAAAAGGAAATACCCGACCACGTACTTCCGCACAACGGTTCACGCGGCCAAAGTAAGCGATGATCGGCAGATCAAAGGCACCTTCGGGGTGGACGACGGCGCCGTGCTCTATGTCAACGGAGAAGAGGCGTACCGCTTCAATATGCCGGAAGGGGATATCCGCTACACGACGCGGGCTTCCGAATCGAAAAGCGATCCCCGCACCGTAACAGCCGATCTGACCGCTATTTTGAAAAGCAAGCTCCACGACGGCGCAAACGTACTCGCGGCCGAGGTGCATCAGGGAAGCGCGGGCAGCTCCGACCTGTATTGGGATATGAAGCTCATTGCCAATCCCGACGATTCGGATA
Organism: Paenibacillus elgii; assembly: GCA_042219835.1. Taxonomy (GTDB): domain Bacteria; phylum Bacillota; class Bacilli; order Paenibacillales; family NBRC-103111; genus Paenibacillus_G; species Paenibacillus_G elgii_A. The sequence continues at coordinate 12,591 of JBHJMN010000024.1, forward strand.
GCGGCGGGAATCCGCGGAGCGGCAAACCGACGGCGATTGCGCTGACTTATTACGACGATCCGAAAACCAACATGGCGTTCGCCTGGTACACGTCAGACAAAATCACCGGCACCCAGCTGCAGATCGTCGAAGCCTCGAAGCTCAACGGAAATTCGTTTCCGTCCACGGGAATCCAAACGTATCAAGGCGCTTCACAAGAGATTAGCGTTTATTTGACAATGACGGATAAATCCAACAATAAGTCCACGAGCTTTTCGAGTCACAAAGCCATCGCTGACGGCTTGAAGCCCGGCACTGCCTATGCTTACCGTCTGGGCGACGGGACGGCGGGCAATTGGAGCGATATCGGCACGTTTACGACAGAGCCTGCAACCGATAACGGCTTTACTTTCTTGTATACGACGGATTCCCAAGCCAAGACCCAAGCCGACTACACGATCTGGAAAAACACGGTTCAGCAAGGGATTCAAACATTCCCGGACGCCAAATTTATCGTCCATACGGGCGATCTGGTGGACAATGGCGATGTGGAGGAACAGTGGATGTGGCTGCTCAACGAGCCGAAGGATATTTTATCCCGCATTCCGTTGATGCCGATTCTGGGCAACCATGAAACTCAAAATTACAACAACTTCGCCTACCACTTCCATCTGCCCAACAAGTCGCACACGAACGCCACCCCGGAAGGCTCGGTGTATGCTTTTGACTACGGTTCGGCCCATTTCATGGTATTCAACACGCAGTATTCGGGCAGCTCCGATCCCGTCTTCAAGAAGCAGGTGGAGTGGCTTCGAAACGAAGTGGCCAAAACGGATAAAAAGTGGAAAATCGTCCTGTTCCACAAGTCGATTTATTCGGTAGCCAGCCATTCCGGCAGCATGGACGTCAAGTTTTTCCGTGAGCATCTGGCGCCGCTCTTCGATGAGCTGGGCATCGACGCCGTCCTGTCGGGACACGACCATACGTACACCCGTAGCTACCAAATGTACGCCGGTCAGCCTCAAGAAGTGACGGAGGACGGCGAAGGCCATGTCCTGAACCCGAAGGGGACGGTCTATTTCGTAGGCAATACGGCAGGCCCTAAATTTTATAAGCCCAAAGCTCAGGATTTCCCGTACGCGGCCGTGTCCGGCCAACCGAAAAAGCAAATGTTCACCGGGGTAACCGTCCAGGACGATACGCTCATTTTCCAAGCATATACGACCACGAAGGGCGGCAGCACGGAACGATACGACGCTTACAGCATTAAGAAAACCGCCGCGAAGCCGAACAAGGTGGAAAACGCCAAAGCGACGCTGACGGCGGACGGGCAAGTGAAGCTGACTTGGACCGCTCCGGACACGGGACCGGCGGTAGAAGGCTATCGTATTTATGAGCGGAATGACGCATTGGGCCCGAATTGGACGGCCAAAGTCCGTCATGCCGACGGAACGACCTCCTATAGCTATACCGTAGCGACAAAGAACCCGTCCCCATCGTATCGGTTCGTGATCAAAGCGGTGAGCGGGAGGCTGAATTCGGACCCGGTCGCAGCCGAGTATGCGGCGGGGAAATGAGAACTGGCGGCGGTCCGTACGGTTCCAGACATGCCTTAGACAGTAAGAACCGCCCAAGCGCATCGGCGTTAGGGCGGTCACTTTTTCTAGCCTTTGATCAAGAACGAGTTGCCGTCCTCGTCAAGGAAGGTGGCGAAGGTGCCCCACTGCATTTTTTGCAGCTCGCCCTCGAAGGTAACGCCGTTCGCTTTCATCGTCTCGTACGTCTTCTCGACATCGTTACAATCGAATACGATCGACGGTTTCAGCTCGGCCCAGTTTTTCATCATGCTTTTCGGATACAGGACCAGCGCGGATTCCGCTCCCTTCGGCGCAACCTCCAGCCAGCTCGCTCCCGGCATCATTTGGCGCTCGGCTACGACCTCGAAGCCGACTTTCTCCGTCCAGAACGCTTTCGCTTTTTGCTGGTCCTCGACATAAATGGAAATCGTTGCCATTTTCTTAATCATGACATGTCCTCCTTCGCGTGGTTCAAGAGCTCCGACTTCTAGAACTATAGCATTTCGTCCGGGCTCTCGTCTTGTAAAATAAACGACATCCTTTGTTTTCCTCATGTTTTCCCGAGGGCGTAGAATTCATTTCTTTTATTTCCTGGGGGTGATGCCGAGGCACTACTTGAAGCCTTTGGAAAAATGCGCTTGAACTGCCGCAGCGAATAGCCGCTTTCCTTGGCCGCGGTGGGAACGTCATACGTTAGCGGCTCCCGGTACAGCTTCGCCAAATGCCAAGCAAGTGAAGGTCCGGATCTTCGGCTCCAGTTCGGAAAGCCGGACGCTCCAAGCGCCAAAAGCATCGGATAAAAGGCTGCAGCCGCGCGTGAGGCAATCATTCCTCGCAAACCATTTGTTTATCCCTTCCTCGTCTAGATCCAGTCCACGACCGGGTCCCATTGCAGTGGCGGCTTGCGGCGGCGCGCCTGCCCGATCCAGTCGGCGATGCGGCGGATCGCTTCGTCGATCTGCGCTTCGTTCGCGCGCATGACGCTCAGGCGCAGACCGTTGTCCTTCGCGAACGTACGCAGATAGCTTCGCGCGGTGGGCGAGGCCGCGACGTTCTGCTGCTTCAGCGCCGCCAGCAGATCATCGGCCTCCAGCGGCGGCGGCACGAGCAGCCGGGTGAAGACACCGCCGTCCGGCACATGAAGGCCGACCTCCTGCGGCAGGTAACGGGCGGCCGCCGTGCGCAGCGCCTCCATCCGGACGCGGTAATGCTCGCGCATCCGCACGGCGTGGCGGTCGAACATGCCGCATGTCAAATAAAGCTCCAACGCCGCTTGAGACAAGGCGGACGTGCTCGAATCGACGGAGGATTTGAACTGACGGAACGTCTCGAGCAGCGGCTTCGGCAGGACAGCCGTACCGAGCCGCAGGCCGGGCAGCGTCACTTTGGAGAAGCTTTTGACATAGATGACGTGGCCGGAGCGGTTCAGGCTGTAGATCGGGTCCGCGCGGCGCTTCGTTTCCAGATCGGCCAAATAATCGTCCTCCACGATGTAAACGTCGTAGCGCTCGGCCAGCCGGGCGATCGCCTGCTTTTGCTCTTGGCTCAGGCTCGTTCCCATCGGGTTGTGATAACGCGGCACGGTATAAAAAAATTTGATCGTGTTCGTCCGGAAATGCCGCTCCAGCTCGTCCAGATCGATTCCTTCGTCGCTGCGGGCGATGCCGATGGCCGTGATGCCCAGCAGCTCCAGCGTGTGAAGCATGCCAAAGTAGGTGGGCTGCTCGACAAGAATGGCTGTCTTGCCATTCGGAAAGGGCATGCCGGCCAGCAAATGAATCGCCTGCTGCGAGCCAGATACGACGGTAATCCGCTCCGGTTCGGCGAATACCTGAGCCGTGGCCAGATGCTTTTGCAGCGCCTGCCGGAGCGACATAAAGCCGAGCGGATCGGCATACGAGAACAGCCGGTCCTGATACTGCTCGATCGCTTGGTTCAAGCAATGCTGGAAGTCTGCGTACGGCATAACTGCCGGGTCCGGCGTTGCGTTGACGAGGTCGATTCGCTCCAGCTGCTCGACGGAGGAGGGCTCTTCGGAACGGACGACGGCATAATAGCCGCTTTTGGGAACTGAATAAATCAAGTGTTCCCGTTCCAGATCGTCGTACGCGCGAATGGCTGTATTTTTGCTGCATCCGTATTGTACGGCTACGTCGCGGATCGAAGGCAGCTTGGCGCCCGGCCGGATGGCGCCGGACGCGAGCTTGCGTTGGATGTCCGCTCTGATGGTTTCGAACTTGCAGCCTGTGCTCATGTTCATGCGTAGAGTCCCCTTTGATTTTGTACAGGTACAGATGGGAGAAATAAATATGTCGGTGTCACCTTTATCCATTATACTGAACGACATGAACGAAACCAACATCAAACAGGAGGGGTACAGATGGAATGGAAGCACGACACGCTGCCGTACCGCATTAACGATTGCCGGGAGGAACTGCAGCCGGATGTCATCTATGCGCTTTTGCAGACAAGCTACTGGGCCGCGCACCGGAGCAAGGAGACAGTGCTGCGGAGCCTTGAAAGCTCGCTCTGCTTCGGCCTTTACTATGGGGAGGCGCAGGTAGGTTTCATGCGGGTGGTGACAGACTACGCTACGTTCTCTTGGGTCTGTGATGTTATCGTGCACCCCGATCACCGGGGGCAAGGACTCGGCAAGTCGCTGGTGCAGTTTCTGGTGGAGCATCCGGCGTTGCGGGATATCCGGATGATGCTTGGCACCAGAGACGCGCACGGACTGTATGAGCAGTACGGTTTTGAGCGGCATGAGACGATGCTGTGGCCGATCCCGACAGCGGCACAGTAAGGCGGGAGCGAGGGGAGGCGTACCATCCGACAGCGGCGGAAAGGCCTCGTTCGTTTTAATCTCTTTCCTCAGCTTGTCCAAATTGCCGAAGCTGACTCCGAATAACGGCTCCTAGCGCCGTGTTTTCCGTACACTTTGCGATTTTGCTCTGCGCTCAGCGCTTCAAGCCGGGCCATCATTTCCTCCAGTTCCAATGCCGACGCCGCCTCCAAACGCCCGTTACCCCTTCGGCCTTTTTCCTTCCAGCACCATCGCTACGGTTTTGCCGATCCGGCTGGCCCGTGTTTCCGGCCGTTTGGCCGACTCGATCCAGTCTACGAACTCTTTCCGATGCGAATACGCCAACTGGTCGAACCGGGCTGTGGCTTCTTCCGTTTGGTGCAGAGCGTCGGCCAGATCGACGGGAACCTCGACGGTCCGCGCTTCCGTGTCCAGCTCCATCGTGACCTGCACCGTATCGCCTGGCGAGACCCCGGCCTCATCGCGAATCGCTTTGCCTACGACCATGTAGTGGGTGCCGTTGCCATGCGGCATCGCGGAGCTGCGGTACGGCACCCCGTTGACCGTTCCTTTTATCTTAACTTGTCCTTTGCCGTCGAAGACGGCTTCTACGGAAAAGGGCAACGTGAAGTACGTCCACGTCCCTGTCCCTTCGGGCCGGTGCAGTACCGCTTCGAACTGATGCATCTCGATCCGCTCCTTTGTTGTCCTTTTGCCGCACATTATAGCATGCTCCGTTTGCGATGAAAAATAAGCCAGGCTATAGCGGTGAACGCCATCAGCGCGGCGCAGGTGAAGCCGACGCCGCCAGGGCCTAACGCGCCCAGCAGGACGAAGGAGGCCAGCGGGCCGAGCGCGGCCCCGACATCGACGACGATCGTATACGTCGTCATGTACGCGACGGCGCGGCTGCCTGCGGCGGCGTCGGCGGCGAGCGTGTCCGAGAGCGTGGTGATGGCGGTATTCGCCAGCATCACCGCGAGCAGGGCCACAAGCCAGAGGCCGAAGGGCAGCGGGAGCGCCAGCAGCGCGAAGGCGGCAGCCGACAGACCGAGCGCAGCGAGGTAAAGCGGCAGGCGGCCGCGGGGGCCGTCCGACTGTCTCCCGAACCAGGGAGACAGGAAGGGCGTCCAGCCCCAGCGCAGCGCTTGCAGGACGCCGGCGACAGAGGCTGCGCCGAGCGTGAAGCCCGCAAGCGTGAGCGTGTCGCCGTCCGGCAGGCGGGCGGCGATCAGCGGGCTGAGGGCGGACATCAGCAGGCCGAAGAAGACAAGCGCGGTCGTGAAGCCTGACAGCAGCGGCAGCAGCATTGCGGCAGTCAGCCGGGGTACGGAAGCGTCGGGCTGCCGCGGCGCGGATGGCGTGACGGTGGACGGCACGAAGCGCCAGGCGAATGGCAGGCCGACCAGCATGACTGCGCCGAGCAGCAGCGCCACCGCGCGCACGCCGAGCAGATCAGCGAGCAGTCCGCCAGCCAGCATCCCGACGAGGCTGCCGACGCCCATGATCCCGTTGTAGCGGCCAAGCAGCTGGCCACGGTCTCCACCGTCGCTGGCCTCCAGCACCGTCAAGTAGCCGCCGATGCGCAGCATCGACCACGCTGCGCCCCATAACGCCCGTGCCGCAAGCAACAGCGCGAAGCCGCTGAAGAAGCCGAACGCCAGCGTCGTGGCACAGGCCAATGCGACGGCGGCAAGCACGCCGGTCCGTTTCGGCACCCGACTGTACAGCCAGCCGATCAGCGGGCCGAGCGGCAGCCGGACGAAGCGGTTGACCGACAGCAGAACGCCGACCTGCCAGAGCGCATCCAAGCCGTAATGCTGCCAGTACACCGGGAGCACGATATAGAGCATCGAGTCGCCGAGCAGGCAGACCGCCGTTATCCAAGCGATCATGCGGACGGATGATCCGTGTGCTTTCATTTCAAGCAGCTCCTTCTTATGTGTTGACGTAGCATTAATTATAAATGGAAAAAGGGGAATGAAAAGTGTAAACTGGGATCAGAAAATTTCCCCTTTTGGTGCGAAGATATACGGTCGAATGGAGGAAGGAGAACGGAACGCGATGCAGCTAGGTGGAGCATTACTTGAAATTGTACCGGACGCTGCAGCCCCGGGGCTTCGAAGGTGGAATGGAAGCGACGCGGGAGCTGCTGCAGGAGGCGTTCGGATACCGCAGGGAAACGTCGCAGGATGAGAAAGCGGGACCCGTGGAGGCGCTCCGTTTCCCGTCCTGCGGCAGCTGCAAGAGGATGCAGAGTGGGCGCTGATCGCCCGCTGGCTAACGCAAACAGCCCCGTGAGGTGCTGCTTGCCTCCGGAGCTGTGAGAAATAACTGATCGTTTGTGTGCCGAACTTCCCGGGGAGCCTTCCCGGCCGCCGGTTAGAACGGCTCAGCCGGCTGGAAGAAACGCTCCTGCGGGAGCGAGCCGTCATCCTGTGGTACCGCTGGCAGCAGTCCGCCTCATACCCGCCGGGACTCCGGGACGTCTCGATCAGCTCGCTCGGCTGGGTCGATTACCGCAAGCGGTGGTTCGACGGCCGACAGGAAAGCGGTGGAACCGGGACGCCGAGTTCTCGCCGCTAAACCAGCCTGCCTTATTCCTTGCCGCTCAGCCAGAGAAGTGCGTCTTCACGGCGCGGCGCATGATCGTGCGGTGCAGCTTTTCTGGCGTAATGCTCGGATTCCCGGCATTGATGCGCGGAATTTGCATCACGTCGTCCTTTCGCGTCACCATGCCGCTTTTCACCGTAAAAGCGTAGCGAATCCCGGCCTGCCCGACCAGATCCGATGCCTGCCTGTCGTACATGCCGTAAGGGTAGGCGTACATGTCCACTACCTGTGAATGAAGAGCATGGAGCCGACTGACGCAAGCACGGGTATCTTTCAGAATCCGGCCGCCGTATTCAGCCGCCGTTTCAATTCGGCCCTCCGTAGGCAGCAGGGTGGTGAGCAGCGGATTGCCATCCACTTTCTGGTGCAGGTCGTGCGAATGACATTGAAAATCGATTAAGTCCGTTTCCGAGGCCATCTGCCGGATTTGCTCCTCGGATAAAGTCGTAAGCACAGGCGTCTTCGGATCGGCCAAATCCTTGGTCACGACAAAATTGACCGCTGGTATGCCCAGCTCCTTGAGCACAGGGTATGCGTTCGTATAGAAGCTTTCGTAGCCGTCGTCGAACGTAATCAGCACCGATTGCCGGGGCACGTCCTTGCCGTTCATGAAATCGCGGAATTCCGACAGCGTCAGAAACCGGTATCCTTTTTCCTTCAAGAAGCTGACTTGCTTGCGGAACAACTCCGGCGTGATCGTGACGTTGCTTTTATCCGTATCGTCCAAATGATGATAGGCCAGCACCGCGACTTGATCTCCATACGGATAGCTGCCCCATTGATAGACCGAACCCGCGATAACCCCGATTGCGATGCAAACCGCGAGCAAGCCTTTTGCCAACCATCGAAACATATGCTGCAATCCCCTTCTTGCCAAAATTAAGCATTTTCATTGTATGATACCAGTTGGAAAAACTCAACCTCATTTTAAAGTCCGCGTCAAGCCGTTTGAATTTACGAAAAATTTACGCAGGGCGGAATTTCCATTTCATTGATCTGTGCTAAACTAAAAGGGACATGCCAAACTGGTTCAATTGGGAGGAGAAGCTTCGAATGAAGAATTGGAAAAAATGGATGTCCCCCGCGCTGGCTGCGCTTATGCTCGTATCGGCGGCAGCCCCGGCAGCGGCGGAAACGTCGGCAGCGGACGCCGACGGCAAGAAAGGCACGACGAAAATTACGCTTTTCCACACGAACGACACACATTCCCGCGTCGACGAGAGCAAGGAAGGGATCGGCTTTGCTAAAATGGCCGCGCTCATCAAGGAGTATGCAAAGACGAACCCGAATTCGCTCGTGCTGGATGCCGGCGATACGTTTCACGGGCAAACGGTCGCGAATCTGGTGCGCGGCGAAAGCATCGTCAACATTATGAATGCCGTAGGATACAATGCGATGGCCGCGGGCAACCACGATTTCAACTACGGCTACGAGCGGCTTATGGAGCTGGCGGGCAAAGCCAAATTCCCCGTGCTGAGCGCCAACACGAAAAAAGCGGACGGCACTCGCATTTTGAAGCCTTACGAGATTAAGGAAGTGGACGGCATCAAGTTGGGCATTTTCGGCTTGACCACGCCCGAAACCGCTTATAAAACGCATCCGAACAACGTCGCGGGCCTCACGTTCACGGACCCTGCCGTTGAAGCGAAGGCGATTGTGGGCGAGCTGAAAGGCAAAGTCGACGCCATTATTGCGCTGACGCATCTCGGAGTCGACAAGTCCAGCATCGATACGAGCATCAAGGTAGCCGAGCAGGTGCCGGACATCGACATCATTATTGACGGACACAGCCATACGAAGCTGGATACGGGCATGAAGGTCGGCAACGTGCTGATCGCCCAGACCGGCGAGTACCTTAAGCAATTCGGACGCGTCGATCTGACATTCGAGAACGGGAAGCTGAAGGACAAGGTATCCGGCTTGATCACGAAAAAAACCGTCGATGAAGACAAGACACCGGGTGACACGGCCGTTCTCGAAATTATTAACTCCGTGAAAAAAGAGCAGGAGAAAGTACTGCAGCAAAAAGTCGGCTCCACCTCCGTCAAGCTGGTCGGGGACCGTGAAGTCGTGCGCAAAGGCGAGTCGAACCTCGGCAACCTGATTGCTGACGCGATGATCGACGAGACCGGCGCAGATGTTGCCATTATGAACGGCGGGGGCATCCGCGATTCGATCGCCGCAGGCCCAATTACGAAGGGGCACGTCATTACCGTACTGCCGTTCGGCAACTACATTCAGACGAAAAAAGTGAAGGGCTCCGACATCGCAGCCGCTCTTGAGCACGGCGTATCCGCTTACCCGGACTCGCTGGGCGCATTCCCGCAAGTCGGCGGTATTACCTTTGAACTCGACCCTGCGCAGCCGAAAGGCCAACGGGTATCCGAGGTCAAAGTGAAAGGCCAGCCGATTGACCCGAACAAAATGTATCTGCTTGCGACGAACGACTTTATGGCCGCAGGCGGGGATGATTACAAGATGTTCAAGGACTACCCGCTTGCGGGCGACTATTCTTCGCTGGAGGAATCGTTGATCAAGTACTTCCAGAAGAAGGGCGAAGTGAACCCGCAGGTCGAAAACCGCATTGCGATCAAAAAGGCATCCGGCGCGGCGCCAACACCGGCGCCAACGGTACCGGCTCCTCCGGCTCCGCCAGCCGGGCAGACGTCCAAACCAACGCCAGCACCGGCACCAGCCGTTCCTGCGCCGACTACCCCTGCACCAGCACCGGAAGCTGCAAAGCCCGCCCCGGCGGCTCCAGCGACGACGGACGGCGGGGTGTATATTGTGAAATCCGGCGATACGCTGTGGAAAATCGGCAAGAAACACAACACAACTTGGCAGAAGTTGCAAGAGCTGAATAAGTTCAACGACCCGAATTTGATTTTCCCGGGGCAGAAGGTTAAGCTTCCTGCTGCCGGATAATGCCGGATAAGCGGCTGATAGCCCGGCAATCCAGCGTCTGTGCAAGACGTACAAACAAAGCGCGACCGGGTCGACCCGGTCGCGCTTTGTTGCTGAAGATAAGATGTTTAAGTTCCATCCGGCGAAACGGCGTATCAGTTTGATCGCTTATCGCATTGTCGCCTTCCCAACGCATGCCCTTCAAGCGGAGTACTTACTTCAGCTTCACTACAACCTTCCCGCGGACGCCGCTTTGCAGAATGTGCTGCAGAGCGGACGGCAGCTCGTCGAGCGTTGTTTCCACATGGACCATCGCTTCGAGCTGCGGCGGCTTCAGATCGGAGGCCATCCGTTCCCAGAGCCGCTGCCGGAGGGGGAGCGGGCAGTAGGCGGAATCGATGCCGAGCAGGTTCACGCCGCGGAGGATGAACGGGAACACGGCCGCCGTAAATTCGGCGCCGCCGGTCAGTCCGCTAAGCGCCACGGAGCCGCCGCGGCGGATGGCGCTAAGAATATGAGGCAGCGCGGCCCCGCCCACCGGATCGACGGCGCCCACCCACTGTTCCTTGGTCAAGGGCTTGACCGTTTCTGGATACAGTTCTTCCCGGAGGAGGATCGAACCGGCTCCCAGCTCGCGCAGGTAGTCATGCTCCTGCGCTTTTCCCGTGCTGGCCGTGACCTCGTACCCCGATGCCGCAAGCATCGAGACGGCGTGACTTCCGACGCCGCCGGTCGCTCCGGTGACGAGCACGGGGCCGTTCTCGGGGCGCAAGCCGTTCTCTTCCATGCGGTGGACAGACAGCGCCGCCGTCAATCCCGACGTGCCGAGAATCATCGCCTCGCGGTGGGATAATCCTTTTGGGAGGGGGATTACCCATGCGGCGGGTACTCTCGCATATTCGCTAAACCCGCCGGAGTGCCCGACGCCAAGCTCGTAGCTCGTCGCCAGCACCTCGTCGCCTTCGCGAAACCGGGGATCGGTCGAAGCGGCTACCGTCCCGGCGAGATCGATCCCCGGAACGATCGGATAACTGCGGACCACCCGGCCTTTCGGACTAGCCGCCAAGCCGTCCTTGTAATTGACGCCGGAATAGGCGACCCGAATGAGCACCTCGCCTTCCGACAAATCGTCCAAGCTGAGCGATTGAACACCTACCAAAAACTGATTCTCCGTTTTGTCCACGACGAGTGCACGAAATCGTTCCATATTTACGTACCCCTTCCGAAAATGGATTTAAAGAGACGGTTTGCCTTGGTTCGTCAAATGCGCCTTCGAGAAGCGGATCCACTCCCGCGCGGCAAACGACAGATAGCGGCCCTTCCGCCAAATCATACCCAGATGCCATGGGATGGCTGGATCGGTCAGTGTGACCGTGGCGACGCGGTTCGGGTCGAGCATGCCGCAGATGCTTTCCGGGAGCAGGGCGACGCCCATCCCCGCGGCGACCATTTCATAGATAAAATCCCACTGCGAGCTTTCGTACCAGATCCGGGGCTGGAATCCGACGCCGCCGCAAGCCTCGATAATCCGCTCGTGCAGCGCAAAGTCTTCCCGGAACAAAATGAAAGCCTCGTTCCGCAGCTCAGCCAGCCGGACTTCCTTCCCGCCCGCCAACGGATGGGAAGGAGGGAGCACGGCCCGCAAGCGTTCGTTTACGAACGAGTACGATTCGAAGACTCCCTCGTCCACCGGCAAAAGCACCACGCCGACGTCCAGTGTGCCGTCCTCCACCTTTTCCGCCAGCTTGACCGAGCCGTCCTCCTCCAACTGGATGGTCAGCCCCGGATACGTGTCGCGAAACCGGCTCAAAATGCCGGGGAAAAACCTCGCGCCTACCATCGGCGGCAGTCCGATCCGGATATTCCCTTTTTTGAAATTCGTCAAATCGCCGAGCTGCAGCTCCAAATGCTTGAACGAACGGACGATATCCTGCGCCTGATTGGCAATAAGCTGGCCGGCGTCGGTCAGCTCAAGCGTTTTGCCGGAGCGTACGAAGAGCGGGACGCCCAGCTCCTCTTCCAGATTTTTGATTGCTTTGCTGATGGTGGGCTGGGTAATGTGCAGCGCCTCGGCCGCTTTGGTAAAGCCGCTGCGGCGGATGATCTCTAGCACATACTCCAACTGCCGAATATCGATGCGCGGACACCTCCTTTACATAGACAATAGGAATGAAAGAAATTCGATATATTCATTTTACCTATGAAAGGAAGGGGTGTAAACTTTGGATGGAAAGGAGCGGTGCAACATGGCGGCTTTTGTGAAAACTTTGGGGCAAGTGCTCTTTTTTATCCTCGTTTCGTGGCTGTTGAACGGACTGTCGGCTTTGCTTCATTTGCCGGTTCCGGGGAGCATTCTCGGGATCGTTCTGGTCTTTGTGCTGCTTCAACTGAACATCATCCGGATCGAATGGATCGATCTGGGAGCCAAGTGGCTTTTGGCGGAAATGCTGCTGTTCTTCATCCCTGCGGCGGCCGGGATGGTTCAATATCAGGCGCTGCTGCGGGATTACAGCCTGCCGATTATGCTTGTACTGGTGTGCAGCCTTGTCGTCGTCATGCTTTCGGCAGGGCTTGTGGCGCAAGCGATCGTGAAGCGGAAGGAGCGGAACCCGTCATGACCTGGCTGTCGCTTGGCTTGCTGCTCTTCACCATAGCCATTTATTACGGCATAAAAAGCTTGTACCGCAGGAGACCTAAAATCTATCTGTCGCCGCTGCTGCTGACGCCGGCGGTTGTCATCGTCCTGCTGCTGCAAGCGGATATTCCCTACGAAACCTACAACGCCGGAGCGCATTGGCTGACGGATATGATCGGACCCGCGACAATTGCCTTGGCCGTGCCGCTTTATAAAAATATGGCATTGCTTCGCAAATATGCCGTGGAAATTATGGCCAGCGTGCTGATCGGCTCCGCGGCGGGAGTCGCGACTTCGGTGTGGATCGCCAAGGGGTTGCATCTTGACGTGAAGATCATCGACGGTCTGGTGCTGCGCTCCACGACAACGCCGATTGCCATCGCCATCACAGATATGATCGGGGGCATCCCCGCGATGACGGCGCTGTTCGTGCTGGTCACGGGCTTGCTCGGCACGGTCGTCGGACCGATGCTTATCCGGCTGTTTCGCATCCGCAGCGGGGTAGCACAGGGCGTGCTGCTTGGAACCAGCGCTCATACGGCCGGGACGACGACGGCGTTCGAGTTCGGCGCCGTCTCCGGCACGGTGTCGAGCATTTCCATGCTCGTGACCGCGCTTCTGGCGCTGGTCGTTATCCCTTGGATGGTCCAGCTTCTGTAAGGTTGCTGGAGATTATTCGCGCTTACAGCTTGTTTGCCCTATAAAAAACTCGCGTAAAAGCTTCTCACTTTGCTCACCGTCGTAACCAAGCTCGGCCAACATTTTAGCCGTAACACCGGCAACTGTCGTCGATCTGTATACAGTATCATGTACAATCCTCAACACCGTATGACCGTTCAAAGATTGCGCCGATCCGGGCGAGGTAGCGAATTCGCTCCTCGCTTTCTCCCACCAATAAATCTTCATACTTCATTATCTACACACCTTCAGCTACAATTATAAAAGAAAACTTTTGAAACACCAGAATATACCAATACAAACGCTGAAAGAGCTGTACCACAATACGGGTTCGTGTTGGGAAGGGGCAGAGCGAGAAATGATTTCAAGAGAACAATTAGAAAAGAAGCAAGTACGGTTCTATGCTTTAGCACTTGTTGTTGCCGCTGGATTTGGCTTGTTATGGCCAGAATCCAGCGAAAGCTTAGATCGTATGATTTCGATCGTACTTGCCATCTTAATGTATGGAATGTTTGCCCAAATACCATTTTTTCGTTTGAAAGAGGCACTAACGAATCGAAAGTTTATCTATGCGTTGCTTTTTATGAATTACATAGTTGTACCTATCCTTGTTTGGGGGTTAACTCGGTTTCTTCCGATCGATCCAGCGATACGATTAGGTGTATTGCTTGTTTTGCTTACCCCCTGCATTGACTATGTCATTGTCTTTACTCATCTTGGGCGTGGGAATGAGAAGCTTGTTTTGGTTTCAACACCTGTACTCTTTGTTACCCAAATGCTTTTATTACCCATTTATTTATGGCTTTTTATGGGCAAGAAAACTGCAGAAATTGTGAGTGTCGGGCCTTTTTTCGAAGCATTTTTAGGGCTTATTGTTGTTCCACTGGTACTTGCTCTGCTTACTCAATGGTGGTCAAGACGACAACCACACGGAGAACGTTTTCTTGATGCTACAGCATGGCTTCCTGTGCCTTTTATGGCACTAACCCTTTTTGTTGTCGTCGCGTCGCAAATCACTAAACTATACTCCTCTTTTGATTTTATTAGCCAAGTGATTCCTGTCTATGTAGCATATATGGCCATCATACCGGTCATTGCGCGTATTGTTTCTCGTATATTCCGTTTAGATACTGGAGCAGGGCGGGCTCTTATCTTTAGTGCAGGAACTCGTAACTCACTTGTAGTTCTTCCTTTTGCACTGGCTCTGCCTGAACCTCTGAGCGGGGTAGTGTCTGCAGTGATCGTAACGCAAACAATTGTAGAGCTTATGGGGGAACTAATATATATTCGTCTTGTTCCAAAGGTGCTTTTACGTGGAACGGACGGAAGTACTGAAAAATAAAAATAAGATTAAATGACAGACACACCTAAGGATTCAGGTTCTCCATAGAGACAAAATAAAACCTCCAGGATCACGTCTGACCGTGATTTTGGAGGTTTATCGTTCTTTCGCTCAATTGTACTTCTTCTTCCAGTCCATACCGCTGTTGTTCAGCAAATACTCGAAGTCGCTGTCCAGCCGCTTCTGCTCGGCCTTGCGGGCCGCTTCCGCCTGCTTTCTGGCTTCCTCGCGCTGAGTCTCGGCTTCGGCCTTCATTTGATCCGCCTGCGCTTTCAGCTTGTTGACGACATCCGGATTCAACAAATCCTTCAGCGTTGCGGGTTTGTCTTGGGAAGCGGCGCTCGAAGGAGCCGCCGGTTTATTTTTCTTCGCCATGGCACTCACCTTTCGCATTAATTTTCGAACAAATACAGCTTGCCGTTCTCCGGCGTGCCGAACTTCGGTCCCCGGAAGCCGCGAGCGAGCAAAGCTTTTCTCATCGTCATCATCAAGGCGGCATGGCTGACGATAAGCACATTCCCGTCGCCTTGCCGGAAAATCTCGTCCAAGGCGGCTTCGGCCCGTTTTCGGGTATCGTTCATGCTTTCCGGCATCGACCGGGGGGCCTTAAACCACAAGGTTTTGAGCAGCACGGCCCACATCATGAGCGGCAGCCGTACCTTTGTCCGGAACGATGGAGGCGGAACCTCGCGCAGCATGTTCCATTGCGTAATGGTTCCGTCATAAATATGCTTGGCCGTGCGTGCCGCTCGGGGCATATCGCTGGCATAACAACGGTTCCATTCGATGCCGCCCAGGTCGGTATGGCCGAACTCGATATCCGATTCGTCATACTCCGCGAACCATTGCTCAAGCTCTTGGGACGAGATTAGAAATTGCGGCGGATAATCCTTTTTCACTTTATAATGCCGAACCAAGCCGACTTTCATTTCCGTTCCAACCATCCTTGCCTGTAAAAGTCCGTCTCTTTATCATACCTCGGAATAGACGGGATGTTAAAGGGCCAGTTTCCCTATATCGATTTTATCTGCCCCTGCAGCCGTGTCGGTTACCGGCTGGCGACTGGTGGCAGCGGCTCACCGCTGCGGATTAGGCGGACCCCGTCCTTGCAGACGCCGTAACGCTCCCAAGGACAGGTCGCGCACAGCAGGCCAATGTCGTCCGGACGCATGGTCGCGGAGACGGAGGTGCAGATGTCCGCCCACGTCATCGCGGTCCCAGTGCGCAGTCCAAGCTTGTCCAGTACGCGGGCGTCCCGGTCATATACGTTATGGTCGTCGCAATGCGGGGGCTGGTCCTTGGGATACGCGCTGCAGATGTCGTCGGGTCCTTCGACAAGCTCGATTCTGGTGTCCGGCTGCTTCCGGAGCGTTTCGTATACGACTGTCATATTGTCGCAAAACGAATCGGAGTACCCCATTCCACGGTACCCAAGCAGGCAAAGTAAATGATGGCCGCGGAGCCGGATGCTATTCATAGGTCACTCTCCATTTTCGCATGGATATGCAGAATATCCGGATGTACGACTATTGTACCATGCCCGCTTAGCTTCGCGCCCGCCGAATGATTGTTGAAGCCAACATGATTGAAAATAAAACGTTAGATTTTGAATAGATAAGGCGTTAAGGATAATGAATCGAATTCTAAGGAGGAATCACTTTGAGAGCATTGGCTGCAAAAACGGTAATGATGGCCGTACTTGCGATTGCCCTTGCAATTCCTGGACAAGCTATGGCGGCTAAAACGCCGCCACCGCCGGAAGTTGCTACTTCATATCCTCTATTTACCCGGTTTGACCCCAATCATAAATACCTCGAAAACGGTAACGCTTACATTAGTTATAGCGGGGAAGGGAAGGCAAGTGTATGGGGGGAAAGCATTGCGACCCGTAGAGTGAATACAGTCGGGTTACAGTTGGTTTTACAGCGTTGGACGGGAAGTGATTGGATTGACGTGCACACAGGAGAGAAAACGGAGATGAGCAATTCATCGCGGATGAATGCGACCATCGATAATTTGTCCGTTTCGAGCGGCTATTATTATCGGGTGAAATCGTTCCATTGGATTACTTACGGTAGTACAAATGAAGAGGGTTCTCGCTATTCCTCCGTCTTGCTCATTCCGGATTAAAGAAAAAAAAGCGAATAGGGGGGATCTACCCCCTTGTTCGCTATTCACTGCAACGATGCTCCGATCTTTAGAATGTCCTCTTTGGCGATGGGACCGGAGATATAGATTTTAATTCGGTCTTTCGTCAGCCATTCCAAGCTTGTTATGCCGCCATTACGATCCACGAATAAGATCGCCGGATGCTCTCCCACAAAAACGTCAAAAAATTCCCCCGAATCGCTATGAATGTCCGTTTTAATCGCCCCTGTTTTCCCTTCAATTTTTCGTTGACTGATCTTTAACAGCTCTCCACCTTCATTGAGGTATTCAAAGTAGGCATCATGATACGCTCCGTCCGCTTCCTTTGTGATGGACACGGCGTCTAACCTGAATTTTTCAGGTACGTAGGATGGAGTCAAGAGAGGGAAGGCCATTTTATGTTTTGCTTCTTCCAGGCTGGTTTTCTCGGGAGCGAAGCTGCTGCCGGGACGATTCGAAACAGGCTGTTTTTCTTCCGGAGGTGCCGTTGTTTTCGCGTTTGCAGCTTCCTGACTCGGCGGAGCCTCATAAAAAATTTCAATAATATTGCCCTGAACCTTTTTCAGCAGCGAGGCAATTTGCGCGTAGGATGTGGAGAGATCGTTATTCAGAAAAAAGCTAATGACAAAGGAACAGGCGATAATCGCCGCGGTGAGCTTCATGCGTCGGACCAACGTTTTACGGCGGCCGATCTTTTTTAGCTTGTGCCGCACTTGCTGCCAGGATGCGTAACCGTTGGGGATTTCTACGCCGGCATGGTTACGTTTTAACATTTCCTTCAGATTGTGATCATCATGGTCTAAATTACGCATCTTGATCAACCCATTTTCTTGAGAAATAATAAAACAGTTTCTTGCGGGCTCTCGTTAGGATTTGAGCGAGGGCTTGTTCTGATATCTGTAATTCCTGTGCGATTTCACGGTATGATTTTTCTTCGATGTAAAACAAAAGCAGCACATGCCGGTATTTGAGATTCAACTGATTGAGGGCTTCATGGAGCATTTCGTCCCGGATTTTTTCTTCCACCTGACCAGCTACGGTACGTTCTTCGGTTGGAGAAAAGTATTCATTGTCTTTAACGAGCTGCAGGTCGGATACATGCCGGTATTTTTTGTTTTTTTTAAAACTATCATAAGCCGTGTTCCGGGCGACTTTCTTGAGCCAAGCTTTCATATTTGAAGTGTTTTTCAGCTTTGACGCTTTTTCTATCACTTTTAAGAATGATTCTTGTACTACATCTTCGGCTAAGGCATGATCCCTGAACAGAAAGTATATGTCGTGATAGATCAGTTCCCGAAAAGAATGATAGATCAATTCTTGAGATGAGTTGTCCAGGTGATGGAAATCGTTGCGTAAGAACGTGAGCCATTGCTCCATTTATATTCCTCCAACACCATTTCTCTTGTATACAATTGCTAAAACGAGCATTTTGTGTAATTTGTTTCTTTTTTTGCGAATTTTTTTGTCAAGTTTGTTCTTGATAGATCGTTATATGTAATAGAAATCGTGTCTTCGCAGGAGCCGTCAATAGAAGCATCCAAAGAGAAGGGGCATCCTTCACTTCTATAACGGAAAGGAACTCCAAAAGCTGACGATGGTATTTTTATCCTTATTATAGCAGAATTTTCAATGGATAAGCTTATTCTAGGTTATGGGAGTTTGGGAATATGAGAAAAACGGGCATCGTCCGACATGTGGACCATCTGGGACGTCTTAATCTGCCGATTGAACTACAGCGAACTTTGAGTATAGAATATGGTGATGCAATTGAATTTTTTGTCGATGACGAAAAAAAGCAGGTGCTGATCCGGAAGTACCGAACGGAGGAATGCATTTTTTGCTCCTCCACGGAGCAGCTTGTCTTTTTTCGCGGACGTTTTATCTGCAGGGCCTGTTTAAAGGCGTTGCCCGGGAACAACGAACCGCTGGCTGGAATGAAGCGAAAACGGAATAAGGACACGCGGCTTCGCCTGGCTTCGGTGATGAAACAGTATCCATCGGCTTCGCAAACCGAATGGGGTCATATGATCGGCGTATCGCAGGGCTGGGTCAGCCAACTGCTTAAGCAATTGAAATAAGCTTCCCGATACGGGAAGCTTATTCTTGCTGCACAATTTTGCCAACTTGAGCGATATTGTTCAGCACCCTCACGCCTCCCCCGGACGTCGTCCGGCATCCAGCTCCGCCCGGCTGGATACATATGGCGCCGTCCGCGGCACGCACGGCAGCCGGATCGTCACCGACGTCCCGATGCCCAGCTTGCTGTAGATGCTCACGCCGTACGGCTTGCCGTAATGCAGCTCGATCCGTTGGTGAACGTTGCGGATGCCGTACCCGGCTTCTTCGCCGTCGTCGAACTGCGAGATGCGACGCAGCGTCTCCGGCGTCATTCCGACGCCGTCATCGATGATGCGGAGCTCGATGTCGTCGCCGATGCGGCGACCGGCAACCCGGATATG
This sequence comes from Paenibacillus elgii, assembly GCA_042219835.1. GTDB lineage: Bacteria > Bacillota > Bacilli > Paenibacillales > NBRC-103111 > Paenibacillus_G > Paenibacillus_G elgii_A. The sequence continues at coordinate 31,729 of JBHJMN010000024.1, forward strand.
CACCCGGTCGCCGGTCCAGGCATGCTTCAGCACATTTTCCAAAAACGGCTGCAAAATCAGCTTGACCATCTCGTAGCGCAGCAGCTCCGGCTCAATCTCGAACAGAACGTCCAGTCGGTCGGTATACTTCACCTTTTGAATATCGAGATAGGCCTTTGCTTGCTCCAGCTCGTTCGCTACCGGAATAATCGTGCGTCCTTCGTTGAGCGAAAGCCGGTAAAACAACGCCAGATTGCTGACCATCCGGTGCAGCTGCTCGACTTGTCCGAACTTGGCCAGCAAGCTGATCGAGGATAATGTATTGTACAGAAAATGCGGATTGATCTGGGCCTGCAGCGATTCCAGCTCGGCTTCTTTCTTCTTGATGCTGGCTACGTACACCTGTTGGATCAGCCCGTCGATATGCTCTGCCATCGTGTTGATGGATTGCGAGATCGTCAAGAACTCGTCCTTTCCCTTGAAGCGTATCCGCTTATGGAAGCTGCCGTGGCGGAACGAATCAAGCACCTTCACAATGTGCGATACCCGCTTGGAGAAGTAGCGGGACAGGAACCCGCCCACGCCCAGAAAGAGCAGGAAGCTGGCCGATCCGATGACGGCGGTCAGCACCTTCACTTTCTTCGCATCCTTCTCGACCCATTCCTTCGGAATGCTGGCCACAAGCTTCCAGTCCAAATCTTGGAACGGTTCCGTTATCGTCAAATAATTGCTTTCCCCGACCTGGGCAATCCGGTCGGTCGTCCAGGCGCCCCGCTCGAACAAAATTTGCCCTTGTCCGTCCTCGATCCGAACCGACGTGCCTTCCCCGAAGTCCGGAGAGACGGTCTCGAACATCTCGGTCAGCTTCACGGTGAGCCGCATGAACCCGAAATCCAACTGGCGGTTGAAGGAAGTCGTATCCACGAGCCGCCGAAGGAGCGAAATATTGCCGAACTCGGCATCCCGGTCGATCTGCCGCCATTGCATGGTCATCCCGTAACGCTCCTGGGGAAAGTCCTTATACCATGAGTTGTCGGCGATCCGATTCAAATACAGCATGTTATAGCTCTTGCCGGCATAGAGCAGCGGGTCCGAATCGTTATAAAACGAATAAATCTCAGGCAACGTTTCGTTGCGCAAGTATACGACGAGCCAGATGCGGTGGTTCGTCGCCTTGATGACACTGTCGAACTTGGGTTCCAAATACTGCGTCACCGATTCGTAGCCGTAGTAGCCTTCATTCAATCTTCTCAGCCGGGAAGCGACGGTCTCGTCGTAATAGATCATATCCGACAGACGGACCGTATCCTTCATCCGGTATTCGATATTGTCCTTCATCTGGCGCAGCGCCGCCTGAACGTTCTCGCTTGTCTGCTTGCGGACCGAATCCACGAAGATCCAATTGGCAAAATAACCGAACAAGATGACGTGAACCAAGGTAAGCAGCATATAGGACAGCATCAGCTTGTACCCGAAGGGCATATACCGTGCTTCCGGCCCGGAAGCGTCAGCGTTATTTCGCCGGGATCGACGGAGTATGGACCAGATTCGGCTATTGGCCATTGCGGAATTCCAGCGGGGTCATCCGGTACGTTTCCTTGAATTGCTTGCTGAAATAAGGCATATAGCGGTAACCGACCCGATGAGCGACCTCATAAATGCGCAGCTTCGGATCGCGAAGCAGCTCCCCGGCCTTTTCCATACGCAGCGCGACAAGATATTCATGGAACGTCTGACCCGTCGATTCCTTAAAGATTTGCCCGAGGTAATTCGGCGAGAACGAGAATTGATCCGCCACTTCCTTCAGCGTGAGCGGCTGATCCAGCCCGCTGCGCATCATGCCGATCATTTCTTGAATCAGCTTCCCGTTTTTGCCCATCCCGTCTGCGGCCTTGCCGTCGATAGCTGCGGATGGGGCAGGCCTAGCGCCGCCCGACAGCATCAGCCGGACCTCATGCTCCGCTTGCTCGCGCTTGCGGGCGTCGTCCAGATCGCGCCGAATACGCTCGAGCGATTGAATGAGCTCGTCCTCGTTCATCGGCTTCAGCACATAGCTGTAAGCTTGCAAGGTCAGGGCTTCCTTCACATACTGAAAATCTCTGTAACCGCTGACAAAAACGATCCGCACGTCGTGGAAACGTTCCTTCACACGTTTCGCCAGCTCAAGTCCGGACATGTTGGGCATATTGACGTCGGTGACCAGCACATCAATCTTCTGGGTCTCGATCAGCTCGCAAGCGGAGAACCCGTTCGTCACGGCGCCCACAATCTTCATCCCGAGCGACTCCCAGGGAATAAACGTCTTCATTCCTTCCAGATCCAGCGTCTCATCGTCTGCGATCAGCACTTTGTACATGTCGGTCCTCCTCTGCCTTGGATCTTCGAATGAAATGGAAAAGCAGGTGCGCCGGTAGCGCACCCTGCCTTGTTCGCATGTCTTTATTTCTTCTTCATTTTCTCTTCATTTTCCTTCCAGCGCTTCGTCAAATATTCGTTCAGCTTGTCGACGCCGAGCGTTTGCGCGTCTTTCTCGCCTTTGTCGATGATTTCAATCACTTCTTGCTCACTTTTGGCGAGGATCGCTTGGGCACGGACTTTCTTATACAATTCGATCCAGCGTTCGCGAACGATCCCTTCGGGGCTATCCTGCGGCGGCTCGATCCCGCGAAGCGTCGTCAGGTCCATATGCGTCTTCCAGGTGATGGCATCCTGGTATCTCGTTTCCCAAGAACGCTTCTCTTCCGGTAAGGAAAGCTCAGCCTTCACTTTGATTTTGTCGTTGTACGTCGAGTTGCCGACGATTTGAAGGTCGGTCGTCGCGTTCATGTTCTTCGTACGTTCCGCCGGATCGCTGAAAAATTTGTCCGTCAAGTTCGGCAAGCCCTCGCTGTCCAGACCTTTCCAGTACTGACCTTCCGGACCCCACGCGATTAAGCGCATGCCCTCCGGACTGGTCATCCAGTCCAGCACCGCAAAAATTTTCTCCGGGTCCTTTGCCGTCGTCGTAATCGCTGCGGCGTTCCAGCCCAGCCGGTCGTAGTGGGCCACTTTAATTTTGTTTTTGTCCAGTCCCGGCTTATGGATCGGCCAGATCATGAAGTAACCGGCATTCGGATCGGACTTGGTCAGCTCGGCATGCGCTTTGGAAGCGTAGTCGGTAGCGGTAATGTCGGCGTATACGGCGACGCGGCCCGTATTGAGCTTCTCGCGGACCTGATCGACCGTTTGCGTCAGCGCGTCCTGCGTCATCAGCTTCTCGCGGTGCAGCTTGTTGACGAAGGTCATCGCTTCCTTGTACACCGGATCGGCGAAGAGCGACGTGAACTTGCCGTCCTTCGGCACGGCGCGCAGTGTTCCCGCGTAGCTCGCCGGGTTATTTTCCGCGAAGGCGGAGAACAGCAGGTCGACGCCTTTGCCTTCTTTGGCCTGGCCCGGCTCGAACGGAATGATGTTCGGATACTTCTCCTTGACGAGCTTCAAGTAATTGTACAGGTCGTCGGTCGTCTCCAGCTTCGGCTTGCCGAGCTCTTCGTAAATTTTCTTGTTTACAACGTAACCGGCGTTGCCTGTCGGCTTGTTCGTGTACCAGTTCGGGAACATATACAGCTTGCCGTCTTTGGCGCGCAGCATGTTCAGAATTTCGTCGCCCGCCCACTTTTTCAAGTTCGGGTATTTGTCCAGATACGGGTCAAGCGGCACGAGGACACCGTTCTCGCGCAGCCGCTCGAACTTGTCGCGGTCGCCCCAGATGACGTCCGGCAGATCCTTGCTGACGATCATCGTGCTCAGCTTGGCTTCCGCGTTGCCGCCGGCGTTAATGGCGGTAATATTGATTTTATACTGCTCTTGAATGTGCTTGGAGAATACGTCTTTGCCCCAAGGAGGCATCGTATACCAGCCGTAGTTGCCGAAGAACGTGAAGCTTACCGGCTCGCTGCCGACTTTCCACGGCTCCGACGAAGATGCGGCCGAAGTCTGCGCCCCGGACGCCGCTTTGTTGTCGGCGGGAGCGCTGCCTCCGCCGGAGCATCCGGAGATGACCGTGCCTAGCGCCATGACGGCTGCCAGCGGACCCATTCCTTTTTTGACCCAATTGTTCATTGTGTATAGCCCCTTTCCCATTATAAATTCAAGCTATGCTTAAAGCGATTCGCTTTGAAGCCGGACTATTCTTTCAGGGAGCCGACAAGCACGCCCTTGACGAAATACCGCTGCAAGAACGGATAGACGAGAATGATCGGAACCGTCGTGACCATCATGGTAGCCATGGTAAGCGATTTGGTCGTGTATGATTGCCGCTTGGCAAGAAAGCTTTGGGCCGCCGAGTCCTGCGTCATCTCGGAAGCGATATTGGAATCGAGCGTCTGCTTCAGCAGCGCCTGAACCGGCAGCAGGTCCTGGTTGTTGATATAGATGGACGCGACGAACCAGTCGTTCCAGTGAGTGACGGCCGTGAACAGCGAGAGCGTTGCGACGACCGGGCCGGACAGCGGCAGCACGACGCGCAGGAATGTGCCCCAATAGCCGCAGCCGTCAATCCGCGCCGCATCTTCGAGACCGGCCGGAATTTGGCGGAAGAACGTGCGGAAGATGATCATGCTCCATACGCTGATGATCGACGGAATGACGAATACCCAGAACGAATCGAACAGGCCGAGACTGCGAATCAGCAGGTAGGTCGGAATCAGACCGCCGCCGAAATAAAGCGTGATGATGCAGAACGTCATGTAAAAGTTCCGGCCGATCAACTCCTTGCGGGACATGCCGTAGGCTAAGATGGACGTCGCCGCGATCGTCAGGAAGGTGCCGACAAGCGTACGGGCGATGGATACGCCGAAGCCTTTCAATATTTTAACGTCTTTTAACACGACTTGGTAATTTTCCAAGGTAAAGGCTCTGGGCCAGAACGTAATGCCGCCAAGACTCGTATCCGAACCGAGGTTGAACGAGATGACGGCGGAGTTCCAGAACGGATAGAACGTTACGAAGGCCAGAAAGAACAGCGCAATATGGATAAAGACGCTAAAGATGCGATCCTCCAATGCCAGTTTCATCAATACATCCTCCTTACCACAAGCTGTTGCCGGTTTTTCTCGCGAGATAGTTCGCAAGAGTCAGCAGTCCGACGCTCACGATGGCCTTAAACAAGCCGACGGCTGTCGCGAACGAATAGCGGTTTAACGTAATCCCCATCCGGTATACATACGTGTCCAGAACCTCCGATACGTCGCGCAGCGCCGGATTGACGCCCAGCAGCAGCAAGTCCTCGAAGCCCGCGTTCAGCAAGTTGCCGATAGCCAGAATGGAAAAAATCATCACGACCGGCAAAATGCATGGAAACGTTATCAAATAGGTCATGCGAAAACGGCTCGCTCCGTCGATAGCGGCGGATTCGTACAGGTGAGGATCGATGGAAGCGATTGCAGCCAAGTATACGATAGAGGCAAAGCCAATCTCCTTCCATACGTTCGTCGAGACGAGAATCGTCCAGAAATATTCCGTAACCGACAAGTAAGGAATCGGTTCGTCGATGATTCCGAGATTTTGCAGCAAAATGTTTACGCTTCCATTATCGGTCGAAAGCAGGGAGATCACGAAGTTGGCGACGATGACCCAAGACAGAAAATACGGCAAGTAGCTGACTGTCTGCACAAAGCGCTTGAAAAGCATATTTTTGACTTCGTTCAGCAGAATCGCCAGAATGATCGGCGCCGGAAAGCCGATAGCCAGCTTCAGGAAGCTGATGACAATGGTGTTTCGCATCACGACCCCAAGCTCGGGCGCTTGGAAGAAATCGATGAAATGCTTGAAGCCGACCCACGGGCTGGCTGCGAATCCTTTAAACACCGAGAAATCCTGAAATGCAATGATCACACCGTACATCGGGAAATAGCTAAATATTAAGACCAAGACGAGCGCGGGCAGCACCATAAGCTGCAAATCCCATTGCTGGAGCCAGGCCGCGACTTTCGTCTTCCCCGGCTTTGCCGCCGGACGACCCTTAGGGACCGCTGTCGCGGTTTCTTTCAAGCCGACCACCCTTTCTTGTAGATTATTGTCGATCTGTCTTTATCTTAAAAGGGATACGATGCGTGCGACTACTTGCCTAATCAATGAAATGTTATATAAATCAATGATCAGGAACGATTTTCTTCCGTTATGAGAAGTTTGGAGGGGAGAGGGCGGCGGGGAACAAAAAAACAGCGGTCTCCCCGGGAACCGATTCGTCCCGGCTGGAGACCGCTCATATTGTCGGCATATGTTTTTGTGTGATTTTACTTACCGCCCGTAAACGTAATGCCTTTGATGAAGAAGCGGTTGAAAAAGGCGTAGATGAGCAGCGCCGGCAGCGTGAATACCATCGACGCGGCCATGATGTAGTTCCAGTAGCTGATGTACTGGCCCTTGAAGGTGTTCAGACCGAGCGTCAGCGTGAACATCGACTTGTCGGAGACGAACATGAGCGGCTTCAGGAACTCGTTCCAGGCGCCCATGAACACAAAGATCATCTGCGCGGCGAGCGCCGGAACGGCCAGAGGCAGCGCGATGCGGAAGAAGATGCCGAAGCGGCTCAGCCCGTCGAGCTGCGACGCTTCCTCCAGCTCCTTCGGGAAGTTGATAAAGAACTGGCGCATCATGAACGTGAACGTGGCGTTCGCCATCATCGGCACCGTCAGCGCGGCGTACGAATTCAGCCACCCGAGCTCTTTCATGATCAAGTACGCGGGCACGATCGTGAGCTGGCCCGGAATCATCTGCACGCCCAGGATGATGAGGAACATCACTTTGTTGCCGATGAAATCAATGCGCGCAAGCGCATACCCGGCCATCGAGTTGAACAAAATGTTGCAGACCGTCGCCACGACCGCGATCAGGGCGCTGTTGGTCATCCAGCGCATGAACAGCGGCTCGCGGACGAAAATATCATAGTAATTTTGCAGCGTAAAATGCTTGGGAATAAAGCTGATGCCTCCGGCGACAATCTCTTCCAGCGTCTTGAACGAGGAGGAGAGCGCCCACAGGAACGGCACCATCGTCACCGCAGCGTACAGGAACAGCAGTGAGTAAATAACGTACTTGATCCACGGTTTCGGCTGTTTAACCATCGTCCCGGCCTCCTCAGTTCAGCTTCTCTTCAGCGAACAGCTTCCGCTGCAGCAGCGTCGCGATCATAATGACCAGAGCCAGCATGACGGCGAGCGCAGAGGCATAGCCGAAGTCCAAATTTTTGAATGCGTACTGGTAAATCAGCAGCGCCACGGTCAGCGTGGAGTTGTTCGGCCCCCCGGACCCTGCCGAGAAAATGTACGACTGGTCGAACAGCTGGAACGTTCCGATGATGCCCATGACGACGGTGAAGAAGGTCGCCGGCTTCAGCATCGGCAGCGTGATGGCGGTGAATCGTTTCCACGCGCCCGCTCCGTCCAGCATCGCCGATTCGTAGAGCGCATCCGGGATGTCCTGAAGTGCCGCAAGAAAGACGACCATGAAAAACGGCGCCGTTGACCAGATGTTCATCAGCATGATTCCCTTAAGCGCTACGGCGGGATCGCCGAGCCAGTTGTAGCCGGGCAGTCCGATCGCTTGCAGCGCTTGGTTAAGCAGCCCGTTGGAGTTGTAGATCCACATGAAAATGAGTGTCAGCACGGCGGACGAGGTGACGGTCGGCATAAAAAAGACGATGCGGAAAAAATTCCGGAATTTCAGCTTCGCATTCAAAATGGACGCGAGTCCGAGCGCCAGCGCCGTTTGCAGCGGCACGACAAAGAGGGCGAAGGAGGCGGTGTTTTTCAGCGCGATCCATGCCCGCTCGTCCTGCACCATCCGCTCGAAGTTGCTGAAGCCGACCAGCTTGTAGCTGACCTCGCCCAGCAGATTCACTTTATGAAACGACAGGAACAGCGAATAAAACACGGGTAAAAACAAAAACGTGCCGATGACCAGCAGGGTAGGAAGTAAAAACAAATAGCCGGTGATCGTGCTTCTCAGCTTCCGCTTCCAAACCGAACGGCTTGCCATAGGGAAACCTCCCTTTCAAAAGAGGCAGGGGAGCCGTGTCAGACTGTACAGGATGACGTCCCCCGCTTTTTAAGTGGATGAAGGGAGGGGCAGCCCCCTCCCGGTTCAGCTTCGTTACTTGCCGGCAGCAATTTCTTTGTTGGCGGTTTCCTGCGCTTTTTTCATCGCGTCTTCCAGCGGGGATTTGCCTAGGAACGCGTCGAGGAACTGGTTGTTGAAGTTGTTCATGACCGTCGGCAGCGTCGGTCCGGCCTGCCATGGCGTCGAATAAGCCGAGCCTGCAACCAGGGCGCCGCGCAGCGGGTCCTTGTCGTAGCCGAGCTCCTTCGCGACGGATTTGCGCGTCGGCAGTTCGAACCCTTTGCTGGTCCACGTTTTCATGCCATCCTTGCTGGTCAGGTACGAAATCAGCTCCCAGGAAGCTTCTTTTTTCTTGGACGCCTTGTTCATGACATAGGCGACCGTGAAGGCCATCGTGCCTTTTTTGCCGTTTACCGTCGGCAGCTCGGCCGTGGCGTATTGAAGATCTTTGTAATTGTTGTTCAGGAACGGAATCGCCCAGTTGCCTTCGAAGACGATGGACGCTTTTCCTTGGCCGAACATCTCGCCGCCCCAGCCTGCGCCGACTTCCTTCGGCTCGCCGGACGATTTGTCCTTGTTGTGCAGGTCGACGACGAGCTGCAGCCCTTTGAGCGCTTCCGGGGAAGCGTAGGCGGCGTTGCCCTTGTCGTCGGACACTTTGCCGCCGAACGCCTGCGCCATGTACATTTGCCGCGCCAGCTCGGGAGCGACGCCGAAGCCGAAGCGGACGGTTTTGCCGCCTTCGGTTTTGGTCAGCTTTTTCGCCGCGTCCTGAAGCTCTTCCCACGTGCCCGGCGGCTTGGTAATGCCCGCCTCTTCGAAATGCTTCTTGTTGTAGAACATGGCCAGCGTGGAGGAGCCCTTCGGGAAGCCGTACGTTTTGCCGCCGATCTTGAACGCGTTCAGCAGCGGCTCTTCGAAGTCGGCCACATCGAATTCAGGCTTTACGTAGCCGTCGAGCGGCTCGATGACCCCTTTCTCGATGAGAGCCGGAGCTTCGAACGCATCCAGATAAAACACGTCGGGGCCTTCGCCGCCGATGAGCCGCGTCTTGATGACGTCCATGTACTGGTCGGCGATCACTTCGTATTTGACTTTGACGTTCGGATGCTTGCTTTCGAACTCTTGAATCGTCTGCTTGAGCAAATCCTGCTCCTCCGGCGACGATCCCCAGCCGGCCAGCGTTACGGTGACAGGCTCGCCGCTTTTCGGCGCATCGCCGGCCGGAGCCGGCTTCGCTTCTTGTTTGGCGCAGCCCGCCAGCGCCATGCTGGAAGCCAGACCTACGGAGAGAATGACGGATAGCGATTTTTTCATTTCACAACATCCTCCTCAAATGGTTGAATAAGAACTTGATACCCCGTGTGATTCTCCAAAATGTCCACTTGATACGGCGCGTGGACGTTTCCGGTTCTGCTGACCCGCAAATGCAGCGTTCCTTGACCGACGCGCAGGTTCGTCACTTCCAGCTCGCTCATGCCGGGGAGCAGCAGCGGCCGCAGCTCGATCGTTGCGGTCAGCGCATTCGGACGGATGCCCAGCATCGTCTGCAGGAACGTCAGTGGTGTGCCCGAAGCCCATGCCTGTGGCGAGCAGGCGACCGGATAAGGCACGGGATGCCCGAGCTCGTCGGTATAGCCGCAGAACAGCTCCGGCAGTCTGGCATATTCGAAGCCTTCCGCCGCTTGCATCAGCCCCTGCATCACCTTCAGCGCTTCGGTCTCGAAGCCGCCGTGACTTAGTCCTAGCAGGCAGAGGGAGTTGTCGTGCGGCCACACGCTGCCGTTGTGGTAACTCATCGGGTTATACCCGGAGGAGCCGGTGCTCATCGTGCGGATGCCGTAGCCGCCGAACATGTCGTCCGCGACGAGCCGCGACGCGACGGCGCGGGCCCGCTCCGGCGACGCGATGCCGGACATCAGAATGTGCCCGGTGTTCGAGGTCACCGACTGCACCTGCTTTTTGTCCCGGTCCAGCGCGATGGCGTAATACTGCTCGTCTTCCATCCAGAACGACTGCTCGAACTGCTCGCGGAGCACGGCTGCTTCTTGCTCCAGACGGTCGGCGTCGCCGCTGCGTCCGAGCGCGCGGAAGATTGGAGCGAGGCGCGTTTTCGCCTGATACACGTATCCCTGCACTTCGACGAGCGCAATCGGCGCTTGGCCGTAATCCCCGCTGCGGTGAACGACGGAGTCGGCCGAATCCTTCCAGCCTTGGTTGGCGATACCTTTGGAAGACTCCTGGAAATATTCCACGAAGCCGTCGCCATCCCGGTCGCCGTAACGCTTGATCCAGGCGAGCGCCGCTTCGAGATTCGGCATCAGCTGCTCGATCAGCGCCAGATCGTCCGTCCAGTGGTAATATTCCGCGGCCAGCATCAGGAAGAGCGGCGTCGCGTCAATCGTTCCGTAATACGGGGTGAACGGCACCATCCCGGCGCCGGCCAGCTCGCCGTAGCGGATTTCGTGCATGATTTTGCCCGGCGTTTCGTCCCGCCAAGGATCTTCGTTCTGCCCTTGGTACGCGGCCATCGTGAGCAGAGTGCCTTTCGCCGCCTGCGGATTCAGCGAAAGCATCTGCAGTGCGGCGATCAGGCTGTCGCGGCCGAACGGAACCGAGTACCACGGAAGCCCGGCCACCGGGAACGGCCCGTAGCCGACATCGGTCAGCAGCACGCGCAGGTCTTGCACCCCCCGATGAAACAGCTTGTCGAACGCGGCGTTGTCGCTGCGGACGGCCGTCGATCCGGCGTTCCAGCCGGCATAGCTCGCTTCGAGCTTCGCCATCGCCACCGGCGGGTCGTAAAACCGGGGGCCTTCTCCGTTCACGAACGGCGCGACGAAGAACGTAATTTCCCGGCTCTCGCGGTGGTCGAGACGAACCCGGAAGCCGACGGTGTTCGTCGTCTCATCGATGAAGCTTTCCTGCGGCTGCCAAGCGATGCGGGTTTCCCGGGCGATATGGTCCGCACCGGCGTAGCCGATTGTCAGCCCGCCGTTCTGCCTCTGCGTTCCCGTCTTATGACCCGTCTCGCCGTGCTGAAAGCCGCGCACCGTGAACATATCCGCAAAATCGGCGTCGGCCAGCACCGAGAAGTCGAACTCGATCGGCTTCGGATAATAGCTGGTCAGGCGGAAGGTTTCGTAGAGCCCGCCTTCGTAAATAAACCGCGTGCGCTCGATCTCGACGGATTCCCGCCACAGAATCAGCTCGCCGTTCTGCTCCATATGCGGATTCGTCAGCCGGATGACGGATATGTAGTTTGCATCCGCCGCAGAGGACAGCAGCACCGGCTTTTGGCCGTTGATGGCAATTTCCAGCCGGCTCAGAAAGCGGGTATCCTTGGTGTACAGCCCGTAGCCGGACGGATGACCTTGCGGAATATCGCCGTCCTTGTCGGAGTAGAGGAAGAGATCGTTTTCTTTGATGATACGATAATCCAATGCGGTCACCTCACTTATATAAGAGATATCCGAAACGTTTCGGAAAACTGGTAAAAAAATATTTCTTCTTTGCAAAAGAAAGGTGAATTCTCTTCCCAAAACGTTTTGGATACGATATACTTGATTATATTGCAAGCTGAAAGCATTTACAACTGCTTTTTTTAGCAAATATTTTTTTACGGCTGCCAACAAGATAAACATAATAGATTCAAAACGTTTCGGAGGAGAGAACATGGTTACGATTAAAGATATCGCCAAGGCGGCCGGCGTGTCCGTCACGACCGTATCGCGGGCGCTGAACGGATACGATGACGTCAATGAAGTTACGCGCCAGAAGATCAAGGATATTGCGCAAGGGCTAGGGTACAGCCCGAATATGGCCGCCCGCTCGCTGATCTCGAAGAAAACGAAAACGCTCGGCCTGCTGCTGTCCAACGTGACGCGGGCCAGCTCGAAGGACAATATCGCTTTTGAAATATTGTGCGGCATGAACGACCGGGCGGGGGAGCTCGATTACGATCTCGTGCTGTTTAGCACGACGCCGCAAAAGCAAAAAATTAAATCGTACAAAACGCTGTGTCAGGAGCGCGGCGTGGACGGCGTCATTATTATGGGCATCCGCCTGGACGACGAGTACTTGAAGGAAGTCGTTTCGTCTCAAATTCCTTGCGTGCTCATAGACATTCCGCTGGAGGGGCCGAACGTCGGGTACGTCACCTCCGATAACGTCGGCGGCGCGAACCGTGCCGTCAGCTATTTGCTGGAAGCGGGCCACCGCAAAATCGGCGTCATCAACGGCCATTCCCAGGCGGACGTCAGCGTGCAGCGGCTGAAAGGGTACAAGCAGGCGCTTGAGCGCTTCGGCCTCCCGTTCGACGAGTCGCTCGTCATGGACGGCTACTTCTCCGAGGCGGGAGCCAAAGAAGCGGTGTACAGGCTGCTGGCGCAGCAGCCGGACATCACGGCGCTGTTCTGCATCAGCGATCTGATGGCGCTCGGGGCATTGCAGGCCGTCCGCGGGTTAGGGCTTCAAGTGCCCGGGCACATTTCCGTCGTCGGCTTCGACAATATCGACGTGACGACGTACTGTTCGCCCGCGCTCACAACCGTAAACCAGAACAAATACGAGATGGGGTATCAGGCCGCCCAGATGCTGATCGATCTGCTCGAAGGCCGCAAGGTGAGCCACCGGCTCGTGCTGGACACGGAGCTGATCGTGCGGGAGAGTGTGAATCCGCGGTAGGATAGGGTGATTCTTAGTGCAATCGGCGAAGGTCCGAATCATTGTATTCACACAGCAGCAAAAGCAAAAGCAAAAGAACCTCCGAATCCACCGATATCGTGGAAACGGAGGTTCTTTTCATGCCTGAGGTCCGGCTCGTGCTTACCCCTTATCCCGTAAGGCATCCCACGAGACGGCAAACCCTTTCCGCCAGATCACGGCGTTCAGCACGATCAGCAGCGCCATATATGCGTAGACCCCGCCGGTGACAAACGTGCTGGCCAGATGAACGCCGGCGAACAGAGCGAGGAGCAGCAGAAGCAGCAGGCCAACGAGGCCGTCATTCTGCTTTACCGCCTCGAAAGACTCCGAGAACGGCAGCGCCTTGCGGAAAGTTCGGAAGCAAATGACCGTGTACAGCAGCACGCTCAGCGCGACGACGATTAAATCCGGAACGATACGCGCCCCGAACAGCGCGATAAAAATAACGCTCTCGATCAGGTATACGGGCATAAACAGCCTGACGAGGAACGCTTTGATCGTCCCCCGGAAAATCGGCGCCGGGCTTGACAGCGGCATCGTTTTGTAGAGCCAGGCGCCCTTGGGCTTGCCGGAATAACGCAGCATCATGACGACGGTCGGAATGAGCAGCGCGCAGAAATAAATGTTCAGATACCACTGGCTCGCTGCGATCTCGCCGAAGGACTGGTTCCGCAGCACGTTGAAAAAGAAAATGAACGGAAACACGATCGAGAAGCCCAGCGAAGGATATACCTTGAGCTTAAATTCCCTTTCGTTGCCCATCATCAGCGAGCCGAACCGGAAAAAGATGCGCTCCTCCCGTCCTGAACAAATGAGTTTGGAAACAACATCCAGCCATCTGCCTTGCCCCCTGCCTGTTTTCGTGCTGTTATTCGCCAGCTTCTGCAAGCTGCGCTCAAAGAAGGGCACCAGCCTCGTGTAGATCAGAATCGAAATGATCGGCGTGACGAACGCCAGCAGCGTAAAAACGATGAAATACGGGTCCGCCTGACCGCGCAGCAGCCATTCGAACGGCGCGCCAAACCACAAGGGAGGGAGGAAGACCTGCCACCATTTCGGCTCGAACGCGATGTGAAGCTGCATCAGGTCAAACGACCGTCCAACGAACTGATAGCCAATAGTAATCGCGATGGACAAGATAATCTGCACGTTGTTGATCATGTCCTTCAGCTTTTCCCCGTCGAAAAACTTCAGAATCAGCATGTACAAAAAGGCCGTCACAACGACAATCAGCACGTCCGTCAGCACGATCTCGACGACAAACAAGAGAAAAAACAAAACGCCATGCTTGACTAATGCCGCAATCATCGGCGCAGCGCAGAGCGCTGCGGTCAAAAAGAACAAATAAAGCAAAATGTGCAGCGTCTTCGCCATGCCGATCGTCCGCCGGCTGACCGGCTTCGAGGCGATAATGTTCCGGTCCCGGATATCGAGCAGCACAGTAGAAAAGTCCGAAATCAGGGAAGTCATGACCAGGAACATCAGCACGCCAAACAAAAAGCTCATCTGGAACATATAGTTGTTACCCATGACGACGAAGGGGACCATAATCAGCCCCATCAAGGCATACAAACCGAGAGACTTCACGAAATTGTTCTGATCGCTCGTCTCGTGCCTGTTCTTTTTGGCGGACTGGTTGAAAATGGTAGGCGTCCGCCGTCCGTCCATCGTCAGCTTGATCTGCAAAATTTTACGCATCAACGGGTAATCGACGTCCAGTTTCTCGAACAGGGCTCTGAACCGGTCCAGCACCTTAAGCGATACGAATTCCCTCATCGCCTACACCTCTTGCACGACGGAGACGAACCGTTCCGCAATCTCTCTATGCTCATGGAAGCCTGTCAACCGGTTGAAGATTTCTTCGAGCGATCCTTCCCGGCTCTGCGCCTTCAACTCTTCGAAGCTGCCGTCCGCCACGATCTCGCCGCCGTCCAGCAGCACGATGCGGTTGCTGATCTTTTCGACCACATCCATAATGTGCGAGGAATAGAAGATCGTCTTGCCCTTCGCGGCCAGCTGCGCCAAAATTTCTTTCACGACCATGACGCTGTTCGCGTCCAGCCCGCTCAAGGGCTCGTCCAAAAACAAAATGTCCGGGTTGTGCAGCAGGCTGGAGATGAGCAGCACCTTTTGGCGCATACCTTTGGAGTACGACACGATCCGCGCGTTATATGCGTCTTCCAGCCCGAACAGGTCGATCAGCCGTTTGGCTTTCCATTCCGCCTGCTTGTCCTCCAGTCCGTACAAATTGCCGATAAAGGTCAAATATTCTTTCGCCGTCAGGGCGTCGTACACTTCGGCCGTTTCAGGCACATACCCGATCCGCTGCTTATAGTCCACGCTGCCGTCCGAGATGTCCTTGCCGAAAATACGGATTTCTCCGGTGTAGCCCTCCACGAGGCCGAGCATCGTTTTGATCGTGGTGCTTTTGCCCGCGCCGTTCGGCCCGATATATCCGATGATTTGTCCCGGATATACTTCAAGATCGATTCCTCTGAGCACATAGCGGTCTCCATACGTCATTCGCAAGCCGCGAATGGACAGGATCGCTTCTCTTACGGTTTCCATCAGCACACCCCTCATCCCTGAACTCCATCCGAAAATAAAAAAGCATGGCCGTTTCCAGGCTTCGGCCGGTTCGGTCATGCAATCCCATTTTATGCCACGGTCCAATTCAAGTCAATCCGCAGCAGGCATATGGAAAAATGTTCAAGACGCTAACGGAGGGGCTCATTTGGGCGAGTCCTCCCCCGATTTGCCGCCGTTGCCGTTGCCGTTAAACAGCGCCTCCGTCAGCGTCCGCAGCTTATCCATCAGCTTGCCGTAGCCGAATCCGACGAGAAACGCAATGCCGATCTTCGCTTCCATCGAGGCGCCGGTCTGGAGCAGCATAATGCCGCTCTTGAACAGGACGATCGTCATCATGGCCGCTCCGGCGCACTTGATCGGACGAAGCAGGTACCACCAGTACCAGCGCGGGGTCATGCTGTCGTAATACTCGAAAAACAAACGCATGGCGTACATGGTGCCTCCGATGGCTCCGGCAAGCGCATAGTAAGCGTACTCCGAGACAGGTGGAAGAAGCTCGATCCCCAGCCATTGCGTGATACGGCCGCCGCGGATGGCGCCTGTCATCCAGAAGCTTCCGACGAACCAAGCGAGCAGATAAACGAGCACTCCGAGCTTGAATCCGTGTTCCGGGTCATCATGGCTCCCGCCCCTTTCCGCTTGCATCCTTCTTCTAGTTCAACCTATGCGCTGTCCGGGAAAATGATGAAATACGGGGATGATATAGAAACATTACCCAGATTTGGCGCGTCTAATGAATGGGGGAGAATGGTTTTTTTCGCCTTTTCCCATCCTACAGACGGAGTTGAATTGTCGTCATGAATACGTCTTATGTTACAAGAAAGCAGTGGCTGGAAAGCCGGGAGCAGGAGAAGGGGTCGCTGCTATTCTATTCGATGCTTGGATTCGTTCTGTTGTTTTTGTTCATCGCCCCGTTTCACCAGGGATTGTTTCTGATGCTTTCCTACGAAGCCAAGCCGGGGAACAACATATTTTACAACTTCCCGCTGTACAGCTCCTATATTTTTGTTTACATCGCTTTGTTCCTGACTTCGCTGTTTATGATGACCTCGTTTAAAGCAAACGGCAAGCGGGACATGCTGCTGCTGCTGGCGGTATGGCTCCTTCCGCTCACTTATCTCATCCCCGTATTGACCCGTCCGGCGTCCTTGCACTTGGCCCTGCAAGGATGGTACGCCGAGCTCATGTATGCGGCGTTTTTTGTTATCAGCTGGGCGCTGGCCCGGAACAAAAAAGGGGCGGCCCTCGTTCAATCCGGCATTCTGTATTCGGGGTATGCGCTTGTCATCTATGGGTTGCTGGTCTGGTACGGCAATATCCAAGCCCAAAGCGTCATCATAGCCGACAGCAACGGCATGCGCTTAACGTCTTCCTTTACCTATGCCAACTCGTATGCCGCCTACTTGATTGCCATCATTCTGGGCGCGTTGTATAAGGTCGCCTCTTCCTCCAAATGGGCCGCGGCCGCGGGGAACGCCTTCATTTTGACGCCGGCTCTGCTGTCGCTCATCCTGACCTTGTCCCGCGGCGGTCTCGTGCTGCTGCCGGTCGTGCTGCTCGCTCTGCTGCCTTTTATCCGCTTGTCGGGGCAAATCGTCATGATACTCAATCTGGGCGTTGCCGCGGCGGCCGCCTTCATTCTGTCCGGGCCGAGTACGCGGATCGGAGCGGAATTGTTCAAGACCTCGAACGCGGCGCTGTCCGCGCAGGCCTGGCTTCAATTGGCGGCCGGATCGGTTGCGGTGGCGCTGCTGTCGGCGGTCATTCACAAATACGTGCCTCCGGCTGTCCAGAAGCTGGAGGAGAAATTCAAGCTTCGTTACGCCCGGCTCTGGTTCCCGCTGGTGATCGTGCTGGTCGGCGGCCTCGGCATCGCGGTCGTGCTGAACAGCCAGTGGGTGTTGAACCTGCTGCCGGAGAACCTGCAGCACCGGATTGCGAGCATCAACTTCCAGCAGCACAGTGTGCAGGAGCGGGGGTATTTTTACAAGGATGCGATGCAAATCGTAAACGAAGCGCCGTTGTTCGGGAAGGGCGGCGGGGCATGGGCCGCGCTGTATCAATCGCACCAAAGCTACGGCTACGCTTCGAACCAGGCGCATAACTTTTTGTTCCAGACCTTGACGGATATCGGTTGGGTCGGCGCGCTGGTGCTCTTTGCTTTTATCGGCTGCATCGTGTACGTTTACGTGCGTCATGTCATCAAGCATCACGAGACGGAGGACGGAAGGCGTCATTTCGTTTATTTCATCGTGCTGGTAGCCATCCTTGCCCACAGCTTCATGGACTTCGACTTAAGCTACGGCTACTTGTCCGCTCTTGTTTTTATAGGCTTGGGAGGACTGCTGGCGGGCGCTGCTCTGCCGGGGACCAAGGATCAAGAGCAGCTGGTCGCATCGGGAAAAGCGAAATGGATTTACCCGGGGTTCATCCTGCTGATCAGCTTGTGCATGCTCGTTGTATCCATTCGACTCCTGAAAGCGAACACCGAAGCGGGCAAGGCGTATAACGAGTTTTCGCAGCAATCCGTCCAACTGGAAAAGTTCATCGGCTTCATTGACAACGCCATGGCGCTTCATTCGACCAATGTGGATTATGCGCTGATGAAGATTCGGATTCTGAACGACGTGTACAACCAGACGAAGGACAAGCAGTACTTGCAGGAAGCCCAGCAGCTCGCCGCGAGGTTTATGGACAACGAGCCTTATGCGCACGGCATCAATGAGTATCGGTACCACTGGGCGGTTCAGGACAATGCCCAGCAGGCGCTGGCGATCGCGAGCGAGTCGATCCCGAAATACCCGTGGGATATGATGTGGTACGAACGGACGATGGTGCTTTTGTATAAGCTGGGATACGCTGCGGGAGAGGGGAAGAAGCCGGCGGAACGAGACGCGTATTATCAAAAAGCCGTCGGCATGTATCAGCACGTGCAGGAAAAACGGGAGTCGCTGAAATCGATTCCGTCTTCGATCAGCGTGCCTCCTTTTGAGATCTCAAAACCGATGTTTCTGGTTTTGGGGAGAATTTCCTACGACCAAGGCAAGTATGCTGAGGCAGCGGATATTTTGCGGCCGGCCTTATCGGACAACATGGATTCGTCGGTTCATCGGTATATCGCGCGCTGGTATGTGGCGGCGCTGCAGAAGCAGGGCAAGACAGATCAGGCGTGGGTGGACAAGCTGGTCGCTAAAGACCCAAACGAAGCCGAAGAGCTTAAGAAGCTGGCGGGAGCTTGAGGCCGCTGGTCCGGGCCGCCGATCTCGTGCGGTTAATTGACCGCTTGTTGGCGGAGTGGACATCGCGTACGTTTTTATGTATGGGTGCCGGGCGGATCGGAGACACTACGGGCGAATCCCAAATCCCGGAAGGAGGCGTCCCAATGTCCCGAGACAATGCCAACAACAACGGCAAAAAGTCGCAGCCCGGCAACAACCGAGACTCGGAAGTGGCGGAGTCCAAAACGAAAAAATAACGGGAATCCGAAGCCAGCCGTTCGCGGCTGGTTTTTTTCGGTTTATTTTGGTATACGTCATTTGGTAAAATGCGACGTAAACCGTTATACTGGGAACGTAGGACAACCTTTCATTAGTTGGAGGAATTTTAATGAGCACATTTGCCCAAAAATTGGAAAAATATGCAACGCTGGCTGTTCGAGTAGGCGCCAATGTCCAACAGGGACAAACGGTGGTCGTCACGGCTCCGGTCGCCGCTGCGGAGCTGGTACGGCTTGTCGCTGTCAAGGCTTATGAGGCCGACGCGAAGAATGTTATGGTGGAGTGGAACGACGAGGAACTGACGCGGATCAAATACAAGATGGCGCCGATGGAAGCATTCCACGAATTTCCGATGTGGAAGGCGCAGGGCTTGCAGGAGCTGGCGGAGAACGATGCGGCCTTTATTCAATTTTACGGACCGAATCCCGACCTGCTCAAGGACGTCGACCCGGAGCGGGTCTCAACAGCGAACAAAACGAGTTCTACCGCATTGAAAGGGTACCGCAGCCAACTGATGGCGCACCGCGCGTCTTGGACGCTGATGGCTTACGCAACTCCCGAATGGGCGTCGAAAATATTTCCCGATCTTTCGCCGGAGGCCGCTCTCGATGCATTATGGGAGCGTATTTTCGAAGCGACCCGCGTGAACGCGGACGATCCGGTCGAGGCTTGGAAGGAGCATAATGCCCGCCTGGCCCGGACCGTGAGCTACTTGAACGAGAAACGGTACAAGCAGCTCGTATACGAAGCAGCGGGCACGAACCTGACCGTGGACCTGCCGGAGAAGCATCTCTGGCTCGGCGGCGCGAAAGAGAATGCCAAGGACGTTCCCTTCAACCCGAACCTGCCGACGGAGGAAGTGTTCACGATGCCCCGGCACGACGGCGTCAATGGTGTCGTCCGCAGCACGAAGCCGCTGAATCACGGAGGCCAGCTGATCGACGGGTTCAGTCTGACGTTCAAGGACGGCAAAGTCGTCGATTTCTCGGCGGACAAAGGCTACGAGATACTGAAGCGGCTGCTTGATACGGACGAGGGAGCGCGCAAGCTTGGCGAGGTCGCCTTGGTTCCGCACGAATCGCCGATCTCCAATACGAATCTGATCTTTTACAACACGCTGTTCGACGAGAACGCATCGAGCCATCTCGCTCTCGGACAAGCGTATCCGGTCAATCTGGACGGCGGCACGGAAATGAAGGAAGAGGAATTGTCCCGGCACGGGGCGAACAGCAGTCTTGTGCACGTCGACTTCATGATCGGCTCGGCCGACATGAACATCGACGGGATTACGCAGGACGGCGTACGGGAGCCGGTATTCCGCTCCGGCAACTGGGCGCTGCCCGTCTAAAAAAAGCAAAACGGAGCCAGGCGCCGAGTGCGCTTCGCTCCGTTTTTGTATTCCGTTGATCGACTTTATATATTTTCGCAGCTTATGGCTTCGCATCAACCTTGATTTGACAAAACACGCTGGTCCATGAAAGACAAGGACGGCGCAGTCGTTTATTCTGGTGAATGGGATTGCATTTGGTTCTTTTGCATGGAGTAGCATTTGCGGCATACCGGCAAATAGCTTTCGTTGCCACCGATTTGAATCTGCGCGCCCTCAAATACCGGCTTGCCGTCGGCAAGGCGCATATTCATCGTCGCTTTGCGGTCGCAGTACCAGCAGACCGTCTTGATTTCCTCGATTTTGTCCGCCAGCGCCAACAGATGATAGCTGCCCTCGAACAGTTGGCCGAGAAAATCCGCCCGCAACCCGTACGCAATGACGGGAATGCTGAGCGTGTCCGCGATTTCCGTAAGCTGCAGCACCTGCTGCTTGTTCAGAAACTGCGCTTCGTCGATCAGAATGCAGTTCGGCCGCTCAGCCGCCGCCATGCCGATCATGTCGAGGCTGTCGTCAATGACAATGCCGTCCTTCTTCATCCCGATGCGGGAAGCGACGACGCCGACCCCGTCCCGGTTATCGACCGCAGGGGTGAAGAGCAGCACTTTCTTTCCTTGCTCCTCGTAATTGTGTGCGACGCGCAGTACTTCGATCGACTTGCCGCTGTTCATCGTTCCGTAACGAAAATATAGCTTGGCCACGCCTCTAGTCCGCCTCTCCCTGAGAAATCATGAAGTTTATCATAGCACAAGTTAAGGGGGAGGTACAGGTTTTGATCTGAGGGTTATTGATCCAGATAAAAGTTATAATGTATAATTATGGTTGTGTAAGAAGGGGGTTCGCATGATCTATAGAGCAAAATTGCCGCTACTCAGAATGAGCACCTCGCCAATTATACTTAGGGATGAAATGGGGAACGATGTTGGCGAGATGAGGCGGTATTATTCTACAAAAAAACAAAGGTTCTTGAATTTTATATTCGACAACATCATTAATAATGTTCATGTGTTTGACAAAGAGGGAAATTTATACGCCGATATTCAAGAAATAAATACACTGAAGACCTTGATTCGGGAAAAGTGGAATGTCCGGTTAGGAGAAGAAAGTTTTGTCTGCGAAACGCGAACAAAAATCAGAACACACCCGCAATTTTATTACGAAAAAAGGAATGCCAAGGTTTGGATTAAGAGGGATTTTGCTGACAGAGTCACCCGATTCTTCGTTGACCAAAAAGTGGTGGCCCACGTCAATATTGAAGGATTTCTCCCCCCAAAATCTTGTCATCTTACCTTTACAATTTTCGATTCTCGATTTGATATTTATGAAGTTGCGTCTTTATACTATTTGCTCAACCTCAAATATTAAAGTCCAAGTGATTTGTTTGACTGGACTGAAAAAACGGCTTATATCCGAATCCTCCCTACGCTTCCGGCGGCGTTTCCCGTATGATGGGTCTATAGACTAATGCGAGGAGGAAGCGCTTTGAGGAACGCACCGACGGTAAGATTCGAAGCCATTTCCCAGGACGATTGGGAAGATTGCGTGAAGCTGGAGGTGAAGGAAGAGCAGCGGAAGATGGTGGCTCCCAACTGGTATTCGATAATTCAAGCCGCCTACGACAAAACGTACACGCCGCTTTCCATTTATCACGAAGACACGATGGTCGGCTTTTTCATGTACGGTAAGGACCCGGAAGACGAACTATACTGGATCGTGCGGCTGATGATCGATAAAAGATTTCAAGGCCGGGGCTACGGCGAGGCTGCGATCCGGCTTGGCCTGGAGCTGATCGAGCATCTGGAGGACTGCAGCCCCGAGATCGTCATCAGCTATGTGCCGGACAATGAAGCGGCCGGAAAGCTGTACGAGCGCGTCGGCTTCGTGCCGACCGGGCGGATCGTCGAAGGGGAGACGGAAGCGAGATATAAGGTTTTGAGATGAGCTTGGCCGGACGTTCGCGCACACGAAGGCTCCCTTATCGTTGGATAAAGGAGCCTTTGCTTGCGGCAGGTTCTTACATGCTTTAAACCGGTAACGTAACCGTCACGGTCGTTCCCACGCCGGCTTCGCTTGCGATGGCCATACGGCCTTTGTGCTCGGTGACGATTTTTTGGCTTACCATCAGACCGAGGCCCGAGCCGTTCTCTTTCGTCGTATAGAAAGGCTCGCTGATCCGCTGGAGCAGCTCGGCGGGAATGCCTTCGCCCTCGTCCTGGAAGGTGATCGCGAGCGTGCCCGGCTCGGCCAAGGCCGCTACTATCTCCACGGTTCCGCCCAGCGGCATCGCTTCGACGGCGTTTTTCACGATATTGATGAACAACTGCTTCAATTGATTCTCTTCACAACGAACCGCAGGCAGGTCCGGTTTAATCCGCGTCTTGAAACGGACGCTGGACAGATTCGCTTGCGCTTCGAGGAGGGAGAGGACATCGGCGAGAATGGGACCAACTTGCTTATAATGGAAGATGGCCGCTCTTGGCTTAGCCAGCAGCAGCATTTCGCTGATGATGTGCTCGATGCGCGTGAGTTCCGACGACATGATATCCAAGTACTGCTCCTTGTAATGTCCGGCTGTCTTCATAAACTGCGTAAAACCTTTCAGCGAAGTCAGCGGGTTGCGGATTTCATGGGCAATCCCGGCGGCGAGCTGCCCGGCGACCGACAGCTTCTCCGAGTTGCGCAGCAGCTCCTCGGTAGCTTTACTTTTGCTGATATCCCGCCCGATAATACAGACCCCGGTAATGTCCTGATCCTTGCCGACAACGGGGGAGATTGTGAGGCTCATATCGAGCGGCGCGCCATCCTTGCGCTTGCGCTTTGTTACGTAGCTGGAGATTTGCTTGCCCTGCAGCGCTTTGCGGAACAGCAGCTCCGACTCGATCCACAGCTCCTCCGGCACGTTCGGCGGACGCTCGCCGATCAGCTCCGCTTCGCTATAGCCGAACAAGTCGCTGAACGCTTTGTTCACCTTGGTCAGCCGGAGGTTCGCGTCGAGAATCGCAATGGCGTCCGCAGCATGCTCAATCATGGAATCAAGCTGCTGCTTGGTCGCGCGGAGCGTCTCTTCCTGCTCCTTGTGCCGGGTAATATCCCGGATAAAGACGGACAAGCCGGGCTTGCACGGATAGCAGCTGACTTCCAGCCATTTTTTGACCAATGGATAATAATCCTGATAAAAGACGGGGACCGCTTCCTCTATCGCCCTCCAGCATGCTTTGTAAAAACCCGCGCCAAACCACTCCGGCACCATGCCCCGAATGCCGTGTCCGAGCAGTTCCTCCCGCCTGAGCTGCAGGAGCTGCTCGGCGTTTCGGTTCACATAGACGAACTCTCCGCTTCTATTCAGCATAATATAGGCGTCGGCAAATGTCTCGAGGAGGGACGTCATGCGGATGAGCGATTCCTGAAGCGCACTTTCGGCAACTTTTTGTGCGGTGATATTCCGGGTTTGCATATATATGTAAGCTGGTCCGCCGCTGCCGTCCTTAAGTTCGACCGCGTAAACGCTCATCCATAAGGTTTGTCCGTCCGCGCTAAGCCAGCGTATCTCGGTTTCGTAACGGGAAAGCTGGCCTGATAGGAGTTGGCTCATATGGTGCATGCACAGGAGAAGCTCCCCGGGATGCACCAAGGTCTGAAGATTCATCCGCTGCAGTTCTTCCGTCCTGTAACCGAGCTTCTTGCCGAGCGATTCGCTGGCCATCAGCAGGTTGCAGTCCTGATCAAGCAGGAGGGAGCCGGTGTGGGGGCTGGCGAAGCTTTTCAGCGCCAGGTCGACAAACATTCGTGAAAAAGTCCCATCCGCTTTGGTTTTTAATTGCTCCGGGACGGATAGCGATGCGAGCAAATCGTTCATGAATGAGACTCCCTCCACTTTTTTAGGCTGAAAGTTAACATTCGTCAAAAATGAACACAATCCCTTTTTTTGAATTGCTATAATAAGAAGGGGATGGTAATATAAAACATAATGTCTATCAAGAATTTCATACAATTGTCACATCTGGACGTAGACGGAAGGAGAACTCCCTCTTTTTTATGAACATAACTTCATCTCTATAACGGTATTTGACGGGTTTCAAGAACCTGTCATGAAGACAACGAAATAAAGGGCGAACGGCGTCGAAGGACGCAGTCGCCCTTTTCGCAGCTTTACGGCAGGTGTCGTTTTGATGTCCGGACATGTCGTTTTTAGATTTATAAAAGGAGGCGGAAGTCCAATGGTGGGAAAGGACTCGAAAAGCTTGTTATCGCCGCAGGAGCTCGAAGCATTGACGCATCGCCCTGAAGGAAACGGATCGGGAAGCGACGGGCGTGCGGAGCTGGAGAGCGAACTGGAGCGGCTTCGTCTCGAAACGGCCCGGCTGGACCTGACGGTCGCCCGGCTTATCGAAAGGGTAGAGCAGTTGGAGCTCCGGCTGGAAAGCCGCTCCGAAGCGGTCGGGGGCGTCTCCGAGGCGTCCGCGGCAGGCGAATGGAATGCGCGGGAAACCGCTGCCGCGAAATCCGTTACGGCCCCGCCCGCGCCGGTGGAGCCGTCGCTTTCCCGGGTGAGAACGTACGGCCGCAAAAAGCGCTCCTAGGGAAAGCGGACTGCTTTTGCGCCCGATCCCCGGAACGGGGAGTTGCGGGATTCACGACTGTGGCATCCGCGGCGTCAGGAACCGGCCGATTTCCTCCGGCAGCACCTCCGTGTCCGACGGATGGAAGTAATAATTGTTGTCGTCGCGGAACAAGCTCTGCTTATGCGCGACAGGCTCACCGGTTTGAAACACGATGCGGTACTCTTTCGGGTCTCCGCCGTTGACGGCAGGCCAGTAGTTTTCTTTCTTTTGCCCGTGCCCGAGCAGCTCCATGAACAGTCCGGTATCGGCTCTTTCGAGCGAACGGAACCGCTGCCAGGCGTCCGCTTGCTTGGAGTAGACATACACGTCGATCCGCGTCACCCGCCCGGCCGGAACGTCCTTGTAGCTCCAGGTGTGGGCAAGCTTGCCCTCCGCGCTTCTTGCGCTGTACAGCTTGTAGCCGCCAACTTCGTTATCCGCCTTGGCGGCAATCAGCGAATGATCCGGGTACCCCTTGACGGCATAAAGGCGAGTGCCTTCCTTTAAAAACGCCGCATCCCCGTCCTTCGTCTCATAGCTCGGGTTGGTGACGGCTCCCTCGACCCTGAACTTCACGGTGCCGACGACCTCATCTGTCACGGCGTCCGGGGAGGCAGCCACCGCTTCATAAACCCCGTTATATTCCTTTCCGTTCAGCTTGACGAAATCCACCCAATCGATAACGGCATTTCCCGTCTTCCATGGGTCCGTTTTTGCATTGCAGGCAGGCAGTACAAGCAGCAGCAGGCAGAGCAGCAAACGCCAAACCATCGTCGTCACTTCCTTTCGTCCGGTAACCGGGCAGGGTGTATGTAGCGTAATAGACACACGTCTTCGTCCGAAAGTTGCGTACCGGCAAGTGCGAAGGCGTCCCCTACAAAACCTTTACCCGGCTATGGACGCAATAAAACCGGCCGATGTCTTGGAATAAAGGCGCCGGCCGGTGAACCGTTCAATTACGGTGCGGAGCGAGGTGCTTTTTCCCGTTCCGGCAGCGCTGCTTGCCGCGGGCCCCGGTTCCGGCGGCGCAAACATGCTCCGCACGGTAAGGCACCGAGCGGGCCGTGTTCGCCTGAGGAAGGAAGCGGATGGAAGCGGCGATGCGGGGAGCGTCCTGATTGACCATTCGCTTGAGCAAGCGAATGGCCGCCCCGTACCTTTTGTAATCGTAGTCGTTCGTCTTCGGATCGTAGAAGGCTTCCGGGAGCTCCTCCGGCGTCATATAGGCGAATACGCGGCCGCCGTGCTCCGCGAGGAAGACGAGCGGCGAATCGCCGTAGCCTTCGCGGTTCCATTCCTGACGCGTCATGCGGAACACCAGAATGGCCAGCGCGTCATCATACAGTTTGCCTTTGTACCTGAACCGGAAGTGCAGCTCGTACTCCGTATCGCTGTTCTGTCTCCGCCGGTCGACGACCGCATACGTCCTCCACCATGCCGGGAAGCGGAGGGTAAATCCGTATCTCGCGTTGCGATACACGAAATGGCTCGGCTTGTTCACGTCGCTCGGGTCCCCTTTCGAACCTAAGGTTGTGTTACTACTGTATTCGTATAAGCCCCGGATTATAATCCTGCGTCGTCAAAGCACCGAGATCGCCCCCGCCAGTCACGGCTTAAACCAGATGTTTTTGAACTGCACCCAGTCCAGCGCGTCCAATGAAATGCCCTTGACGGATTCGTGATAGATCGTTTTCAACCGTTTGAAATATAAAAAGTGAAGCACCTGCTTGGCGGTCAAATGCGCTTCAATCGCTTGCAGCAGAGCCGAACGGCGGCTGGACGACGGCTCGCGCAGCGCCTCTTCCGTCAGTGCGGCGACTTTGGCTTTGACCGCAGGCTCCAAATGCCGCTGCATGCTCTTGTACAAGTCGATGAGCCGGAGCTCCGCATCGTTGTCGAGCATGATGGAGAACAGCAGCAGATCGGCGTGCAGCCGCTGCTCGCTCTTGAACTCCTCTACAGACAGCAGCTTGATCTCCACGGCAAAACCGGCTTCCTGGAGCAGCGCCTGCACATGCAGCGCATCCGGCTCATAGTGCGTGATCGTGCACAGCGTCAGCCGCTGACCGTCATAGGCGGCTCGCTTGAGCAGCGCGCGAATGTGGTTGGTCTCATGGGCAAGCGGCTCCGCTTCCGGCCCCGTGCTTCCATGCCCGTGGCCGATAAAGCTGTCGGCCGTATAGATGGCGTCGCCGCCGATCCGCTCCAGCAGCTTGCGGCGGTTCAAGGCGGTGCATACCGCGCCCCGCAGCGCAGGGTCGCTGAGCGGTCCCTGCTTCAGCAGGTTGAAGGTCAGGAACCGGCACGTCGCCCCAGGCTGCTGCACTTGCTGCCAGGTTTCGGAAGCTTCGTCGGGCAGGCGGTAGTTGTGGATAATCTGAAAGCTCTCCAGCGTCCGCTCGCTGCCCTGCACTTGCATGTCGGGAATATGCCACAGCTCCACGCGGTCGAGGTGCGCCCGGCCTTGGAAATAAGCAGGAAAAGCGTCGAGCACGCACATGGACGCATCCAAGTGCATCAGCTTAAACGGGCCGGTGCCAATGGGAGCGAGCGCAAACCGCTCACCCAGCTCCTCGCACAGCTCAGCTGGGACGATGGAGGCGCGGTTCGTGCCGGCATATTGAAGCAGCAGCTCACAAGGCTCGGAGAGCCGGATGCTGACCGTGATCGGATCTGCCGCTTCCACGGAGTCGATTTGCCGGTGTACCCAGCCGTACAGCGCGCCGGCCGCCAGCCGCTTGAGCCTCTCGAACGTATATTTTACGTCGTCTGCGGTCAATTCTCTGCCGTGATGGAACTGGATGCCTTTGCGCAGATGAAACGTCCAGACCGTCCGCGCTTCGTTCACCTCCCAAGCGTGAGCGATATGCGGCTCGATCGTTTGGGTCAGCCGGTTGTAGCGGACAAGCGGATCGAACAGCTGGTGCACGAGGTGGGCTTCCGTCCGGAAATTAGTCGTGGCGGGATCGAGTGACTGCAGCGACTGGGTAAGCGGAAAACGCAGCGTATCGAAGCGCTTGCTGCCCCGCATCTCGCTGCTGTAGCCGAAATAGCCTGCCAGCCAGCGGTGAAAGCTGTCTCTAAGGGACCCTTCCGGCGAAGAGACGTTCAACTGCTCAAGCGCGCCCTGCAAATCTTTGCGCTCGACAAGGTCTTGTGCGATCGAGAGGATGAGATCCTCGGCAGGTTTATAGAACGTCAGGGCGGACTTTTGGCCGCGCCCGCGCTTCGGCAGCCAATCGAGCCAGGCTTCGCTTTGCATTTTTTTGAGCAGCAGCACGACATTGCGGTGCGTGCAGCCGAGAACGGCCGCCAGCTCGTCGAGATGGACGAGGTGCGGTTGCTGCTCGGCGATATGCGGATACTGCTCGCGAAGGCGGATATAGTGGTTTGCCAGCTTCATAGAACAACCTCCGGGGGTTCTGAAAAAATATGAAATTTATATTTCAAAATTTACTCTTTTTATTCGTGTTTTTCAAGTTACAATAAACGTGGATGGGCAATTCGATAAATTTATAACGAAATGGAAAATAGTTCATCAACATTGAGGAGGAATTCGGATGTACTGTCCTTCATGGTCCGATCAAGAGCAAATTCGAGGAGTAAAGCGGCTTCCGCTTACGGTCGCCTGGGGCGATCAACTGCTGTCGGAGGCCGAAACGGCCGTGAACGCGGCGCATACGGACGAGGAATTGCGGAGGGCGGTATGCGCTCTGGCGCGGATCGCCTACGGGCACATTCACGGAAAAGACCTGCTCGACCTGCTGCAAACCGACGACAAGGAAATTTTGCGGGATCTCGCGGGGGATTGCGATCGTATACAACAAGCAAGTTTTTACGAGCTGCGGCAATGGGCTAACCGATGGAGCCGGCAAATCCGGCAAAGCAAGCATAAAGCGGCCCTGCTGCAATAAACTTAAAGCAGGCTAAGCCAAGCGGAGCTAATTCAATATTCAAAAAGAAAAAATTTTTCAACGAAAGGATATGGAGAATGGTATTCTTGTTATTAAAGTTAATTAAACTTGTTGTTTTTTTTCTATTATTTATGACGGTTAGTTATTTTTTTATTTTAGACAAAAACGTGAAAAAAACTGTATTATTATCGTTGTTAGCTGTTATTATTTTATTTTTAGTTGATGTTTTTTTTCCAATGTTATTTATCTATTTCTTAAAGCAATATTAGCAACCAACTAGTACACCATCAATCCTTATATGCATCTGTCATTCCCTTTTGATGAATTGGTGGCACAACCATCATATGGAATGGACAGATGTTTTTCTGTTCTTTTATTAGTTTTTTGTAAATTTTCATTTGTCAGGCACTATGTTTTGTGAACAGCCAAAAGGAAAGCCGCAACGTTTGTCGAAATTTACAGCTATGACGCAGACATCAAACAACAAAGCTCTCAAAGCGAGTGCCGTAATTTTATTATTCTTGTCCGTTCTCCTGGGCCTTCGGTGGTTTTGGTTTTGGGCGTATGCGGCCCCGGAGCATCCCCGCGCGGTTCAAGGTGTGCTGGATCTGAGGGGCTGGAGTCTGGAGCATTACCGCACCTTTACGCTCGATGGCGAGTGGGAATTTTACCCCGGCGCCTTGCTTTCCTATGAAGACATAAGGAGTCCATCTGCCGGCCATCCGAATGTTGTCCAAGTTCCCGGGAACTGGAGCGAAGGGATGCCGGAAGGCTCGGAATCGTCGTTCGGCTACGGTACCTATCGGCTGCGCATCCTTGTCGATCAGCCGTTAAACCAGCCGTACGGCTTCTGGATTCAGGAGATCATGGCCTCGTCCGTCATCGAAATTAACGGACGGAAGGAAGCACAATTTGGCCGGCCGGCGGAGAACGCGAAGGCGTACGAACCGAGAAAAGTTTCTTACACCGCAACTTATGAGCGGAACGACGTGAAAGAAATCGAACTGCTGGTACGTGCAGCCAATTACGAGAATCCTCATTCCGGAGGAATTATCAAGTCGATTCGCTTTGGCTCTCAGGCGGCCATTGACTACCAACGCGGGTATTCCATCGGGTTTCAGCTCGTCGCCTTCATGGTGCTGCTGCTGCATGGCTTGTACGCCGTCATCTTATATTTGTTCAACCCGCGGCATAAGGTGCTCCTGATCTTTTTCCTGCTGCTTGCGGATGCTGGCATTTCTGTCGTTTCCGATCATGATAACCTGCTTCTGCTCTGGCTGCCGCTAAATTTCGACTGGGCTCTGAAAATCAAGCTGCTTTCCTACTTATGGCTGCCTTTCTTCATGCTGCTTCTGGCCAGAAACTTTGAAGGTTATGCCGCCGGTAAGCGATGGTTCCGTGCTTATAGCGCCGTGTTGGGGAGCTACTCGGCGTTTCTGCTCGCCGCAACCCCGCCGCTTATTTACGATTCGATAGACGCCCATGTGTTCGTTTTGCTTTATTTGTTTCCCGTCGTCTGGTTTACGTATCTGCTCGGCCGCAAGGTGGCCCGAAACGAACAAGACGCCTTGTTTTTTCTGTTTGCCGCGATGAGCATCGTATCCAGCATTGTCTGGGGCGTCCTCTCCCCTTATAACGCAGCGGGAAGCGTTTACTATCCGATCGACATTATTGCAGCCATTGTTTGCTTCTCGGCCTACTGGTTTAAGCGGTTTTTCCGCAACGCCGAGGAGAACGCCAAGCTGAACGAGCAGCTGCGGGTGTCCGACAAGCTGAAGGACCAGTTCCTTGCGAATACGTCGCATGAGCTGAGAACGCCGCTGCACGGCATTTTGAATATCGCCCGGACCGTTGCGGCCAAAGAGAAGCATGCCATGGACCGCGCCAGCTTCGAGAACTTGGAGCTGCTGATCACGATCAGCAGCCGGATGTCGCAGCAGCTCGACGACCTGCTCGACGTGGCGCAGCTTCAGGAAAAGCGCATCGTGCTGCAGAAGGAGCCGCTGCGCATTCAAGCGGTCGCTTCCGGCGTCGCCGGGATGCTCCGGTTTATCACCGATTCCAAGCCCGTTCAGCTAAAGATTGAGATTGCGGATGCGGTGCCGACGGTATGGGCGGACGAAAAGAGACTTGTGCAAATTTTGTTCAACCTGATACATAACGCTCTGAAATTCACGGACGAAGGAACGGTGGTCATTTCCGCTTATGTCAGCGGAGAACTGGTCGTTGTTCAAGTCTCCGACAGCGGCATCGGCATGGATGAGGAGACGCAGGCGCGCATCTTTTTGCCCTATGAGCAGGGGGCTCACGGACAAGGCGACAGCGGGGGAATCGGCCTTGGCTTAAGCATCTGCAAGCAGTTGGTGGAATTGCACGGCGGCGAACTGACGGTTCGCTCCGAACCGGGCCGGGGCTCCGTATTCAGCTTTTCGCTTCCGCTGGCCGCTGCGTCGGGTCTCCCGTCGAAGCACACTCCGCAATCACGGACTGCTGAAGAGGAGAAAACGGGGGACGGTTTGAGCCTGTCCGAGGACTTAATCGGCGAGTGGCCTGACCTGCCGTCCACTGCGCCTTCCTTTGCCGGAGAAAAAATGAACATTCTCGCGGTCGATGATGATCCGGTCAACCTAAAGGTGCTCGTCGGCATTCTCTCTGCGGAGCCATACCATATCAGGACCGTTTCATCAGGCCGGGAGGCGCTGGAATTGCTTGACGCGGAGCCTTGGGACCTGCTGATTGCCGACGTCATGATGCCGCATATGTCCGGCTACGAGCTGACACGGCGGGTGAGGACTCATTTTTCCATTTCGGAGCTGCCGGTGCTGCTGCTGACCGCCCGAAGTCAGCTTGCGGACATCTACACCGGATTTTTGTCCGGGGCCAACGATTACGTGACCAAGCCGGTCGATGCGCTTGAACTGAAGTACCGCATCTGGTCGTTAACTACGTTGAAGCAATCCGTCAACGAGCGGCTGCGCATGGAAGCCGCTTATTTGCAGGCGCAGATCCATCCTCATTTTCTGTTCAACACGCTGAACTCGATTATGGCTTTGAGCGATATGGATACGGACAAAATGCGTGATTTAATCGACGCCTTTGCGTCGTATTTACGAATCAGCTTCGATTTTCTGAATTCGGGCAGGCTGGTGGAGCTTACGCATGAGCTGGAGCTTGTTGAGTCCTTCCTGTATATCGAACAGGAACGGTTTGGCGACAGGTTATCTGTCGTGTGGGAGGTTGAGCCCGATATGGATTTGACGCTTCCTCCGCTGACGATCCAGCCTCTTGTGGAAAATGCGGTCAAGCATGGCCTCCTTGGCCAAGGGAAGGGCGGCACGGTCATGATCCGTATTGTCCGTCGCGAGGGCTCCGTACGGATTGAAGTTAAGGATAACGGCATCGGGATGGAACAAGAACGGGCCGACCAACTGCTGAATCTGACGATGAGAAGCAAAGGCGGAATCGGGCTGTCCAATACGAACCGGCGGCTGAAGCAGCGATACGGGAAAGGCTTAACCATCCAAAGCAAGCCGGGCGAAGGCACGACGGTATCGTTCGAGATTCCAGACCTTAAAGTGACAAAAGCCCTAAAATAGACAAATAGTCTCTTTTTCCCAAACCGATTTTCTGAGAGAATAGATGTAGAAAAATAGCAGGTAAGTCGGTATTTTCATAAGAACGTGGCATCACGACCCCGCTCTATGGAAGACCGGTTTGCCTCCGATAACCTGGAGGGAGATCAATCCAAATGAACAAGAAGATCACAGCATCGATAATCGGCCTTTCCCTGCTGCTTTCGACGAGCGCAGGCGTGTATGCTGGAGCGAACCTTCAAGAAATTAAAGCCTACCTGAACGGCGACTTGAAAGTAAAAGTCAACGGGCAGCCGGTACAGCTGAACGACGAGCAGGGCAATGCCATCCTGCCGATTACCTATGAAGGCAACACGTACTTGCCGGTACGGGCCGTAGCCGGTGCTTTGAACGTAGCCGTCGACTACGACAAGGCGACAAGCACCGTTCTGCTTGGCGAAAAAGCCGAGGGCGTGGCGATCAAAACGCAGAAGTTCTCCGATGCGGACTACTCCAAGGATAAAAAGCATACAACCTATGCGAACAAAGATTATCAGGAAGTCCTGTACGATGTGCGAGACGCCGTCCGTTCGGGCTCGTTTATGTTGTTCCCGGATAAAAAGTACCAAAAGCTGGTTTTGCAAATTGGTGCGGTCGGCGCGGATATCCCGAAGATCAAGATCGAGGACAGTCAAACCAAAGCGTTGTTGAAAGAAGAATCGGTTGCCGTAAAAGACGGTATGAAAACGATCGAAGTCGATATCAGCGGGGTAAAAGAGCTGTTCATTGACTTCGAAAAGCTGCAATCGGATGCTGGCTATGTCGTTCCGTTGACGACGTCGTACTATAAATAAGGCTTGTTCCCGAACCCCCTGGTCGCTTTGACGATTCGGGGTTTTTTAACTTCCCTCCTTCCAGGGGGGAAAGCTACTCTCGGCATCCAGTTCGGTACGCTCAGGACCCGTATTTATTCCTGTAATGCGCCAGCGCCAGCAGCGGCCAGATGGCGTTGTAGCTGTGATAGCGCACGTAAAACTCCCCGGCCAATCCCGCTCCGGTCGGATACTTGGCTGGCCAGGAAGTATCCCCGGCCTCCAGCATGTCCGCCAGCGCACGCGCCGCCCGGTTGATGGCGTCCGTCGGCGCCGGATGCACGGCGATCAGCGCGTCGAGCGCCCAAGCGGTCTGCGAGGGCGTGCTTGCGCCAAGCGGGATATAGAGCTTGGCCCGGTCGCTGCGGCACGATTCGCCGAAGCCGCCGTCCGGGTTTTGGATGCCGGTGAGCCACCGCGCCGCTTGCTGCAGCTCCGGCTGATCGGGTGGAACCCCGACGGCTGCGAGCCCGGTTACGGCGGCCCATGTACCGTAAATGTAGCAGATGCCCCAACGGCCGTACCAGGAGCCGTTCCGTTCTTGGCAGCCGAGCAGCCACCGGACGGCGCGCCGGATGAACGGCTGCTCTTGGCGGATTCCCGCCCAAATGCCCAGATATTCCAGCGTGCGCCCGGTCAGGTCCGCGGCCGAAGCGTCAATCGCTGCCTCTGCGCCGTCGACGGGAAGGGCGGCGAGCAGCAGGGAGTTTTTGTTCCGCTCGAAGGCCGGCCAGCCGCCGTCGTCGTTCTGCAGCGAGAGCACCCAATGAAGGCCGCGGCTCCTTGCTTCGCCGTACCGGTCCTCGGGCCGCCCCGGACTCCGGCGCAGCGCCCGCAGCGCGGCGGTCGTATCGTCCACGTCCGGCACAATCGTATTGATGTCGGAGAACCCCCAGCCGCCGGGAACGGGGTTCGCGACATCGGCGCTCCAATCGCCGAGCTTCGTGTGCTGGCGCGAGAGCAGGTAGGCGTCCGCCTGCCGGATCGCCGGATGCGAGGCCGGCAGCCCCGCTTCCTGCAGCGCATGGCTAAGGAGCGCCGTATCCCAGACGGTGGAGGGCGAGTTTTGGATGTGAAGCTGTCCGCCGTCGGGTTCGCAGGCGAGCGAGATCAGCCCTTGTACCGCTCTTGCGATGACGGGATGCCGCTCGTCGTATCCGAGCGCCAGCAGCGCATACACCATCAGGAACGTGCAGGATGCATAGCTGTACAGTGTCCCGTTCGGTTCGATCCGCTCAAGCATATAGCGTTCGGTTTGCCGAAGCGCCAGCCTGCGGAGCTCCCGCGGCAGGTAAGGCAGCTTATGCAGAGCGCGTTGGATGTCGTTCCACCAGCCGGAGAGGCGGCGGTCTTCCCCGACATCCCTTTCCTCGGCATGCGCCGACCAGCGCCCGCGGGCGGGAAGCAGCTCGGACAAGTCGGGCGTCCCCGCCGTTTTGACCGCGAACTGCTGGACGCCCAATATCGCAACGGGCGCCAGATGTATGCGCGCGTAACTGGAAAAACGATAAAAGCTCAACGGGAACGACCGGGGAAGCAGCAGCAATTCAGGCGGAAAGGGGAACGGCTGCGGCCAAGGGTACTGACCGATAACAGCCAGCATCGCCTTGGTCAACAAGCCGCTGACGTTCCGCAGGCCGCCTTTGGATAAAATAAACCGTCTCGCCCGCCGCAGCGCTTCGTCGGAAGCGGGCAGCCCGGCATACCGCAGTGCCGCATAAGCCTCAACCGTCACCGACAAATGCCCGTCGCCGTCGTCGTAAAACCATTTCCACGCGCCGTTCGCTTCCTGCTTCGATAAAATCCGGTTTGCTAAACGCCGTATAAGGTTTTCGTCCTTGACGTTTAATGATCTTAATAACACGATCAGATACCCGTCCGTTACGATCCCGTTTTCAAAGCAAAAACGCCACGTCCCGTCCGGCGATTGCCGCGTCAGCAGCATCTGCATCAAACGATCGGTGGCGGTTTCGACAATCCGGTGGAGGCTGCTCATTCTCATCACCCTTTCCCCATCATTGTATGGGGGCTCCCGGCAAATCATGCGCGGGTTCGCGAGGAAACGGGACGAGTATGCGGGCCTCCGGCCCGGTATTCGGCGGTAGTCAGGAGCCTGCGGTGATTTTCGCAGCGGTATAATCGCGAATCGTTTCGGGGATGTACCTCAAGGAAGAGAGCGTGAAATAGGCGCCGGAAGGTTCTACATCCACTTCGACCTGATTATAGGCCCATTCCAGCTCCACGGGCATGAAGATGGCGTGAATACCCGCCTTGAGCGCCGGGATAATATCGGTGCGCGGCGAATTGCCGATCATCCAGGTGTTGTCCCGGTCGAATTTTTTCGTGCGGATGAGTTCGTCGAGGTACTCGGCGTTTTTATGACGCGTGATATAGATCCGGTTGCCGAAGAACCGTTCCAACCCCGCTTCTTTTACCTTGCGCATCTGAACCGTCGGGTCTCCTCCGGTGTACAAGTGAAGCGTATGTCCGTCTTCTTGCAGCATGCGGAGCGTCTCTTCCATATATGGATACGGCTCGATGCTGTGACCGTAGACGGAAGCGCCGAGCTCGATCAGCCGTCTGACTTCCGCTTCATTTTTGGATCGTCCGGTCAAATCGGCATAATATTCGTACGTATCAACGAACGATTGGGGGAAGAAGTCCGGCACAAAGCCGCTGACAAGCACCCGCTCCAAATCGATTTCCGTTTGTTTTTTCTTAATTTCCGCGATGGACAGGTGGTAGCCGTGAAACCACGCTTCCATTTGGTCTGCGAATTGGTCGATCACCATGTCGAAAAATTTGTTGCAATACAGAAGCGTATCGTCCATATCAAACAGAATCGTCTGCTGCATTTTGGTCATAGCGATTTCTCCTACTCTCTCTAAGCTTTTTGTTGTTTTTTTGAATGCCTTTTTTCTCGCAGGCCGGACGCAGCCTTAAGCAAGGCAATCCACCTCAATAACAAAAAGCTTTTCTCTTCATTATAGCACGGCTATCATGAGAGACGCATCCTCCTGCGGCGTTTGGCCCATCTCGCTCTGGCCTTGGAATACGGCCCCGGGCTCGATAATTAGCGTAGCGGCGCGAACGGTGCCGACCAAGCGGCCGGTCGGAGTAATGCGGACGATGCCCTCCGCCTCTACGCGCCCGTCCAGCCTTCCGGCAATGACAACGTCGCGGGCGCGCAGATCGGTGGAGCGGACGATCCCTTTCTCTCCAACCGCCACCTCGCCTGCGGCTTGAAGTATGCCTTGAAACTCGCCTTCGATTCGCACGTCGGCTTCTGAGCGGAACGCTCCTTCGAGAACGCTTCCCTCGCCGATCAGCGAGACGGAGCGCCCGGAACGCGAAGACCGGCTTCGCCAACCGTTCATTCGAAACATCACTTGTTCCTCTCCTTTTTTCGATTATCACATGGCATATAGGGGGCAGGATCGGTGCTTTTACCGCTAAGCAGCACCTCATAGTGAAGGTGGGGTCCAGTGCTGCGGCCGGTTGTCCCCAGTTGACCGATCGCCTGTCCTTTATCGACCGGATCGCCCCGATCCACCTGCGCGCTGTTCAGATGCATGTACCACGTCCGCAGCCCTTTGTCGTGCTCGATCACGATGTTATGCCCGTGCAGCTTGTCATAGCCGGCCGAGTGGACGACGCCGTCCGCGACCGCATAAACCGGATCGCCCAGCTTGCCCGCAATGTCGATGCCGCGATGGAAGCTGAGCTTTTTCGTAAACGGGTCTTTACGGTATCCGTAAGGGGAGGTAACGACTTTGGATAATGTAGGCCATATATCGGGCGTGCGCTGCTGCCGCTCCTGCATCTCCTGAAGCTGCCGCTTCGTTTGGCCGAGCCGGGAGGCGAGCTCCTTCATCTCGGCGTGCAGCGACGCGTAACGGGCTCCCGTCGCCTCGGCCAGCTCCTGCGTCTGCTCCTCGGTTACGGGGAACGCCTCGCCGCCCATCCCCCCATCACCGGCAGAAACGGCTGAGGATACCGGCTGTCCGTCGGCTTTCCGGCGCTTGATGTTATCGGGAACCAGCTTATGCAAATCCTGCTCGAGCCGCTGCATCCGCTCCATTTGGCTCCGGACTTCCGCGGCTTGCTTCGAGAGCGCATAAATATCGTTTTGCAGCTGTTCGATGGCCGCGTTTTTCCGATGTAAATCTTGCTCCAGCTGCGCTGCCCGCCCCTTCATCTCCACCGATTTCAGCGAAATGGACACGGTGGAGTGCAGGCTGCGAACAGACAGAACGCAGGTCGTCCCGAGCAGCAGCAGCATAAGAGAGGCTGCGCACCATAGGGCGGCGCGGGGCAGCTTGAGACGTACCACGCTTCTGTTCGCCTCGGGAATGATAACGAACGTCAGCTTGCTTTGAAACCACGTGAACTTCATGACGGCTCCTTTCGGTGGATCTGCCTCGGTCCGAAACGGTTATTTGGCGAGGCTGGTCTAGAAAAGTCCTTCTTTCTCATACACATACCTAATAGAACAGATTTTGTGTATGATGGAGGGATTCATTTGTCATTTTTACATACAACCCAGATGGACCTGCTGGAGCGTCTGACGCTTCATCTGAAGCAGGATATCGCTCTGCAGGCCGAAGACTTTAAGAGCGGAGCAGGCGTGCTGAATCAGGTCGGTAAACGGTTTATCCGGATGGATGAACGCTATTTCGTACCCGCCTCGATGCAGGAAATCGTCCTTTTTGATATCCGGAAGAAGGAGGCGGGCTCCCGCGTAAACGTCCGGACAACGTATGCCGGCACATTTGAGGCGGTTCTGCTCTGCACCGGGGCCGATTTTGTCGAGCTGCTCGTAAACCGGGCCGAAGAAGAAGAGGAACTGGTCATTCTCATCCCCTTCAGCCGGATCGTTGGGATCGAGCGTACCAGAAGGTCATGACGTCTGCTCCGAATTGGGGGAACTCCTCGCTGCAAGGTCCTTGGCTTTCCGCATCTCCATGTGCGTAACGAACAGCAATAACGCAAGGACGAGTGCATAGCCGAAGCCGGCCAGCTTGCCGATGAGCGCATAGCTCCGGCTGGAAATAAGGCCCGCGCCGACGAAAACAAATCCGAGGGCGAGCAGCACATTCCCGGCCCGC
This sequence comes from Paenibacillus elgii, assembly GCA_042219835.1. GTDB lineage: Bacteria > Bacillota > Bacilli > Paenibacillales > NBRC-103111 > Paenibacillus_G > Paenibacillus_G elgii_A. The sequence goes on from JBHJMN010000024.1 coordinate 70,055, forward strand.
AGCCAGGTACGGCCTGATATCGCGCCCAGACGCGAGCCGAACCGTTTCCCCGGGTGGCGATTTTCCCCTTTGGACTCATCGTCCCGGTGATGTCCCTGACTTTTCCCCGAAGAAGATCCCTCCCCATAGTGCTCGGGGCTTCGTTTCGGGAATCTTCGCATGAGCAGCAGCAGCGCCGCCAGCAGCGCCGGCTGATAGCTGAGCACTAACACGGGCGAACTGAAATTGCCGAAGCTGAATACCTCCGGCGTGCTCTTGAAAGCGAGAATCGTGGTCAGCAGCAAAAACAGGCTGACCGGGGAATTGATAAGCGTGTAGTCCCTTTGGCGGATCAGGCTGGTGATCCCGATCAGGAAGGCGAGATAGATGAAGATAATCTTGTCGACGATGATCGGGAACCAGATGCTCAGAATAAGCAAATCCATCCGGTCCAAAAAGTCTGTAATTTGAATGTGCTGCACCAAGCTGTAATCCGGGTAAATCAGGTTGCCGGGAATGTTCGGCCCGAGGACGACCACTTCCATAAGGAGGAGAAGCGACAGCAGCGCCGTAGCCATCAGAGAACCGTGCCGAAGGGCGGAGTGAATCTGTCTGGAATTCCAGATCATATGCAAAAACGCCCCCACAATGATGATATCCCCATACCAGCCGATACTGAGAAGGCCTGCATATCCGAGCTGCTTAGGCGGGGTCGTCAGGATCGGCTGCAGTAAACGGAAGCTCATTTCGTTGGACAACAGGAACGGCAGCATTAACGTGAGCGCGAAGAACACGGGAAAAAACAAATCGTTGACCCGGGAAATCACTTCGGCACTGGTTCGGCCGTAAAACATAAGCATGACGACGAGGAGCAGAACGAGCATTTCCTCGGGGGTGTTCTGGAGAAGAAGCGTGCCGATGAATTTGCCCAACATCCGCAGATCGCGCAGCAGGATGAACCATAGATGGATCAGCAGCACCACGTTCGCGAGCAGGCCAAACCAGCGGCCAAACAAAATAAAGTTGATCTCGAAAAGATGCTTTCCCGGAAGCCGCATACTGAGCTGTGTAAACACGTATGCGATGAAAAGGATATAAACGGTGGGCAGCAAGTAGACGAACCAGGTATCCATATGCGCGATCCGGACCAGATCGTGCTGGATGCTAAGCAGCCCGCCGCCGATTAGCAGCGATCCCACCAGCCAGGCGAGTTGTCTTTGGTTTATGACTTGCGTGTTGACAGGCATGCGTTCACCCGCTTTCCTCCATCGCTTCGTTTACTGAGGATGGATAATTGAGAAAACCCACGGCGATACCCAATCGATAAAAAAACGTGTCGGCATCGGGGGCGGATAGCCGGACGCCACACAGAGAAAGAGACCCAGCGTCACAAGCGTAATGAATGTGTACAGCCACGCTGTTGCCTTCGGCTGTCTCGCCCAATGCTTCATGTTCAAAAATAAATGAAACGCCATCAGCACCATGAACCAGACGAGAAACTGGGAATTCATCGGGCAGGCTCCGCTTTCGTCACGTTTTCGTAAATCAGACCCGTTTCCGTGAGCACGCTTTTTACCTCTATGCGGAAATCGGCGTCCTTCATCCCGGCCGGCCAGCGCGATGCGTACTCCTTCTCCCAAAGCCCCGGATGCTCCCGCCACAAATACGCTCCGAATTGTGCGGAATCGGTGTCATTGGCGATCATTTTGCGGATCGTTTTCCGCATCGCTTGTTCGATGTAAATGTTCATCGCTTCCTCCACTTTTTGGACCTTGCCGGTTTGACTGAGGTCGTACATGCCCAAGCTTTCGGTTACTTTGGCCTTGGCTTCCGTGCGGATGTCAAATCGAAGCTTCCCGCTTACTGTATGGGCCCGAATCTGGCTTTTCGAATCGAAGATGCTCAGCGTAATCGTATACCGGTCGTCGATTTTTACGGTAGCGGTCGACTGTACGCGCATGCTTTTCAGCCAGGCGAGCCCGCTTGCCTCATCATTCTCGAACACGCCGGTCATTTTGTCTTTGCGAAATTGCGCATAGCCGAGGAACTCGATTTCCTTCGATTTCTTCGCATTTTTGGAGGTTTTCTCCGTTTCTTTCACGCCCATGTAGGCCGTTACGGCATCGCTGCCGGGGCTGCTGAGCGCAAGGGCGACCTGCTTCATGTTGATATGGATGACGTTCCGGGCCTTCACAAGCTCCCGGATCGCTTCCGACGGGAAGCGTTCGAACTGCGGCGTTGCCTGCAGCAGCTCATAAGCTTTTCCTTTGGTGACGACCATATAAATCGTCATCCGGCTTTCCGGAGAGCGAGGCGTCGTATCGAAGATGTTCCGGATCCCCCGTTTGGCAAAATCCTCGCCGATCAACAACGTTCTGCGGTGCGCGAAAAACATGCGGCGGGACATCCGCCGCTGCAGCCGGGCCTGTGCCTCCCGAAACGTGGTGCCGACTTCGGAATCGATGTAGTAGCTCTTGGTCCCAGCCGTTCCGCCTCCGCCTCCAGAGGCTCCGCCCATATTGCCGGGGAGCGGCATCATTACGCTGTACCGGATTTTGCCGTCTTGCTCTACATCCACCGCGGTCGTCAAAATAAAGGCAGTATCGTTGATTTCCACCCGGTCCCAGCACCCGGTCAGGCAGAGCAGGGAGAGCAGCACGAGGGATAGGCGGGTCCGGCGCAAGTTCATTCTACAGGCTCCTTTCCTTCCTCTATCGCATGGTCGATGGTTTTGCCCCGCTGGCCGGATTGCTCCGTAATTTCCTGCGGCAGCGTATCGTCTAACCTCTTGCTGTCCTGCAGGGGCATAAAGGAAGGACGGTTTCCCATCGCCCACCAAGGCGAGCGGAAGAGAATATCCTTCAGATCGCCGGAGGATAGCGGCCCGATCGGCGATAAGTAAGGAATGCCGAAGGAGCGGAGGTTGGCCAGATGCCCCATGATCAGCATGATCATAATCAAGATGCCGTATATCCCGAACAGCGAAGCGGCGATCAGGATCGGAAACCGCAGCATCCGGATCGCGATCGCTCCGTTAAACCGCGGGATCGTGAATGAGGCGATCCCGGTGAGCGATACGACGATCACCATCGGCGCAGATACGATGCCTGCCTGCACCGCCGACTGTCCGACAACGAGCGCGCCCAGAATACTGACCGCCGACCCGATCGCTTTAGGCAGCCGGATGCCCGCTTCCCTGAGCGCCTCGAAGGTCACTTCCATGATCAGCGCTTCGACGACGGCCGGGAACGGGATCGCTTCCCGGGCGGCGGCGACCGACAGCAGCAGAGACGTAGGGAGCAAGTCCTGATGGTAGGTTGTAATAGCAACGTATAAGGCCGGCGTCAGCAGCGACAGCACCATGAACGTATACCGCAGCCAGCGGATCAGCGTGGCCACCTGATACCGTTCGTAATAATCTTCGCTGGCCTGCATAATTTCGGCGAAGACGAACGGCACGATGAGCGTAAACGGCGTCCCGTCCACCATAATGCCGACGCGTCCTTGCAGCAGGGCGGCCGCGACGACATCCGGCCGTTCGGTATATTGAAGCTGCGGAAAGGGCGAATACGTCGAATCTTGAATGAATTCTTCGATGTAGCCCGATTCCAGTACGGCATCGATGTTTATTTTTTCGAGACGTTTGACCACTTCATGGACGACGCTCGGGTCCGCCAGATCGTCCAGATAAGTAACGACGACATTGGTGTTGGTTTCCCTGCCGAGCGTCATCGGTTTCATTTTTAAATGCGGCGTTTTCAGCTTGCGGCGGATCATGGACGTGTTCGTCCGGATATTTTCTACGAACCCCTCGCGGGGGCCGCGTACGACCGACTCGGTATCGGGCTCGTTGATGGACCTTTTTTCCATCCCCCGCATGCCGAGCAGCAGCGCCTTGTTGTTGCGCTCAACGATCAGTCCCGTATCGCCGCCGAGTACGGAAAGCAGCATATCCGCATAATTGTCCGCCTTCTGAATCTGGGAGACGGGCAGCGTCATATCGGAGATGTTGTCGATCAGCTCCTCCCCGCCCTCCAGAATCATCAGCGACTTCATCGTCTCGTTCACCAGCTCCGTCTTGGCCATGCCGTCGACAAAAAACAAAATCGCGGGCAAGCTTTGCTCGATGCGGAACTCGCGAATGACGAAATCGGAGCAGTCCTTGAACAGATCCTCCAAATAACTTTTGTTTTCTTCGACGCTCATGAAGACAGGCACGGAGCGCAGCTCGTCGATAAAACGGTATTCCGCTTTCCGCAGCGGGTGTTCTGGGGCGTCCTGTCCTTTTTTCCTGCGGTTTTTCGGATGGCTCATGACACTCCTTCCTGCCCGCGGCATCATATCCAAGCATTGCCGGAGCGTGTCTTGTATATTTTCCACCATTTGCGAAATTTTATGACAAGCCGTTGAGTTCCTGTGCCATAATGAGGAATAGCCATACGGGCGGAGGTAAAAGCTAGAACAGATCGGCAAGCACCTGCTGTTTCAAAGGAGGAATGACGACGTGCTGTGGCTCGTCATCGCACTGACCTTATTCATCATTCAGATTCTCACAATTTTGGTCGGGGAGTTTCGCCGCCCGGCCAAGGCGATGGCGTGGCTTTTCATCTTGTTTCTCATTCCGGTCATCGGCTTTGTGATGTATTATTTTTTGGCCAAAGAATATACGCAGCGGAAAAAAGTGAAGCGTAACGGGCTGCGGCTCGTAAACGATATCCGGCATCTCGGCAAAAAGCAGCATTCAGCGGATTTTCAACCCGAAGAAGACCGGCTGCGGGGCTGGCGGCACGAGCCCAGACTGTTCTCGCTGCTCAATAACATTCCCGGGGCTCTCATTACGATGCATAACGAGGTGCGGGTGCTGACCGATGCTGCCGCGGCGTATCCGGCGATGCTTGCTGCCATGGAGCAGGCGAAGAGGCATATTCATTTTGAGTTCTACACCATTCGTAACGACGGCATCGGCCGTCAGTTCCATGAGCTGCTGATCCGCAAGGCGCAGGAAGGCGTGAAGGTGCGCTGCATCTTCGACGGCATCGGCAGCTACCAGCTCGATAGCCGGTTCGTGCAAGAGCTGAAGCAGGCCGGGTGCGAGGTGTACTTCTTTTTGCCGGCGGTGATTGCTTTTTTCGACAAGCGGATGAATTACCGGAATCATCGCAAAATCGTCGTCATTGACGGGGTCCGCGGCTTTCTCGGCGGAATCAACATCGGAGACGAATACCTGGGGGCGAATCCCAGGCTGGGCTACTGGCGGGATACGCATTTGGAGCTGGAAGGCGACGCGGTGTATTCGCTGCAGTATACGTTTCTGACCGACTGGATGTTTGTGAGCGGAAAGCGGCTGGCGGATTCGGAATTTTTTCCCGAGCACGATTGCGCAGGCCGCAAGCCCGTGCAGATTATTTCAAGCGGACCGGATGCGCATTGGGATGCCGTTCTGGAGATGTTTTTCGCATCGATCACGGCAGCCAAACGAAGAATTTACATTACCACTCCATACTTCATCCCCGATCCGAGCATTACCATGGGGCTGAAGACGGCGGCGATCAGCGGGGTAGACGTCCGGATCATTTTCCCGCAAAAGGCGGATTCGCGCATCGTGAACTATGCTTCCCTGTCGTATCTGGAGGAGCTGATGCAGGCCGGAGTCCGCTTCTATGCTTATCAAAAAGGGTTTATCCACGCGAAGGTTCTCCTGATCGACAATCTGCTTGCTTCGGTCGGTTCCGCGAATATGGATATGCGCAGCTTTTATAATAATTTCGAGCTGAACGCCGTCTTGTTCGACAAAGAGACGATTCACCGGCTGGAAACCGATTTTATTCTCGATTTGAAGGAAAGCCGCGAAGTCAAGCTGGGGGCGTTCGAGAAGCGCTCCCGCTGGCAGAAGGGCAAGGAAGTCATTGCGCGGCTCCTGTCGCCGCTTTTCTGACCAAGCGGCGCGGCGCCGGTTTCAAGGGTTAACGAATAAAGGATAGCACGTGATCCAACTGCTGCGGGGGGACTTGAGCGATCAGGTCTCCTTTTTGCTGCAAGCGCTGCATAATGTTCAGGAGGTGAAAGTCCCGGGGATCGGGGCGGAGCGCCACTTCGTCCCAAGTTAGCGGAGTCGACACCGTGGCGTCCTTGCGGGCGCGCGGCGTATAGGGAGCGGACAGCGTCTTGCCGTACCAGTGCTGGAGATAATCGATATAAATCAAGGCGCCGCGATCTTTTTTGAGCCGCTCGACGGTGAACAGCTTCGGGTGTTTTTGCACCGCGAACGTGGCGACGAACTGTCCGATCCGCCGGAGCTGCTCGAACGTATAGCCGCGCTCCCGGGCAATCGGGACGTAGACTTGCACGCCCGTGGCGCCGGACGTTTTCGGTACAGAGCGGATGTTCATGCCATCCAGAATGCCGCCGATAATATGGGCCGCCTCCATAATGCGCGGCTCGGGGTCGACGCTCGGGTCAATATCGATCACCCATTCGACGGGCATCGTTTCGCCGATTCGGTGAAACGACGGATGGAACTCCAGGCAGGCTAAATTCCCCAGCCACAGCAGCGTCGGCAAGGAATCGAGATGAACGTAGCGGATCGATTCCAGCATCGCCGTCTTGACGAAATCCGGCGTCGGCTCAGGGGCGTTTTTCTGGTAAAACGACTTGTCATTCCAGCCATGGGGAAACCGGATGGTCGTCAAATAGCGGTCGCGGCAATACGTCAGCAGGTAGGGGGACAACTCGGCGAGCTTTTGCAAATACATCGCTTTCGTGATCTTCTTCTCCGGCCACAGCGGCTTGTCCGGATTCGTTACCGTCAGTTCCCGGCCTTCGACGATCAGCGTGCCTTTCGTTTTCGGATATTTGGCGGGTGCGGGCATCGGCAATTCCTCCTGTTCCTGAAATATACTAGCTAGTATATACTCGCGCTCCCCTTTTCATAAGGCTGTCGGGCAAAATACATTGGTAGACGGCGAGGGCAAGCTGAAAGTTCGCTGAATCACTCCGAACGCTTCCGTCAACGGGCCGGGATTGGTGTACAATGAAAAGAGAGGTGACACCATGCAGCCAATCAAAGGCGTGAAAATATTAATCGTCGACGACGAACCGAATATCGTCCAGTTTTTGGAGCTGGGCTTGCAAAACGAAGGCTTTGAGGTTTTTACCGCGCCGGACGGATTTACGGCCGTCACGTTAGCCAAGCAAGCCCGGCCGCACATTGTCATTCTGGACGTCATGATGCCCGGCATGGACGGGTTTGAAGTGTGCCGGATGCTGAAGAAAACCGAGCATGTCGCTATTATCATGCTGACGGCCAAAGAAGAAGTGGAAGACCGGGTCAAGGGGCTGACGCTGGGGGCCGACGACTATATGGTCAAGCCGTTCAGCTTCGAGGAGCTGCTGGCCCGGATTTATGCGCGGCTGCGCAACCAATTTCCCCATCTGTTCGCGGAGGTGGCGTACGGGCCGTTTCGCATCGACGACCGCCGCAAAGAAATCCGCTATGAAGAACGGGTGCTGGAGCTTTCGCCGACGGAATACGAGCTGCTGTCTTTTCTGGTCGTCAATCATGGTCTGGTCCTGAGTAAAACGGTCATTTTGGACAAGGTCTGGGGATATGATTTTCGAGGGGAGGACAATATCGTCGAAGTGTACATCCGCTCGCTCCGCGATAAATTGCACGACAAGGAGCACCGGATCATTCGGACCCTGAGGGGATCGGGCTACCGGGTGGATTTCGGATGATGCGGAGGTGGCGCCGGATTCGCCATGTTTTCGCGCCCCGCTCGCTTCGTCTTCAGCTTCTGTCACGTTCCCTGTTTATTTTGGCGGGCTTGCTGCTGTTGATCGGCGTGCTGCAATATGTGTTCATGGAGCAATTTTTAATTAAAAACAAGGCTGCCAGCATCCAAAGCCAATTTTTTTCCGTTTCGCTGGACATATGGGTCAATACAAATTTAGACAATGGCCGGGCAAAAGGCCCTTTTCTGCCCGAAGCTTCGCTGGCTTTCGTCGGCCCGGGGGACAGCTTCCGGATCATTTCAACAAATCCCCGTACCGGTTCCGTGCCGCGGCTTTCCGCCGAAGATTACAGGGAAGCTTTGGGACGGGAGCAAAGGCCGCCGCATTATCGGATCGTCAAGGACGACAAGGGGATGGAGCAGTTGGTCGTTCTCCAGCGGATCGCTCCGCGCGGGCGTCTTGCGCAGATCAGCACAAGCATGGAGCCGATTCGGAATGTGCTGGCCAGCCAGCTTTGGACCTTTCTGGGGTTGGCAGCTGTAGCTCTGGGAATGGGGGTTGCGGCATTTCTTCCCGTTTTGCGCAGAACCCTCGTTCCGCTTTCCAACATGATCGAAACCGTCGAGCAGATCGATGCGGGGAAGCTGGACGAGCGGCTGCCGGCGCATCAAGGGCAGCTGGAGATCGACCGGCTCTCCCGGTCGTTCAACCGGATGCTGGAGCGGCTGGAAGCCTCGTTCGAAACGGAGAAAGAGGCGAAGGAGCAGATGCGGCGATTTATCGCCGACGCTTCCCACGAGCTGCGCACGCCGCTGACGTCGATTCACGGATTTCTGGAGGTGCTGCTGCGCGGAGCCGCCCAAAAGCCGGATCAGCTGGACAAAGCGCTCCGAAGCATGTACGGCGAGTCGGAACGGTTGAACAAGCTCGTTCGGGACCTGCTGCTTTTGGCCCGCTTGGATCGTCATCCAACCGCGGATTTGAAGAAAGAATCGCTAAGCGGTATCGTCGATGAAATGGAGCCGCAGCTTCGGCTGCTGGCAGGCAGAAGGAACGTGCAGTTCTCCGTTCAGCCTGATGTTTCCGCCTGCATCGACAAAGACAAAATCAAGCAAGTTTTGCTCAACTTGTTCCACAACGCCGTGCAGCATACCGATCCTGACGGCGGAACCATCCGCGTTTCACTAGAGCAAACGGAGGAGGAGGCCCTGCTGACGGTCCAGGATAACGGAAGCGGCATCCCGGAGGAGCATGTATCGCGCTTGTTTGAACGATTTTACCGGATCGATTCGTCGCGCGCCCGCATTCACGGAGGGGCCGGGCTGGGACTGTCAATTACGAAATCGATCGTCGAGCTTCACGGCGGCACGATTGGAGTGAATAGCCGGGTCGGCGAAGGCTCCAGCTTTGTCATTCGCGTTCCGATGAGTGGGATCAGTGGCCAGCAAGCGGACGAGTAGTCGTCCGCTTGCTTTTTTAACGATATAGAATTTATAAATTTTCAGCGAAGCTGAACAAATTCTATATCACAAGAGAAACTTCCGCTAAACCGCGGTCGCTCATCCGTGAATAGACTTCGATAGAAGTTTTTCTTATGATTTAGGGAATTTACACTCGCTGGGAGCCATCTCGACAAACGCCTGAATACTGGGATGTCTCATCGTGTGCCCCGGGGTCCACTCCATAAACTGTACCTTTACCACGATTTGCGGAACGATCCAGACCGCGTCTTTGCTCCGTTCAGGCTCGTTCGCGAACGGCTTTGCTTTCGTCCTCATGGACGATACGCGTACCGTCAGCTCCCGCCACTCCTTCTGCGTCACCTTCCCGGCGCCTGCGTGCCCGATGTAGTAGAGGTTGCCATGCCCATCGTACAATCCAAGCAGCAGCGAATTGATGATATTGTCCCGGTACGTAACGCCTCCTACAACAGCCAGCAGATCGTAAAATATTTTGCGCTTCTGCCACCGCTTATCCTTGCCGCCGATCGTATACGTGCTGTTCAGATTTTTGCATACGACACCCTCCATCTGATGCTTGATCATCACTTGAAGCAGCTCGTCGGGATCGGCGAAGTTTTGCACCGATTGCACATCCGGCTGGGGGATGACAATCTCCTGCAGAATACGCTGCCGCTCCTCAAGAGGCTTATCCGTGACCCATTGCCCGCCGCAAAACAAAACGTCAAAGATCATGTACGTGACCGGGGTTTGCGTGACGGCGAGCTCAATGTTTTGCTGCTTTCTTAGACTGTCCCGCTTCATAATCTCGTGAAACGACGGCTTGTGGTGGTCGAAGGCGATGAATTCACCGTCCAATATGAACGAAGAGGCGGAGCAGTAGCGCGAAGGAGACAAAAATTCGGGATATTGCAAGGACCGATTGTTCAATCTTCGATTGACGAGCCGGACCTTGGAGCCGTCGTAGTAGGACAGCATGCGCACGCCGTCCCATTTGATCTGCGCGATCCATTCGCTGCCTTTAGGAAATGAGTCGGTGCTAATCGGTTCGAAGGGAACGACCTGGTTCAACATGAGAGACCCCCCTGGAATTTGTTTTTATTAACAGTTATTCCCTTTTACAGCTTGACATAACGGGCAGCGGCTCCCTATAGTTAAAGATGCAGCACAATTAACTTTGGGATAACGAGGTGGAAAGGAAATGTTTTTCTTATCGACTGTTCTGAAACGGAATTTGGCTTAAACGGGAGAAGTCTGCCCATTTTTCACCCTAAGCCAACCGAAGAACAGTAGATAAAGAACTCGATTCCTTTCGTTCAAATGATACAATTTTGCAACGGGTCAGGGCGTGTTCGCCTTGCCCGTTTTTTTTCCATACAACCTAGACTAATTGAATAGAGCTTTGTCCGGCTGTTTCTCCGGTTGGCTTCGAACCTGAAGCGAAAAGGAGAGAGCTTTCATGAGTATGTTAAACGTTGAACAACTTACCCATACGTATGGGGATAAAAAAATATTCCAAAATATCCAATTCCGGCTGCTGCAGGGAGAGCATGCGGGACTCGTTGGCAGCAACGGGGCAGGCAAGTCAACCTTGCTGCGCGTCTTGGCGGGACAGCTGCTTCCCGATGCAGGCAAAATCGAATGGCTTTCGCAAGCGCAGCTCGGTTATTTGGAGCAGCATGCCGATCTGCAGGCGGGAATGACGATTATGGATTACTTGCGGGGTGCTTTCGCTCATCTGTATGAGCTGGAACGGGCCTTGCATCAGGTCGCGGAGCAAATGGCCGGGGCGGACGCCAACCTCGAACCGCTGTTAACCCGGTACGGTGAGCTGCAGAGCCGGCTGGAGCATGCCGATTTTTACGGCATCGACTCCAAGATCGAAGAGGTGGCTGCGGGATTAGGCATTCTTGAGCTTGGCAAAGACCGGGAGGTCGACAAGCTGAGCGGGGGGCAGCGCACGAAGCTGCTGCTGGGCAAGCTGCTGCTGGAGGAGCCGCACGTATTATTGCTCGACGAGCCGACCAACTACTTGGACGACGTGCATATCGAATGGCTGACCGGCTATCTGAAGCGTTACGAGCAGGCGTATCTCGTCGTCTCGCACGACGAGGCGTTTCTAAATGAAATTACAGCGACGATCTTTCATTTGGAGCATCAGACGATCAAGCGTTACGCCGGGAACTATGCCGCGTTCGTCAAACATTACGAACTAAGCCGATTGCAGTGGCAGGACGCCTACGACCGCCAACAGAAGGAAATCGACCGGTTGGAAAGCTTTATCCAAAAGAACCGGAACCGGAAAGCCAAGCAAGCGAAAAGCCGCGAAAAAGCGCTGGATAGAATGGAGCGGATCGAGAGACCGACGTCGGGGCCGCAGCCCCGCTACAGCTTTCACGTTCATGTGGAACCTGTGACCCGGATCATGGAAGCGAAGCAGCTGCAATTCGGCTATGCGGAGCCGCTATCCGTTCCTGTAAACCTGCAAATGAAACGCGGGGAAAAAGTGGCGGTTGTCGGGTACAACGGCATCGGGAAATCGACCATGCTCAAAACGATGCTGGGCCTCCTGCCACCGTTACGCGGCACGGTACAGCTCGGCGAACGGGTCGCACCAGCTTATTTCGCCCAAGAGCAATTGCCTTCGGACGAAACGGCGCTGGAGCGGCTTTGGTCGCTGCGGCCGGATAAGACGCAGAAGGAAATCCGGCAGACGCTGGGCATGGCCGGCCTGAACGAAAAGCATATCCGGCAGCCCCTTAACTCGCTTAGCGGCGGGGAGCAAGCGAAGGTCCGCTTGTGCGAGCTCATGCTGACGGACAGCAATCTTCTCGTGCTGGATGAACCTACGAACCATTTGGACGTCTGGGCGAAGGAAGCGTTCAAGGAAGCGCTGAAGGCGTACAAAGGGACGATTCTGCTCGTTTCCCACGAGCCGGAATTCTATGAAGATTGGATTACTCAGGTTTGGCGTTTGCAGGACTGGAGCAAGTAAGTGCAGTCCCGGCACAAAGAAACGATCGGCGCTTAGCCGATCGTTTCTTTCGTTTTCGCTTTGCCTTTTCTTGTTTTCGCGGCCTTGGCTTTCTCGGCCGTTCCCGGCGTCGGCTCGGTCACCACCGGTTTGACCGCTTCGAGGCTTGCCTGCAGCGCGGCCATCAGATCGATGACGTTCGCTTTATGCGGCTCCGGCGCGACGCGGACCTGCTGTCCGGAAACTTTCGACTCGATCGCTTGCAGCACGGCCGAGCGGTAATCGTCCTTGTATTTTTCCGGCTCGAACTTCGTCGCCAGCTGACCGATCAGCAGCTTCGCCATTTCGAGCTCCTTCTCGTTGACGTTGCTCTGCCCCGGGAGGTTCGGCACATGCTCCACCGAGCGGATTTCATCCGGGTAAAAAATCGTCTCCATCGCAATGCACCGGTCGATAATGCGGATGGCAGCCAAGCTGCTTTTGGATCGGATGGACACTTTGGCAATGCCGATTTTGCCCGTTTGCCGCATCGCTTCGAGCAGCAGACTGTAGGCCCCGGCGCCGGTTTCGTTCGGAGCGAGGTAGTACGTTTTTTGAAAATAAACCGGGTCGATGTCCGACAAGTCGACGAAATCGAGAATCTTGATTTCTTTGGTGATCTCCCCGGTCAGCTTCTCCAGCTCGTCCTTCTCGAACAGCACGAACGAGCCCGGCTCGTATTCGTAGCCTCGGACGATTTCTCCCCACTCTACTTCGCGCTCGCAGTGCTGGCATTTGCGGACAAAATTCAGCGGCGTATTGCAATCCTTGTGAATCATGCGCATCGAGATGTCTTTGTCTTCCGTCGCCGAGAACATCTTGACGGGCACGTGCACCAAGCCGAAGCTGATGGCGCCTTTCCAAACCGTATGCATAGCTGTACCTCCCGAGGGCCTGAGCTGGCCGTCTGCTTTCTATACAGTATACGCAAAATGGAAGCGTCCCATTACACCGTGCGCGAATGTCGGCGCAAGAAATTGGGACATGCTACAGAAGAAGGCTGCATGGATCGCCAAAAGCATCGTCATGCCGGCCCGAACATTTCGATCGGAGGAGGAAAAGGAATCATGAGCGAAGCCAATACGTCCGGCGGCAAGTTTACGGATGATGCGGCCCATGAAGGGCGGGACTCCAGTTTTATGGACATCGACCGGATGATCAACGAAGGTCTTGGCGGCGGGCAGGTGACGATCCATAACGGACTGATCGAGGAATCGACGACCGATACGATGGATCATCCCGAATCGGTTATCAGCGGGGAGGACAACGGGCAATGAAAGTATACCGCGCTCAAGAAATTATGAAAGCCGAAGAAAAGGTCGGCGTGGAGCTGAATGGCGTATCCGTATGGATCGACAGCGTAGACCCCGAGCAGGAAACGGCCAAGGTGCATGTGGAAGACCGCCCGGCGGATGCCCGCGTCGTTCCGGTCGACGAGCTGCAGGAAGTCCAATAGCTCCCGCAGGGATCGTACTTTTAGCAAAAGCTTTCCGAAAGCATGCAGGCCGAGAGGGCCCATGGCTGGGGGAAGCTTTTTTTGCTGCGGTAAAGCGGCTTCGGGGCTCAAGCAATCGGGCAAGCCGATAGTCAGTAATAGGGAATCGGTGTTATGATATACCTAAGAGATCCGGGGGTGATGGAACGTTTCGAACGGTACCGGATAGCTTCGACGATAGGCAAAACGGCATGTTTGTCTAGTTACAAAGGAACGGCTATAATAATTGTCAATACGAGAGCGGAGGCGGATAAATTTTGAGCTCGGTCGACGAATTTACTCTGATCGACCTGCTGAACGGCGGGAAGCAAACGATCGCTTTTCAACGGGCCGGCGGCGTGGAGACAGGGATCGGCGACGATGCGGCCGTCGTTCGCGCCTCTTCGGATAGCCGGTGGATTCTCACTTGCGATACGATGACGGAAGACATTCATTTCAAGCGGGTGACGATGCGCGATGCGGATGTCGGGTACAAAGCGATGGCTTCCGCCGTCAGCGATATCGCTGCGATGGGAGGGACTCCGCGATATGCCCTCGTGGCGCTCAGCATGCCGAAGTCGACGCCGGTAGAGCGTGTGCGCGCAATGTACGACGGGTTGTACGAATGCGCGAACCGCTACCGGGTCGTTGTCGCGGGCGGAGATACGACTTCGTGTATCGGGGGCGTCACGCTGACCGTAACGGTGATCGGAGAGACGGAACCGGACAAAGCGCTGCTCCGCTCGGCAGCCAGACTGGGAGATGTCATATTTATTACCGGTTTTACCGGCGCTTCGGCGGCCGGACTGGAATGGCTTTTAGGGAAGAACAAACCGTCGGAGGAATGGGACGCCGATCCGGAGCTGGGGCGGTATCCCGGACTAATCCGGGCGCACTGCCGTCCCGAGCCGCAGATTGAGGCGGGCGAGCTGCTGCGGCGGTCCGGCTTCTGCCATGCGCTCAACGACGTCAGCGACGGGATCGCCAGCGAAGCGTGGGAAATTGCCGCGGCGTCGAATATCGGAATCGACCTGATTGAAGACCGGATTCCCGTATCCGGCGAACTGCTGGACTATGCCTCAAGGCAGGGGAAGGCCCCGCTGGATTACATGTTGTACGGCGGCGAGGATTACCAATTAATCGGAACGGCGCCCGCCGAGCACGCCGTCGAGCTGCAGATGCAGTTTAAGGAAGCGGGGCTGCCGCTCTATCTGATCGGATATGTCCAGGGGAAGCATTCCGGCGTACGGCTTGTGCGAAGCGACGGCAGTGCGGTACCGCTCGCCAAGCGCGGCTATAATCATTTTACCGGATGAAAGGGACGATCCTGACATGGCCACTTACGCATTTCAAGCCCGTCACGTCGCCGATACTTCCGTATTGGCGGAACGCTTGGCCTCGTTGTTTATCCCGGGAACCGTCATTACGCTCGACGGCGACCTGGGGGCGGGCAAGACGACATTCTCTCAAGCGGTAGCCAAGGCGATAGGCGTCAAGGACATCGTGAACAGTCCTACGTTTACGATCATCAAAGAATACGAGGGTTCCGCGTTCCCTTTCTACCATATGGACGTGTACCGGTTGTCTTTGGAAGAGGCGGATGACTTGGGGCTGGACGAATATTTTTACGGAAACGGCATTACGCTTGTCGAATGGGCTTCGCTGATCGAAGAGATTTTGCCTCCGCAGCGGTTGGAGATTCGGATTGAGACTGACGGAGAAAACGGGCGAAGCTTCACGCTCAAGCCGTCAGGCGACCCTTATGAAGCGTGGTGTGCGAAGCTACAACAGAACGGATGGTTAACATGATTCAGAATACGGCATCAGATTCGACTTTATACAGCGACAGCAAGCTTATGCTGTCCGTCGATACGTCAACCGTGTCGATGACGACCGCGTTGACCCGGGGGCGGGAAATCTTGGGGGAAATTACTTCGAAAGCGGAGCGAAACCATTCGCTTTATCTTGTACCGACTTTGCAGCGGCTCATTGCGGAGTGCGGCGTCCGGCCGGACGAGCTGTCGGCGTTTGCCGTCGGAGTCGGGCCTGGTTCCTATACCGGCGTGCGGATTGGCGTGACGGTGGCCAAAACCTTTGCCTGGACGCGGAAGCTGGCTTTGCTCGGCGTCTCTACGCTTGAAGCGTTGGCGCTCGGCGGTGCCAGCTCCGCATCGGAATACGGCGCGCTTCAAGACGGGGAAACCGTGCGGGGCGGAGCGCTTCAGGCGATGGATTCGCTGCTTGACGCGGCGCGCGCGACGGGGGAACCGACATGGATCGTCCCGTTGATCGACGCTCGCAGGGGCCAAGCGTTTACGGCGCTGTACGCCGTTTCGCCCGAGGGATGGAAGCGCAGAGTGCCGGACGGGATTCGTCTGACCGCCTCTTGGACGGATGAGCTCCTTTCCTTGGCCGCATCGGCGGAAACCGGACCCGGTCGCGTCATATTTACGGGCGAGTTGGAGCTGCATCAGGAAGCGATCCGTTCGTTTGCCTCCCGTTGGGACGGACTGGTAACGGAAGCTCCGCATGAGCTGCGGGCCCGCCATCTCGCCGAGCTTGGCCTGATGCGATGGAAGCAGGGGGAGACGGAGGATGTTCACGGGTTGGTTCCGAACTATACGCAATTGGCGGAAGCGGAAGCCAAACTTCTCGCCAAGAAATCTTAGGGGAGGCCTGTCCGATATGGAATCTAAACGCGAAGCGCAACCTGTCTATGACGGCGCTATGCATTTTCGCCCGATGCACACGGACGACATCCCCGTGATCTGCGAGATCGAGCAGGAATCGTTCCCGACGCCTTGGACAGCCGGAGCGTTTTACAACGAGCTGACGAGCAATAATTTCGCCAAATATCTCGTTTTGGAATATGAAGGCGAAATTGCCGGCTACGGCGGCATGTGGCTGATCATGGAAGAGGCGCACGTTACCAATATCGCGATTCGCGAAAAATACCGCGGGCGCAAGTTCGGGGAACGGCTGCTTGTGGAAATGCAGCAGACGGCCGTTTTTTACGGGGTGCTGCGCATGACGCTGGAGGTGCGCCCGTCCAATTTGATTGCCCAGCGCTTATACGAGAAGCTGGGATTTCGTTCCGTCGGTATTCGACGGGGCTATTATACCGACAATAAAGAAGATGCGATTATTATGTGGGCGGACCTGCCCAAAGCGGAACGGCTCTCCAACTAAAAGAAACCGGCTGCCTGCTAGCGGTTCGGGAACAGACGAGAGGTTTATTGACGATGAACGAACAATCGAACGAAGCGGTGTCCATTCGCCCTAACCGTGACGGCGGACCCGTTTATATATTGGCTGTGGAAACAAGCTGCGATGAGACGTCCGTAGCTATTGTCCGTGACGGCAAAGACATCTTGGTGAACGTCGTGTCCAGCCAGATCGAGACGCACCAGCGATTCGGCGGCGTCGTGCCTGAGGTCGCCTCGCGCAAGCATGTGGAATCCATCACGTGGATTATCGAAGAAGCGCTGGACAAGGCGAACGTGAAGCCTGCCGACCTGGCCGCTGTCGCCGTGACGCAAGGGCCCGGCTTAGTTGGCTCCTTGCTGGTTGGAATGGTGGCGGCGAAGGCGCTGGCCTGCGCCCTTGAGCTGCCGCTGATCGGCGTGCATCATATCGCCGGGCATATTTATGCCAATCAGCTTGTGAATGAGCTGGAATACCCGTTTGTTGCGCTGGTCGTGTCCGGCGGCCATACCGAGCTTGTCTTTGTGGAAGCGGAGGGGCGTTTCCGCATCATCGGGCAGACCCGGGACGACGCGGTGGGCGAAGCCTACGACAAAGTCGCGCGGGCGCTCAAGCTGCCGTATCCCGGCGGCCCGCATATCGACCGGCTGGCGCACGAGGCCCGGGAAGCGGTCACGCTTCCCCGCGCCTGGCTGGAGCCGGATTCCTACGACTTCAGCTTCAGCGGGCTGAAGTCGGCCGTGCTGGCGGCCCTGAATCAGGCTGCCATGAAAGGTCAGCCGCTGGCCCCGGAGGCCGTGGCGAAAGGCTTCCAGGACTCGGTTATCGACGTCCTGGTGGAGAAGGCTCTCCGCGCCGTGCGCGCTTACGGCGCGAAGCAGCTTATCCTTGCCGGCGGGGTCGCCGCCAACAAGGGCCTACGCGCCGAGCTTGAGGCTCGCTGCGTGGAAGCGGGCGTGCCTCTGCTGGCGCCTCCGCTCAGCCTATGCACCGACAACGCGGCGATGATCGCCGCCGCGGCTTTTTTGAAATACCGCCGCGGGCAATTCGCGCCGTTCGATATGAAAGCCGAGCCGCTGCTGAAGCTCGAAGCGTGGTCGGTTTGACGCTAGTTCTTTGTAAAGCCGCTGCCGCCGTTAACCCGGATGGCCGCGGCTTTGTTATGGCTTAGAGTCATATTTAATCTAGTGAAAAAAATAAAATATAAAAAAAGGGTTGCTTTCTGTTTGCAGATTTGATATATTACTCCTTGTCGCTTCTGCGGCAGGCTTTAAAAAAATTGAGACTTTCGAATCTCGAAAAAAATAAAGCTTGCAATGATAGAACAGATGTGATATATTAAAGAGGTCGCTTCCGAGAGAATGAATTAACCGATCGGAATGCTAGGAAATG
>JBHJMN010000025.1:0-86399 GCA_042219835.1 Paenibacillus elgii
TTACTACTGACGAAAATTTGCATTCTCTTTATGACACTCACTCAATGTTCAGTTTTCAAAGGGCAATTTCCTTGTCGCCTTGTTTAGCGGCGACTTATTCAATATACCACATTTGCCTACTCGATTGCAAGTACTTTTTTTCTATCAAGTTTCTACCAATATGATGCATGAGAGAAAAAGAGCCTCGCCCTTCGAAGGGCGAAGATTAATGTAACATTATTCGAACCGAAAGTCAAGCCTTGATCCGAAAATACTTTATTTCTGAATAACCTCTTGAATATGCAAATGACGTTCTACCGTTAGATTTATGATTTTGCCGTTCACATTAACCCATGGTCTCGTCGGGTGCGCATGATCGGAGAATACGATTTCGCCGACCCGGTTATCGCTCAGCCGGACAAGCATACCGTTGTGGAACGCAGTTACTTTGCTTATAAATGTCTGAATGATGGCAGGCTGCATTTTGCCGAACGACTCTTTTTGAAGCTGTTCCAAAACGAGGTACGGCGAGGCGGCCTTTTTGTGAAAGCGGTCGGTCGTCATGGCGTGGAACATGTCGGTAACAGCTACAATTTTGGAATACAGATGAATTTTATCGCCTTGAATGCCAAGCGGATAGCCGGAACCGTCCTCCCGTTCGTGATGCTGGAGGGCGCACAGCTTGACCCCTTCGTTGATCGCTGGAACAGGCCTTAAGATATTATAGCCGATAATGGTATGCCGCTTCATATCTTCGGCTTCCTCGGCGGTAAGCTTGGTAGGCTTATGCAAAATGGCGGGATCCACTTTGGCATTGCCGATATCATGCAGCAATCCGGCAAGTGCAACCTGCATTAATTCCTTTGAAGACAATCCGTGCCATTTGGCCAAAAGATAGGAAGTCAGGCTGACCATAATGCTGTTGTGGTAAATAAAATCTCTCAGTTCAAAGTGACGAGGATTGAACGTCAACACGTTGTACTGATCGACTTTATTAATAAGCGCTTCAAGCGTCGTGCGAATTTCCAGAATCGGAGGACTATATCCTCCCGATGCGGCAGTATTGAACACACGCCGAAGCAAATGCAGCATCGTATGATAGTGCTCATGAAAAGGCAAAACGTTGTCGGTTTGCTCTTCAGACATCGCTTCCTGCACGGCGGAATCCGCTTCCCCGTTTTTGACTTCGATCTGTACGGATGGAATGAGGAATGCTCGCAAAATATCGAGATCGCGCTCCGATACGATTTTTCCTTTCATAAACAAAACATTGTTAAATTTCGTAATAACATTCTCAATAATTTTTTCGCCGGGTTTCAATTGGGAAACAGGAACGGTTACCATGGGGATTCCCTCACCTTGCCTCTTGTCTTGTCAGCTTCCGCAGATCAAAGATTCTCAAAAAATAATGCTTTAGACCCAATTATGTTGTTATTATAAACGAAAAAGAATGGGGATGTAAGCCCCATTCTTCTCATCTTGGTTTTAAAATATTTAAAGGTCTTGTTACTCTTGCGTTTCTTGGTCCTCCGAAGATTCCGCGCCCTCTTCAAGCTCCGGTTGCTCCTCGCTCTTATCCACACGAGCCAAGGTGGATACCTCATCCTCTTCCCGAATGTTAATGAGCTTGACCCCTTGCGTGTTACGGCCCATGAGCGAAATGCCGGACATGCTTGTCCTGATAATCGTTCCTAAAGCGGTAATGATCATGAGGTCTTCGTCTTCCTGGACAATCTTCAGACCGACAACAGGACCGTTCTTCGGCGTTACGTTCAGCGTCTTGATACCTTTGCCGCCGCGGGATTGGAGACGATACTCGGAAACCGGCGTACGCTTGCCGAACCCCTTGGAGGTTACGATCAGCACGCTGTTATCCTCATGCACGACATCCATATCAATGACCGCGTCGCCCTCGTCGAGCTGAATTCCTTTGACGCCGGTAGCGGCACGGCCCATGGCCCTGACTTCCTTCTCAGGGAAATGAATGGACATGCCTTGCTTCGTTCCCATAATGATCGATTGGTTGCCGTCCGTCAGCCTAACGCCGATCAAATCGTCATCCTCACGCAAGGATACAGCGATAAGTCCGCCTTTGCGGATATTGGAATAATCGTCAAGCGGCGTCTTCTTCACCAGACCGTTCTTCGTCGCGAAGAACAAATATTTGTCGGAATCGAAGCTTTCCACCGGAATAACCGCATTAATCTTCTCGCCTTGTTCGATCTGAATCAGGTTAATGATCGGCGTTCCCCGTGCGGTACGGCTTAGATCCGGGATTTCATACGCCTTGAGACGATACGCCTTCCCTTTGTCCGTAAAGAACATCAAATAATGGTGCGAGTTCGTTACGAACAGATGCTCCACAAAGTCATCGTTTTTCGTATCCATCCCGATCACGCCTTTGCCTCCGCGACGCTGGCTGCGGTATGTCGTTACCGGTAGGCGCTTAATATAACCGGTATGCGAGATGGTAATGACAACTTCGGTTTGAGGAATCAAATCCTCATCCTCGATGCTGTCCCCGCCGATCGTAATTTCAGAACGGCGGTCATCGCCGAACTTCTCTTTGATTTCGTTCAGCTCTTCGCTGATGATATTCAGAACGAGCTTTTCGTCGGCCAGAATCGCCTTTAACTCCGCAATTTTTTTCTGCAGCTCGGCGTATTCCTCTTCGATTTTCTCGCGCTCCAATCCGGTCAGGCGCTGCAGACGCATGTCCAGAATGGCTTGTGCTTGATCAAAGCTGAGCCCGAAGCGCTCCATCAAGCCTTCGCGGGCTTGTTCGGCCGTACGGGAGCTGCGAATCAGCGTGATGACCTCGTCCAAATGATCAAGCGCAATGCGGAGACCTTCCAAAATGTGCGCGCGCGCTTCCGCTTTGCGAAGTTCGTATTCGGTTCTGCGGCGAATGACTTCCTTCTGGTGCTCCAGGTAATGGAACAGCATATCGCGCAGATTGAGCACTTTCGGCTCGCCGTTGACAAGCGCTAGCATGATGATGCCGAAGTTCGACTGCATCGCCGTCTGTTTGTATAAGTTGTTCAGCACGACATTCGGATTTACGTCGCGGCGCAGCTCGATTACGATACGCATCCCGTTGCGGTCGGATTCGTCGCGCAAATCGGTAATGCCGTCGATCTTTTTATCGCGGACCAACTCGGCGATTTTTTCGATTAATCGGGCTTTATTCACTTGGTACGGCAGCTCGTGCACGATGATCCGCGCTTTATTGCCGTTTTCTTCGATTGTCGCTTTCGAGCGCATGGTCACGGAACCTCGTCCGGTCGCATACGCTTGCTTGATTCCTTCACGGCCCATAATATAGCCGCCGGTCGGAAAATCCGGGCCTTTGATCGATTGCATCAAATCAAGCGGCGTCGCATCGGGATTTTCTATCAACTGCTGGACGCCGTTGATGACCTCAATCATATTGTGCGGCGGAATATTGGTTGCCATACCGACCGCAATCCCAGACGAACCGTTCACCAGCAGGTTCGGAAAACGCGCCGGCAATACAGCCGGTTCTTGTTCCTCGCCGTCATAGTTAGGCACAAAGTCGATCGTTTCTTTGTTGATGTCGCGAAGCAGCTCCATCGCAATCTTGGACAAGCGCGCTTCGGTGTACCGCATGGCTGCGGCCATGTCGCCGTCAATGGAGCCGAAGTTCCCGTGGCCGTCGACAAGCATGTAACGCAAGGAGAAATCCTGCGCCATCCGAACCATAGTTTCATAAACAGCCGAGTCGCCGTGCGGATGGTATTTACCGATGACTTCGCCGACGATCCGTGCGGATTTTTTATACGGCTTGTCCGGCGCCATACCCAGCTCCGACATCGCATGCAAAATACGTCGATGCACCGGCTTAAGCCCATCCCGTACATCCGGCAGAGCACGGCTGACAATGATGCTCATTGCGTAATCCATAAAGGAGGTACGCATTTCCGAGCCGATATCGATTTCTCTAATCTGCGAACGAGATTCTTCCGACATGTGTACCCCTCCTACATGCTATCTGCTCTCAAGAACTGCTGCTATAAAAGATCTAAACCTTTTCTATGAAGACTTATGGGAAATCGATTTAATAATTAAATTATTTAATGAGTTCGCTTTAACAAATGGACTGCCTGCGTTAATGCGCGGAATTTGCATCGGGTCCGCATCCCGGCCAGCCAAGCCGCTTGCCGTTGTAAAACCGTATCGAATGCCTGCTTTATGAAGCCAAGCGATCGATTGCTCGTCATAATAGCCGAATGGATACGCATAGGCATCCACCGGACGATCATAAAGCTCCTTCAGCTTGTTGACGCATGCTTTCGTATCATCCGTAATTCGCTGTTCGAATTGCGGCAGATCTTCCGTACCGCCGTCCTTAGGAAGCCGGGTCGTCAGCAGCGGTCCGCCGTCAGGCGCCCGGTCGTGCAGGCTATCCGAGTGGCACTGGGCGTCGATGTCTTTTATTTCCCGGGTCATAAAACGGATCTGATCTCTGGAAAGCGAAGGAATCAGGCTCTGTTCGGGATGCTCAAGATCTTTCGTGATGACAAAGTTCACGGCGGGAATATTCAGTTCTTTCAAAATCGGGTAAGCATTCGTGTAAAAGCTTCGGTATCCGTCGTCAAACGTGACCAGGATGGCATTGGGCGGTACTTGCCTGCCAGCCATAAAATCGCGAAACTGCTGCAGCGATATGAAATGGTATCCCCGCTGCAGCAAATCGGTCAATTGGCTGCGAAAGCGCGCCGTCGTTATCGTAACGTCGCCCTGCGTGTGATCGTCGATATGGTGATAGGCGATGACCGCTACCCGGTCCGTGTACCAGACGTCTGTTCCGCGTGCCTGAAACATGCCTGGTACGAGCAGCAGCCAAGCGACTGCCGCGAGCAGCCACAACAGGCCGTATTTTTTAACATTTCGCATAGTTAAACCGTCAAATATCCAGGTTTTGGACGAATTTCGCGTGCAGTTGGATAAAGTCGCGCCGCGGCTCGACATTGCTGCCCATCAGCGTATCGAACATCGTATCGGCTTCGATCGCGTCTTGAATGCTGACCTGAAGCATCGTACGGCTTTCCGGATCCATGGTCGTCTCCCACAGCTGCTCCGGATTCATTTCGCCCAAACCTTTATAACGCTGAATATTCACTTTGACGCCATCGCCGAATTCGGCCAAGATCGCTTCCCGCTGCTTATCGTTGTACGCGTAGCGCACCGTTTTGTTCCGTTCGAGCTTGTAAAGCGGCGGCTGGGCGATATAGACGTAACCTGCTTCGATCAGCTTGCGCATGTAGCGGTAGAAGAACGTCAGGAGCAGCGTCCGGATGTGGGCGCCGTCGACGTCGGCGTCCGTCATGATAATGATTTTGTGGTAACGCGCTTTGGCAATATCGAAATCTTCCCCGATTCCCGTACCGAGCGCCGTAATGATTGCCCGGATTTCGTTGTCGGACAAAATTTTGTCCATACGCGCTTTTTCCACGTTAAGAATTTTACCGCGCAGCGGCAAAATGGCTTGGAAATGCCGGTCGCGTCCTTGCTTCGCTGAGCCGCCGGCAGAGTCCCCTTCGACGATATACACTTCGCTGATCGAAGCATCCTTGGAGGAACAGTCGGCCAGCTTGCCCGGCAGGGAGCTGACTTCGAGCGCGCTCTTGCGGCGCGTCAGCTCGCGGGCTTTCCGAGCGGCTTCCCGTGCTCTTTGCGCCTGGACGCCCTTTTCGATAATTTTACGCGCAACCGTCGGATTTTCGTCCATAAATTCCTGCAACTTCTCGGCAAACAGCGACTCGACAATCCCGCGAACCTCGCTGTTGCCGAGCTTCGTCTTCGTCTGTCCTTCGAACTGCGGTTCCGGAATTTTGACGGAAATAATCGCGGTGATTCCCTCACGCACGTCGTCACCGGTCAAATTGGCGTCGCTGTCTTTAATCGCATTGAATTTCCGCGCAAAATCGTTCAAGATGCGCGTCAATGCGCTTTTGAAGCCGGACTCGTGCGTACCGCCTTCATGCGTGTTGATGTTGTTGGCGAACGAATAGATGTTCTCCGTATAGCTATCGTTGTATTGCAGGGCAATTTCAACCTGGATGTTGTCTCTTTGCCCTTCGACATAGATCGGTTGATGCAACGCTTCCCGGTTCTGATTCAAAAACTCGACGAATGAAATGATCCCGCCTTCGTAGAAAAACGATTGGGATACGTCCGTACGTTCGTCGGTCAGTGTAATTTCGATGCCTTTATTTAAGAACGCCAGCTCCCGAATCCGCGATTGGAGCGTCTCGTACGAATACTCCGTCGTTTCCGTGAAGATCTGCTCGTCGGGCCAAAACGTTACTTTCGTTCCCGTTTCGTCGGACTCGCCGATGACTTGCAATTCTTGCTGCGGGACACCGCAACGGTATTCTTGCTGGTGCACCTTGCCTTCGCGCTTGACCTCTACGATCAGCTTCTTGGAAAGGGCGTTCACAACAGAGACGCCTACTCCGTGCAAACCGCCGGATACTTTGTAGCCTTCGCCGCCGAATTTGCCGCCGGCATGAAGCACGGTGAGGACGACCTCTACCGTCGATTTTTTCAGCTTCGGATTCTCGCCGACCGGAATGCCGCGCCCATTGTCGATAACGGTAATGCTGTTATCCCGGTGAACGATGACATGGATTCTGGTGCAGTATCCTGCCAAAGCTTCGTCTATACTATTGTCGACGACTTCCCATACCAGATGATGAAGGCCGCGGCTGCTCGTCGAGCCGATATACATCCCCGGACGCTTGCGAACGGCCTCCAGACCTTCAAGCACCTGGATCTGACTTTCATCATAAGTTGTACCTGGATTCACAGACATGCAGACACCCACTTTTCCGTAATTAAGAAAAGCTTCTTTACGAAGCGTTTCAAAGATCTAGTTCGTTAACAGATGATGAGCCCGTTTCTTCAAGGTCATGGACGAAATCGGAGAATAGTATACTTTCGTCTGGGTCACCACGAGCGACTTGCTTTCCTCCTCGCCGATGACTTCCACCTTCTTGTCTTTATTGGCATACGTTACGAATTGTTTCGATATTTTCGATGATTTCTCAATGGAAAGGTCAAAAATGGCGACAAGCTCTGCGGCGCGAATTATTTTTTCTCCGCCCAAATGGATAAACACGCTGGCCCACTCCTTATCGGCAAAACTATCTATGTCAAGCTTCCGTCCCGAACGTGAATCACAGAAGCGCTTTCCAGTTTTGACAAATCTATGCTTTCAATGCCAGTGGTTGTTATGAAGGTTTGGACCTTGCGTTGAAACGTCTCGATAAGCTGGGTTTGGCGGTAGCGGTCAAGCTCGGAGAGCACATCGTCGAGCAAGAGCAGGGGATATTCGCCGACCTCCTCGCGGATCAGCTCGATCTCGGCCAGCTTAAGCGACAAAGCCGTCGTCCGCTGCTGCCCTTGGGAGCCGAACGTCTGCACTTCCTTGTCGTTGATATAAAATCGCAGATCGTCGCGGTGCGGCCCGACCAACGACACGCCCCGGCGAAGCTCCTGATCCTTCACCTGTGATAACTTTATCATAAAATGGTCAAATAAAACAGCGTCTTCTTGTTCCAGCGCGTGGGACAAGGCGCTGTCGTACTCGATGCGGAGCTGCTCGGAGCCGTTGGTGATACCGGCATGGATCTTTTCGGCCCATGCTTGCAGCTTCTTTATAAAGCTTTGACGTTTTTTCATAATTTTAACACCGAACTGCATTAATTGCTCATTCCATACATCCAGCATGGAGGCTTTGCCCGGCGAGGAAAACAGCTGCTTCAAGTAGTTGTTGCGCTGCTGCAATATTTTGTTGTACTGCGACAGGTCGTGCAAATAGGACGGGTATACCTGCCCGATCTCCATATCGAGAAAGCGCCTGCGGATGCCGGGAGAGCCCTTGACGATCTCCAAATCTTCAGGCGCGAACATAACGACGTTTAAGGCCCCGATGAAATTGCTGAGCTTTTTTTGCTCCAGCCCGTTCACCTTGGCCTTTTTGCCTTGCTGCGATATGGATAAATCGAGCTGCACCGTACCGTAGCGCTTTTCGACTTCGGCGTGCAGCAGCGTGGAGGAAGCGTTCCACCGGATCAGCTCTTTGTCCTGATGCGTCCGGTGGGATTTGGTCAACGCCAGCACGAAGATCGATTCGAGCAGGTTCGTTTTGCCTTGTGCGTTCGGTCCGACAATGATGTTGACCATGTTGTCGGTTTGGAATTCCATCTGGTCGTAGTTACGGTAATGCTGCAATGAAAGCCGTTTTAACTGCAAAAGAGTTCCTCCTAAGGGCATTGCGGAGCAATGCCGGCTTCGAAAGCATACACTGGGCTTTGCGCAGCAAAGCCTACTTCGAAAGCATATGCCGGGCTTTATTCTTGTACGACTTGGAATTCGCCGCAGCCCGCAACGTTGACGATGTCGCCGGCCACCAGCTTGCGGCCGCGGCGATTATCCGGCTCGCCGTTGATGATGACGGTGGCCTCCTGCAGGAAGCTCTTGGCTTGCCCGCCGGTGGAAATACAGTCGGCGAGCTTCAAGAATTGCCCGAGCGTAATATATTCGGTGCGAATGCCGATGGTTTTCATCTTGTAAAGGCACTCCTTTAGCCCATAGTCCGGTACGGCAAAATAAGCTGCAGCAGACTCGAATTTTCGTCGGGACGAATAATGATCGGCTGCATCGCACCGGTAAATCCGATATGAATGTGCTCACTGTCCATCACTTTAAGCGCATCAAGCATAAATTTGGAGTTGAACGAAATGCGCAGCAGCTCCCCTTTCATGCTCACCGTCGTCAGCTCCTCGGTTACTTTCCCCAGCTCGGACGAACTGGAGGAAATTTCAATCGTTTGATCCTCGCGCATCACCAGCTTCACGATATTCGTTTTTTCTTCCCGCGAAAGCAAGTAGGCGCGGTCGATCGCGTCCGCCAGATTGTCCGTGTTGACAACAAGCTCAGTCTGATACACCTGAGGAATGAGCTTCGACGTATCCGGATACGTTCCGTCCAGGATACGGGTATAGAAAAGAATGGAGCTCATTTTGAACAACACCTGATTTTCAGCGAATATGACGTCGATCAGCGTGTTTTGATCGGGAAGAATTTTGGACAACTCATTCAAGGTTTTCCCCGATATGGAAACATTATTAAGGGAGAAGTCGACGTTCGTATCGATCGTCGTTTCCCTGGAAGCCAAGCGATGCCGGTCACAAGCGGTAAATTTCAGCTTACCGTTGGAAATGGTCCACAGAATTCCGGTCAAAATAGGCGTCGCTTCGTTCGTGGACACCGAAAATGACGTTTGCTTGATCATTGTTTTAAGCAGATCGCTCGGTATTTGAATCCGTTTGTTCTCTTCAATGCCCGGCATGATCGGATATTCCTCCGGATCGAGCCCAACCAGCTGAATTTCTGAAGAACCGGAACGGATCGTCGTTTGGAAATGGTCTTTGACCTCAATCTCGACCTGCTGTGCCGGAAGCTTGCGGATAATTTCCACGAAAAACTTGGAAGGAAGCACGACGCTGCCGGATTGCTTCAGGTCGATAACTTGCAGTTCATTTTTTTCGATCGGAATGAAGCTTTGAATCGAGATATCGGTATCGCTCGCCGTCAACGTGATGCCAGTGGAATCGGCGTCTATTTTAATTCCGCTTAAAATGGGAATCGTCGCTTTACTGGAAATGGCTTTGGAAACGTGCTGAATCGACTCGTTCAAAAATTCTTTGAGTACGGTTAACTTCATAATTTCACTCCTACAGGTTCTAAAATGGGAGAGTCGCGCATATACCTCTATATTACATGTTTTTTTATAGTAATAGTAGTAGGGCCTCGGGATATGTGGATAAATGCGTGAATAAGGCAAAAAGAGAGCCTATCCACATGTGAATAAGTGTGTGCATAGGCTCCCCTTTATTCAGTTGTGGATTGAGGGCTGTGAATAGACGCTAATGATTACATCGTCACGTTTTTCACTTTTTCGGTAATATTCTGGATGATTTTATATAATTCCTGGTCGGACTTGATCGCTTCGGATATTTTTTCATGCGCATGAATGACGGTCGTATGGTCGCGGCCGCCGAACGCCTCGCCGATTTTTGGCAGCGAAAAGTCAGTCATCTCGCGGGCCAGATACATAGCGATTTGCCGCGGGAAAGCCACGGTTTTGGTTCGTTTCCTGGCTTTGAAATCCTCCAGCTTCAAGCCGTAAAATTCGCCGACCTTCTGCTGGATGTCGTGAATCGTAATCACCCGCGGACGGCTGCTCGGGATAATATCCTTGAGCGCCTCGGCCGCCAAATGCGACGTAATGTCTTCGTTAATAAGAGACGAGTAAGCGACCACCCGAATTAAGGCGCCTTCCAGCTCCCGAATGTTGGAATCGATCTGGTTCGCTATGTAGACCATCGCTTCGTTGGGAATATCGAGGTTCTCGGCTTTCGCTTTTTTGCGCAGAATGGCAATCCGCGTCTCCAGATCCGGAGGCTGAATGTCTGTGATGAGCCCCCATTCGAACCGGGAGCGCAGCCGTTCTTCGAGCGTCGGAATTTCCTTCGGCGGCCGGTCGCTGGAGATGATGATCTGCTTCCGCTCTTCGTGCAGCGCGTTAAACGTATGGAAAAATTCTTCCTGCGTCGATTCTTTTCCCGCAATGAATTGAATATCATCTATAAGAAGCACGTCGATATTGCGGTACTTGTTGCGGAAGCTTTCCCCCCGGTTGTCCCGGATCGCGTTGATGAACTCGTTCGTAAATTTTTCGGACGAGATGTAGACGACCTTGGCGCTCGGATTATGCTCAAGCACGTAATGGCCGATCGCGTGCATCAAGTGCGTTTTGCCCAGTCCTACGCCGCCGTACAAAAACAGCGGGTTGTATGCTTTGGCCGGCGCTTCGGCGACCGCAAGCGATGCGGCGTGAGCGAAGCGATTGCCCGATCCGATGACGAACGAATCGAACAAATACTTGGGATTCAGCATGTGGCTGACCGTTTCCTCGGAAACGGCAGTTTGCGGCACGCTTGCAGGAATGGTTGACGGGGAGGAAGAGCGGCTGAACGAATCGGCTTCGTCTTCGGACTCGATGATGAACTTTAATTCGACCTGCTTGCCGCAGTAATCGAATACGGCTTCCTTTATATGTTTGGTATACCGGTTTTCAAGCCATTCCCGGGAAAAATTGTTGGGGGTACAGATGACGACCGTGGAATCGTTGAATCCCACGGCTCTTGTGGAAGTCAGCCACGTCTCGTAGCTTGGCTTGCTCACCCTTTTTTGCAATATGGAAAGAACTTGCTGCCACTGGTCGTTGGGATGGCTTTCCACAATCTATTCACTCCTTCAAAAAAATAACCGGTATGGCATAAGCCGCGACCCTGTTGAAAAAAATCAGATGCTGTCGAAACTATCCACAATGTGCAGGTTTACGAAATGTTCTTTATACAGAGGCACTGAAAATTGTTCACAGAGATATCCACAGGCTGTTGATAACATTGTTGAAATAAATCCGTATCCACAAAGGAAAACATATTTATGATATCAAAAAAGACCCGCGTTAGCAATGGAATGTTTGGGATTATCCACATACCCAAGACCTTGTGTATTTAAGTTATCAACAGCACTAGATATTGTTTATAATCTGTTTACAATTCGCCAAGAGCAGTGGAAAACACGATTTTTTTATTCACAGGGGAGAAATGGTCGAATTTGGCCGAAGCCTGTGCATAACTTTTTTGCAGGCTGGAAGTTGACTTTTGACACATAAAGTGGTTTAATGTTAAAAGGTATTTTTGGGGATAGGGAACAAAACCCTTTGAGGAGGTGCACGATAGATGAAACCGACTTTCCAACCGAACGTTAGAAAGCGCAAAAAAGTTCACGGCTTCCGTAAAAGAATGAGCACGAAAAACGGCCGCAAAGTTTTGGCTGCTCGCCGTCAAAAAGGAAGAAAAGTATTGAGCGCATAAGACGAGAGACCACTGTCAGGTGGTCTTTTTTGTTGTATTCGTTTAAATCGGGACGAATTCGTGAACGATAGGGAAGCCCAGGCTACCCAAGGATTGACCAAATGGAGCGATGCCGCGTGGAAAAGAAAAACCGACTAACCAAAAGAGAATATTTCGATAAGGTATATCGTCACGGCAAATCCGCTGCGAATCACCAGTTCGTTCTGTATTATAAAGCGCAGCCTCAGCAGGCTTCGTTCCGGCTGGGAGTTTCGGTTAGCAAGAAGCTCGGCAACGCCGTTGTGCGCAACCGGATCCGGCGTCTTCTCAAGGAGATCGTGCGATTGAACGCCGCCCGGATTCCGGGAGGGTACGATCTGATTCTCATTGCCCGGAAGCCGGCGGCCGAAATGTCCTATCACGAGATGGAAAAGAGCGTGCTGCACGTGTTCAAGCGTGCATCGCTGCTGCTGCGCAAAGAAAATAGTCCGGGAACCGGCTGAGCTTCGC
Organism: Paenibacillus elgii; assembly: GCA_042219835.1. Lineage (GTDB taxonomy): Bacteria > Bacillota > Bacilli > Paenibacillales > NBRC-103111 > Paenibacillus_G > Paenibacillus_G elgii_A. Next base: position 12,444 of record JBHJMN010000025.1, read on the forward strand.
GATGGTACGAAGGCTTCGGAGCCGGCGATTCGCGGGGATCAGTTTCTTTGTGTCCAAAGATATGATATAGTTGATTATTGGAAAAGATGATACTGGGAGGATACTCTTTTGACGCGCCGATTACTGAAATATATACCGCTCGTATCGGTATTGCTGCTGCTGGCCGGATGCAGTCCCGCCAACGCCCCCATCGATCCGGCCAATAGCACTTGGGACAAGTATGCCGTAGGGCCGCTGGCCAATACGCTCGACTGGTTCGCCAACCTGCTCGGCGGGCAGTACGGATTATCGATTCTTGTCGTAACGATTATTATCCGGCTCATTATATTGCCGTTGACGTTGAAACAATACAAAAGTTCGAAGAAGATGCAGGAACTGCAGCCGGAACTGCAAAAGATGAAGGAAAAATATAAAGACGACCCGAAGAAGCAGCAGGAAGAGACGATGAAGCTGTTCCAGAAGGAAGGCGTCAATCCGCTTGCCGGTTGTCTTCCGATGCTTGTGCAGATGCCGATTTTGATTGCGCTTTACAACGCGATCATGCGCAACCATCACATCGGCGAGCATTCCTTCCTGTGGATGCAGCTCGGCACGAAAGATCCTTATTATATCCTGCCGCTTCTGGCTGCGTTAACGACGTACTTGCAGCAAAAAATGATGTCGTCGCAAATGAACCCGCAAATGCAAAGCCTGATGTTTATTTTCCCGATTCTTATTTTCGTGATGGCGATGAATTTCGCTTCGGCGCTGCCGCTTTACTGGGTATACAGCAACCTGTTCACCGTTGTTCAATCTTACTTTATTTATGGTGTACCTAATAAAAAGGGCGGATCTAAAAAGTAAGGGTGCGATGATATGAAGAAAATCGTGGTTACGGGTAAAACGATTGACGAAGCCGTCAAAAACGGACTCGGGCAGCTGGGCGTGCCGAAGGAACGGGTGAAAATTAACGTCCTGGAGCAGCCCTCCAAAGGCTTGTTCGGCCTCATTGGGGCGAAGGACGCCCGGGTGAAGCTTGAGCTGCTGCCCGATGCGATCGAGGAAGCGGTCGCGTTCCTGCAGGAGGTTCTTCGCAGCATGAAGCTGGACGTGCGGATCGAACAAAAACAGGACAAGGACGGCACGCAGCTTCATCTGCATGGCTCGGAGCTCGGCATGTTGATCGGGCGCCGCGGCCAGACGCTGGATGCGCTGCAGTACTTGGTCAATATTGTCGCTAACCGCTTTTCGGATCGGCATGTGCGCATCGTTTTGGACGCCGAGCAGTTTCGCGAGCGCCGGACCAAGACGCTGCAGGAACTGGCCGACCGGCTGGCGGAACGTGTCGTCCGGACGCGCAAGGAAGTGGTGCTGGAGCCGATGTCTCCTGCGGAGCGCAAGGTGATTCACTCTTGGCTGCAGCAGCACGACAAGGTTCGCACGTTCAGCCGCGGAGACGAGCCGAACCGCCGAATCGTTATCGTTTTACGTTGATTGCCACATTGCAATGATGTCATGTCCGTAATGACTTCATTGCTTTTTCTTTAATTATAGAGAAAGTCAGATAGAGGTGCTATCATGAATCAAGACACCATTGCAGCGATTGCCACCCCGATGGGTGAAGGAGGGATCGCGGTCATTCGCGTCAGCGGCGATGAAGCGGTACCTGTGTGCGATAAAATTTTTGCGGGGAAATCGAAGCTTGCGGATGTGCCGACGCATACGGTGAATTACGGCTATATTCGCGATCCGGATACCGGGGCCCGGGTGGAGGAATCGCTCGTGACGGTGATGCGGGCGCCGCGGTCGTTTACGAAGGAAGACGTAGTCGAAATCAGCTGTCACGGGGGCTTCGTCTCGGTACGGAAGGTGCTGGATCTGCTGCTGGAGCACGGAGCGCGGCTGGCTGAGCCGGGCGAGTTCACGAAGCGCGCCTTTTTAAACGGCAGGATCGACTTGTCCCAGGCGGAGGCGGTCATCGACCTGATCCGCGCCAAGTCGGACCGGGCGTTTCGCATTGCGCTCAAGCAGTCGGAGGGCAGCTTATCGAAAACGATCAAGGAGCTTCGCCACCGGCTGGTCGAGCTGATGGCGCACATCGAGGTCAATATCGATTACCCGGAGCACGATGTAGAAGAGATGACGAACGCTTTTATCAAAGAGAAATGTGCGGACGCGCTGTCGGATATCGAACGGATGCTGACGACAGCCCAGCAGGGCAAAATTTTGCGGGAAGGCCTGGTTACGGCGATCGTCGGACGGCCGAACGTTGGCAAGTCATCGCTGCTCAATACGCTGGCGCAAGAGGAGCGGGCCATTGTCACCGATATTGCCGGGACGACCCGCGATGTGGTGGAGGAGTACGTGCATGTGAATGGCATTCCGCTGAAGCTGCTTGATACGGCCGGGATTCGGGAAACGTCGGATTTGGTTGAGCAGATCGGTGTGGAAAAGTCGCGCCAAGCGCTGTCGGACGCGGATCTGATCCTGCTCGTCTGTAATGGAGCGGAGCCGCTGCAGCCGGATGAGTATGTGCTGATCGACCAGCTCAAGGACCGTCAGGTGATCGCGATTATCAACAAGCAGGATCTTCCGCAGCTTATTGCGGAAGAGGATTTGAAGTCGGCGTTTGGCGAGGACCGGGTTGTGCGGATGTCGCTGCTTGCCCAGCAGGGCATCACGGACTTGGAAAAAGCTATCGCTAGTATTTTTTTCAGCGGTCAGGTAGAATCAAGTGACCTGACTTATGTGAGCAATGCTCGTCATATTCATCTGCTGAAACAGGCCAGATTGGCTCTGACGGAGGCACATGAAGCAGCGGAGGCTTTCGTGCCGATCGATATGATTCAAATCGACATTCGTAACGCTTGGGAGCACCTCGGGGAAATTATCGGGGACTCGGTAAGCGAATCGTTAATAGATCAGATTTTTTCACAATTTTGTTTAGGTAAATAACTTCTCCAAAAGGGTTAGGAGGTTGGAAGAATGACTTACACTGCAGGTCAATATGATGTCATTGTGATCGGAGCCGGTCATGCCGGCAGCGAAGCGGCTTTGGCGGCGGCCCGGATGGGCTGCGAGACGCTGCTGCTTACGATCAATCTGGATATGATCGCTTTTATGCCGTGTAACCCTTCCGTCGGCGGACCGGCGAAAGGGCACGTTGTGCGCGAGATCGATGCGCTTGGCGGTGAAATGGGCCACAACATCGATAAAACATATATTCAAATGCGCATGCTGAACACGGGGAAAGGGCCGGCTGTGCATGCTTTACGGGCGCAAGCCGATAAATTTTTGTACCAGCACGCAATGAAGGAAACGATTGAAAAGCAGGACCGCTTGACGCTTCGGCAAGGTATGGTTGAAGAGCTGATCGTCGAGGATGGCGTGTGCAAAGGTGTCGTTACGAAAAGCGGCGCCGTCTATATGGGAAAAACGGTCGTACTGACGACCGGCACGTATCTGCGCGGCAAGATTATTATGGGCGAGCTGATGTATGAGAGCGGACCGAACAACCAGCAGCCGGCCGTCAAGCTGTCGGAAAATCTGCGCAAGCACGGTCTGGAGCTGGTACGCTTTAAGACGGGGACGCCGCCGCGGGTGCATGAGGATACGATCGATTTTAGCCAAACGTCGATTCAGCCTGGGGATGAGAAACCGAAGTTTTTCTCCTACGATACGACGGAGGAAGTGCCGAATCAGCTGCCTTGCTGGCTAACCTATACGTCAGAGAAAACGCATCAAATCATCAACGATAACTTGCACCGGGCTCCGATGTTCTCCGGAGCGATCGAAGGAACGGGACCAAGATACTGCCCGTCCATCGAAGATAAGATCGTACGCTTCAGCGACAAGCCGAAGCACCAAATTTTCCTGGAGCCGGAAGGCCGCAATACGAAGGAATACTACGTACAAGGGCTTTCGACGAGCATGCCTGAAGATGTGCAGCTGCAAATTCTCCGCTCGATTCCGGGGCTGGAGAAGGTCGAAATGATGCGCACCGGATATGCTATCGAATACGATGCCGTAATTCCGACGCAGCTGAAGCCGTCGCTTGAGACGAAGATGATCGACGGGCTGTTTACCGCCGGGCAAATTAACGGCACCTCCGGCTACGAAGAGGCGGCAGGACAAGGGATTATGGCCGGAATCAATGCGGCTCGCAAAGTGCAAGGGAAGGAAGCTGTTGTTCTGGATCGTTCCGAAGCTTACATCGGAGTGATGATCGACGACTTGGTGACGAAAGGAACGAGCGAGCCTTACCGCTTGCTAACGTCGCGTGCCGAATACCGCTTGCTGCTCCGCCACGATAATGCGGATTTGCGGTTGACCCAGCTTGGTTACGATATCGGCCTGATTCCGGAAGAACGGTATACACGGTATCAGGAGAAAGTACGTCTTGTCGAAGCCGAGCTTGAGCGGCTTAAAACGACGAAGACAAAACCGACGCAGGAGGTTCAAGCGATGCTTGCTTCGCTCGGCAGCGCCGAACTGAACAACTCCGTCGATCTGTTGTCCTTGCTCCGCCGGCCGGAAGTGACCTACGAGCACATTCATGGCATTTCTCCGGCTCCCTATGAGCTCACGGAAGACATGAAGGAGCAGGTCGAAATTCAAGTGAAATATAGCGGCTATATTGAGAAGCAGCTCGCACAAGTGGAACGGCTTCGGAAAATGGAGAAGAAGCGGATTCCGGACGATATCATTTACGATGAAATTCACGGAATCGCCACCGAAGCGAAGCAAAAGCTGGCGAAAATCCGCCCGATCTCCATCGGTCAAGCGTCCCGTATTGGCGGCGTTACGCCTGCGGACATCTCCATTTTGCTTGTTCACTTGGAGCATTACAATAAAGTCGTTGCAGCCAGAGGTTAATATGGACGCCGTACAACAGCAATTTACCGAACTATTGAAAGAGAAGGGCATCGAACTGACGGAAGCGCAGCTTCATCAGTTCGAGCTCTATTACCAGGAGCTCGTCGAATGGAACGAGCGAATGAATTTGACGGGGATTACAGAGAGAGAACAAGTGTACGTGAAGCATTTTTACGATTCTCTCTCTGTTTCTTTTTTTATTCCGATGGAACACATTCGTTCCATTGCGGATATCGGATCAGGAGCCGGATTTCCGAGCATTCCTTTGAAGATTGTTTATCCCCATGTACATATCACGATCGTCGATTCGCTCAACAAGCGGATACAGTTTTTAACGCATCTGGGAAATGCGCTTGGATTAACGGACGTGCAATTCATTCATGGACGTGCGGAAGACGTTGCACGTATGCCCGAGCATCGGGACCGTTACGATCTCGCCACCGCGAGGGCTGTTGCCCGGTTAGCTGTTCTTAACGAATTTTGTCTTCCCTTTGTGAAACCCGGTGGGAGGTTTGCTGCCATGAAGGGGCAGGACGTTCAAGCAGAGCTAGAGGAAGCGTCGCTTAGCCTAAAAGAGTTAAAAGGTAAATGGAACCATACATATCGTTTCCAGCTTCCTTTGGAAGAATCGACCAGACATATTATTGATATAGAAAAAACAGCTCCGACTTCCAAAATGTATCCCAGAAAAGCGGGAACTCCTTTGAAGTCGCCGCTAGTTTGACGGTGTTCCACGTGGAACATTTTGGAGCAGGCGGCTCCTTTTTTTAACGATATAGAATTTATAAGTTTTCAGCGAAGTTGAACAAATTCCATATCACAAGAAAAACTTCCGCTAAACCGCGGTCGCTCATCCGTGAATAGACTTCGATAGAGTTTTTCTTATGAGGGACTGAAACAAACTTCTTCAAAGACGTTTGCAGGATTTTGGGCATATTTGGAGAATTGTTTATAGAGTGGGTATTCATTATCGGTGAAAAAGATCGGGTGGTTATCGTAATGAAGGAACAAATCTCAAAATTGTTTGGTTTTGCTGAAAAAGCGTCAACTGACGAAGTGAAAAATGTTCCTGTCAATGACATCGTTCCAAGTCCATATCAACCTCGAACGATTTTTGACGACGAGCGGATTGATGAACTGTGTCAAACGATTAAGACACATGGTGTTATTCAGCCGATTGTTGTGCGTCTTCGGAATAACCGTTACGAATTAATTGCCGGAGAGCGCAGGTGGCGCGCTGTGAAAAAGCTGGGAAATACAACGATCCCGGCGATTGTTCGCGATTTTAATGATTCGCAAGCGGCATCGATTGCTCTTATCGAGAATTTGCAGCGGGAAGGCTTAACTGCGATCGAGGAAGCGATAGCTTACCAGCAGTTGATCGATCTGCACAGTTTGACGCAGGAAAGCCTGGCGCAGCGACTTGGGAAAAGTCAATCGACGATTGCGAACAAGATTCGGCTTCTTCAGCTGAGCGATCCGGTTAAAAAAGCATTAATGGAACGGAAAATTACAGAACGACATGCTAGGGCATTGTTGGCCTTGGATCAAGAGGAACAGCAGTTGCGTGTTCTGGAGGATATTGTAAGTAAAGAGCTAAATGTAAAGCAAACCGAAGCGAGAATCGCCTTTTTGAAAGAAGCGGCGAAGATTAAAAGCAAAACCAAGCGAGTATCGTTCTCCAAGGATGTACGGTTAGCCCTGAACACGATACGTCAATCGGTGGATATGGTGACTTCATCTGGCCTCCCCATCAATACGACGGAACAGGATCACGAAGATCACTATGAGATTGTAATTCGGATTCCAAAGCGGTAAAATAGAGAGTAGAGATTTGTTGAAGCCTCGTATGAGGCTTTTGTTTAGCTGTCAGATACATATTCTCGCAAAAGCATCTATGAATTTCTGGTAGTTAGCCGCCCGATTTTTGGGTTCAAAGTATGGTTGTGACGGGTACAGGCATCTTTGACATGACTTCGATTTGAGTTTTTCTGGTTGAGTCGGATAGAGTATTCTATCTTTGCTAGAAAAGCTCTGGCTGAGGCACAAACGTATTTTCCTCGAAAAGGCTTCTGTTTCGAAGCTTTTCTTACCAACCGATCATTGGGGAGGGAATGAAGCTCTCCAATGATTCTTTTTTTTCGCTACTGTCGCTAATGGTATGTCTTCTATTCGATTCCTCGAAAGTGTCGTACTTACTCTAGCTTTTATTATTTGAGGTGAACAGATTTTGGCTAAAATCATCGCCATAACCAACCAGAAGGGTGGGGTTGGCAAAACAACGACATCCGTCAACTTAGGCGCATCATTGGCATCCTTGGGAAAAAAAGTGCTTCTTGTCGATATCGATCCGCAAGGAAATACGACAAGCGGGCTCGGCATTAATAAGGCAGATGTCGTTCACTGTATTTACGACGTTCTTATTAACGATATCCATCCGAATGAGGCTATGGCTGACACGGCTCTGGAAAATTTGAAAATCATACCGGCTACGATTCAATTGGCGGGTGCGGAAATTGAGCTTGTACCGACCATTTCTAGGGAATTGCGTTTGAAAAAAGCACTGCAGTTGGTCAAACATATGTTCGATTACATTTTAATCGACTGTCCGCCATCTTTGGGAATCTTGACCGTCAATTCGTTAACGGCTGCCGATTCGGTCATTATTCCTATTCAATGTGAATATTATGCTCTGGAAGGATTGAGCCAATTACTTAACACAGTTCGATTAGTTCAAAAGCATCTCAATACGACGCTGCAAATTGAAGGCGTGCTGTTGACTATGTTCGATGCGAGAACGAACTTGGGCATGCAGGTGATTGAGGAAGTGAAAAAGTACTTCCAACAGAAGGTGTATCAGACAATCATACCAAGAAATATTAGATTGAGCGAGGCGCCCAGTCATGGTCAACCGATCATTACGTATGATCCGAGATCGAAAGGGGCAGAGGTATATTTGGAGTTGGCAAAGGAAGTGATCGCACTTTGAGCAAAAAAATCGGATTAGGTAAAGGACTGGATGCACTGTTGCCTGCGTTGAGTATTAACGAAGACGATAAAGTAGTAGAAATTCCATTGTCGCAGCTTCGGCCAAACCCATATCAGCCTAGACGTAATTTTAACGATGAGACGATTCAGGAATTGGCCGATTCGATTAAAGAGCATGGTGTCATTCAGCCGATCATCGTTCGCAGTGTTCTTAAAGGATATGAAATTATTGCCGGTGAGCGGAGATTCCGAGCCTCTCAAGTTTGTGGAAAACCGACGATACCTGCAGTTGTAAAGAAATTCAGCGATCAGCAGGTTATGGAAATCGCGTTAATCGAGAACGTCCAGCGCGAAGATTTGAATGCCTTGGAAATCGCGATAGCTTATCAAGCATTGATCGATCAATTCAAACTGACGCAGGAAGAGCTGTCTCTAAAGGTAGGGAAGAGCCGTTCGCACATTGCGAACTTCCTTCGCCTGCTGCAGCTTCCGGAAGAAGTTAAACAATATGTTTCACGTGGAACATTATCGATGGGACATGCTAAAGCGATCGTAGGCTTGAAGGATAAAACGGTCATTAAGGCTTTAGCCGATACCGCGATAAAAGAGCAATGGAGTGTTCGCGAGCTTGAAGAGGAAGTAAAGAAGCTGGAAGAAAAAGCGGATTCGAAAAAGATGAAGCAAAAGCCGAAACGTAAAGACCCGTACATTGATCAGTTGGAGGAAAGCTTGAGAGAAATGTACCGGACGACGGTGAAAATCAAACATGGCAATAACAAAGGGAAGATTGAGTTATTGTATTATTCAAAAGATGATTTGGATCGTCTGTTGGAACTGCTCCAGGGAAAAACTTCCTAGCGATGATGGTATAGCATACCCGGGTCATGCCTGATAACTACAGGTTAAACTAGGTATGCTATATTTGTGTAACGGATCTGAATTGACAGTAGAGGTGAGAACAAATGTCGGTCATCTACTTGGATCATGCGGCATCCTCCTGGCCGAAGCCGCCTGAAGTGTTGAAAGCGATGCATGATTGCATGGAGCAGTATGCTGCCAATCCGGGGAGAGGCAGTCATGAACTGGCTGTCAAAGCGAGCCGCATATTATTTGAAGGGCGAAAGCAGCTGGCCAAGCTGTTCAATATCAAAAATCCTAACGATATCGCCTATGCTCACAATACAACCTTCGCCTTGAATCTGGCTATTAAAGGGTTCGTCAAAGAGGGAGATCACATTATTTGTACGGCCGTCGAGCATAACTCCGTAAGAAGGCCGCTGGAATATTTGAAGAGAACGCAAAATGTGCAAGTGGCCTATGTAAAAACCGATGAGCAAGGAAGGCTGAGCCTGGACGATGTTCGTCGCGAAATCACTCCGAAAACAAGCTTGATTGTAAGCACGCACAGTTCCAATCTGCTAGGCAGCATTATGCCGATTGAGGAATTGGGACAATTGTGCAAAGATCATCATATTAAGCTGCTGGTCGATGCTGCACAAACGGCCGGGACGATGGAAGTCGATGTGAAGAAGTTCGGCATTCATATGCTAGCTTTTCCAGGTCACAAGGGTTTACTCGGGCCGCAAGGAACAGGGGGGCTGTATATCGATCCTGAGATCGATTTGGAGCCGCTGCTGCATGGAGGTACCGGCAGTCAATCCGAAGCTGCGGAGCAGCCGGATGTTCGCCCGGACCGGTATGAAGCCGGAACGCAAAATACGGTGGGGGTTGCCGGACTTGTGGAAGGCGTGAAGTACATACACAAGCAAACCGTAGAGCATATTCATGCGAAAGAATGGAAGCTCACCCAAAGGATCATGCATGGATTGACGGAAATTGATGGAGTAACCATTCTAGGGCCGCAAATCGGGCAAAATAAAACAGGAATTGTTGCCTTTACCATCGCTGGCGCCGATGCATCCGAAGTCGCTTTCATTCTGGATCAATCGTTTCATATTGCTGTTCGTGCCGGCTTCCATTGTACGCCGCTTGCTCATGAGATGGTCGGCACATTGGAGCACGGAGCCATAAGGGCTAGTGTCGGCTGCTTTACGACGGAACACGAAACAGATCAACTGCTCTATGCGGTTCGTGAAATTGCTAAACATTTCAAATAGGAGAGCAGGAGGCTTTAAGCGTGGGGGATGCCGTACTGGAAATGCCTGTGGAGGTGCTGTTGTTTATTACAGCGGCCATCTCTTTGCTGTTTTTAATTTTTGTTATCGTATTGTGGGTGAAATTAAATAAGCTCCGCCAAAATTACAAAAGCATGCTGAACGGGACCGGGAGCTTGAATATCGAACAGATTTTGCTTGAGCTGCAGGAGAAAGGGAATATTTTGCTGGAAAACGATAGCCGAAACGAACAGCAAATTCAAGCGATACGCCAGGACATGTCTACGATGAAATCGCATATCGGCGTATACCGGTATAATGCTTTCTCGGAAACCGGAAGTGATTTGAGCTTTTCCATAGCGATCTTGGACGAACAGCAGACAGGAGTTGTGCTTTCGGGTATTCACGGTCGCGATGAAACGTATGTGTATGCGAAGCCGGTCGAGCAGGGGCAGTCCAAATATGCTTTGTCCCCTGAAGAAAAGGAAGCGATTAGTCGATCCGTACCAAAGAGGTAGGAGACCATTGACGTTTGCCGCTGAATGCGGTTTGAAACGATTTGGCAATGACCTCGGCCATGTTCATGACCAGGCTCAATCGGGTGTTTTGCAGGACAAAGTACTCCATAAATCCGCCTACGTTCACAATACCGGTAACGTGCATATGGCCGACAGGAGGCAGCTCTTTGTTAACGCCGGCACCCGGTTTGACCGGACCATCACCCACTTGGATATAGCCAACGCTGGTCAGTTGACCTAAACAGGCATCGATCGCGATGACAAAAGGGTCATTAAAATGCTGTTGAATCGTCGTCAAGGTTTCATTCAGATTCATGGCGTGAACTGGATTCTCCAATGTACCGTATAGATGGAGGCCCTCAATGCCTTGCTTTTGAAGCTGACTCCCGACCAGAGGTCCGAGCGCATCGCCTGTGGAACGATCCGTGCCTACGCAAACGATGACGAGGGGCTGTTGGGCCGGAATCGTTCGCAAAACAGCACTTAGCCTATCCGAAAGCAGGTCGATGCTATTCGCTTCAGAGTGCATAATTTTTAAGGATTCACTGGCTTTAGGTTTGTGAACATCTCTCTGAAAGGGCAGTTTCATAGGAACGCCTCCTGTGGAAAAGGGTAAAGTGATAATCGGAAACGCCAGAAAATGGTTTGTTACTAGTATACGGTTGCTAGGAATGAAATATACGCGGGGCGGAAAAAAATAGAAAGGGGGTGGGAAGGGTGCTGCTCATGGCTTTCGATTCAACACAGCAAGCTTTGAGGGCGGAAATGCTCCTCGATTATGCGGATATCGAAAACGATATGTGTCCTACCCCCAAAGAAATTACGGCTGGGTGCGCGTTATCCCTGGAATTTCAGGAGGCGGATCTTCCGGAGGTTAAGCGCATTATCAAAGAAGAACGGGTAGATATCCACGGGCTTTATAGGAAAGAGGACGGGCGTTATGTTAACTTAGAGTTGTAAGGCGGGGGATTTTTATGGATGAAATGCTGAAGGGAAATGCCTTATCCACATGGGGACAATTTCATGAAAAGTTTATCAACTATGTTTCCAACCCCGAATTGTGGACAGGACTGCTGTTCACCGTCATTAAGATCGTACTGATTTATATCGCGGCAAGGGTGATCATTAAGGTTGCGGAAAAAGCGCTGCAGCATATGATGATGGCGCGGGAAAAAGGGCCGATCAAGTTCGATGCCAGACGTTCGAAAACGATAGGCAAACTTGTGGGAAATATTATTACTTACGTTGTTAATTTTATTATGATCTTAATGATTTTGAGTCAATTTCAAGTGAATCTCGGACCGGTCTTGGCTGGTGCCGGGGTCGTTGGATTGGCGATCGGTTTCGGCGCGCAAAGTTTGGTGAAGGACGTCATCATCGGATTTTTCATTATTTTTGAAGACCAGTTTGCGGTAGGTGACGTTATTCAAGTAGGCAATTACAAGGGCACGGTTGAAGAAATCGGCCTGCGGGTAACCCGGTTGAAGAGCTGGACAGGGGAAGTGCATATTATTCCGAACGGGACGATTGTACAAGTTACAAACTTTTCCATTAATAACTCGCTTGCCGTTATCGATGTCTCGGTATCGTATGAAACGGATATCGATTTCGCGATGAAAATTCTTGAGGATACCGTTAAAACATTTTATGATACAAGTGTGGACATGGTAAAAAAGCCTGAAGTGCTCGGGGTTCATATAATGGGAGCAACGGAAATTACGCTGCGGATTACCGCGGAGTGCAAGCCTAACCAGCAGTCCGGGGTAGCAAGGAAGCTGAATGCGGAGATCAAAAAAGCCTTCGAGGCCAACGGGATTCAAATTCCTTATCCACGGATGATCACTTATCATAGAACGGAAAAGGCGGAATCGTGATGGAAAAGAAGCAGTACCAGTTGGGTGATATCGTGCAAATGAAGAAACCGCATCCCTGCGGTACGAACGAGATGGAGATCATCCGGATGGGGATGGACATTCGCATCAAGTGTGTCGGTTGCAAGCACAGCGTGCTCGTTCCCCGGTCCAAGTTCGAGAGCAAGCTGAAAAAAGTGCTTCGTTCTGCCGCGCCGGCTGAAGATTCCGCGGTAACGGATGAGGGAGAAGCTTGATAGCTGGTAAATATTAAAAAGCACTTGCATAGATGAAGGGATATATGCTATTATATTTCTTGTCCCTTTAATGCGGAAAGGTACCCAAGAGGCCCAAGGGGGCTGACTCGAAATCAGCTAGGCGGCGCAAGCCGTGCGTGGGTTCGAATCCCACTCTTTCCGCCATAACATAAAAAACGAGGACGGCCGCAGGGTCGTTTTTTTGTTGTGTGGAAAATGAGAAAGGATAGTATCACGTCGGCCAAGAGGCTCTAACTACTTTACCGTACATAAGAAAATCCCCGTATTCAGGACTTTATGTCGCTGTTACGGGGATTTTACGTTATCGTTGTCAGGTGCGTATTCAAGCAAGTCTCCGGGGGTACAATCTAACGCTTCGCCCATTAAATTAAGTACCTCAACGCTGATAGCTTTAACGTGCTTATCCTCTTCTCGTAGTTTGTCGTTATTAGCCCATTGACTAAGTGTATTGGGACGAATCCCTGTTTTCTTACTGAGTTGGAACATGGTCATTTGACGTTGATCCAATAAATTTGCAAGCTTGAACACGATCAATTCAACATCACGCTCCTAATAGGGTCGCTCTTTATTACTCGAAAAAGGAACAGAGCTCAAGAAGAGGTATGTCAGAAACGTACGAAAAAACGCCAATCCATCGGTTGGATGGCGTTCTTTTTGCGTTATTTTTATACGCATTTGTATTACGGAGTCTCTGCTTCCTTATCGTCCGGTATGTATTCGATTATATCAGATATGGTTATTTTATGAGTAATGCCTTTCTCACGCGCAATTTCATTTAAGGTATCAAGCAAATTAACCAATGTATGAATTTCAATCCGTTTTGTTTCGCCACTCAAACGAATTAAAATGGTGATTGGGCAGGGGGAGAACGAATTTGAATCGGTTGATGCTTATTTAACTCCCGATGGATCGCACGCGTTTTATATTCATGAAGGTACCATTCACTATACGATAGCCGTTCGGACACAAAACGAACGAAAACTAAGGTTACAAGAGACGAGAAATATGGGCGGATATTAAAAAGGAACCAAATCAAGGTTCCTTTATTTTATGTCATATATTATTAGGATACTTAAAATCTTCTGGCCAGCCTAGATGATTCATTCCCCATCCTTCGCCCGTCGGTAGACGGAGAAGCGGTCAACGGCGTAACCGATAATCGTCCACGAAAAAATGGTGAGCAGATAAAGCGGCCACGGATTGATATTAGTATAGGTAAAGATCGGATAAAACCAGGCAGGTACGCTGAGCGAATAGAAGAGCAGATACACCGGATCGTATTCGTGTCCGATATAATGGATAAAGCACAGCACAAGGCCCACAATGGTCAATATTTTCGTATATTTATAGCGCATCGGCAGCGCCTCCTTTGTCCAAGTTGCAGAGGAAACAGGCTCCCTGCCGGACGGCCTGGAAGGGAGCGAGCAAGGCTTAGCCTCGAAACAGCTTTTTCCACTTGCGGTTATGGTTCGTTGTTTCCGGGAAGGGATCTCCCTTTTTTAGATTGATGATCTTCGGATTATTGATGCCCATATGAAAGGCATTTTCGCCGACTTCCATATATTCGCCGTCGTTCGGCGCTTTGTCTCCCGGACGGAACTGACTCCATTCCCCCACAACAAGCCACCTCCTGTACTTAAATCTGATGTTAGAATTTCCATAAAGCTTCGGAACCATGCGGGCTAATAATTGCCAGAACATCGCATAAATAGGGACGCGACGTACGGATTTTACTTGCGCTGCGTGCTCGATTTTGCTATAGTATTATGGTGCGAGTTTGGATATTATCGATTCTCGCTCCTTGCTCCTGACGGTACAAGCCGACTCGGGGGCCGTTAGTCCAAAAGGAGGTGGCAACATGCGCAAATATGAAGTGATGTACATCATCCGTCCTGACCTGGAACAGGAAGCTGTTCAGGCTACGGTGGAGAAGTTCCAAAACATCATCAACAACGGTGGCGAAATTACGAAGCACGACCTGATGGGTAAGCGCCGTCTTGCGTATGAGATCAACAAGCTGCGTGACGGTCATTATGTGTTGGTTCATTTCAACGCAACCAATGAAGTCATTAGCGAGCTTGACCGCGTAATGAAGATTTCCGACGAAATCATTCGTTACCTGATCGTAAAAGACGTAGCTTAAGGCTTCGTGCCGTAATTGAGTTTGTTGACAACGAGCATCGTCAGACGATGCGGCCGTTGCAACGATCCGGGAGGGAATGCGGATGTTGAATCGTGTAATTCTGATCGGAAGGCTGACACGTGATCCCGAATTACGTTATACGCCGGCAGGTGTGGCTGTAACCCAGTTTACACTTGCGGTAGACCGTCCCTTCACAAGCAACCAAGGGCAGCGGGAAGCGGATTTCATCCCGATCGTTACTTGGCGCCAGCTTGCGGAGACTTGCGCAAACTACCTTCGCAAAGGGCGTTTGGCTGCAGTCGAAGGCCGCATTCAAGTACGCAACTATGACAACAATGAAGGTCGTCGCGTCTATGTGACGGAGGTCATTGCGGACAATGTGCGTTTCTTGGAATCCGCGAACAGCGCAAACCGCGACGATAGCAGTATGGGCATAAGCGGTGGCGGCGGCAACAGTGGCGGCGGGAACCGCGGAAGCTACGGCGGAGGACGCGAACAACAGGATCCTTTCCAGGATGACGGCAGACCGATCGACATTTCCGATGATGATTTGCCGTTCTAGCGATAGAGCGGAAGGACAACCTACGTAGAAAGGACTGAAAACAAGTGGAACAAAGAGAGAGACGTAATCCGGAAGAGCGCGGCGAAAGAAAATTCGGCGGTCGTGGCAAAAAAGGCGGCAAGCGCCGGAAAGTGTGCTACTTCACGGTTAACAAAATTACGCACATCGACTACAAAGACATCGAGACGCTCAAGAAGTTCATCAGCGAGCGCGGCAAGATTCTTCCTCGTCGTGTGACAGGTACTTCCGCTAAATATCAGCGTATGCTGACCGTTGCGATCAAACGCGCGCGTCAAATAGCATTGCTGCCTTATACAACGGAATAGATGGATTGGAAAAAGACAGCTGGTATCCTACCGACTGTCTTTTTTCTATATCTTGCCCAAGAAGCTTTTCTAATCCTGCATGCCTAATCTGAACCGGAGGACGATGAACCTTGATGCATTATGGCCTGCAAAACATGTTCTACAAATACATATGGTCGGCAAACTGGTGGAATCAAGGGGCGAAGGATGCGGCGGCTTCTCATCTCGATCTTCGCTGTCAGAAGCGCGACAGCGCTGCCTTTCAGGCGCTGGTCAGCTCGGACCGGGACGAGTTCCTGCTGACCGTCGGCAGAGATGCGATCCTGGGCAAAAGCGGCCCGATTAAGATCGTTCGCTGCGAAGTAGAGACTGACGCGCCATGTCAGGTAGAGGTCAAGCTGATCGGCTTGATCGAAGACGACGACCGGACGCTCAAGTCCGATGTGCTGCTGGAGGACCGGTATGCTTACGTGCAAAAGCGGAAAATTCAACCGCTTTGGATCGAGCTGCATACGGGGGAATCGGCCGCGGCCGGAACATATGGCGGAAAGGTCAAATTTTACGCGCACTCGATGTTTGAGGACGAGGTGCTGGAGCGGGAGCTGACGTTCAGCTTGACGATCGGCGGTTATGTGCTGCCGAACCCGCAGGAGTATTCGTTTTATCTGGACCTGTGGCAGCATAATTGCAATATTGCCCGAAAGTACAATGTAGCTTACTGGTCTGATGAGCATTTTGCGATCCTGGATTCGTACCTGTACAGCTTAAGCCAGCTCGGGCAAAAAGCGCTGACCCTGATCGTATCCGAGGAGCCGTGGTGCGGCCAGCGCTCATTCATTGACGCGGAACCGTCCGATTTGAACGAATACAGCATCGTGCCCGTCGTGATGCGCCGCTCTGGCGAATTCGCGTACGATTTTTCCCGGTTGGACCGGTATGTCGAGCTTGGGGATAAGCATGGCATTCGCGAGGAGCTGGAGATTTTCGGCCTGGTTAACATCTGGGAACACGAGGAGGAAGGCTTCGGAAGCGTCGTGCAGGACTATCCTGATGCCATTCGTGTTCGTTATTACGACGAAGCTGCGGGAAGCTACCGATTCATCCGCGATAAAAACGATCTTGCGGCTTATGTACAGGCACTGGAGCGGCATTTCATCGAAAAGGGATGGATCGATCGGGTTCGGGTCGTAGCCGATGAGCCGGAGGATTTCGATTTGTTCGGCAAACGGATGGCATGTCTTCGGGAGATGGCGCCTGCTTTCCAATACAAGGCGGCGATTCATCAAAGCGAATTTATTCGCAAAGGGGTCCAAGGCATCGTTGATTATGTGCCGATTCTGGACTGTGCGGCAGGCGAGTTCGAGCAGCTGATGCAGGTGCGTTCGGAGGCCAAAGGACGGATGATGTATTACGTCTGCTGCGTGCCGGACAAGCCGAATACGTTTATCAGCTCGCCGGCGATCGAATCGAGGGTCATCCCATGGCTGGCGGAAAGGCTGCGGATGGACGGCTTTTTGCGGTGGAATTATACGGTTTGGCCGGACAATCCGCTCGAAAAGCTGTCTTACCGGCCTTTGCTATGGAAGGCAGGGGACACGAACTTCGTCTATCCCGGCAAAGGGGGGCGACCGCTGCTGTCGCTTCGCTACAAATGGCTGCATCGCGGAATCCGGGATTTCGAGTACATGCAGCTGCTCAAGCGAAGCGGGCTTGAGGAGCGCGTGGAACAGGCCCTGCAGCGTGTGTTCAAGTTCGATCATCCGGCGGAACTAGGTCCCGGTTCGGGAAAAAAGGCAGAGCAATTATACAGTTTTCATCCGGAGGATTACGATCAGCTCTATATGTAAACGGCTCCAACCACAGGCTCAAGGCTTGTGGTTTTTGCTTATCCCGGCGCGCCCGGCATGATTTTTCTTCCGGGCTCGTATCATGATATGATGGAAGGGAGGGCCACCCGGCGTTGGAGGTCTAGCAAGAGGAAAGTAGGGAGAACCGTTGAATATTGCATTTTTCCTTGTCCCGAAGGACGATGTCATTTATTTATCCCCTCATCATACGATGCGTCAAGCGCTGGAGCGCATGGAGTATCACCGGTATTCGGCCGTTCCGCTCGTGGACGACCATGGCAAGTATGTTGGAACGATTACGGAAGGGGACTTGCTCTGGAAGCTGAAGCATTCGCCGGAGATCGGCTTCGAGAATGCGCATAAGGTGCACCTCGAGGACGTGCCGCAGCATATGGCGATTAAGCCGGTGCGAATTAACCAGCAAATGCAGGATCTGATCACGCTGGCCACCAACCAGAACTTCGTGCCGGTGCTAGACGACAACGAGGTGTTCATCGGCATTATCCGCCGCCGCGAAATCATCGATTATTGTTTCAAGCTGTGGCAGTCAGAACAAAAGGTGTAAAAATGTGTTATAATTAACGAAAGCGTCTGGGTAAGGGGAGAAGCAGTCATGTCCAATCTGGATCGTGACGTCGATTTGGCGAAACGGGCCAAAATTATCGAATGGCTCAAAACCGAACTGGTCGATCAGCTCGCTCATCTGCTGAAGGGCATGTGGGAAGGCAGTCATGCCAAAATCGTTGACGGGCTGTCCAGTCTTATCGCCTGCTGGGACGGCGCCTTGGTATCTCTTCGCGCAATTTGGACGAGGCAGTATTGGAAAAAATGAAAAAGCACCGCGAAGAAGGGCATCAACTGGAAGAGTGGTATGGCGACATATCCGCTGTGGAAGATCATTTGCGTAAGAGGTGAATTGCTTGGAAGGAACCCAAAAACCGCGTATGCTCGGGTGGAGCATTGCGTATATCTTTTTGCTTTTATCGATCTTTTTGCCGCCGCTGAGCTTGATTACGGCCGCTCTGCTGATGGTGCCGGTGCTGATCATGTATGTGAAGCTCGGAACCCGCCGGTTTTTGGTTCATTACATCGTTAGCCTGGCTATCGTGTATTTCGTCGCCTCGCTGCTGGCCGGATGGCTCGGGGCGCTGCTTGTCTCGGTGTCGATCTTTTTCCTGCCGCCGGTCATTCAGATGGGCAATCTGTACAAAAAGCGGGCCGCGGCGCGAACGGTGCTTACGGCAGGAACGCTTACCTTGCTTGGCGAGCTGCTGCTCACGCTGGTCGTCTGCTCCATGTTTGGCCTGAATCCGATCGGCAGCATGAAACGGTTTATGATCGAGAGCATGCAGACGCTGCCGGTTCAGGTGCAGGGCATGATGGCCATCGATAAGGACGTTTTGGTGCAGCTGATGGTACAGATGCTGCCGCTGTATATGATCGGCTTTTCGCTGTTCTACGCCGTCATATCGCACTGGCTTGCGCGCAAGGTGCTGGTACGCTCCGGCGAATCGATCCCGGCGTTTAGACCGGTTAAAGATTGGATGCTGCCTAAATCGTTCGTGTGGCTGTATCTGCTTGCGCTCATTCTGGAGATGTTCGTGAAGGATTCGAGGTCGATGATCTTCACCGTGCTTCTCAACCTGCTTCCGCTGCTGATGGCGGCGTTTGCGATTCAGGCGATAGCTTTTTTATTTTTCTTTGCGCATGTGAAACGATGGAACAAAACGCTGCCGATTATGGGCATTTTTCTTCTGCTGTTACCGCCGGCTTATTTTATGTTCAGCTTGCTGGGCGTCTTCGACGTAGCTTTTCCGATCCGCGACCGCATGGCCAGCAAATGACTTATCTTACGGATTAGGAGCGAATGAAATGCCGAAGTTCCTGTTGAAGCGTTGGCATGGAATGCATATCGTATGGATGTTTGCGCTGCTTATGGTGCTGATCCTCATTCTTTTCTTGTACTCGTGGATCATCAGCGTGATCGCGCTGGTTCTGTGCGGCATTCTGGGGTACTACACCTTGCAGGCGGAACAGGCGTTCCGTAAGGAATTGAACGAATACGTCAGCACGCTGTCCCATCGGGTCAAGCGGGCGGGGAGCGAGGTCATCCACGAGCTGCCGCTGGGGATTCTTTTGTACAACGAGGATAAGATCATCGAATGGCATAACCCGTTCGTCGCGAAAATGCTGGGAAAAGATTCGTTGATCGGGGAGTCGGTCAACGAGATGTTTCCCGTACTCAAAGCCCGCAAGGACAAAGAGCTTAAGCTTGAGATGACGATCGACAAGAAGATTTATGAAGTGCAGGTCCGCCCGGATGAGCGGCTGCTTTATTTGACGGATATCACGGCGCTGAAATCGTTGCAGCTCCGCTATGAGGAAGAGAAGCTCGCAGTCGGTATCGTCATGATGGACAATCTTGACGAGGCGACGCAGGGGCTGGACGATCAGACGCGCAGCATCATGATGGCGAAAGTGACGGGCGAGATCACGGAATGGGCGCAGAAGCATCAAATGTACCTGCGCCGGACGTCGTCGGACCGTTATTTTGTCATGATGGACCAAAAAGGGCTAAAGGCACTCGAGCAGTCGCGCTTTGAGATTCTCGACGAGGTGCGGGACATCACGATCGAGAACAAGCTGCCGATGACGCTCAGTATCGGCATCGCCTCCGGCACGTCGTCACTCACCGAGCTTGGCCTTTGGGCGCAGACGAGCTTGGATATGGCGCTCGGGCGCGGCGGCGATCAGGCGGCCGTGAAGGTCGGGGAGCGGCTGTCGTTCTACGGCGGCCGGACGAATGCGATTGAGAAGCGGACGCGGGTGCGGGCCCGGGTCATTTCTCATGCGCTGCGGGATTTGATCAAGGATTGCGATAAGGTCGTCATCATGGGGCACCGGGTGCCTGACATGGATGCGATCGGCGCGGCCATCGGGGTACTCAAGATGGCGCATATCAGCAACAAGGAAGGCTATATCGTGCTGGAAGGGGTTAACCCGTCCATCCAGAAGCTGATGGAGGCGGTGTACGAGGACGAGCAGCTGAACCGCTGGTTCATTACGCCGGATCAGGCGATGCAGATTACGAATTCGCGCACCCTTGCGGTCATTGTCGATACGCACCGGGCCTTGATGACGCCGGAGCCGCGGCTGTTGCAGCTCACATCACGCAAAGTGGTGGTCGACCATCACCGCCGCAGCGAGGACTTCATCCATGATGCCACGCTTGTCTATATGGAGCCGTATGCTTCGTCCACCTGTGAGCTGGTCACGGAGCTGCTGCAATATTTCCACGAGCGGCTGACGATGGGCGTGCTGGAGGCGACGGCGCTGCTGTCCGGCATCATGGTCGATACGAGAAGCTTCAGCCTGCGCACGGGCGCACGGACGTTCGAAGCCGCATCGTTTCTGCGGCGGAACGGGGCCGATTCTTCGTTAATCCAGCGATTGCTAAAGGAAGATCTGGAGCATTACGTTCAGAAGGCGGACGTGATCAAGAACGCCGTCGTGATCTTCGACCATATTGCGCTTGCGGTGAACGAGCCGGGACGTAAATATTCACAGTTGCTCATTGCCCAAGTTGCTGATACATTGTTAACTATGACAGGAATTATGGCGTCGTTCGTCATCAGTGAACGGCCGGACGGCCTGATCGGCATCAGCGCGCGGTCGCTTGGCGAGATGAACGTTCAGGTCGTGATGGAGCGGATGGGCGGCGGCGGCCATTTGACCAACGCGGCTACGCAATTGGAAGGCACGCTTGCGGAAGCCACGCAGCGGTTAAAGCAAATACTTAGCAAGATTCATGCGGAGGAGGGGTTGTTCGAATGAAAGTCATTTTGTTGAAGGACGTCAAGGGCCAAGGAAAGAAAGGCGAAGTGAAAGAGGTTTCCGAAGGCTACGCGACGAATTTCTTATTTAAACAGCAGTTGGCCGCACCGGCTAGCGATTCGGCAATGAAGACGCTGGAGCAGCAGAAGAAGGCCGAGGATCGTAAAAAGGCGCAGGAGAAAGCGGACGCGCAGGAGCTCGGCAAGAAGCTCAGCGAGCTGACGGTTCAGCTGAAAGCGAAATCCGGAGCGGATGGCCGGTTGTTCGGCGCCGTATCGAACAAGCAGGTAGCGGAAGAGCTGGAGAAGCAGGGGATCAAGCTGGATAAGCGTAAAATCGTCATGGATGAGCCGATCCGTACGCTCGGCGTGACCGAGGTGGTCGTCAAGCTGCATCCGGAAGTGACCGGCAAGCTGAAGGTTCACGTGGTAGAAGAATAAATCGGCTGGCCCGATGACGATATGGTTTTTTGGGGAAATGACACATGCAGGAGCGGGCGGTGAAAGGCAGCCGGCTCCTGCGTCGTTATAAGGCAGTATCCGGTGGGGAGGATAACGGATGAACGAGAGTTTGTTTATGGATCGCATCCCTCCGCAAAATTTGGAAGCCGAGCAGGCGGTGCTCGGCGCTATTTTGCTTGACAGCGACGCGCTGGTCACGGCGATGGAGCGGGTCACGAGCGATGACTTCTACCGCGGCTCGCATCAGCGCATCTTCGAAGCGATGATCGAAATTGCGGAGGCGAACGAGCCGGTCGATTTGATCACGCTGACGGCCCGGCTGCAGGATAAGAAGCAGCTGGAGGAAGTCGGCGGCATCAGCTATTTGTCGGAGCTCGCCAATGCGGTACCGACGGCAGCCAACGTCGATTACTACGCGCAGATCGTGGAAGAGAAGTCGATGCTCCGCCGCCTGATCCGCGCCGCGACCCAGATCGTCACGAACGGGTACTCCGGCGAGGACGAAGTGGGAGTGCTGCTCAGCGACGCCGAGCAGCGGATTATGGAGATTTCGCAGGCGCGTTCGGGCTCCGGCTTTATTGCCATCAAAGACGTGCTGATGGAGGTTTTCGACAAGGTCGAGTTCCTTTTCAACCAGAAGGGGAGCACGACGGGAGTCCGTTCCGGCTTTGCCGATCTGGACAAGATGACATCCGGGTTTCAACGATCGGACCTCATTATCGTAGCGGCGCGTCCTTCGGTAGGGAAAACGGCCTTCGCCCTGAACATCGCGCAGAACGTCGGGGTACGGGAGAAGGAAACCGTGGCCATCTTTAGTCTCGAGATGGGCGCGGCCCAGCTCGTGCAGCGGATGATCTGCGCGGAGGCGAATGTGGATGCCGGCCGGATGCGGACGGGCTTTCTGGAGCCGGACGACTGGGAGAAGCTGACGATGGCGATCGGATCGCTGTCGGAGGCGAATATCTATATCGACGATTCGCCGTCCGTCACGGTAGCGGACATTCGGGCGAAGTGCCGCAGGCTGAAGAAGGAGAAGGGCCTCGGCATGATTCTGATCGATTACCTGCAGCTGATTCACGGCCGCGGCAAGGGCGATAACCGGCAGCAGGAAGTATCGGAAATTTCGCGTACGCTGAAGCAAATCGCGCGTGAGCTGGATGTGCCGGTCATTGCGCTGTCGCAGCTCAGCCGGGGCGTAGAGCAGCGGCAGGATAAGCGGCCGATGATGTCCGACCTTCGGGAATCCGGTTCGATCGAGCAGGACGCCGATATCGTGGCGTTCCTGTACCGGGACGACTACTATGATAAGGAATCCGAGAAGAAGAACATCATCGAAATCATTATCGCCAAGCAGCGGAACGGCCCGGTCGGGACGGTGGAGCTCGCGTTTCTTAAAAACTACAACAAATTCGTCAATCTCGACAGGTCGCATCAGGAGATGGCGATGGCGCGATAACAGCAGTGCGATTTGCTGCATGAGGAATATTTTTTTGCGGAAGTTGGTTTAGGGTAGCATAAAGGACGGCATCCTGCGGTAGAATACGCGCAGGTGCCGTTTTTTTCACATTGGCGTGGATATCGAGAATGTTTTCCGAACAATGCTGGGCATTGGATTATAATTGTTCGCTTTTATTGACTTTACTCTAGTCAACTGCTAAACTAGTCATGGTGCGTTGCACCATAAAGGCTAATATTAGGTGGTTTCCCACCTCACGGGGGTAGTGAAGATGTCAACGGTAGTGGTTGTCGGAACCCAATGGGGAGACGAAGGAAAAGGAAAGATTACCGATTTTCTGGCAGAGTCCGCTGAGGTTGTCGCGCGCTATCAGGGCGGGAACAACGCCGGACACACCATTCTCATTAACGATAAAAAGTATAAGCTGACGATGATTCCTTCCGGCATTTTTTATGAAGATAAAGTATGCGTCATCGGCAACGGGATGGTCATTAATCCGGGTGCGTTGCTTGAAGAAATCCGCTATATTCACGAGAACGGCTTCTCCACGAACAACCTGCGTATCAGCGACCGCGCGCATGTCATCATGCCGTATCATTTGCTGCTCGACGGTCTGGAAGAAGAGCGCAAAGGCGATAACAAAATCGGCACGACCCGCAAAGGGATCGGTCCTTGCTATATGGACAAAGCGGCGCGCAACGGCATCCGGATCGCCGATCTGATGGATGCGGAAGAATTCGAGAGCAAAGTACGCCGCCTCGTCGCCGAGAAGAACACGCTGATTGAGCAAGTGTACGGCTCCAAAGGGATCGACGCCGACTCGATCATTCAGGAATACCTTGGATATGCCGAGCAGCTTCGTCCTTACGTGACCGATACGTCCGTCGTCTTGAACGACCTGATCGACGGAGGTAAGAAAGTGCTGTTCGAAGGGGCCCAGGGCGTCATGCTCGACATCGACCAAGGCACGTATCCATTCGTTACTTCGTCGAACCCTTCGGCGGGCGGCGTCTGCATCGGTTCGGGCGTCGGTCCTTCGAAAATTCAACAAATCATCGGCGTGGCCAAATCGTATACGACGCGCGTAGGCGACGGTCCGTTCCCGACCGAGCTGATGAATGAAACCGGCGACTGGATTCGCGAGCGCGGCAACGAGTACGGCACGGTCACCGGCAGACCGCGCCGCGTCGGCTGGTTCGACAGCGTCGTCGTCCGTCACGCCCGCCGGGTAAGCGGCATCACGGGCTTATCCTTGAACTCGCTCGACGTGCTCGCCGGTCTGGAAACGGTCAAAATCTGCACCGCGTATACGTACCGCGGCGAGACAATCAGCCATTACCCGGCAAGCCTGAAAATGTTGGCTGAGTGCCAGCCGGTGTACGAAGAGCTTCCGGGCTGGAGCGAAGACTTGTCCGGCGTCCGCAAGCTTGAGGATCTGCCGGAGAACGCCAGACGTTACGTCGAGCGCGTGTCCGAGCTGACAGGCATTCCGATCGCGATCTTCTCAGTTGGCCGCAACCGCGAGCAGACGAATCTGGTGAAGCCGATTTATTAATTCGGAAGATGAAACAGGCAACCCCTCGAACCGTTCTTGCATGACGGTTGCGAGGGGTTTTTCATGCGTGCAGTTGCATTTTTCCCGGCGTCCCCCGGTTGGTTTCCCAGAAAAAGGTCAATACTGTGAATAGAGTAACAGAAGGCAAGATGGGGGATGTCCGGGATGAAATGGCTGATAGGGATCGCCAAGCTGGCGGTTAATGCGGCGGTTACTTCGCTTTGCTGTGTGGCGCTGACGTTCGCCGCTGTCAATACGTATATGGACTTATTGCTCGACCAGTATCATATTCCGCGTCCAGCGGGTCAAAAGATCGAATGGGGCGCCTTCATGAGCCGATTCACCGCGCAGCTGGGGCTCGGCGCGGGGGGCGGAAGCGGCGTGCCTGCAAAGCCTAAAGACTTGGCGGTGTCCGTCCCTCCGGCCGGCAATACGCCTTCCTCCTCGGAAACCGGCATGAAAGAACGCACGCAGACGGACGGCAAAACGACGGCGCCGGGCAGCGGCAAGGCGAACGACGACCCTTACAGGGTGCCGGAGGATGCGGTGGCTGTTTGGAGCCGCCAATCCGGGAAGGCGAACAGCAAGCAAGACAGTCTCACGGGGCAGGAACAGAGGATCGTGGTCTCGAGCGAGGAAGTGACGAAGAAGAAGGAGCAGTTATCCGAAGCGGACAAGGCGAAAATCTTTTCCTTGATGGTCTCCCGCGTACCGCAGGAAGATATGCAGACGATATCCAAGCTGATGGAGGACGGCATTACGGCCGGCGAGCTGAAGGAAATCGAGCGGCTCCTCCAAAAATCGTTGAAGTCTGACGAGTATAAGCAATTGATGGAATTAATTCAAAAGGAAACGCCCTGACATGTGCAGGGCGTTTATTTTTTCTCATTCAGTTTACCTACCTCTATTCAATGGCCCCCCCGCAGCGGGTGACCGTGTCTTCGGCTTGTCGAATCCGCGATGATTCGACAACGACCTGAAGCAAGCAGCCGGGACTCTCGGCTATTGACAAATGCGATAGCCCGCCGCCCAGAAGGGATGTTGGCATCGGCTGATGCGGCTCTACCCCCGGCTCAATCTGGAGATCGACGACGCCCTGCTTGCGCAGCGCATCCACGGCTTGCTGCAGGTCATGTTCGCTTCGGAAAGCCGCCGTAAAATTTTCCATCGAATATCTTCACACTCCTGTCAATTTCTCCGCTGAATTGTGGGATAAGATACGATTTTGTTGAAATCGGCAAAGTTAATGTGGTAAATTTATAAAGTAGTTTTTAAACCCTTCGGGTTATTGTCCCTTTTTTTAGTGTTTTTATGTGCACATCGTAAGCGAACCTGAGAACGTACGACCAAACAACATGAGACTATAGACTTAGAGAAAAGAAACGTATCATCAGGAAAAGCATCGCCTCCGTCGGTCTTAAGGCCGGAGGAAGCCGAGGTTCGAATGCGGCAAAAAACGGCTTAAAAGGAGAAGAAAATGAAATTTTTCAAAGGAGCGGATCGACTCAAAGGCTTGTTGGACAAGCTTCGTACTCCAAGGTCTGCGGATCGGTCGAATAGCTTAGATAAAAGTGTAAAGCCAGCGGCGATGTCGGAAGTACCGGGAGCGACAGCGCTTGAACGGATGAAAAACCGAATCATTTTACATAAATGGATGGTTATCAAATCGGTCTCTGCGTTAGGTTTGATGGCGGCGGTTGTTATTAGCGGACATAAATTGGTTGAAGCCAATATGAAAGATTATTATCAGGTATATGCGAACGGAGACCTGATCGGAATCGTATCCGATCCTTCCAAGATCGAGGAATATAAACAAAAGAAGCGGGAACAGTTGTCCAAGAGCGAGTTCGATCTTCGGATGGTCGTAACGGAACCGAAGCTCGAATTAACCACTGAAAGGGTTTTCAATCACAATAATCAGGATCAAGCCGTGCTTGATAAGCTGGGCGATTATTTCTCCTCGTATCCGGTCGGCGTGCAGCTTCTGGTGGATGGCAAGCCGATGGGGATCGTAAAGGACGAAGCGGCGGCGAAGACGGTGCTGGAGCAAATCAAGAACAATGCGGTCGCATCGATGCAAACGAAAAAGACGTCGGGGCGCGTAGGTATCTTGTCGGTATCGCCCGCAGCCGGTACGCCGGTGCAGACGGAGCTGCAAAAAGCGGACTTCGTGCAAAAGGTCGATCTTCAGGAACTAAAGATTGAGCCGGAGCAGCTGGCGAATCCGGAGGACCTGCGCAAAAAGCTGGAGACCGGCGATATTCAGCCGACGAAGTATACGGTGGAGAAGGGCGATTGTGTCTCGTGTATCGCACAGAAGCTGAATATTCCGAAGCAGGTCATTTATCAGAACAATCCCACGATCACCGACGATATGATCAAGGTTGGCCAGCAGCTCGACTTGACGGTTCTGAAGCCGACGCTTGCCGTGCGGACGGTTGAAAAAGTGGTGGAAAATCAAGAGATCGCCTACGAGACTGAAGTGAAGCAGGATGACAACATGCGTCTCGGTGAGTCCGAGGAATTGAGTCCCGGTAAGAATGGTCTCAAGAAAATGACCTTTCAGCTTACGAAAGTAAACGGCCTGCTCGAGGCGGAGACGGTCTTAAGCGAAGAGATCGTTCAACAGCCGGTTAAGGCCGTCGTGAAGAAAGGCACCAAAGTGGTCAAAGGCGAAGGAACTGGCAAATTCGCTTGGCCGGTAGTGTCGGCATCGATTTCAAGCACGTTCGGCACCCGTTGGGGCGCGTTCCATAAGGGTGTCGATTTGACGGGCAACCGTAACATCATGGCATCGGATAACGGCAAAGTCGTATTTGCTGGCGAGAAAAGCGGGTACGGCAACTGCATCATCATCGACCATATGAACGGTTACCAAACGCTGTACGGCCATTTGAGCCAGATCAATACGAGCGTCGGCAAGATCGTCGAGAAGGGCGAGAAGATCGGTTATATGGGCAGCACCGGAAATTCAACGGGCGTGCATCTGCACTTCGAGGTACAGAAGAACGAAACGCCGGAAAATCCGCTCAAGTATTTGAACCAATAAGAAGGCTGGAGAGATAGAGAGGGGCATGGAAGTCACAGGAAACCTGGGCTTCCGTGTCTCTTTTTGCTTCAGGATGTGGTAAAATAATAGGATAGCTTACCATGGATAGGATATCGTTGACATTCGGCGGCGCAAAGCAAGGAGCGTAGTACGGATGCAACGCAAGTCTCTGACAGGCGGTGAACGAAGCATGGCCAAAATTCTCGTCGTCGACGATGAACAGCCGATTGCCGATATATTGAAATTCAACCTGGAAAAAGAAGGCCACGAAGTCATCTGCGCCTATGACGGTGCAGCGGCCGTGGAGCTTGCCTATTCCGAAGAGCCGGACCTGATTCTGCTCGACCTGATGCTGCCGATCAAGGACGGTATGGACGTTTGCCGGGAGGTGCGGGTGAAGCTGAACACGCCGATCATCATGCTGACAGCCAAGGATAACGAAATCGACAAGGTGCTCGGGCTGGAGCTTGGAGCCGACGATTACGTGACGAAGCCGTTCGGTACGCGCGAGCTGCTGGCCCGGGTGAAAGCGCATTTGCGCCGTCATACGAAGTCGGGGATGCCGTCGGGAGCCCAGGCGCAGCCGAACGAAGGGGAAACCAGGCAAGGACTGCGCATTCAGAGCTTGTTTATCGATACGGACATGTATGTCGTGTATAAGGACGACGTTCCGCTCGATCTGACGCACCGGGAATTCGAGCTTGTGCAGTACATGGCCAAGAACAGCGGCAAAGTCATGACGCGGGAGCATCTGCTTCAAGCGGTATGGGGCTTCGAATATTTCGGCGATGTGCGGACGGTCGACGTGACGATCCGCAGACTGCGCGAGAAGCTGGAGGACGATCCGAGCCGTCCGGAGTACATTATTACCCGGCGCGGGCTTGGGTACATGATGCGCAATTCAAAAGCAAGCGCCGGCGGCTACTAGGCAGAGGCCGAGCCGATGAAACCGATCCGCTTTTTCCAATCGATTCAAGCCAAGCTGATTATTATTTATTTGCTGCTGATTTTGGTCGCGCTCCAGCTTATCGGGGTTTATTTTATTAAGACGCTGGAAACGTCGCTCAAAAACGAGTTTATCGAGAACCGGAACTCGCAGGCGCAGCTGCTCGCGCAGTATGCGGAGACGTACCTGACGGAAAATCAGGAAAATAAAAACTCGGATACGGCCAAGAAATCGTATGCCGATCTGAATGATTTTGTAAACAGCCTCTTTGCGACGAGCAAAGCGGAAATTCAGATCATCGATGCGAACGGTGTCGTGCTCACGACGACAAGGCCGATGAACCAATCGGTCGTGAACAGCAAAAACACGCAGACTGAAGTGACGCGGGCCCTGCAGGGGATTAAGGATAACCAGCGTCTGTTCACCGATTTCGACGGCGTCCGTAAAATCATTATCGCCAAGCCGATCGGCTCGGGCGTCAAGGTGCTTGGCGCGGTATACATCATTGCTTCGATGGACGATGTCTACAAAACGCTGACCCAGATCAACAACTTCTTTATCTCCGGCACGTTAATCGCGCTCGCGCTTACGGCGGGTCTCGGTGTGATTTTGTCGTCAACGATTACAAATCCGATCAAGGCCATTACGAGGCAGGCTACAGCTGTAGCCGAAGGCCGGTACGAATACGAGGAAAAAATCCGGGTGGTAGGCGAGGACGAGATCGGTCAGCTCGGCAATACGTTCAATTTCATGATGGAGCGGCTTCGCGAGGCGTTATCGCTCAACGAAGAAGAGAAGGAAAAGCTCGCTTCGATCTTGTCCAACATGAACGACGGGCTGATCGCCACAGACGACCATGGGCGCATCATGGTGATCAACCGGCGGGCGAAGCAGATTCTGCAGGTCAACGAGGATACGACGCTAGGCATGCCGCTTGGCGAGCTGCTCGGAATACCACAGGAGAAGATGCAGGTGCTGGAAGGCACGGAGGATCATTCGACGATGCTGCATCTGTACCATGAGCCCGAGGAAGATCCGCTGTTCGTCAAAGTGACGTATACGACGATTCACAGCAAGGGCTCTACGGGGACGATCGCGGTACTGCAGGATGTCACCGGCCAGGAAAAGCTCGACCAAGCGCGCCAGGAATTTGTAGCGAATGTATCGCACGAGCTGCGGACGCCGCTTACGACGATTAAGAGCTATCTCGAAGCGCTGGAAGACGGAGCCTTAGAGGAGCCTCAGCTTGCAGGCAAGTTCGTCAATGTCGCGAGGAACGAAACGGAGCGGATGATCCGGCTCGTTACGGACCTGCTGCAGCTGTCCCGGCTTGATTCGAAGCAGGCGATTATCAGCAAGGTAACGACGGATGTGACCGAGATGCTTGAGGAAGTGGCGGACCGCTTTTCTTTTCAATTGGAGCAGCGCATGATTGCCATCGAAATCGACGTCGAAAAGCACGTGGACGAAATTATGCTGGACCGCGACCGGATCGACCAAGTGCTCTACAACCTGGTCTCCAATGCGATCAAATATACGCCGGAGGGCGGACATATCCGCATACACGCGGGCCGGAGAGAATCCTCCGTGCTGGAGATTTCCGTGCAGGATAACGGCATCGGGATTCCGCGCAAAGATTTGAACCGGATCTTCGAGCGCTTCTACCGGGTAGATAAAGCCCGTTCCCGCAACATGGGCGGGACCGGTCTCGGCTTGTCGATTGCCCGGGAAATAGTGAAGGCGCACGGCGGCGCCATTCAATTGGAGTCGGAGCTTGGGCAAGGGACGCGGGTAACGTTCACGCTGCCGTATCAGCAGGAGGAGGCGGCTGTATGATCGAGAAACTGAAAACCGCCGCGCTGACGCTGCTGGTGCTGCTTAGTCTGCTGCAAAGCTACCTGCTGGCCTACAGTTACCCGAAATACGATCCGGTCAAGCCGGAGGAATACGTGAAAACCGACATCCTCGGTAACCGTGCGTCCTTGAAGGATATGCTGTTTCCGGATCAACTGGTGCTGCATCTGGGCAACCAGCTGCATACGGTGCTCTATCCGAATACCGTGAAGTACAATGAAGTGATGGAAATTTTGAAGCAGCGGTTTTTGGAAGGGTTCCGGAAGACGAGTGTCACTTCGCTCGACATCAACTGGGACGATGTGCGGAATAAGCAGCAGGGGGTCGAGATCCGGTTCCGCGATGGACTGCCGATGAACGTTCTGCAGGAGGTTATGCAGCTGAAGGGCGACCTGCAGGGCGAGAACGACCTGATTACGCGCATTTGGATTTTTGCCAAGGATGCGAACGAGGTTCGAGCGATTTTGTTTACGGATACGGCGAATACGGTGTACGAAGCGATTAAGGCCGACTTTACAGTGAAGGACATCGAGAAGTTCGTACTGGCGGATGAAACGTTCACCCCTTACAAGCCGATGGTCGGGGACTATTATTTGCCGATGAAGCCGCTGACGATCCCAAGCTTTAAGATGACTTATACGCAGTTTACGGCGGATCAATTGAAGCGTACGTTCTTTGTCGATCCGACGCTAACGCGCAATGTGACGGAGCGGGACGGCTCGGAGATTTACACGGACGGGAAACGCGGGCTGAAGCTGAGAAACGAGCAGCATTGGATGACGTATACCGATCCGGTGGCCGCGGCGGAGAACAATAAGGTCGATTTACGCGAGAGCTTGTTGTCGGCCGTGCAGTTCATCAACCAGCATGGGGGATGGAACGGAAAGTACGGGGTGCAGAAGGTGCCGCAGCGGCTGCTGCCGGGCAATCAGCAGTATGTGTTCCGGCAGTACTACGGTTCGTACCCGGTCATCAATACGCGGAACGAGAATACGGGCTTTATGAAAATATCTCTGCAAAAAGGTATTGTAGCCAGCTACGAGCGTTCGCTGCTTACCCCCGATCAGCGAAGCTCTGCCCATACCGAAGTACAATTGGCGGGTGGAGAAGCGTTGGAACAGAAGCTAGCCGCGTTCGCCAACAAGGCGCGGGTGTATTCGATCTTCCCGGCTTACCGCATGGTCGTGACGGAGCAGTCGATGATGTATGTTCCGGCTTGGGTGGCCGAGCTGCAAGACGGCACGTACGAATTTTTGGACTAAGGAGGATGCCGGCGTGGAATGGGGACGGGCCAAGACGATATTGATATTGTCCTTCCTGCTGCTGAACGTGGTGCTCGGCATCCAGCTATGGTCCAGCCGTGCGGACCTTCTCGATCTGGATGCGAACGCGATCGGAGCGGCGGAGGAGATTCAAAGGCTGACGAAGAGTAAAAATATACAGGTGCCGCCGGATATTCCGAAGGATGTGCCGAAGCTGCGGGAGATTGTCGTCCGGTTCGACGATAACTTCAATCCGGAGAAAGCGGCGCCGCTGGCGACGCCGTTCAAATTCGATCCGTTGATCAGCAAGGGCTCGCTTCGGGAGCTTCTGGCGAGAACGGGAATTCCGAAGATCGAGTCGTACCAGTACGATCCGATGACGAGTCTTGGCGGTACTTATGTGTTTCACCAGCTGTACGGTGCGCTTCCGATGTTCGACGTGCAGCTGAGACTGTTCGAGAAAAACGGGCAAATTACCTCTTACCAGCAAGGTTATGTGGAAGTGCAGTCCGACGGGCAGCAGAGGGAGCAGAAGGTCATTACCGCCTATATCGCTTTGCGGAGTCTGATTGAGAACTATTTGCCGTCGGGAGCGGTTATTACGAGCGTAAAGCTTGGGTATCACGGACAGGTATATAATTCGCAGACGTTGAATATGTGGCCGTCGTGGCGGGTGTCGCTGGGGAATGCGGACGGAGACGTGTATTACGTTCATGCCTTGAACGGTGCGGTGGAAGGGCCGCAGAAGAGCAAAAAGTAAGCGGCTAAGGAGTTTTGAACATGGGGATACGGTTTTGCGTGCTGGGCAGCGGCTCGACGGGCAACGCCACGGTCGTTGCGACCGAAGAGGGCAAGGTGCTGATCGATGCCGGGCTCAGCGCGAAAAAGATCGATCAATTGTTGAAGGAACGGGGCATGTCGGCCAGCGAGCTGGACGCGATTCTGGTGACGCACGAGCATGCCGATCATATTAAAGGGCTGGGCGCGGTTGCGCGCAAGTACGACTTGCCCGTCTATGCCAATGAAAAGACGTGGGCGGAGCTTGACCGGCAAATCGGCGAGATTGCGGAGGAGAACCGCTGCGTGATGAAGACGGGGGAAATGCTCGAATTGGGCTCGCTGCAGGTGGAGTCGTACGGCATTTCGCACGATGCGGCCGAGCCGGTCGGCTACTGCTTTTATCACGAGGAAGAAAAGCTAAGCGTCGCGACGGATCTCGGTTACATGAGCTCCAAGGTGAAGGAGAAAATTCAGGACAGCGACGTGCTCGTCCTGGAGTCCAACCACGATATCGAGATGCTGCGGATGGGCCGGTATCCGTGGAATATCAAGCGGCGCATCTTGAGCGATGTTGGCCACTTGTCCAACGAAGCGGCCGGGATCGGCCTCGTCGACGTGATGACGGCGAAGACGAAGCGGGTGTATCTCGCGCATCTCAGCCGGGACCACAACCTGATGGATTTGGCCAGGCTGACCGTGAATAGTATGGTAGAGGAGCGGCTCGCGCCGGACGATCACCGTGCCAAGCTGATGGACACGTATCATGACCGGGCGACGGAGTGGGACGTGTTGAAGGACGATTAGCCGTTGCCGGTCGGGAGTATGGGCTGGTCGGACGCCTCCAGCGTGTGGATTTTGGCGGCTAATTCTTGTGGGGTGAGCAGCCCTTTTTCCAGCAGCAGTTCGAGAATGGCCCCCAGTAAAAGGGAGTTCCGGTAATGGTCTTCCTTGAGGTCCGCAAGCTTGGCGATCCAAGCGATTTCATCCAGATGGGACGATATGCGGCGGTTCGACATCTCCATCATCCTTCCTTGATCGGGTGCAGGCTATGTTCTTATTCTAGTCTAGCTTTAGGGAAATCATTCCTCTTTTTTAGTTTTTGAGATTGACAGATTTTAAGGTACAATGGATACAGCAGGTTTTTCGGCCTCGGATGGGGTGCGGAGCGGGATGGAACAGGGGGCGGCAGCGGTGAGTTTGTTTGACGACGATTTTTATTCGACGAGGGCACCCCGAAGGGAGACTTGGCGCTTGCCGTCCGGCCAGCCTGGTGTGAGGCTGCCGAAGTGGTTGCTCCCGGCCGTAGGCGGCGCCGTTGTAACGGCGGCCTTGTTTATGCTGTTCGATCGGAAGACAGGGCATGATTCGATGCCGCAGGCGGCAGCGGTGATGGCCGCTCCGGGAGCGGCGACCGGCGGAGGGATCGATGCCGAGCGACTGATGAGCGATACGGTGGTAGGCGCGGCAGCGAAGGTATCGCCGACGATCGTGAGCATTATCGGCTCCCGTCGGGAGGGAGAGAAGGAGAACGCGCGCAGCGGCGCGGTGGGCCTCGGTTCGGGCGTTATTTTTGCCCGGGCAGGGGATCAGGTACGTATTGTGACGAACAACCACGTCGTGGAAGGGTTCCAGCAGTTGGACGTCACCACGTTCACCGGTGAGCGTCGTAAGGCGACGTTGATCGGGCGTGATCAGATTACGGATCTAGCCGTACTGGAGATTGACGGAAGCGGGATCAAGCAGATCGCCGAATTCGGCGATTCGGATGCGCTCAAGCCGGGAGAGACGGCGTTGGCCGTAGGCAATCCGCTCGGACTCGGGTATGCGCCAACGGTGACCCGAGGCATTATTAGCTGGCCCAAGCGGACGATTCCCGTATCGCTTGGCCGCGAAGGCGAGTTCGACTGGGAGATGGAGGTCATCCAGACGGATGCGGCCATCAATCAAGGGAACAGCGGCGGCGCTCTCGTAAATCTGGACGGCAAGGTCGTCGGCATCAACACGCTCAAGGTCGCCGATATGGGCGTAGAGGGCCTCGGTTTCGCGATTCCGATCAATCAGGCGCGATCGATTATTGAGACGCTAATCAAGGACCATAAAATCAAACGTCCTTACATCGGCGTGGTGACGCAGGATCTGCAGTCGTATGCGGGCATCGAAAGCTTGAAGCTGCCGTCGGATGTCAAGAAAGGTGTCTTGGTGATCGATGCTATCGGTCCGGGTAAGGACGCGGGGCTGAAAACCAGCGACGTGATCGTGGAGCTGGACGGCAAGCCGGTCGACGGTACGCTGGCGCTGCGGAAATACATTTACGGGCACAAAAAGATCGGGGAAAAGCTCGCCGTCACGTATTATCGGGGAGCGAAGAAGAATACGGTTCAGGTCACGTTGGCTGAGTTAAAGGACCGCTAATGTGGTTTTGGCAGGCGGTTGTTGGGGAAAGCTGCAAGTCGCGATCGCTTTTGGGGAACAATGAAAGCAGAGGCCGGATCGGAGCGAGACGGTGTGCGATTTTATTAGGGTTAAAAGAAAAAGGGGTCTTATCTTATGCACGTAGTTTGTAAAGAGCATCTGGAGTTGGCCATTGATATGTTCGTGGACGAATATGAGGATGCGCCGGACATTGTGGACTTGGAGGAAGTGAAGTTTACGGGCTGGGACCCGCCTCCGCATTGCGAACGGTGTGCTGAGCCGGGGCGGTTTCTGGTTGTGTAGGAGTTTGGCGGTTATGGTGAACAAGATAAAGTAATTGTGGGAGGGCTGGCTTGGTGCGGCCTTCCTTTTTTGTAGCTGGTTATGAGTGTGATGAAATCTAACATGAAAAATTCAAGGCACCCTGAATAGAACAAGTAAAGGATAAACGAGAGAGGAAGAACAAGCGGATGAACATTCAGATTATCGCAGTAGGTAAATTGAAGGAGACTTATCTGGTGCAGGGGATCGCCGAGTACGTCAAGCGCTTGGGGCCGTACGCCAAGGTACAGATCGTTGAGGTGCCGGATGAGAAGGCACCCGAATCTATGAGCGCCGCGGAGGAGGTACAGGTGAGGCAGCGCGAGGGCGAGCGCATTCTCGCGAAGCTGCACGCCGACGCCTATGTTATGGCGCTTGCCATCGACGGGAAGCCGCTATCGAGCGAGGAGCTCGCGCGGCAGGTGCAAGACCTTGCCACGTATGGGCGCAGCCACGTGGCTTTTGTTATCGGGGGCTCGCTCGGCCTCGCTCCCGAAGTGCTTGCGCGCGCCGACCTCAAGCTCTCGTTCGGGCGCATGACGCTGCCGCACCAGCTCATGCGGCTGGTGCTGGTGGAGCAGGTGTACCGGGCGTTTAAGATTATGCGGGGGGAACCGTACCATAAGTGACGGCGAAAAATTTGGTGTTGAAGGAGAGCTATTTGGTATAATAGGGGCAAGTAGATAGTTATAAGTTGCTAAACATAGAGCGGCTCTAGATAAGAGCATATAAGAATAATGCTAATATACAAAAGTGAGGAAATTTAATTTTATGGCAGTAAAGAAAAGTGAATTATACAGCTCCCTGTGGGCGAGCTGCGATGCATTAAGAGGTGGCATGGATGCCTCACAATATAAGGATTATATACTGACCCTCTTATTTGTGAAGTATGTCTCGGACAAGTTCAAAGGTGTTGCATACGGCGACATCGATGTTCCCGAAGGTGGCAGTTTTGACGATATGCTTGCGCTGATTGGCAACAAGAACATCGGCGAGGAAATGGACAAAATTATCGGCAAACTTGCCCAAGCAAATAACCTTAGAGGAGTTATTGACAACGCGCACTTTAACGACGAGGACAAACTTGGCAAGGGTAAGGAAATGGTCGACAAACTGAGCGAGTTGCTCGGCATATTCCGCGACCAAATGCCCGATTTCAGCCGTAACCACGCCGACGGCGACGACATCATCGGCGACGCTTACGAATACCTAATGAGGAACTTCGCCACCGAAAGCGGCAAGAGCAAGGGGCAATTTTATACCCCAGCCGAAGTATCGCGCATACTTGCTAAAGTCGTTGGAATTGAGCATGCCAAAGCGGGCGACACCACTCTGTACGACCCAGCTTGCGGTTCTGGTTCCCTATTAATCCGCGCAGCCGAAGCTGCTCCAGTCGAAGTAGCCATATACGGCCAAGAGAAAGAAAGCACCACCGCTGGTCTTGCCCGTATGAATCTTGTTCTCCATAACCGAGCGACTGCCGAGATTAAAGGCGGTTACAGTACTTTCTCCGAGCCACAGTTTAAGAATCCAAGAGATGAAGGAGCACTGCGTCAATTTGACTTTGCGGTCGTCAATCCTCCGTTTTCCGATAAGAACTGGACTCACGGCCTGAAAGAGTACGGACGCTTTGATGGTTACGGCGACCGCCCACCGCAAAAGAATGGTGACTTCGCTTGGCTGCTTCACGTAATTAAGTCATTAAAGCGCAACGGCAAAGCGGCTGTCATACTTCCCCACGGCGTATTGTTCCGCGGCAATGCAGAGGCGACAATAAGGAAGTCGTTGATTGACAGGGGGTTAATCAAAGGCATTATAGGCTTGCCTGCGAATTTGTTCTACGGCACGAATATAAACGCCTGTATAATTCTCATCGATAAAGAGAACGCCGACGAACGGGACGGCATTTTTATTATTGATGCGAGCCGCGACTTCATTAAGGACGGCAATAAGAACCGCTTGCGCGAGCGTGATGTTTATAAAATCACAACGGTATTCAATCAGCAGATTGAATTACCGAAATATTCTCGCTTTGTACGGAATGATGAGATAAAGAATAAGAATGCGTACAGCCTCCACATACCACGTTACATAGATAGCGGAGTGGCTGAGGATTTGCAAAGCATCGAGGGTCATTTAAAGGGTGGAATACCGAGTGCAGACGTTTACAGCCTATCACTTTATTGGGAGACTTTCGCCAATCTACAAGCTGCGTTGTTTAGGCCTGTACGCGATGGATATTATTCGCTTGCTGTGGGCAAAGACTCAATCCGTGACACTATATACTCCGACTCCGACTTTTACCTTTATGCCGACAAAGTGGAGAACGCCTTTGAAAGTTGGAAAGCCTGCGTTGATGGCAAACTCCGTACTATAGAGAGCACTACAAAGCCGAAATTACTAATTTCGGAGATTGCCGAGAGAATTCTGGAGGAATACGAACCGGTCACGCTTATTGATAAGTATGACGCTTATGAGGTATTGCTGTCATACTGGAATGAGGTAATGTCTGATGACGTGTACCTGCTTGTTCAGGATGGTTACAAAGCCGTCCGCGATATTGAAGTATTCACCAAGACGTCTACTAAAAAGAAAAAAGACGGTACAGAAGTTACAAAAACGATAGAAACGGGATGGAACGGCAAACTTATTCCAAAATCCCTTTTGATTGAAATGTTTTTCTATACGGAACAGAAAGCGATTGACGATACTCAAACAATTATTGCAGCGGCACAAGCTGAATTGGAAGAGATGATTGAGAGCGCCGAGGAAGATTCAATTATTAACGACGTACTAAAAGACAACGGCACCCTAGATAAAACAGGACTAAAGAAAAAACTCAAGGACAAGACGCTCGGTGCGGACGACAGGAAAGAGTTGCAGACCCTGTCTAACTTAGTCGTAAGGGTTGACGAGGGTACGAAGACATTGAAAGACCTTCGAGCCGCACTCGACAAGAAAGCCCGCGAGCAATACGCCAAGCTTACAGATAATGAAATTATGGAACTCCTACTCGAACGCAAATGGTATCGTTCGATTGTGGGCGGCGTGTACGCGTTATACAAGGCGGTAAGTCATCGCATTTCAGAACGAGTGACAGAACTTGCAGAACGCTACGAGAAGACTATGCCATCGCTTGAGGGTGAGGTCAGAGAGCTCGAAAGTATAGTTAAATCTCATCTGCAAAGGATGGGGTTTGTATGGTGAACGGGTGGAGTAGCCATAAGTTATCAGACCTCTCGAGCATGAAAAGTGGATTAGGCATAACAGAGGCAAGTATCGAAAAGTCAGGTAATTATCCATGCTATGGCGGTAATGGGTTGCGAGGTTTCACGACCAAATACACTCATGATGGGCAATTTGCACTTATTGGTCGTCAGGGTGCTCTTTGTGGCAATGTTACATTAGTTGCAGGAAGATTTTTTGCTTCTGAGCACGCTGTTGTAGTCACACCAAAAGCAAACACCGATATAGTTTTTCTATCTTACGTCTTGACAGACATGAGACTGAATCAATACTCTGAATCATCTGCTCAACCCGGATTGTCTGTTAATAAAGTTCTTGGAATTGAGTGCTTTGCTCCCAATGACAAAAATGAACAACGTGCCATTGCCGCCGCACTGTCAGATGTAGACGCGTACATTGCCGTGCTCGATAAGCTGATTGCTAAAAAGCGCGCTATCAAGAAAGGCGCAATGCAAGAACTGCTCACGGGAAAGCGACGCTTGCCGGGGTTTGAGGGTGAGTGGGATGCCTTTGAATTGGAGAAGGTTGCTGACCTCTACGATAATCTTCGCATTCCGATTGCGGAATCGTTGCGTGAAAGAGGGCAAATTCCCTATTATGGGGCAAACGGCATACAAGACTATGTTAAGGGATATACGCACGATGGTGAGTTTGTTTTAGTCGCTGAGGACGGTGCTAATGACCTGTCGAACTATCCTGTAAGATACGTAAAGGGAAAAATATGGGTCAATAACCACGCTCACGTTTTACAGGGCAAGGCGGATAAGGCGGACACTCGATTTTTGGCTTATGCGATGGCTATGGTTGACTATCAGGCTATTCTAGTTGGAGGAACAAGAGCAAAGTTAAACGGGAGTGTATTGAAAAAGATTACAATTTCACTACCAGATAAAAACGAGCAAACCGCTATCTCCGATGTGCTGTCCGATATGGACTCGGAGATTGACGTGCTGACGGCGAAGCTTGAAAAGGCACGGCGCATAAAGCAAGGAATGATGAGTGAACTATTAACGGGTAAAATTCGGTTGATTGAGGAGGATACGGACGATGGCGAGAATTAACGAAGCTGAGCGTAAGAAACAAGACCGTGTACTCGCCTTGTTCCGTGATAAGGCGTTTCTTGGCTATGAGTATTACGGTGACCTTCGCCACCAGATAAACACTAATATAATGACCGATAAATTGATGGCATGGCTTGTATCTCCCAAAGGCGGCGGTTACAGCACGAGCCTTTCCACAAAGGCGGTTGATGCACTTACTCGTGCGGCTGGAAACCTTCAGCAGGGATTATACAAAGCTAATCAGGACGTGTATTCGCTCCTTAAATACGGTGCGAAAGTCAAGGAGAACCCCGGCGAGCCGGAAAAGACCGTATACTTTATCGACTGGGAACACTCCCATAACAACGAGTTTGCTATCGCTGAGGAAGTGACGATTAAGTCTGGGAGCGAACGTCGGCCTGACCTTGTCGTGTATATCAATGGCATCGCCGTAGCTGTGATTGAACTTAAAAAATCCACCGTGTCGGTTTCACAGGGCCTAAGACAAAACATCTCCAACCAAAATGAGCATTTTAATAAGCCGTTCTTCACCACCGTTCAGTTTGTTATGGCTGGTAACAGCGGTGAGGGCTTGCGCTATGGTACTATTGAAACGCCAGAAAAGTATTTCCTTGAGTGGAAAAATGACACCGTAAACACAGAGGCACAGCCGCTTGATGACGTTTCGCTTGATATTCTCGAAAAGTGCGAGCAGCTCCCGGACAAACTGGATTGGCAATTGTTCAGTATGTTCCACAAGCGTCGTTTTCTTGATCTGATTCATAACTTTATTGTGTTCGACAAGGGTATTAAGAAAGTGTGCCGTCATAATCAGTTCTTCGGCATCAAAAAGGCACAGTTAAAACTCAGTAAGAAACAGGGTGGGATAATTTGGCACACCCAAGGCAGCGGCAAGACGATAACTATGGTATGGCTGTCTAAATGGATACTGGCGAACAGCCCTAACGCTCGTGTGTTGATTGTCACTGACCGCGATGAGTTAGACGAACAAATGGAGAAAGTCTACAGGGGCGTAGACGAGCAGGTTTACCGAACGAGTTCCTGCGCTGACCTTGTGGAGAGATTAGATAAGACTGATAAAAGACTGATTTGTTCACTGATTCATAAGTTTGGTGTGCGTAGCAGTTTGGAAAATAATGAAAACCAAGCTAAAAAATCTGTTGAGCAATATATCAGAGAACTAAAGGCCGCTCTGCCGCAAGACTTTAAGGCGAAGGGTGATTTTGTCGTTTTCGTTGATGAGTGCCATAGAACTCAGAGTGGGCTGCTCCACGAAGCGATGAAAGAGATACTACCGAACGCAATTTTTATCGGTTTCACAGGTACCCCACTACTTATAAAAGATAAAAAAACGAGTTTGGAGGTATTTTCGCCGGGGTATATCCATACCTACAAGTATAACGAAGCAGTTGAGGACGGTGTGGTTCTTGATTTAAGGTATGAAGCCCGAGACATCGAACAAATAATCACTGCCCAGGACAAAATTGATGCATACTTTGATGCCAAGACCCGCGGGTTGAATGACGCTGCGAAAGCAAAACTTAAGTCAAAGTGGGGCAAAATGCAAAATGTCTATAGTTCTCGCAAGCGGCTTGAGGTAATAGCAGAAGACATTATGGCTGATTTTGATATTAAGAACCGTCTAGCCGATGGTAACGGAAACGCAATGCTCGTTGCGGATAGGATATATACCGCCTGCAAGTATTATGAAATTTTCCAGTCGCGTGGATTCAAACAATGTGCTATTGTTACATCGTTTGTTCCGCTTGAAAGCAATCTTCGCACTGAATCTGAAGATGCAGAGGAGTTCGAGAAATACGAAGTCTACAAGAAGATGCTGAACGGTCAGACGGTCGAGGACTTCGAATCTGAAGTAAAGCGGAAATTTATCGAGGAACCGGCACAGATGAAGTTACTCATTGTAGTCGACAAGCTTCTGACGGGGTTCGATGCCCCTCCCTGCACCTATCTCTATTTAGACAAATCAATGCATGACCATGGGCTATTCCAGGCAATTTGTCGCGTCAACCGTCTTGACGGCGAAGCTAAGGACTTTGGCTACATTGTGGATTATAAGCAGTTGTTCGAAGATTTGGCGGATGCTCTTAACAAATATACATCGGGTGCATTTGAAGGATACGCTGCTGAGGACATTGAGGGTCTGATTAAAGACCGCCTTGTAGAAGCGAAGAAGCATCTTGACACAACGCTAGATGAACTCGACGACCTGTGCGGCGGAGTTCCTGCTCCACGTTCCGAGATTGACTATATCCACTATTTCTGCGGCGAGAACGGAGTGGGCGGCATAGATGATGAATTCTACTCTCGGAGCCGCGAGAAGCTGTATAAACTTGTGAACCGCCTTGTCCGAGCGTATTCTGAAATTAAGGGTGATATGACGAATGCTGGATATAGTGAAACTGAACAAGCGGAAATTGACAAGAAAGTTACATTTTATATCGCGCTAAAAGAAACCATCGGAAATACCAGCGGCGACTTTATCGACCTGAAATCATATGAAGCTGATATGCGGCGCCTTATTGATACCTATATCAAAGCAGAAGACAGCCGTAAAATCGGCGAGTTTGATGACTTCACTCTACTTGACTTTGTCTTAGCGCAGGGTGAGGAACTTGGTGGCAAGGGCAAGGAGGCCGTAGCCGAGGCGATTGAGAATAATATTCGTAAAAAGGTAGTTGAGAAAATTCTCATCAACCCAAAGTACTATGAGAAAATGTCGGCTATTCTTGATGAGCTCATAAAGGCTCGGCGTGAGGGCGCGATTGCCTATGAGAAATTATTGGAGAAGTATATTGAACTAGTTAAGAACGCCGAGAGCCCTGAAAACAATTCGCACTATCCCGAAAACATTCGGCACAGCGGAGCGCTGCGGGCGTTTTACGATAACTGTGGCAACGATGAGGCGCTGGCCATCGCCATTGATAAGGCTGTACGTGAAAGTAAACAGGTAGACTTCCGGCATAACCCGTTTAAGGAGCGAAGAATAAAGCAAGCCTTGTTTAAGGTACTTAACGACAGAGACGAGGTCGAGCGGGTCTACAACATCGTTGTGGAACAAGGAGAATATTAGATGATTCTAAAGATTTCGGATATACCAATTGAGGTGTGCAGAAAGAATATAAAGAATATGCACCTTTACGTTAAGCCACCGAACGGCAAAGTGACGGTATCTGCACCGCACTCCGTGAGCGACGAGGCGATTGAGCGGTTTGTGCGGACAAAGGTCAGTTGGATAAAGAAGCAGGTCAGCAATTTCGACAACCAGTTACGCCAGTCTGAGCGAGAATATATTTCCGGCGAGACGCTTTACGTTTGGGGCAAGCAATACTTTATGCAAACCCATTACGGTAATAAAAATTCCCTTGTGTTGTC
Organism: Paenibacillus elgii; assembly: GCA_042219835.1. Lineage (GTDB taxonomy): Bacteria > Bacillota > Bacilli > Paenibacillales > NBRC-103111 > Paenibacillus_G > Paenibacillus_G elgii_A. Next base: position 55,533 of record JBHJMN010000025.1, read on the forward strand.
TGGTGATAAGGCCTTGCTGACCGTCCGCAAGGAAAGCAGCACCGAGCAGAGAGAAAACTTTATCCGTGAATGGTATCGGGAATTACTGAAAGCTGAGGTAGCGCGTGTACTACCCAAGTGGGAGAAGATAACGGGTTTGAAAGCCTCAAGCTGGCAAACAAAGTATATGACTACTAAATGGGGAACGTGCAATACGAAAACAGGGAAGATATGGCTGAATCTACAGCTTGCCAAGAAAACGCCGGAGTGTCTAGAATACATTATTCTCCACGAACTGGTTCATCTTGTCGAAAGGAATCACAATGAGCGGTTTGTTTCGTTGATGGATAAGTATATGCCAATGTGGAGAGAGATCAAAGTAACGCTGAACTCGCAGACACTTGACCATATGGAATAAAGCAATGGAGAATCGTGTAAGAATTTATTATGGTAGGTAGTTCGCTCCACACGCTCCACCATGCCCCACCACAAGGGAGAACGTCGCTCACAGCGTTCTCCCATTGCTTTCCGCTAATTCTCCTCATTTTTCCTATTCATATGTTCAGCTAATCTGTTTTTAAATGCCCCGAACTCTGGCATTTTTATAATTGCTTCCAACTGCATCTCATGTAACTTTATATCGGTCGTAACTTCTGATCGCTCGATAGGCTCTCCACACATAAGAAGCCTAAGCTTGACCATTTTTTCGAAGTCAGACACCGTATTCACTTGTGTTCTCCCCAACTGAAGATGCCGTATAAACTGATCAACTCCAACGGTGACGGCTTCCTTAATCGATTCTTTGAAAGCTGTTCCGTCACCGCTATGGCTCAGCCGTTTCTGTATTCGCTTTACCATCGGACTCACATAAACCTGTTCCATGTGAACATTACCCCCTGCTGAAATTATATTGCTCTATTGGCTGGCTCAATCAATTCATGGCCTCCATCTGCCGGTACGCCTCTCCAAGACCCAACGATTCGTAGTAAGCCCGAGTAGCTTCCTCCATTTCAACTAAAACTTCATTATGCTTCTCGGGCGGGAAATGTTTTAACATGATTGCTACGATGGCGTTCTCCCTTGCGGCTTCCCTGAGCTTGATTTCCTCCAGCCCATAGTGCGTATAACCGCCAGCGCTTCCATTGGTGAGCTTGTGCTTCATCTCAATTTTCAAATCATCGTTTGGGTTTGAAAGGGCCGATAGAAATGCGGTGCTAAACAAATACATAAATTCGTCTAAAGTTAGATGATCAAACGTGATGTTGCATTTATACTTGATGTAGCATTCATACAGTTTAGCTACCCCTAAACTGTACAGGTCTTCAATGCTAACAGCAAGTGGGCTATTGCGTGGAATGGGTGGAACATCAATAACAATGGATTTCAAAAGAATATTGTATTGTTTGTAAACGTCTTCCCAAGATAACATTTTTTCGCCCTCCGTATGTTTTGGATTAGTGGAGATTCACCTTGCAGGTAAATCATACGAGGCGGGAACAGAAAAAACAAATTTGCTTTTTTGAAAAATTGATGGAGAAATGGTCCAAAATAAATGAAGTAATGGTCAAAAAATCGGTTGATTTCTTCTTTTTTCTTGGTTTATTTCAGTATTCTGTTTGACAATAAATCACTTGAGAAAAAAATAACTCCTGAACCAAAGAGCTCAGGAGTTATCGTTTATTCGCCTACACCAACGTCTACATAAGCTGTCACAGGCTGTTGATTTGGCGGCTGTATCGGAGTTGTCGCAATCCCTAATGCCAGAAGAAAAGCTAATGAAAAAAATAATTTTCTCATTCGTTTTTCACTCCCAGTAATTGTTTATACCGCTCTTTTTGGTCTTCAGAAAGAGCGTCAATTGTTTTCTTGATTGCAGAAACACACATTTCAAAACCCGAAAAGTACTTCATCCTTTTTGCTATTTCTAAAGCTTGAAGCAGATCGTCAACGTGTAAAGAAACTTCCTTTTTTCTCAAGCTATATTTTGCCTTTTCACAGAAATAAATAAAAAGCTGCTTAGAACTGATGTAATGATCAACTGTATTGAGATTGTTGATACTTTCTTTAAAGCGTAACAATAATTCGTCAACATTCAGATTTTTATGGTTCGCTGCTTGGATCGCAGATAACATAACTGGGAGGGTACGATGAGGATACTCCTCCAAATACTCCACTAATGCGGATAGTACATCTATATTCCCCGTTTCAAGTTCTAGTAAAAGCATATTGGCTTTTGCAATAGCCCGAAATTTATCGACCTCCTTTTTCCCGTCATCGTCCAGAAACTTGAACCATCCAAGATTGGAGCACTCAGCAAAATACTTTTTCGCCTCTTCATGTTGTTCTTGCTTGGTTAAAGCGATACCTTTCAAAAGAAAACCCTGTCCATAATATACTACCAAAGGTCGTTCTGCTTGTATAGGAGAGGTGGGTAAATTTTCAATTAATTCTTGATATATACTGCTTGCTAAAGTCCTTAAATCATCCGCATACCATTCGACTTTTTTCCAATCTTCGAAGGTATAGAATACGTTGGTCAGCCTTAGAGTAGCATCTAACTGCATGCCACGTGGCAAACGATCATAGTGATTTTCAAGATCAAAGACCGCTTCTTTATTCGCCTCTAATCCTCCAACGGTAATCAAAGCTTGGAAAAGACGATAATGGCTGACGGCGAACTGTTCTTCGTCAACCATGCTTTTGTTCTTTATAATATGACGAAAAAACGGAATCGATTCTTGAATCATTCCTTGAGAAAAAAGATGAGAGCCTACCTGATACCTTTTGGAAGCAAGACGCTCTTCATCGGAAAGACATTCCTCAAGATAAACATCATATAGCCAGCCGCGAGCTTGCCCGAAAAACATGGCGATGCCATCCAACTGATCAAAGGTTATTGACCGAGGATAATTTAATTGCTCAATGTTTACTCCCGTAACTTGTTTGAACTGCACATCTGTGTAGCCGTGATGTTTCTTCTCGTTTTCAACTTCTGTACGCAAACTCTTTGTTACTACGGTCATTAAAAAACTCCTCCCACATACATTATGGATATGATGATTTCTTGTAAGTCTCGCCCCTTCAATGTAAATATTATACTTTTTAATACTTTTATTGTCTATCAAAAAATCTTACAAATACTAGGAAAAATAAACACAAAATTCTACAATAGTGTCGAAAAACAGCGTATTTTTCTAGGACTCTCTATGATATTTTTCTAGGTCTATACCGCTAGAAGTTAGGACTTTCCAAATATTGGTTTTATGTGATACCTTCGAAATGGACAAGTTGATGCGCGCCAATTTGTCCAATAAAATTGGGAGGGTTATCCATGAAGAAAACATTTTTGAAAGTAACCGCAAGCGCCGTTCTCACTGCTACGCTCGTCAGCTCCGCCGCCTTGGTGACACCTGCACACGCCGCTACTGTGTCGCAAGAATTCAGCCAAGTTCAGGTCAACAAAAACCTGAACAGCAACGTATTGACGAACATTTCCACCATGTCTGCATACATTACTACGGGAGAAGATGGCTTACTTCACGTTGACCAAAATGCTGTCAATGTGGTTGGAAAAGAAACTTTTGATGTCTATGCAAGGGGAGTTGCTTCGCTGAACGCAGCTATTAACTCTGGCGACATCAAAGTTAGTAACGGAACGCTTCAAGTGGATAAATCCCAGCTTTCTAATCCAAGCGCTCCCCAGATGATTTCTCCAACGGCTTACGGCAATTTTTATTGGTGGGGGTATGCACTGACCTTGACTGATCAGGAATCGAAACAACTCGCCTTTAACTTGAGAAATGCCGCTACTACTATGGCTGCCGCTGCTGCAATTTCTGGACTTATTCCAGCGCCGCCGACGCAGCTTGTACGGGCCATCACTTATGTACTTGCTGCTGGTACTCACACTGTCGCCAATGACATAAGCTTTAAAAATAATGGGAATGGTGTTACAATAAATATACACTACGCCCTATACTTTACAATTAACCCCAATTAATTCCTTTTATGAGGGGGTGACAAGGTGATACTCTCGGTCACAGCGATCATGTTATCCATGATGCTGGGGTATGCGATTTTGGGGCTTCTGCTCCTCAAATTCTTGTTCAAAAGGTTTTCGGTAAACGTCCCTTACATTGTTGCTTCAATCATTCTCATTGGAATTTTGCTCTTTCAACAGGTTTATCAGGGAAGAGTAATAATGGGCAGCATTTTCATTATGGTTTTAATTGCTGGCTTTGTATTGAGTATGTTGAAGCAATCTAAAAAAGTGGGATAAAAAACTTGCTTTCCCCGTCGGCATAGCTGACGGGGTTTTGCTATTGTGCCGACTGCCCGGACGCCTTCCGCGGCTCGTTCGCCAGCCAATGAATATATTCGGCTTGCTTTTTGCGTGCTTTGGTCGTACCACATCCTTTAGCATTTTTCGCCGATAGATCCGTTAAGCTCATTGTAGGGGAAGTAGAATTAACCTAAGCTATAGAGACATTATACTTCGCCATATATTCACCCTGTTCCCGAACAACTTATTCAACGATAATTTACTTATAAGCATCGCATTGAGGCTCGGGAAAGTAATAGTATTTACAACAAAGATACCTATTTCTTTTAAGGCTCAGCCATAATCTGCAAGGGTTTCGCACGGTTTAATATGCGTTGTCCTTCCGGTTCTTTGCGCTTGGTAATTATAAGTTTGATGAATGTTATCCGAACGAATCGAAAGACTAAATGCTAATAAGGAGATATGCATGGAGTTTATTAGAAAATTAATTAGTTCCGGAGAATATGATAGGATTATTGCCGAATTCCCATTAGATAGTGTGCTAGTCACTAGAAAGTTGACTTTAAAAGCGAATATACAATTTGAAGATAGTGATCTAGAAGACCTTAATATGAATACTGAGCAATTTGTTAAATATAAAGAAATAGAGTATTGGTTTCAGCTTATTGAATATGATTTAACATGTATGCATAAGTGTTTAGTTTACTTGATTTATTTAGAAAATGAATTTTTTGAAAAACAAAATAATACAAAGACTATTATGGAAGTTCAGGAATTCTCTTTCTTTTTCGACAGTGCGTTTAATAAACTATTTTCCCTAATTGAAAGGGTTTCACAACTTGTAAATTGTTTATTTAGTTTAGATTTAATAGAAAATAAACTTGGTACTAATGGTGTATCTTTAAAAAATGTACAAAGAAAACTAGAAGAAAGAGAGCTATTCGTTATTAAAGATATTATTGTTAACGTTGATCTTGAGTCAGAAAGCTTGAGAAAGATAAGAAATGCAATAACTCATCACTTTCATCCTTTGAATTCCTCCTATTTAATTCATAGTGTTGTGAACGAAAACGTGCAAATCGATAGCCGTGTAAACGGCCTGATAGATAAGGAATTACTTTCATCTTTCCAAAATTCAATTAATAATATCAACGATATGATCAATATGCTAGTTGGTGTAGCAGTAGGCTTCTTTAAGATAGAATGTGTGCTGATTAAAAATAAAACAGTCGTTGATGTAACTGAATTTAGAATGAGTTTTGATAGTTAATCATAAGACGAAGGAGCTGGCCGCGACAGCTCCTTTCGCATTTTTCGCCGATAGACCCGTTAAGCTGAACCTTACCACAAGTGATGGTACACACCATAAGGAAAGAAATTGTGCTTGATAGTAGTTATATCAGCAGTTTAAGACGATAGTGATATTTGTCCGGCGGATAAAGGCTATAAAAATAAAGCCTTTATTCGCCGCTGTTTTGTTGAACTAACGTATCCGTTAGTTCAATGCAACTACGGGTCGTTCGCGATCTTCAACGCAAGCGGCCTAGCATTGCCGGAGGGCTTGTTCGATGGCCCTCAGGAACGCAAAACGATCAAAATCAAGGGAAACGACAGATTGGATGAAGAAATGTTAACCCGTCTGCTCACGCAAGCATCCTCCGCTATCTAGCCTCGCCAGTAGCAGAATAAGCCCTTTGCCCCGTAAGGTACAGTAGCTGCAAACAGCCTGTTTGATTTCACTTATATCGTGATATGTCTTCGTTCAATGCCAACCACTGCACCGCCAACCCGAACCTGGTTGATTTCACCGCTCTCGCTCAGGCGCAATCCTACCTTAATTTCAGAAGGACAATCCATCGAATACCCTTGCCTGAACATGACGTGCTCCACTTCCCGCAAAGATAGTTGGCCATGTTGGTACAAATAGCTGAGCAGGGCACCGTTGGATGTTCCTGTCGCGCTCTCCTCGGGAATATCGTACAGCGGCGCAAAATTCCGACATTCCGCAGCAGCATCGTCTGGAGTATCCATCGTGAACAGATGATATCCAACCACATCATATTTTTCGCTGATGGCGGTTATGGCGTCAAAATTTGGCTGAACTTCATTCAAGAGCTTCCTGCTGCGGATCGGGATCAAAATGTCCCGCAGCCCCGTCGAAACAATCTGGATGGGCAACCCGGTTTCCAGATCCTCGGCATCCATCCCCAAAGATGGGGCGATTTCCTCACAGGATATCCTTTCAAGAAATTGTGGTAAGGCTTGTGACAAATAAACAAGACCTTCAGAGCTAATATCGACATCCAAAATCCCTGCCTTGGTTTCTATCTTATAGGAGGTCCCTTCCTTTGCCAAACCCAGCGAATGCATTAGTCCAAATGCAGCAATCGTGGCATGTCCGCATAGATCAACTTCGCTGGCGGGGGTGAAATAGCGGATTTTGTAATCCGCAAGCAGGGATTTTTCCATAAAGGCCGTCTCCGAAAAGCCCAATTCCTTCGCTATAAGCTGCATTTCGGCAGCATACAGCGAAAGGCCACCCTCCAAGACAACGCCTGCTGGATTACCGCCACGCTCCCCTTTCGCAAACGCATTTAACGTATACACTTCCACATTCATGTTCCGCTCGTCCTCTCCTTATCTTCAAAAAACCGATGTGCGCAACCGCACGTCCCACTCGCTGCCATGAAACGGATGTCGGGTCTCCCGCGCAATTTAGAATCGTTCCGTTTAATAACATACGAATGATAACGATTCTTTAAGTCAATCTCTCCCGCTCCTTACGACATTGCATTATGTTCACTCCAGACGGGCTCTCCCTGCCCTATCAGTCTCCATATACACCGTACCGTTACAACTGCAAGCAACACAGGTCTGGACGACAAATAGATCCGCCTTCCAGGAAAGCCCTGCCAATGCCGGATGCTGCGCATCAAGGTTGATCAGCATGGGCCAAGGGTCCATTATACCACGGACAGCTATACCGGCCGTCAACATCCGCACAGACCGGACTCTCTTGCTCTTTGAATCGTGCCTGAATCTTCTGTCTTTGCAGACAGCAGATCCCATACACTCATCAGTTGAGTTATGGCAGCGTCAATTGCCTCGTACGGAACATTGTCACGGGCTTGTGTCGAAATTCCTTGAAGAAATGTTTCAAATAAGGCGACCAGCATGGCGATATTTGTAGAATCAGGCAAATCGCCATTTGCTACGGCTCGTTCTATACAATCTTCCAGCCAACGGCGAACCCTTTCTCGTTCCTTCGCGAGCATCTCTTGGATGTGGTTTTGCTCAGGAGAACAGGTTGCAGCAGACAAAACCAACAGACAGCCTAAAGGGTGTGAACTCTCTGTCTGCATCCTTGCCGACCGCCGTAATCCTTGCTCGATGGCTACTTTCGGAGGGATACTTGTATCCCGGAAACTTTCTGAAACCTGTCCATAGGATGATACATATTGATCAACCACTTCGCGGAACAGCGCTTCCTTGGATTCGAACGCCGCATAAAAACTAGCCGCTGATATATCTCCCATCGCAGCACGCAATTGAGAAAGTGAAGTGGATTCAAAGCCGTGTTCCCAGAACAGATGCATGGCGGCAGCAACCGCCTCGTCACGATTAAATGCACGAGGGCGTCCCGTTCGTGGCATAATATGACCTCCTTCATCATTTTTATACTAATCGATCCAGAAGTCATTGACAAGTGAACTTCGTTGACTTAATATGTGGAATGATTGATCCATAATTCGTTTCAACTAAAGGAGGAGACTGAGTTGTCTCAATATTCATCAACCACGAGTATGGCCCAACCGGATAACATCTCTACCCAATTTCCCTGGCTTGCCCTTCTCGCGCTTGCGATGACAGGATTTATCTGTATTCTAACCGAAACCATTCCAGCCGGACTGCTGCCGTTAATCGGAGAAGGGCTTGATATAACAAAAGCGATGGCTGGACAGTTCGTCACCCTATATGCGATAGGCTCGCTTGTGGCAGCCATTCCGTTCGCCATGTTTACCGGCAAGGTTCGGCGGCGTCCGCTGCTCCTCGCCATTATTGCGGGTTTCCTTGTATTCAACACAATTACCGCTTTATCGACCAGCTATGCCTTGACGCTTGTTGCTCGGTTTATGGCCGGAGTAGCCGCTGGCGCGGCTTGGGGAATGATCGCTGGTTACGCGCGCCGTATGGTACCGGATGCCTTGAAGGGGCGCGCCTTAGCGGTCGCGATGGTAGGAACACCGATTGCTCTAACCTTCGGCGTGCCAATCGGTACCTTACTTGGCGACCTAATCGGCTGGCGTGCCGTATTCGGGGTCATGTCTCTTCTAGCTCTTTTATTAATTGGTTGGGTGTTGTGGAAAGTGCCGGATTATCCTGGGCAACCTGCAGATAAAAGAATGACCGTAGGGCAGGTGTTTGTCATGCCCGGCATGCGACCGATTCTCATGGTTGTGTTCGCCTGGATGCTCGCACACAATATTTTATATACGTATATTGCGCCGTTTCTCGAGCCTTCCGGACTCGGAGGACGTGTTGATCTCGTCTTACTGGTCTTTGGCTTAGCCGCCCTTGTCTCCATCTGGGTCGTTGGCCTGCTCATCGACCGAATGCTGCGCCTACTGGTATTGATCAGCCTGGTCGGGTTTGCACTTGCGTCCGTTGCCCTATGGGTAGGCGGCACATACGCACCGATTGTCTATGCAGCCGTGGCGTTATGGGGACTTACCTTCGGCGGTGCCGCTACACTGCTGCAAACCGCACAAGCTATTGCAAGTGGTGAAGAAGGCGTAGATATCGCAATGCCCATCAATACCACGGTATGGAATCTGGCCATCGCTGGTGGAGGTATCGTAGGCGGCACTTTGCTGGAGCATGTGGGTGTACAATCGTTTCCAGGAGTGCTATTGATTCTGCTGCTTGTGGCTTTGATTATCGCGTGGAGTTCGAAGAGGCACGGCTTCCCCCGATAACCATAAGCACGTGGACCAACATGCAAAACCTACGAACCCAGGTGACAATTTACTTCTGCCACAGTTGATGAAGGTATCGGCGTTTACCAGATACTGCACAATCAACAATGAGCCGGTAGCAACACTATTCATCGGTAATCCCAATGGCCTTTCGAAATATTGGGGCGATGCGGTGTCGATTGAGCGCAAGGACTACGCCGTATTCTTCCCTGAGGTAAATGAAGAGCAGCCGAGTCTGATGATGATGCGAACGTTGGTTGAAGAAGGCTTAATTTCCGGTGAGGTAAAGTTCCCGACACAGCTTACGGTAACGGAAAAAGGTAGTTCCCAGTTGAGTGGTCAAGCAACTCCTGAAGTACCCGCAGCTCCATCGCCAGCACCTAAGGCACCTGTGATTGAAGAGTCGGCTCCGTTTCCCGCTCAACCAAGTAAGTTGGAGGGGCTTCATCCAAAAGTATTGGCAAAAGCTTGGAAAGTCATTCAAAGATGGGAACTATCGATCGGCTGTCCTTGACACATATATAGCTCTCAATAAAGAAGTCCAGCGCAAGAGCAAGCTTACCCAAGACGGTTCATCTCTTATGCAAAAGGCTTTCTCGAAAGATAATCCGGTATTAAAAGTAGCCGGAGGGGATGATCCGCAATTGGGAACAATGTGGTTATTCTCTGGAGCCATGATGGGGATTCGTAATGTCTTAGCGCATGACGATTCGATACATCCGTCTGAACAGGAAGCATTAGAACAGTTATACTTTGCATCGATGTTGTTCAGGAGATTAGACCTTGCAGTGAATGTTGAAGCAGAGAAGCTTATGGGGGAGATTTCTCAGCTTACGTTCAAGCTTGATGGTAATGAATCCTATTCGAATAGCGAAAAACTTAGAGCCCACCTTGCTCCTTCAAAAGAGTACGTTGATGGCGAATTGCACAGGCTCTGTTTCCTTAAGATTCTCGAAATAATTAAAAGTGGATACTTCAACGACCAAAATGCAGGTATTAATTTGTTATTGGAGTGGGACGCAGCGATTCTTGACCACGTAACTAATGACGACCATATCGAGTTGATCTGCTCCATTTATCACGCGGCAGGCGGCTCGTATCCGTCTCGATCAGCCGAAACGTTGATAAGGGATGGTTTTAAGAATAGTTACGAAGAGTCTTACGGTATTTCAGGAATATCTGCTCTCAAGCGGTGAGGCATTTCATGGGGTTTTGGAGAAGATTTGGTTCAGTGATGCTTTTTTCAAATCGATCGTTAATTATGGTGAGGAAGAGTTTTTAATTGCTCTCCTCAACAAGGTAGTTAATAAGGAGTTCCAGTTGCAAAGAAATGACTTGGTTACTCTGAGCCGTGAATTGAATCGTGCGTATAGAAAGAACACGTCTGAACTTACCTCCAAGATTGAAGAGATGAATGACAAGCCTTAGGAAGGTAGCGTTATTTAAGCGACTGAAATAATAGTGGTCGGACGTAGAACGTTTTAGGCAATATTGAAGCAACTAAAGGAGCTGCCGCGGCAAGCTCCTTTCGCATTTTTCGCCGATAGCCCCGTTAAGCTGAATCGTACCACAAGTGATGGTACACACAATCAGAAAAGAAATAGTGTTTGATAGTAGTTATATCAGCAGATTAAGACGATAGTGACAAGACGGTGATTGGCATGACATCATTTATATGGGTCTTTTGCAAAATGAATACTTTGAGAAATAAGTAAAAAAGTGATAACATGGTTCTACCGTAAAAGAGAGGAACAGCTATTGAATGGTATCAACTAAATATGATAGAATAGATAATTAAAGTGAAATATGTTTGATTGCAAATCGATTAATATAATTCCGAAAAGAGTGGTAAGCATGAAGTCATATATCAATTGGAGATATACGATCACCATCTACAAAAAAGTGATGAAAGGAGCGTGATAAATTAAAAAGAAAAGGAGCAGAACGAAATGATACAAAACAGAAAAGCAACCGTTAATGACTATGATATGATTATAAATCTTTGGGAAAGATCGGTAATGGCCACTCATCATTTTTTGAGTTTCAAGGATAAAGAGGAAATCAAAAAAGAATTACCCATGTATTTTCCTCATCTTGATGTACGTCTCTGGTATACCGAAGACTCTATCATTGGTTTTACCGCCATCAATGAAAATCACTTGGAAGCACTATTTCTCGATCCCGATAAAATTGGCAAGGGGTATGGGAAACAAATTATGCAAATATGCATCAATGGTTTTGGGATCACGTCCGTTGATGTGAATAAACAAAATGAGAATGCGACAAAGTTTTACTTAAAAAGCGGTTTCGGAATAACCGGTGAAGATTTGACGGATGGAGCAGGCCGCCCTTACCCCATTTTACATTTGAAATACAATGAACAGCAGAAGTAATTCTTCTGTCCAGGCTGTCGAGAAATCGACAGCCTTTTAAATAACTATTGAATATCTTTTATGACAGCACACAAAAGTTTAATGTTTTGCGAAACATAACGTTACATAACTATTTTGGTGATTCAACAATTCTGTTAGAGGAACATCGATGGAATGATGGTGGAACAAAAAATCAAACGCGCAAAGTCGAGACTCGAACAAAAACAGCATTACTCTAATCATTAAGTAATGCTGTTTTGTTTATTGTTGTTCTTTGTTAGTTGAACCATTAAGCTAACGGGACACGTTCATTGAATACAAGCACCGTGGCAGCTGGTCAACTCGGTCGCCTGCCTTTTCTACGCTAACGGGCAGGATAGTTTAAGATCATACGCGGGGAACCGTATCACAAATAGTGGTAAAGCGGAGAATGGAGGTTGTCGTAGACGTATGTGAACTTAATCTTTTGGCATAGTTAAATAAGTTATGACCGGATGGCAATTGCTATCCGGTCATTTTCAATCTGATTACAATCCTGTACGCGTTAGCAGACGATATCATACTCAGTACAATTGGCGTTGTTATTGGTGTCATTTTTTACGGCTCTATCAGATGGTTATTAGGCGCTTGCAGAAAAAGAAATATAAAATCTGTTCTGTTGATCTAACCTATCGTTTTTCGTAGTTGGACAATTCTCATTTCATGGTTTATATCGTCTCGCCTTGATGACAAGCATGCTCAAGTGTCTGGAGCACAGATAATAAATCACAAAGCCGCTTCGATTTTCGGCACATGCAGTTGATGATTTGCAAGAGAAAAAACCGTCTGTTCGCATAAGCAAAAATGCGATGAATGACATGATTAATTCTTGGATTTTTAAGAAATATAAGCTTGTTATGAATAACAAGTAGGATGTTTAGTAAGGCAGGTTTGTGCCAGCTATCCTTTTCCGGCGCTTGAGATATATGGTTTCCGATAACGCCGACAATACATAAACATGTTACTTCAATCCCGGCATTATTCAGGTTAGTTGTTATAAGCAAGCGTTTTTTTCTTAAGAGAGTCGATCATGTATACCCATCCGATCAGTCCACATAAAACAAAACCAAACGCATGCAGTAATCCGTAAATCGGAATGAAATCGTGTATGGTTAAGGAAAACGTGTTTTTCAGTAACGGATAGCAAATGGAAACAACGACAATCGTGTAAAAGGCAATGCAAGAAAGGACTAAAAAGAAGGTTGGCGTATTGCGTAAAGAGCCTTTTCTCAAGTAAGCAAGCAGATAGGTGGTGTAAATCGCAATATTACAGGCGAATAAGGTGACGCCGATATACTCAGCCGGCTTAGAGAAAATAATACCGACAGCGATCAGAATGGGTCCGATGATATCGATGGCAACGATCCAAGGATACCAGCTTTTCTTCGTCATGATCCGTCCCAGTACACCGATAAAAATCGGAACGATTGCAGATGAGAAATGGAAGTGGACCGAACTTAGAGCGTGCTTTGCGGGATTAGCTTGGAAGAGATCAAATTGATATTGATATAGGGCGAACCAAATGCCTCCGATAAAAAAGTAAACGAGCCCCGCGCCAATCGCTATTTCCTCAACTCTTCCCTTGTGATTCACAATAATGATGAGACCATAGATGCAGAGCAGCAATGTGAACAGCAACCACCCTAGGGAGAAGGCCCCTGGTATTGCCGTGCCTCCCAATCCCCACGTCTTGCTGCTCATTACAGAGGCTAAGGCAAGAAGCGCAGCGGGAAATTGAAGCAGCTTAATAGCAGCATAAATGATCCTTTGATGTTTATTTTTTTCATCGTCATAGCTTAAAAGTAAAATAACAAGAGGTACAATGACGAAAGTCGCAAACATGAGAAATTTTTCGACAAGATTAAATTGGAAGTAATCTAGATAAAAGATAAGGATCGTTATGATTCCACCGGGAATCGTCGGTACGGTCAAAGGTTTCATCACTTGTCTCCAAGAAGCCATTTATGGATATTCCTTTCTATCGGTGATTAGCAGAATACCTGCCTACATTCGTTTGTGAAACTTGACAATTTATAGATAGGGGTTCCTATTAGTAGTTTAACACATTTTGCGAGGGTTATTGTTCAAGCGCATAGACTTCATATTAGACATAGAGAGCTGAGAACACGAAATTAAAGCCGAGAAGTACCCTGAGTGACATTGAAGAGTTAGGATGTTGGGCACTGATTCCAGTGTTTTTTATGTGATACAATAAGTAGAAAGGATAGAAGTTGGCAATTAGGAACGGAGGGAAAGCTTGCTTAAGTGGGATAGCGATGTATGGGGAAAGTTGACAGGACCGTACGGTTCTGCAGACAACGTACCTGCGTTATTGCAGCAGCTAATGCAGCAATATAGCCAGGAGATTTTTGATGAACTCTTTCAAGAGTACTTGTACCATCAAAATACAATATATACGGCTACATATGCGGCGATGCCGTTTTTGGCACAAATAGCATGTTCTACATCTGATGCTGAAGTGCGCAAAGAGCTGTTTGTAAATTGCGGTATAATCGAGGCAAGCCGTGATGGGCACGATGAGGAGCCATTTCCAGAAACTTGGGCTGAACTGGCTGAAGATGTAGGCAGCTCTGTCTGTACTGAATTGTATCGTGAATATTTAGAGGCCATTGGGAAACTCAAGGCGCTTACAAAGGAAGTATTCTCCTATACAGCCCATCATTCCATCGATGAGATGGAGAAACGTTATATTCTTACTGCGGATGCTGCTTATCGAGGTTCGTATATGCTTGCAGATATGTTGATGACTTTTATTAACGGTGATGAGTATGTGGCCGTGTGTCCGGCCTGCGAAAATGATGTATTCATCTGGCCTCATGAAGATAATTCTGTAAAAATCGAAATACTTCAAGCCTATGAACAAGATCCCGTCTTTCACACTGATCAGGAATCCCATGTGATCGTCCCGGTCACGTCATTTGCAGATGAAGAAATACGAACATTAGCGGAGCGGGCGGAAGCGATCGGGGAGCAAACATTGGTTAGGCATCTGTATTATTTAGCGGGGGAAACATTATGTCCATCCTGCCGTGAGAAAATTTCTGTATGGCCGTCTTTACTTAGCACATTTACAAAGTAGAGCGCAAGTTAAGGGGACGGCGTTGGGTTTTCAAAAATGGAGAAACTGAAGACGGTAGATTAAAGCTCCCCGCGATAAGCCGCGAAGTATCAAACGAAAAGAGGTAGAGCATGGAAAAAGACCTGTTGAAACAGCTAAACCTTTGGCATAAAGATGGTGAATATGAAAAAATCGCAGATCGGATTTTGGAAATTCCCAACCAGGACAGGGATTATGATTTGGTCAGTCATTGGGCACGAGCATTGAACAATTTGGAACGATACGAAGCGGCAGTGCAACTGCTTTTGACGATTGAGAAACAAGGTGACGAGGACCCTCTTTGGCACTTCCGTCTAGGCTATTCCTACTACCACCTGAAACAATATGAAGAAGCAATTAGAGAATTCGAAATTGTGAATAAGCTAGACCCCGCGGATAAGGATGCTTTGATGTTTTTAGAATGGAGCCGACAAGAAATCGGCCAAATGAAACGTAAACGAAAGCAGTCAGTACAGGCAGAGAGTGAACAGAGTAACGATAGCGGGACAGGAAACGTCCCCTTGGCAGAGAAAATAAAACCGTTTCTGTTAGTAGAGCATGATAATGGAAAAATATCAGTCATTTTGGATATTGGTACTTATAAAGATGAAGTTTTTCAAACAAGAGCTGACGAGGGATTTGAGGGCAACGGTTACGATTGGGGTTCTCTGGCTGCTGTTTTTCTTGAGGAAAGGATGCCTCAGTTGACGGGTATCGTACATTTCGACCCGGAAGCCAGCATGTTCTGCGCTTATTCTGATAATAGAGAGTCTATACAAAATTTTGCGTTAGGATTTAAAGATGCATGCGAGGATGACGCTGGAATCAGGGATTTATTCTCTCGCGCTCAATTGGATTGATCACGGTATGAAGGAGCTGGCCGCGACAGCTCCTTTCGCATTTTCGCCGATAGATCCGTTAAGCTGAACCGTATCATAAGTGACGGCTTGTGGGCACATGTCTGTCTCTTTTCTTCGTGATTCAGACCGATATTACCGAGGTCGCGGACGTTTGGGAAAATATGAAATTTGAAAATACATGAGCTGTAAAGGCACGGCTCCTTGCTTTAAATGGAGATTATGAAGAGTGGTGGTGAATCAGTAATGGCTAAGGACGTCTGGGATAACATCTTAAAACATATTCAAACGATATCACAACCGATTTTTGCTACGGTTAACCCTCCTGCCACAGAGGAAGAAATAAATCTCTTGGAAAGCATATTAAACGTACAACTACCGAGTCATTTTCGCAATTATTTGTCTACATGGAATGGACAACAAGAGCATGTGCCTTTTATCGGCTACAGCTCCTTTTTGTCTATCAGATATCATCGAAACATGGTCCATGATGAATGAATTGTTTGAGGACGAAGAACAGGTGGGTTGGATTGATGAAGATCGAATCAAGCCTCTGATTTGGAGTAAAAGATGGATTCCGTTCGCTGATTTTGAAGCATCCTCGCGCCTTATTCTGGATTTAGATCCGGGGAGAAACGGCATCTCGGGACAAATCTTTCAATCTCACCCCGGTATGAGTTATCAAGAGGTGATCGCAGACTCATTTGAAGAGTTCTCAAATGAAATTGTAAAGAGGCTCCAAGCTAATCAATTTTCATATACTGATGATGTTATTTCGTTTAAGGATCTTTACTTTGTTTGATCGTGAGGCAGGAACCAAGCCGGCCCCGCTTGATATTGTCTAAGGAGGCATGAATGAAACTAGATTTTTTATTAGATACACATGGAACGTGCGTCCGCCAATTGAGAGATGAACTGTTGCCGTTAGAAGAATTGGCAGAAACATGGAAGTTTCCGTATGATATTCATTTTGTATTGCGTGTTTTACCTGAAAGGTATGGTCGAAAAACATTTAGACGCTTTGATAGCAGGGATCATGCTCTATATTTAGACATCAGCATCATCTATGAGCAGTATCAACGGATGTCTAAAAATGAACAACGCGAAGCCTTAGGTATTTACCTCTATCATTATATGTCGGAGTCTGTTGCTAAATATAAAAAGCATGCAGATGAGGAAACACAAGATCAATTTTTGATTCAGGTAAAAAATTGGATGTTAGAAAACAATTGGTTGGATGGAAAGATCAATAAAGCAAGGGCACTTCTTGCGCAGAATATGGGACTTTACGAGGTCAGCCAACAATTGCAAATGCCATTAGAAGAAATGGAGTATATCCTTCTCCGCATGAATGACTATGAGCCAACAGACGTTCATCCAGATAACAGTAAGGGAGATTAGCCTATGAAAGATGCGTTAATGGAGAGATTAAAGATTTTCCTTCATCGGGAGGATAATAGCACACTAGTAGGAATTCCGGCGAGCCAAGAGGAAATTGCTAAGGCACAGCAGCAGCTGAATGTAAACTTTCATGAGGACTACGTACATTTTATCAGGACGTTTGGGGGAGCATATGCAGGTCTTGTGGTATATGCATTCTCTAACGGATCTAGTCTCGGAAATGAAACGGTTGTCGATTTGACGCTGGGGTTCCGAGAGCAATTCAAGGAACTTCCCTTTACAGAGGTTTTACGAACTAGTTATGTCATTTCTATAGATGGATCCGGCGATCCGATTATCATTAATCAGGAAGGAAAGGTTCTCATCTGTTACCACGATACCGGGGAGATCGAGTTATTAGCGGATTCATTCGAGGTGCTGATCGAGGAAAATTTTTATGAATGGTGATTAGTCCAATTCGGCAGACCATCTGCCCACGGCGGTTCCGGTAATAAGCCAGGAAGGCTGGCGGCAAAGCGCCACGGCGCATTTTTCACCGATAGAACCGTTAAGCTGAACCGTACCATAAGTGACGGCGAAAAATTGGGCGGAGGCCTATACACATATATTCAAGTCCATGCCCCGCAATATCACCTTCGCTCTAAAGTTTAGCCGGTAACACCTAAATCCATCTTACAGTGTTATAGCTTCGTTTGTTATTCGAGATCTCAACCAGCCTCAAACATATTTCTACAGGTAGGGGGCGAACAGTTTAGCACACGGGATCTGAGCCAGAAAGATAGAGAAAATAACCACTTTTCTCTATCTTACTCCCTCGGACGTGCGATTTCTATCATTTTCATTATTCCGTTTCATGGATTCAGGAATATCTTAACGCGGGAAACAGAGGTAGGAAGGAAGGATCTTAATGGGAAACCGGACATTCCTGAGCGTTACAAACGCCGATACAGATTCGGTCGATTATGAGAATACAGCTTTCGAGACGAATAATTTTCTCGCTCCAGTATGGTTTTGTCTGGTCAGCCAAGAGCAGTTCCAGCGCTATAGCGGGCAGCTTATGCAAGCATGGAGCAAGATTCAACCCCACATGGACCAACCGGGTGTGGAGGATCTGCCTGAGTGGGAATGCTTTTCCGAGGCATTCCAATGGCAGATTCCATGGGCAGATGCTGCAGAGCAGTTGCGCCTGAGCTTACCCGGCACGCTGGCACATTTCCCTTCGCTTGCCGCTCCTGTGCATGAGTGGCTAGAAACCTTATCGACCCATGTACAGCGGTATTCTGCTGCCGTTATTCATCTAGAGCTTTCGCAATATTTCTCGTTCACGGGCGATCCCGCCCTCTATCTGAAAGACATTCAAGAATACGTTACCCTCTGGCAGTCGCCGCATCCCTCGCAGGTGAAGGTCTGGCAGGGAGCAGCCGATAACTTCTATATGCTGAATGGGGAGCATTTGCCGTGGAGAGAACGTACGGTAGCTCAGCCGGAGCAAGCTCCGGAAATTCAGCCAGCACAGTCCATTCCTCCAGCATCTGGGAAGCACCGGCCCAAATGGCGGCAGGAGCTCTACATATGGTTGCTTGCGATTCTGTCCGCAGCCCTCTTTCTTACCGTCTATGTCAAGACCTCCAGTGGTTGGTTGGCGGTGCTCGGCTTCCTCATCCCCTCTCTGTTTATCGTTTTGTGGAATGTGATTATCGGTCCTAAAAAAACCTCCCGCCATCGGCTGGAGGAGGCCACGATCTTGAAGAGGAACAGCACCCCCTCTTATGCTGTGTTCAGGATTGAGTATTTCGATGGGCATTCACCTATTGGGGTGGATGGCATGGAAACCGGCCCTTCGGAGGATAAATCATTACCGGATCTTATCCCCTGGCTGCAAATCATGCAAGCGAAGGTGCTTTCATCTCATGAGGTTGAGCTCATGATTTCTACTAAAAATCCACCAGTCTCTACCTTGCAACTTCATTTGAAGCTGGATGAACAACTGGTAGCCCAGGATACCGTATCAGCGGTAAATGCCATTGTGTTGGCTCATAAAATGTCCGTTTAACTGCAATGACTTTCGATATCGAATATATGGAAGAGGGTACGTGGGAATGTCTAGACTATAAACCATTTGTGATACATATATCCAGCGTTATATATAAGGGAAATGAAACATTGAGTTATTCACTAGAGTTTTCGCCAACTGGTGGTTTTGAAAAACTTAATCGCAAATTAGAGGAAATGCCGTATATTTCTGACGGATACGGTTGGACCAATTACATCCTTGATAAACTTAAACAAGAAAAAGTTGCTTTTAAAGAAGACATTGAACGCGATTCTGAATCTGAAACTTGTGTTTTGACAGCGTTTAACTTCCCTCCGAAAGAAGTCTCCCACTTCTAAATCTTGCGAAGCTTGATGAAAGTGGGAGATGAATTTCGGTAGGCGAAGCCTAAAGTCTTTTTTTGTTGCCATATTTTCTATGATGAGATATAATCAGTCTTATATAAAAGAAAGGCTGTTATATCAATGAAATTAGACAACAATAATCATTCGGTATTCTCTCTTCATTATCATCTTGTTTTGGTTGTGAAAGATCGTAGAAAAGTGATGGATGATACCCTATCTGACTATGCGAAAGAAATGTTTGTTCGATTAGGTGAAAACTATAATATATCCTTAGTCGAATGGAATCATGAGTTGGACCATGTGCATATCTTGTTCAAAGCACACCCGAACACCGAGTTGTCAAAATTCATCAATGCTTATAAAAGTGCAAGCTCGAGGCTGATCAAAAAAGAGTTTCCACAAGTGAGAAAGAAGCTTTGGAAAGAATACTTTTGGTCAAGAAGTTTTTGCTTACTTACAACGGGCGGCGCACCTATTGAAGTGATAAAGAAATATATCGAAAATCAGGGGATGAAGTGAGGTGACTGGGCATAGCAAACAAGGCCTATAAGTTCCGTTTGTACCCAACGCCTCAACAAGAACAACTGCTTGCAAAAACCTTCGGTTGCGTTCGTTTTGTTTACAACAAAATGTTGGCTGAACGAAAGGAAACCTACGAGCAATTCAAGGATGATCAAGCTGCATTGAAGAAATGCCGCGGCAGATTTTTCGCCGATAGAACCGTTAAGCTGAACCTTACCATAAGTGACGGCGAAATTTTTGGCATTAATCGCTCGCTCTATTCCCATGCAACAAAAGCGGAATCAAAGCCTCCGAGAGTTAAAATGGAAGTAAACCCAAGGTAATAGCAACAGGTAGGGGGTCATCCTCCCTTTTTCTGTCACTTAATGAGTTACGGTTGATTTTTATGCGTCACGAAGCACGTATACGGCTTAAAACAACCAATTTAATCGACAAGTAAACAATCTACCGGAACAACCATCGATGACATTTTCTAAGGTCGTCGATGGTTGTATTTTTTAGCCCAACATGCCTGCCTCTACTCACTGACACCTTCCGGTTCGAGCAGAAGCAGCAGTTCCCGAATAGCCGGAGCAAGCTTATCGTTACCGTTCATTATCGCGGTGTAGATAGGAATTGCGTCCTTAAGCAGCAAATAACTGAAGTAATAATAGCTGAAAAATGCCTCTTTCTCATAACCCGGCGGCTCCTCATCCTCCCACAGCAGTTCATCTTCGTCCTCGTCCTCTGGCCATAAGTACTTTTCATCCAGGAGCTCGTTCATTGTTCCAACCGTATCTTGCGAATCCATATGATCCAGGGTTATAGCAGAAGCTACAGCCAAGTACAACTGAACTTCCTTCGAAGAGACCTTATCCGGTTTCTGTTTGGCAAGTTCCTGCAGGAGAATAAGCAGAGCCCATGGCGTCGCCTGCCACAAGGTGCTTTGGTGCTCGATCAGATTGGCGATTTCCTCATATTGCCCCGCCTCCATGAGCCGCGGAATGTCCGTCCCTCTTCCATAGGCGGTAGTCAGCCGCTGCCATGGAACACGGTTTGTCGTTTGGGCCAAAAGGTTCATCTCCATCTCCTCCTTAAAAGTCATATTGTACCAAAAAAAAGCCGCATTTAGCGACTTCTTATAGGATGCAATCGGCCGCTTTAAGCAGAAGCATCCGGCGATCTATAACCGTTCCGACAAAATACGAACGACTTGTTCCAAATGTTCAATCCAGTCCGGATCTCCATCCCACAGTTCATAGAGCTCGCGTTCTCCGCCTTTATTATCCAGTACCTGCTGAACCAATTGCCTCAACTCGAGCAAATCTTCTGTTTCCCAGACGATCTCCTTCAGACCGCTCAATTCCTCGTACTGCGTCTTGCCGTATTGGATATAGGCGTATACAATTTCAGCGAGAGCAACGGCTGTATTATCGTAAAGGAAATCTTCCTCCTCGGGATCCTCCGAGAGAAATCCCAACTCTCTGTAATGAGTTAGAAGATCCTTCAACTTGACGGACTTGCGGTCCTTTGCATATTCGATTAACGCATCAAGAACATCAAGCCCTTCGTCGCTTTCCAGCGATGCCTTTCCCCATGATCCCATCGTAACCCCGCCTTCCTTTTTGTGCTTCTCCTATTCTAACACAAGTTGGATTTTTCCAGTCAATACTAACCGAACGACGAAGGACTGTCCGTTTTCTTTATAGCCATCCAAACGTTCGAGTTTTCCGTAAGCTCTGTCCATGACCATAATGTAGTCCGTATGAGACAAGCTTTCGCTCATCGGCCCGTCATGCTTAGAGCCAATGCTCTCGATTGCCTTCAGTGGCTGAAGACGCATTTTCACCACCATCCGGGTCGATAATATCAGGATCAAAGAAGCCTTCCTCCAAGCCGGGAGAACATGGCCGCTTTTGGGGGGGGGGTAACCCCGTACAAAAGAACTGTTCTTCCACTATCCCCAATGAATCAGCTAGGAACTATACCGGCGTCCGTTCATATAAAAATTGTCCTCGCGGCCAACACGGAAGGAAATCTCCAGATCGGGTATACCGAGCGACCGGACATGCCTATCAATCGCCTCGGCCATCTTATCGCGCACTTCGTCCCCTCGCTCAAACCACCATACGTCGATGAAAGGGTACGAATCGGTATATTTCCCGTCGAATATAGCGGTGACGTGCAGGCACTCCAAGGTGAAATTATCCGTTCCGCATTGGCATATTGCGGCCATCTCCTCTACGAGCGGTATACTAATTGCACGTATGCCCTCGGCTGGAATTCCTCTAAAAATTAATTGCGGCATCTAATATCCTCCTGTCGATATGTATTTAGCCCTTGTCATTTTCTTATTGTAAATGTACAAGTCTGTTTGTTGCAAACGGAGAATAAATGAACGTGGTTCTTAACTTCTGAGTATCTTCTTTGAAGTTCGGAGTTTGAAGGTGATTGTAATTCTAATTGAAACTCACTTAAAAACTATTGGTAAAACATGACCATTTATGTACGGTTTTAATATTCTGTCAACAAGGGATTCCTTGTTGGTGATCGGGCAGAAATGAGTAGAGTTAGAAGCGATACGACAGAATAATTGAAAAATCCCCTCTCATCGTATGTTCCCGACCTATGCATTGTTGATATCTATTAGAGAAGACATGCTGTTATATTTTTCAATAGAAACTGACAAAAAAGTATCCCAACATTATAATTGGTTTATATATCCTATAGCGGCACTGACCAGGAGGACGGCATGAAATTTCAACCAGTGTATGATGATGGGGAATTAGTTCTACCGAAGATCGAATTAAAAATGACATCGCACCAATCGATTGGCATTATAACGGATTTGAAGCGAAAGCAGCTTTTAATCAATCAATTAGTGAATCATTCCCAATATTATTTATTTCGAGCTCAACAAGGCGAGTATATGCGTTTGACGGTGGAAGAGCTAATCACTTTTCTAATCAAAGTAACGGAGAGGAATGAGCGTGTCGCTTTGTTAATGGATTATTTTGCTTTAAAAGAAGAACGGAAGGTAAAAATCAAGGATCTAAGCTCATCGAAAAGGATGTATGTGACATTGCTGCGTGTCTTTTTTGCGCATCAGCCTACACTTGTACTGGAAGAACCCTATTTTTACTTGGAAGAACAAGATCGTCGTCATTTTAAACGGATTTTAGATGATCTTTCGAAAGAAAAGCAGATTTTAATTTTAACTTCGAATTTGGAGGATGCCATTATTTCCTGTGATGCCATTTATCGATTGAACGAGTCCGGGTTTCATCCATTGGATATTCGGGACTCAGAAGAGGATAAGCAGGAAGTGCAGGAACAAGATCGGGCCAATATAACCTTGCAGAAAATTT
The DNA here is from genome assembly GCA_042219835.1 of Paenibacillus elgii. Classification (GTDB taxonomy): domain Bacteria; phylum Bacillota; class Bacilli; order Paenibacillales; family NBRC-103111; genus Paenibacillus_G; species Paenibacillus_G elgii_A. Next base: position 78,823 of record JBHJMN010000025.1, read on the forward strand.
ATACGAAAAGAAATGACAAGGTGATTTTATTTAATCCGCCTGAAATCGATTTTATAGAAAGTATAGATGGTTCGATCGTTGTTCATGCGGATGGGGAAAATTATGACTGTGCTTTGACGCTAACCGAGCTCGAGCAGAGATTGTTAAATTTCGGGTTTTTTAGGTGTCATCGATCCTACATCGTTAATCTGCAAAAAGTAAGAGAGATTATTACATGGACGAAGAATAGCTACAGCTTGCGATTAAATATAGGTAAAGATGCCGTGGTTCCGTTATCTCGTTCAAAATTGCATGAATTAAAAGCACTTCTTAACATTTAATTTCCGGGGTAATATCGAACCAATCAAGCATTCAATGGTACCATTCAGGCGATAACAGCTACATTTCGGCGGGTTTTGATGGCTGGGTGCATGCATTCTTTATATATTTAAGCCATCAACTCTAAGGAAGTGGCGTTAATGGATGTTATCCAAGTAGAACATATTCGAAAGAGATTTGGAAATAAGGATGCGTTAGCAGACGTGTCTTTTTCAATTCCGAAAGGGGAAATTTTTGGTTTCCTAGGTCCGAGTGGTTCGGGAAAAACAACATTAATCAAGATTTTAACTGCGCAGTTAAATCCGACAAGTGGACAGGCAAGTGTATTTAATCAGCCAGCGGAGATGATGCATCAGTCTGCACAGAAGATGCGCTTTGGCATTTTGACGGATAACAGTGGTCTATATGAGAGATTAACGATTGAGGAAAATCTAGCGTTGTATCGCCAATTATATGATCTTCCCAGATCTTCGATCGATAAGGTGCTGCAGTTTGTAAACTTAAGCGGAGAGCGCAAAAAGAAAGTCAATCGCTTATCGAAAGGGATGCGTCAGCGTGTCATGTTGGCATGCGCGATTATCCATGAGCCAGAATTATTATTTTTAGATGAACCTACTTCGGCTTTAGACCCGGTAAACTCAGCACATATTTATAAAGGCTTACGCTACTTAAATGAGAAAGGGACAACGATTTTTTTAACTACGCATGATATGGCTGAGGCCGAATTGATATGTAACCGTGTAGCGATTTTGTATCAAGGACAAATCCAAACCATCGGCTCGCCAAAGGAACTTAAAAAACAGCATCGAGAAAACGTAGTTTGTGTTGACTTAATCAATGGGGAAGCATACGAGCTCCCGATCGATGAGGGAACAGCTGATCAAATAGCCGATTGGATGAAACGAGGGTTAATTGATCGATTAGAAACGAAAGAGCCAAGTCTAGGTGATATCTTTATTAAAATGACAGGAAGTGAGTTACTATGAGTATCTCATTCAAACGTGCTCGAGCGATATTTGTGAAGGATTACAAAGAGTTTTCACGCAATTATGCGATCTCTATTCTGTTGATTTTTCCAATACTCATAGCCTTCCTTTATACAGGCCAAGGCATATCTTCGATTGGAGTTTTTGGTTTTGTTCTAAATTTTTCGTTTGCGATGTTAACGAGCTTTGTACAAGCATGCTTGATTGCGGAAGAAAAGGAACGTAACACTTTACGATCATTAATGATGACTCCGGCCACGTCCATGGATGTTTTAATTGGTAAAAGCGCTCTAGTCTTTGTCATGTCTGCTGTTGTTCTGGCTATTGTTACATATATATTTGGCTATGAGCCAGTTAGTATATGGGCGTTTGTAGCAATCATTCTTTCGATTATTCTATACACAGCCATCGGGACGATATGTGGTTTATTCTCCAAGACGTTGCTCGAAGCATCATTATCTGTGTTTCCCGTGCTGATCGTATTTACTGCGGCACCATTTGGATTGTTACTAGTGAAAAATTTTCCGATTTTCAAAGTGCTGGAGTATCTACCAAGCATTCAACTTGTGCGTTTGCTAGATATACGCAATATAGGCTTTATGACGGGAGATTTATTAAAACCCCTCCTCATTATTTTGGCATGGACGGTTGTATTAACGATTGTGTCTGTCGTTTTGTATCAACGACGGTTAAAGGATAAGTAGGAAAAAATTAACAAAAGGGCATCGCGTATTTCTAACGAGGAGGGATCGAATTCCGATGAATTTAGCCGTCAAGTGGATGCGAGAATTCAAAGACCGCGATACCAAGCATAAGCTGAAAGGCTATCGGGTCAAAGCGGAGCTCATCAGGAAGCGGAATTTGGAAGCATGGGACGAAAAGCAACTGCAAGCGGAATCTCTCCGGCTGAAAAAGGAAGCAAAATCGGGTACGCCTTTGGACGAGCTGCTTGTCGATGCCTATGCGCTAGTTTGTGAGGCAGCGAAGAGAACGCTCGGATTACAGCCCTACGATGTCCAGATCATGGCTGCCATCGCTCTGCACGAGGGATTTTTGATCGAGCAGCATACCGGCGAAGGAAAAACGCTCTCTGCTGTTATGCCTGCTTATCTACATGCGCTGACCGGCGAAGGCGTTCATGTGCTGACTTTTAACGATTATTTGGCAAATCGAGATGCGGAGTGGATGGGCCCGATCTATCGTTTCCTCGGGTTAACGGTAAACTCGGTTCAAGCGGGCATGAGCATGTCCGAGAAACGGGAAGCGTACGCCGCGGATATAACCTATGTTACGGCCAAAGAGGCGGGATTCGATTATTTGCGCGACACGATCGCACTAAACGAAGCCGATACCGTGCATCGTCCTTTCCACTACGTCATCGTCGACGAAGCGGATTCACTGCTTCTTGACGAAGCGCGGGTGCCGCTAGTCATCGCCGGCGAGCCGGGCTCTTCCGGCAACGACGGCATTCGTTTCGCAGAAGTGGCTAGGCAGCTCGAGCAAGATGAGCATTACGACTTCGATGAGTTCAAGCGGAACGTTTATTTGAATGAAGCGGGCTCAGCGAAAGCGGAATCGCTGCTGGGATGCGGCAATTTGTACGAGAGCCATAATGATCATTTGTTATCGTCGTTAAATTGCGCGCTGCATGCGGAATTGTTATTGAAAAAAGACGTCGATTACATCGTCCGGGGCGGTATAATCGAGCTGATCGACGAATATACCGGCCGCGTGGCGGAGAACAGGCATTTGCCGGACGGGCTGCAAGCCGCGCTTGCGGCCAAAGAAGGGCTGCAGTCGAGAGCCGGCGGGAAAATTCTCGGGACGATCACCTTTCAACACTTCCTTAGCCTGTATCCGAAGATTTGCGGAATGACGGCTACCGCGTACGCTTCCGCAATGGAATTCAAAGATATTTATGAGCTGCAGGTCATGCAAATTCCGCCGAACCGGCCAAACATACGGATTGACCATCCGCACCGGATTTATACCCATAAAGAAGCCAAACTTAAGGCGCTTGTACAAGAAATCTCGTCCGTCCATGCGACGGGACGTCCGATTCTCATTGGTACGTCAAGCGTCGAGGAGTCTGACATGCTGGCGGAGGCGCTAGCGGTTGCCAACGTACCTTGCCATGTTCTGAATGCGAAAAACGATGCAGAAGAAGCCGAGCTCATCGCCAAAGCGGGAGAAATCGGCGCCGTGACGGTGTCTACGAATATGGCGGGACGCGGCGTCGACATTCGGCTCGGCGGCGGCAACCCCACGCAAGCAGAAGTTGTCGCCAAGCTGGGCGGGTTGTACGTGATTGGTACGCATATGCACCAAAGCGTGCGGATCGACAACCAACTTCGCGGGCGATCTGGCCGCCAAGGCGACCCGGGAGCTTCCATATTTTTCGTAAGCTTGGAAGACGAGCTGATGCTTAGGTTCGGCATCGATAAAGCAATACGCAATCTTAGGCAGGATGAAGCCCTCGGAGAGTCGGTGCTCCACAGCAAAATTGCGCATATTCAGCGCGTTATTATGGGCCAAAACTTCCATATCCGCCAGGAACTGAACCGTTATTCGGATATGGTGGAAGAACAGCGGCGTATTCTATACGAGGAGCGGCTCGGAATTTTGAAAGGCGAGACGCCGATGAGCCCTTCGGAGCAGCGGGTACGGCTTTATTATATCGACAAGTTCTGGGCTGACCATCTGGCATACGTTTCTTACATTCGCGAAAGCATCCATTTGACGAGCCTTACTAACCGCAATCCGATCGACGAATTTCATGTGCAAATCATCCAAGCATACGAGCAAATTCCGGCTAAAATAAATAGAGAGTCGTCAAATATGCTCGTAAAGCTCGGAGGTTCGAATGATCCGGCGAAGTGGGAAAAGTTCGGGCTGAAGAGCCCTACTTCCACTTGGACTTATACGATCAACGATCAATACATGGAGTACTTGCAGAATCCCAGTTTATGGACCCCAGGGACGATAATCGCTTATTGGATGCGCAAGATGTTGAGGCCGGTATTCGGGTGGTCAAAATTTTGATCGGGACGAATACGAGCGAACGCTCGATTCATCCTGCGCTGAAAATGTTGAAGCGAAGCGTTGACTCCGTGTTGACTTCGGACAATAAAAAATACATCGCAAGGGCGTACAGGCCCCATGGCGATGTATTCAAAGATGAAGACTTTGAGTTAATCTGTTTCCTATCGCTATCTGCAACGTCGGCTTGCCGAAAACCATCCGACGCTCGAAAGCCACAACACCACCAAAGGCCTATCTCCCTCAACCGTGAACATCCGGACTCGGACGCTTAAGCGGACGTTCGACAAGAAAGGTTCTCCGCTGGAGACCGTTGTCAGTCCACGCATCATTCTTCCTGCGGAGATCATAGAAATTCTTGCGACACAAGCGGCGATATGTTGTTCAGACCACGTGATCTTAGTGAAAGATCGCTACTAGAACTATGTATTGAAGCGAAGGGCAAAGGCGTATTTAGAACTGATTTCCTCAATGATCTTAGAAGGCCTAGAGGGCTGGTTTTGTCCAGACGATTAAAACGCTTGCATAACTCGGATGAATTTCAAGCAATCCGGCCGGGGTATGAATTCGACTGCCGGGTTTCCTGTGCTTGATCAGGTTGCTTAAAATCAATATAGGTATTGTTAGATGTATCGAGCGCATATGCGTCCAGCGTCTCACAAACCAATTGGAGGGTATCCATCACAGTTCCTCCGCCCCTGATATACAGCATAATGGAGTCCACAATCTCCTCGTCTCCAGTGTTAAACTCGATCGAGAAACCTTCGTCATTCAAGATACCCCACGCTTCATCCCGATAATCCAAATTAGGAATACATTGCGTCAATTTTTCGATGATTTCGTCCCGTTTGCCGAGAGGCGCAATATCTGGTTGATTCTCCTCTGGTGAGTCGAAATCATATTTCTCCTTCATGATGAGAACATCCCAGCTCATTAGCGTTCACTCCCGCTTTTCCAATTTTATTCAGTGTATCACTGGTTTCCTCCGGCTGTAAAGCCGATTTGAGGACAAGAGTATTGAGGAAGAGGGACCGCATAAATGACCAGAATAGCATTAATGGATCGCAAAGCTGCAGCGGGTGAGGTGTCAGAACGTTTAGTTTTCACATACGATACAGACACCTGGCAATTAGCGCTATACAATTTACGGAAGCGTCCTCGACCAGCTGTAATGGCGGCCCGGAGCTGGGCAGCCGAAGCGATCAAGCGTGCAGTGGATCTCGGAATCGTAAAAGGGTTCGAAGATTTGGCAGCGAACCTTTCGAAAAGGGGATCATGACCGGAAATAAGATCATCTGGGTCCGTTTGGAATGTCTGTTTCTTTCTAACAGTATCGATTTATTAAGATACGGTGTCATCCGTGGTGATTTTCTACAGTATTCTGTTTTATACTGGAAGATAAGTCATATCGGACTGCGGAAGTTTTTCGGTATTAGGCAAGAACGTTGGCAATTATGCGCCGCGGCAGCTCCTTTAGCATTTTTCGCCGATAGACCCGATAAGCTGAACCGTATCACAAGTAGTGGCAAAGAGGAGAGTGGAAGTGATGGTAGAGACTGCGATACTGAATCTGTGGATTAGGGCTTGGGTATAACCATACTCAAGTCGCGTGGAGTGCTGTGTGTTGCTGGTTTTTCATGGAAGGGTCGCTGAAAATTGGAGAAGTTGAGGTCATCAAGGTAGTGGGACTTTTTACGAATCCAGTAAAGTAATGAATAAAGACAGTGGATTACAGTGACTTGAAGGAGTTGAACTTCGATGACGAAAATCCAAGCGGACGCCATTACCTGTATAGATAACGGGGGTATAAAGTATATTTCCAATACGGGAAAGGAAGAAGAACTACGGTTCGAACAATGCAACGAAAACTACAAGAAGCAACAACTGGGTAGAGAAGGCATGAAACAAGATGATATGTACGCTATAGGCAAAAGCAAATGCGTTGGGGTTAGGGATATAATTGCAAAGCCGCCCTTTATTGGGTTATACAGCGAGCCGCGATGCAAGATCGAATTTGAATCCGAGGAAGAATTCAGCATCTACAGGAATAAGATTCATGATTTTGGATGGACTACTCTGGATTTGAGTTAAACAAAGGCAGATAAGACGCAGTGCGACAAATCGGAATTTAGGGAGACACCATGGAATATATAAAAGAGGTATTTGCACAATACGATAGACAATGTATTCGGGTTTATCAGGCTTATAATCCAGTAATTGCAAAAGAGGCCGTTGCCTTACAGACTTTTGGCGAAAACTTTAATCTCAATCGCATGACATGGATAAAACCTTCCTTTTTGTGGATGATGTATCGCTCTAATTGGGGAACAAAGAAAAATCAGGAATGTATTTTGGCTTTGGACGTATATATGGAGAAATTTAACGAATTGTTGAGGAAAGCGGTGCTAACCTCACCAGACTCAATGATTTACAAAGGTTCAACTGAATGGGAAAAAGCATTTGAGGAAACAACGGTTTATTGCCAATGGGATCCCGATAGAAATGCGAATGGCAATTCCATAAATCGTGCAGCCATTCAAATCGGTCTAAAAGGAACCACTTTAAAAGAATTTCTGGCCGATGGCATTTACCGCATTGAGGATTTGACACCGCTAGTGAAGAAATGGAATGTACAGCGAAAGCAGGGAAAACTAAACTCTAAAAATTTACCGATAGAAAGAATTTACCCTATTAAAAACAACGAAATTAGAAAAAGGCTGGATATGTGACAACAAACGAAATTTCAGGTTGTCGGATCGTCATTACGTTCACCTTAGCGGAGAGTCGAGTTAGTGATAGAGCTAAATGAACTTCATCTTTTGGCTTAGATCAATCTTGATAAAATGAGGGGGACAAGAATCTGGCTGGAAATGCAAGGCGAATTCGATTGTTCCTAGTACGAAGGACCCGGTTCGGTTGAGAATTCACTGGAATCCGTATTGGGATCGATGCTATGTCAGATTTTTGTGGGGAACGTCGAATAGTAAACGATTTGGCCGGGTTGAAGCGACTAAGTGACTGGACGGCCGCTTTATCAAGGATACGTACCACAATATCAACTCCTCTTTTTTAATACTCCAATTTATGTAAGAGATAAAGGGAATGATTGGGCACATTTAGGATGATTCCATAGATCAACAGCAACAGCTGACTTGCCAGGCAATTCTTTTCGACGAAAATGTCGCTCTCTCCTACAGGAAAAACACTATATCACTTCCCAATTATTCATTATAA
>JBHJMN010000026.1:0-84494 GCA_042219835.1 Paenibacillus elgii
AGCAAGCTTGCTCGATGGAGCAAGCGCCCGGTTGGCGACAAGTGCGAATAAGATACGCTCTATGGGTATTTGAAACTACCGTTCCGTCAGGCGCTTGGTCATCGCATTGCCGATTCCGAGCTTCTGCCAGAGCTCATTCAAGAGCCACGCGCCGCCCAGTGACTTACTCCGTGTGAGCCGAAGCTCCCCAGCTCTAGGATAAAAAAGACAGAGCCGCTCTTGATTATAAATGTGCGGTATCTTTTTTTTCCCACGACGTTGTAGCTTCGGTGATAGTACTTTTACCGAAATATTCCTCTCGCCGGAGAATTCGATTCCCCCCATCCCCCCGCACATGAAACCGGGCATTCTCCTCCCCTTCAAAATCCACTCGCATCGTCACCCAGCCGTCCTCGTCCGGCTCTGATCGCTCCAGCACCGTCGCATGGCTCCACAGCCTCATCTGCGCCTGTCCTTTGGGCGACACTTTCACCGTCACGACATACTGGGGCAGGCGCTCGCGGAATGTAGAAGTGGATTCGGTCCAGTAAGCGGCAAGATCAAAATCGGGTGGGCGGGTGAAGCGCTCTTGAGTGGTTTGCGCGTCTTCGATGCGGTCCAGTCGGAACGTGCGGGGCTCCCCTTCGCTGTTAAGGGCGACGAGGTACCACGTCTTCCCTTTTACGACCAGACCAAGTGGGGAGATCAGGCGGGTTTTGGCAGCGTAGGTGATCGTGACTTTTTGACAGGACCAGATGCTTTCTTGAAAAAGGGACAGGGTGGCGGATGGGGATCGGAGTGTCGCCAGCCGGTGGTGTCGATGTGAAGCCATTGCTGCATCGCACGAGTCTTTTCCCTCGCAGGGGCGGGCAGGGTGTTCAGCAGTTTATGGGACGCCATCTGCGCCACGCTTTCCAATCCCAAGTCGCGCTGGATCGTGCGGATGGAGACTTCGAGGCGTTCGGCGAGGTCTTTGGCAGTCATGCTTTTATGGAGCTGCAAGAGCATGATGATCGAAATGAGTCGGTCTGCACGCATCAAAACGCACCTTCTTCCTTCAAATAGGACGCTAGATGTCTTATTTCTACTGTACTGTAGAAGATGGAGGTGGAACAAGATGGATCTACAAGGCAAAGTCGCAGTCGTCGCCGGGGCCACCCGTGGCGCAGGGCGGGCGATTGCGGTGACGCTCGGGGAAGTGGGGGCGACTGTGTATTGCACGGGTCGCAGCGTGCGCGGGCAGAACTCAGACCTCGGGCGTACGGAAACGATTGAGGAGACGGCGGAGATGGTCACCCAGGCCGGCGGCCTCGGGATTGCGGTGCAAGTCGATCATACGGAGGAAGAACAGGTGCGGGCGCTGTTTGCACGGATTGAAGCCGAGCAGGACGGGCGACTGGACATTTTGATTAATGACGTGTGGGGCGGCGACATGCTGACCGAGTGGCCGCTGAAGTTCTGGGAGGCTTCTCTTGAAAAAGGTCGCCTTCTGCTCGAACGCGCCGTCTGGTCGCATATCTTGACGAGCCGCTATGGCGTGCCCTTGATGGTCAACCGAGGCGCAGGGATCGTGATCGAGGTGACGGACGGGGAAAATTATCAGTATCGGGGCAACCTCTTCTATTCGCTCGCCAAAACGGCAGGCGTGCATCTGGCCGAGGGCATGGCCGCCGATTTTGCATCTCGCGGGCTGCCGATCACAGCGGTTGCGGTCACGCCCGGTTTTCTGAGATCGGAAGTGATGCTCGACCTCTTTGGTGTCACGGAGGAGAACTGGCGGGAAGGGGCGGCGAAAGACCCGCATTTTATCGCGTCGGAAACGCCTTATTATGTGGCGCGCGCGATTCGGGCGCTCATCTGCGACCCCGATGTCGGGCGGTTTGCCGGGCAAACGCTGAGTTCGTGGGGGCTGTCGGAGGTCTATGATTTTGTGGATCTCGACGGACGGAGACCTCATTGGGGACGGTACTTTCGGACGATCTAAGCCTAAAAACCTGAACGCGGGCCTGTCCTCCCTCATGCCTTCTTTTCTCTTCTTGTGAATGCTATAATACTCATATCCATTACCAGATATCGTATAAAAGGAGGGCATCCGTTCATGAACGCGAACCAAATTCTCGAAACGTTGCCGCATCGTTATCCGTTCCTGCTTGTCGATCGAATTGAATCGGTTGAGGAAGGTCAAAAGGCGGTCGGGATCAAGAATGTCAGCATCAACGAACCGTTTTTCCAAGGGCATTTCCCAGGATTTCCGGTGATGCCGGGGGTGCTGATCGTCGAGGCGATGGCACAGGTTGGAGCCGTCGCGATGTTGAGCGTGCCGGACTTTAAAGGCAAGATCGCCTTCCTGGCCGGGATTGACGGTGCTCGCTTCCGCCGCCAAGTCGTTCCGGGCGACCAACTGCGCATCGAAGTCTCGATCACGAAACTCAAAGGCGTTATCGGCAAAGGACAGGCCGTTGCTTATGTCGACGGCGAGCTGGCCGCTGAAGCGGAACTGACCTTCGCGATCAAAAAAGACTAATTTTGAAGACAAAAAAAGGGATTCTCACGACCCGCGTGAGAATCCCTTTTTGGCGTTATGAAGTGGTGCCGACGAGACTGTGATGCTCGTGGGCAAACGTTTCAAGGAACGTCGGTTCCAGGCCGAATGCGGAGTAGAGCTCTTGGCAGAAGGCAAGGATCGACGCAGCTGCTTTTGGTTCCGAGAGCAGCATCATGTGGTTGGACGAGTCGATGTCGAACAGGTGGAAATCGTCGATCTGACGTTCAAATTCGGTCCAATAATCCCCTTGGTCGAATACGGGGCTCGTCTTGACTGTGAAGTACGGTTCCAGCGCCCCGAGAAACGAGCCGCTTTTGTCGCGGAAGAAATAGGCGCTGACCTCTTGCGGATTGGGCAACGGCAAGATGGTAAATCCGCTGCGGTCGAACGCTTCCTGCACGTCAGAACTACTCTGAATCATGGTGTTCAGGTAGTCTTCCGTGCGCTTGTAGCCGCGCTCGCGGGCCAGGGTCAGCAACTGCTTGGAATATTCCTCATCCGAGAGCGTCGGGTCCAGATCATCACGGTGAATCAATGTGGTCGGAATCTTCTCCGGCTCGTGCTGAATCTCGGTGAGCAGGGTCATGTTGACCGATTGCAGGATCGCGGTTTTTCTATTGAACATCGCTTCCGGCAACATGGTCTTGGTGTAGATTTTGTCCGAATACAAGGTGTCGAGGAACACGATGGAGTTCACTTTTTGCCCCAGTTCCTGCAACTGACGGGCCACTTCGTAGGCGAGGAGGCCGCCGAGCGAATAGCCGCCGAGGTCATACGGCCCTTCCGGCTGCACGGTCTGAATGATGTGCACGTAATACGCGGCCATCGCGTAGATGCCTCGGATCGGGGTGCGGTTGCTCATCCAACCACGCGCTTTGATGCCGTAGAAGGGTCGGTTGCTCACTTTGGCGATCATCGAGTAGATGCCGACGCCGCCTGCCGTCCCGTGCATCCAGAAGATCGGACGACCTTCCGTGGCTTGGTTCAGCAGGACGAGTTCCGGGAACTGCGACAAGCTGGTCTGCACGGGCTTGTGGGCCGGCTGTGCTGCGATCGGTGCTTGCGGCGGTGCGGGAGTCTGGCTCACGATCTCCGCTTTCGGTTTCGCCTTGGTCGCCCCATTGGGGACCAGCTCTCGAATCAGGTCTTCCATCGATCGGCATTCGCTCAGTTTGACGAAGGAGAAGGACGGGTCGATCTGCGTTTGTATCTGCTGTAGCAGCTGCATGAACAGAATCGAGTCAAACCCGTAGTGGTCGAGCGGCTTATTCACCTTCAGCTCCGCAGGCGTGAGGCCCACCAGTTCGGAGATGATGCCGATGACTCGCTCCTGCGGATCCTCCGCGATGGCGAGGTCCTGTTCCTCATAGACGGGAACCGCCTCGGAAGCAGAAGCTGCAGCGACTGTTGGCAGACTCTGCGTTGTCAGCTCTCGTCTTGCGATTGTCGGAGCGGTCAGCCAGCAGCGGCGGCGCTCAAACGGATAGGTCGGCAAGGAGATGCGACGGGCGGACGCTCCGCCTTGCAGCGCTTCCCAAGGAATCTTGCCGCCTTTCGCCCAGTAGAGGGCTAATTTTCCAAGATTGCCCTCTGCCAGCAAGGCTCGAAGAACGGTCTCTCCGGTGATCCCGGCCAGAAGATCGAGGATCTCGGAATGAGACTCGTTCAGGTCGCCGAGATAGAGCGCGATGGGCGCGTCGCCTTTTTTCAAATAGCCTCGCAGACCTTGCATCAGCTCATCGCGGCTTTGTACCACCATCGCAAGTCGCGCCTCCATCTCATCACGGCCGACTTGCAGCGTGTGCGCGATGTCAGGCAGCTTCAAGCTCTCGTCGGCTTCGAGGAACGCGAGCAGCTGTGCGGCAACCTCGTCCAGACGCTCGCGATTCTTCGCGGAGAGGACGATGATCTGCGGTGCATCCGTCGGTTCGTGATCGACCGCCTCTTGCTGCGCCGGGATGTATTCTTCGACCACAAGATGCGCGTTCGTGCCGCTGATGCCGGTCGTGCTAACTGCACCGAGGCGCGGGCGCTCATCGGCCGTGGTCCACGATCTGTTCTTGGTATGAATCACGAACGGGCTGTCTGTCAGGTTGATGTAGTCGTTGCTCGACTCATAGTTGTGCAGAGCCGGAATCGTCCGCTCTTTCATCGCCATCAGCATGGAGATCAAGCTGACGACGCCGGATGCGGCGAACGTATGCCCGATCAACGGCTTGATCGAGCCGAGCGCGCAGTATTGCGTCCGGTCGGTGTGTCGGCGGAAGGCGTTGGTAAGCGCCTGCACCTCGATGGGGTCTCCCAATCTGGAACCGACGCTGTGGGAGAGCACATACTGGATGTCCGCCGGGTTGATGCCGAAGCGCTTGTAGACTTGATGAAGCAGGTCTGCTTGGCTCGCAGGGCTCGGCGCGGTGATGCCGTTGGTCTGGCCGTCGTAGTTGACGGCGCTGCCCTTGATGCAGCCGTAGATCTGATCGCCATCCTCCAGCGCTTTGCTCAGCGGCTTGAGCACGACGACAGCTACCGCTTCGCTCGGCACCAGGCCATTTGCACGCCCGTCGAACACAAAGCAGGTGCCATCCGGGGAGAGCATGTCGAGCTTGCCCATGCCGTTGTGGATCATCGGCGAGATCAACAGGCTGACACCGCCGGCCAGCGCCATATCGCATTCGCCTTGGCGCAGGGCTTGGCAGGCTTGGTGAATCGCGACGAGACCGGACGAGCAGGCGGCGGTGATCGCCATGTTCGGGCCCTTGAGGTTGAGCGCATAGGAGATGCGGGCCGCGAGCGTGGCGTTCTGGTTGCTGTTCAGCGGACTGTCCTCTCCGGCCAAGAACCCGTACTCTCCCTCTTCCACCCCGACATAGACGCCGCATGCGGTTCCGCGAATGCGCTCGCCCATATAGCCGGCATCTTCCAGCGCATGCCATGCTTCCTGCAGGAACAGGCGCTGTTTCGGATCGATGTACTCCGCTTCTTTGGGCGAGATCTTAAAGAACAAGGGATCGAAGCGGTCGACGTCCGGGACAAATCCGCCCCATTTGCCCATGCCCTTCTCTTCCCGCCAGTCCCAGCGGTCAGACGGGACGACCGTGATCGCTTCCTTCCCGTCTCGGATGTTTTTCCACAGTTCCTGCACGTTGCTCGCCTGCGGGAATCTGCCGCTGATCCCGACAATGGCAATCGGCTCCTGCGCACTGTGCACCGCTCCTCCGGCCGCGAATCGCGCCTTGCCGGTCTTTTTGCGCGAAGGGCGCTTGGACGGGGTGCTGACGATTGGAGCGACAGGTGCTGCCGCGATCGCCGGTGCGGATGCCGCTTGCTCTTGGTAGAAGTCCCGCATTGCCTCCCCATGTGTGACCGCGTAAAACTGGGCCAGAGCTCTGATCGTGGAATGCTCAAAGAACAAGGCGGGCGTCACGGCAATGCTGTAGTGTTTCGACAGGAAACCGGCAAACTCGGTCAAGCTGATCGAATCAAACCCGAAATCGGCCAAGTTCTCCTCGACGTCCAGTTTGGTGCGCGGAATCTTGAGAACGGAGCTGATCTGCTCTTTGAGATCCCACTCCACGCACTGTTCGAGCGTGAATCCTTTCATCTCCGGACGTCTTCCCTTGCCGGAAGAGGTGTTGCTGCCGGAATGCACTGGCACCGGAGTGGGCGCTGCCGACTTCGCGAGGCCCAGCATGCGTTCGATGCGGCTCGGCTGGCCGACCATCACAAGATGCTGGATGCGGTTCTGCGACAGGATGCGGTCAAAGATCGCAAGGCCCTCTTCTACTTCCAAGAAGCGTTGCCCGCTGGTCTTGAAGTAGGCTTCCGTGTTTTCTTTCTTCTCAAAATGCATGCCCCCGGCTTTCCAAAGCGGCCAGTTGATGACGAATGTTGTCCCGTTGCGCAGCTCGCCATAGGCCATTTGGAAGCGGTTGGCAATCGCATAGTCGCACGAGCCGAAGTCCCCGATGATCGCCGACGAAGAGGAGAAGTAGCAGGTAAAATCAAGTTCCGGCTCCCCTTGCAGCAGTTCGTCGAGCAGAAGCGTTCCTTTGACCTTCGGGTCGAGCACTTGCTGGAACCGGCGGTCATCCTTGTCGAGAATGCTCTCGGCTCCGACGAGGCCGGCTGCGTGCAGGACGCCGTGAACACGGCCGAACTGCGACCGGGCTTCTGCAAGCCCCGCCTCCATATGCGTGCGGTCACAGACGTCCGCTTGCAGATAGAAGACGCGGCTGTCTCGTTTTTCAAGCGCTTCGATCTTCGCCTGTTTGGCAGCATCGAGCGCCGAGCGCCCGGTCAGGATCAGGTTGACCGGGTGTTTGCCAGCCAGATGCTCGGCGAACAGGTAGCCCAGACCGCCCAGACCGCCGGTGATCAGGTAAGTGCCGCCCGATTTCAGCAAGGTGGAAGAGCCAGCTTGGATGCGGGTCGGCTGTACCTTGCAGACGTGGCGCTTGCCGTTTTGGTAGAGGACGCTTTCGATTTTGGAAGCATTGAGCTCGTCCAGAAGGAGATGCATGTTCTCCTGCAAAGAAACGGCCCCGGCTTCTTGCATCACGACAGCCGCTCGGGTATCCGGGAGCACCAAGCCCAAGGAGCGTTCAAAGCCGATCCATGATTCAAGGAACGCACGCTCGGTCGCATTTCGGTGCTGGCCGACGAGCATCAGGCTCTTGGCTTTAAGCTTCGTCGTCGCAAGAGCTTGTACGATGTCGAGGATCGGTTTCGTGTCCTCCACGAGCGAAGCGTCTTCCAGCGGCCAGAGGTAGAGCAAGGCATCAACTTCCCCCTGCTGTTCTTGGACGCTGCGGAGCGCCTGCTGGCAGGATGTCCCTTGCGCGACGAAAAGAACCTGCGTCTGCGGGCTTCGCGCCTGCACCGCTTCCACGACCGCACGCTGAGCCTCCGCATTCGAGAGGAAGCAGAGCAGCGTGTTCAAGTTGGACGGCGCGTGGTTGTTTCGAGCTTGTTCTTGCCAGATCTCCTCAAAGGTCATCAAGGCAAACGGCTCGGCGGATGGAGAGACCGCTTGCGGGCGGTTCTTCTGCGTTTGCAGACCGACGATTTGCAGACAGACCTTGCCTTGTTCGTCGCAGAACGTGAAGTTGCCGTCGTCTGCCACAACCCACATGGAGGAGGGGCAAGGGGCATAGATCGCGACCTCTTGCAAGGTGACGGGCACACTCCCTTGCAGCACGGCATCCGGCAAGTGCGGATGGAGCAGAAACTGCGAAGGCACCATCGGCAGCGTGACGCGCGCGCCCCGCTCCTGCAAGGTGGACGCATCGAGGAGTGGCGCTTCGTCCTCTGTCAGCACGGCGCTTCCTGATGCGTGCAGCTCTTCCTCGTCGTTGTAGATCTCAAAGGAGATCTCGCCATTAGCGGCCGGGTACAGTGCGATGTGCACCTGCGACCCGTCAGCACCCACTGCGAGCGGCGACTCCCAGACGATATTTTGCAAACGAAGGCGGGTGCGACCTTCCTTCAGAGCGCCGGACGCCTGTTCCACAGCCGCGCGCGCCATCTCCAACAGGGCGAATTCCGGCACCGTCCGATCGCGAAGGAAGGTCTCCTCGCCGGTGAAGACGGTGCTGTAGCGCATTTCGGTCAGGTCTGACGTATTGCGATGGAGCAGCGGATGCAAGGCGTTGACGGCAGATTTTGCCTGCTTGCCGAAGGCTGTCTGCACGATTTCAAACGCAGGCAACGGGTAGCGCTCTTGCGCAAACGAATAGGTCGGCAGTCCGGTCAGTCGCTTGACCGTCCCCGCCGGGTAGAGCCCTTCCCAGTCGATCCGGTTGCCGTTGACCCACAGTTCTGCAACCGTCTTGAGCTTGCGGTTGTGCAGCAGGCTCAGGAGGAAAGCTTGTCCCTCTTCGGTGTCGGCCAGATTGATCCCGTTGACGCTGCCGTTCTTGCCGACGGTGCCCACGAAGACTTCTCCAGACTTGCCGGCCCCTGCTAGGTAGCGTTCGAGCTGGCCGATCAGCTGGTCCCGGTCTTTGACAACGATGGCAAGCCGTTGTGCCATGCTCTCTCTCGCCACTTGGTAGGTGTACAGGAAGTCGGGGAGCGAGACGTCCGGGTGAGAGCGGAGGTAGCGGAGCGCGGCATCGGCATTGGCTTGCAGCGATTCTGCACTTTGGGCCGACAGCACGAACAGACCTGGCATCGCTTCGTTGATCGGCGCTGCAACCGCACGCGACGAATTGGGATAGTCTTCGATCACCACATGGGCATTCGTGCCGCTGTAGCCGAACGAGTTGACGGCAGCCAGGCGCTTGCCATTTCGATTGGGCGTCCACTCGCGACGAGCTGTGTTGACATAGACCGGGCTGTTGGCAAAGTCGATGTGCTTGTTGCCCTGTGCATACTGGATGGAGGGCGGCATCTCTCCATGCTTCATGCTCATCAAGACTTTGATCACGCCCAGCACGCCTGCTGCAGCCGTCGTGTGACCAATGTTCGCCTTGAGCGAACCGATTCCGCAGAAGCCTTTCTGAGTCGTGAACTTGCGGAAGGTGTTGTTAAGGGCGTGAATCTCGATCGGATCGCCAAGCTTGGTGCCCGTGCCATGCGCTTCGATGTATTGAATGTCTTCCACGTCGATCTCGTACTTGCGGTAGATCGATTCTTGCAGCTGGCTCTGCGCGAGGAAGCTCGGCGCGGTGATGCCGGAGGTCTGGCCGTCTTGGTTGGTGCCGCTGCCTCGGATGATGCCGTAAATGTGGTCGTTGTCCCGCTCGGCATCGCAGAGGCGCTTGAGAATCAAGACCCCGACGCCGTCGCCGACGACGATGCCGTTCGCTCCATCGTCAAACGGACGGCACTCGCCATTGGGAGACAGCATCCCGGCGTTGTGCATGGAGATGAACGAGCCCGGATGGCCGTAGACCGTGATTCCGCCTGCGATGGCGAGGCTGATCTCCCCGCTCTTCAACTGCTGGCAGGCCAGGTCGATCGCCACCATCGACGAGGAGCAGGCCGTGTTCACCGCCAGCGCCGGCCCTTTCAGATCCAGATAGTACGCCATGCGAGCCGCGAGGATGCTGATGTCATATCCGAGCATGGAATAATGGGAAAAATCTTGAGCGAGCGCCGAGGAACCGGCGGTGCCGATAAAGGTGCCGACGGGCTGCCCGCGCAGCTGCCTCGGGGTGTAGCCGGCATCTTCTAAAGACTTGTACGTTTCTTCCAGCAAAATACGCTGGGTGACGTCCATCTTCTCAGCTTCGATGGCCGAGATGTTAAAAAAGAGCGGGTCGAAGCGGTCGATGTCGTCCATCTTGCCATAGTTGATCGGAAACGGATTGGATGAATGGGCTTGGATGTATTCCAGCCATTTCGGATCGCTCACTTCGCTGATGCATTTTTTCCCGTCGCGAATCAGGTTCCAGAATTCTTCTTGATCGCTCGCCCCGGCACTCCGGACGGAGAGACCGATGATGGCGATCTCATCGGTCTCGACCTGTGCTTCGCGAGCGGGCGGAGTGGGTGTCGGTGCCGGTGCTGGTGTTGGTTTCGGTGTCGGCGTTGGTGCCGATACCGTCGGCTGTGCTTGTTTTGCACGTTGTACGAGGGTATGAAACTGCTTTTCCATGTAGGCCGCCAGAGACTCAAGGTCTGCACATTCAAATACGATGCTGGTCGGCAGGTTCAGGTCGAACCGGACATTGATCGCTTCGAGCAGTTCAACCGCATTGAGCGATCCGATCCCCAGTTCCTTGAAGGTATCCGATTGCTCCAGTTCGGTGCGTTCCAAACCCAAGGTCTGCTCGAAGATCTCGAACAGGATCTCTTTGATCTCAGTTCTGGTCATCCCGGAACTCATGCTCCCTCACTCCTTTAGATTTGTTGCAACATGTTGCGCCGAGCTTCCGGATACGGCGTCCTGTTGGACATCTGCTTTGCGTTGTGCTCTCGCAGTTCTGCCGGGCTGAGAGCTGAATTTTTGCTGATGACGAACAGACAGTAGCTGATCCAGCCTTTCTCAAGCAAGATCGAGCTATTGGCAAAGTTCTGAATGGAATTTTGTACGACTTCCGGCAGACCTTTCGTATTCTCCGCGTGCTCAGAATCATGCAGAGAGTTGGCGACCTGCTTGGAGACGTCAATCACTTCGTCAAGAACGAGGTGATGCTCCGCCAGCAGGTCGATCCAGCCCCCCTTCGTTGAGGGCCGAGGACATGTTCTGGAACAGCCCCTGCTTGTCAGGGATGTGGCAGCTGACTTCGATCCCGATCATCATGTCGTAGCGACCTGGCCTCCACCCAGCATCTACGCTTCACAAATGGATAGGTCGGCAGCGAGACGCGCTGCACGTTCTTGCCGTCATGTAGTCGCTGCCAAGGCATTTTGCTGCCGGAGAGCCAGAGGGCGGCCAGCTGCTCAAGATTGCGCTCTTGCAGCGCGGTTTCCACAAGGGCTCTGGCTTGGTGGCGACCCGGTGCAGGACGGGTCTCGTCCACAACAGGCGAGGAGATGTATTCCTGCAAGCGCTGCAGCAGTTCTTCTTTGGAAGAGACGATGAAGGCTGCGCGCTTTTTCATCGGCTCGCGACCGACTTGCAGCGTGTAGGCGATCTGGGCGAGCGTCAGGGATCGGCCCGCTTCGCTCGCGAGATGCTCGGACAGACGAGCCGCCATGTGCTGCAGGCGGTCGTGGTTTCGGGCCGAGAGGATCACCAGTTGCTGTGCTGCGCCCGGTCGTTCTACCTGCACAGCCATCGCGGTCGGAATGTATTCTTCGATCACGGCATGGGCATTCGTGCCGCTGATCCCTGTCGTGCTGATCGCACCGACTCGCGGGCGGCCTTCCTGCGTCATCCACGCTCGGTTCTCGGTGCTGACGACGAACGGACTCTCCTCAAATCGGATGTACTCGTTGCTCGATTCGAATCCGTGCAAGCCCAACAGGGTGCGTTCGCGCATTGCCATCAGCATGCTGATCAGGCTGACGATGCCCGATGCGGCAAACGTGTGCCCGATGAGCGGCTTGATCGAGGAGAGCGCACAGTTCTGCGTTTGAGCGCCAGGCTTGCGGAAGGCGCTGGTCAGCGCTTGGATCTCCATCGGATCGCCTAGCTTCGACCCGGTGCTGTGCGACATGACGAACTGGATGTCAGACGAATCGATTCCATAACGGTCATACACGCTGCGGATCAGATCGGCTTGAGCGTCCGGGTTCGGCGATGTGATACCATTCGATTGGCCGTTGTAGTTGACTCCGGTCGCTGTGATGCAGCCGTAGACCTGGTCGCGATCGGCGATCGCTTTGGACAGAGGCTTGAGCACGACGACGGCAACGGCTTCGCTCGGCACCAACCCGTTCGCACGCGAATCAAACACATACGAGTGTCCGTCCGGGGACAGCATGTCGATCTTGCTCATCCCTTGGTAGATCATCGGGGAGATCAAAAGATTGACCCCGCCGGCCAGCGCCACGTCGCAGTCCCCTGCGCGCAAGGCTTGGCAGGCTTGATGGAGCGCAACCAGCCCGGAGGAGCAAGCGGCGGTCAACGCCAGATTCGGCCCCTTCAAGTCGAGGGCGTAGGCGATGCGGGCGGCCAACGTCGCATTTTGATTGCCGTTGAGCGGGCCGCCATCCCCTGTCAGGAAGCCGTATTCACCCTCTTCGACACCGACGTAGACGCCGCACAACTTGCCGCGAATCTGATCGCCCATGTAGCCGGCATCTTCGAGCGCATGCCATGCTTCCTCCAAGAACAGGCGTTGTTTCGGGTCCATGTACTCCGCTTCTCTCGGCGAGATCTCGAAAAACAGCGGATCGAAGCAGTCGACGTCTTTTACGAATCCGCCCCATTTGGACGTGATTTTGCCTTCTTCATAGTCACTTTGCCAGTCCCAGCGATCCGAAGGAATCTCGGTGATCGCGTTCTTGCCCGCTTTGAGGTTCTGCCA
Organism: Paenibacillus elgii; assembly: GCA_042219835.1. Lineage (GTDB taxonomy): Bacteria > Bacillota > Bacilli > Paenibacillales > NBRC-103111 > Paenibacillus_G > Paenibacillus_G elgii_A. Next base: position 12,445 of record JBHJMN010000026.1, read on the forward strand.
GAAGTCCTGCACGCTGTCCGCTTGCGGGAAGCGTCCGCTCATCCCGATCACGGCGATCGGTTCTTGAACGCCGGATGTCGGCGGCGGCACGAGAATCTCTTTTGTCACCGCGACTTCTTGCCGGGCCGGAGCCACAATCGGAGCCACAACCGGAACGGGTGTCGGTTCGGGGGCTGATTCGGCAGTCGGTTCAAGGTAGTGCTGCGTCATCAACGCCTCGTGTTCGCGCAGGAAGTGCAGGGTCAATTTTTCCAACGTGGAGTGGCTGAAGAACAAGGCCGGCGTCACTTCGAGGCCGTAGTGCTTGGAAAGACGGTTGCCAAGCTCGGCCAAGCTGATCGAGTCAAACCCGAAGTCGACCAGATTTTCCTCGACATCGAGTTCGTCGCGGGAGATTTTCAGGATCTGGCTGACCTGTTCTTTGAGATCCCACTCGATGCATTGCTCAAGCGAGAATCCTTGCAACTCCGGACGCATCGCTGTACCCGACGAGACGCTGACAGTCGGCGGCGGCGTAGCGGGTTGAACCGCTGTCGGCGCTTGTGCAGCCATTCCGAGGAAGCGTTCGACGCGGCTTGGCTGCCCGACGAGGACCAGCTGCTGCACGTCGTTCTGCGAGAGGATCAGGTCAAAGAGCTCCACTCCCTCTTCCGCTTCCAAGAAGCGCTGTCCGCTCGACTTCAGGTAGTTCGCCGTGATCTCTCCTTCATCGAGACCCATTCCGCCCTCTTTCCAGAGCGGCCAGTTGATCACCAGCGTCTGGCCCGGCAACTGCTGTTCGTGACGGTGTTGCGCGTAGGCCATCTGGAAGCGGTTGCCGATCGCGTAGTCGCAGGAACCGAAATCGCCCAACACGGCGGATGACGAGGAGAAGTAGCAGACAAAATCAAGCTCGGTCTCCTCCGCCAGCAATTCGTCGAGCAGCAGGGTTCCTGCGATCTTCGGGCTCAGAACCCGTTCAAACGCCTTGATGTCCTTGGCAAAAAGGCTCTCGTCCCCGGACAATCCTGCTGCGTGCAGCACGCCGTGCAGAGGTCCGAAGCGATCGCGTGCACGAACCAGCCCGGCTCGCATCTGCTCTTCGTCACATACGTCCGCTTGCAGGTAGAAGACTTGGCTGCCCAGCGTCTCCAGATCGCTCAGCTTGCTGCGCTTCTCTTCGTCGAGCTCGGAGCGGCCGGTGAGGATGAGGTTTACAGGCTGTTTTTGGGCCAGATGCTCCGCGAACAAGTAGCCGAGCGCACCGAGACCGCCGGTGATCAGGTAGGTGCCGCCTGCCCGCACCGTGCGTTGGCCCGCTTCAAGGCGGGTCGGCTGGACGGTGCAGATGTGGCGCTTGCCTGCTTCGTACAGGACGCTTTGCGCTTGCGGGGCATGGAGTTCACGCCAGAGCAGCGGCATCCAGTCTTGAAGCGAGGAAGAGCCCGCCTGCAAGACCGCCGTCACCTTCGTGTTAGGCAGCACTAGGCCCAAAGATCTTTCAAAGCCGATCCACGATTCGAAGTAGCTTCGCTCCACTCCGTTCTCGAATTGCCCGGCCAGCAGCAGGCGTCCGGGCTTCAGACCGGAAGCGTCGAGGAACTTCAGGATGTTCACGATACTGGAATACTCTCGGATCAGAGCCTTGTCTTCAAGCGGCCACAGGTACAGCATCCTGAAGACGTCTCGACGCTCCTCCTGCATGCGTTGGAAGGACTCTGGAATCGAGCTTCCCTGTGCGATGAACTCGACTTGCAGGCTCGGGCTCAGGGACTTGAGCGCCTCCCGCACCGTTTGCTGCAGTGCCGGATCGGACAGGAAGCAGAGGAGCGTTCCAGCGTTCCGGGCTGTGACAAAAGGCAGGGATTGCTCTTGCCAGATTTCTCGGAATGTCATCAACTCGAAGGATTCCGGCTGCTTCTTGGCTTGTGCAGGTTTCGCTTGTGCAGGTTCAGCCTGCAGTCCAGTCAGGCGAACGCAGATGTTCCCTTGGGCGTCGCACAGTTCGATGTTGAGCGTGCCATCGCTTCCCTCTTGCACCCTTGCTTGCAGGTTCGTCGAAACCGGGGCCAGCACTTCAAGGTTTTCCACGACGCTCGAAGACATCAGGGTGCGTGCCGCTCCCCCTGTTCCTTCCGGCACCCAGTAGCGCTGTTTGGCAAACGGATAGGTCGGCAGGCTGATGCGGCGCGGCTTGTGTTCGCCGTAGAGCTTGTTCCAGTCCAGCTCCAATCCTTTGACCCACAGGTCGACGAGCTTGACGAGCTTGCGGCGCTGAATCCATTTTTCAATCGCTTCCTGCAGCTCTTCATCGGCGAGGAAAAGCGAGAGGGTGTCTCGGTTGGCTTTGACATGGCCGCGATAGAGGGTTGGGACATCCTCTTGGCCGGACACGCAGGCGCGCAACTTGGTCGCGAGGTCTTGAAGCGAGTCGACGATTAGCGCCATGCGCGCATCGTGCGCTTCTCGACCGATCTGCAAGGTGTAAACGATGTCAGCGAGGTCCGCATCTGTGAACGGCTGCGTCTCGATGGCGTGAAGCAGGCGCGCGGCCAGCTCCTGCAACCGTTCTTCGTTCTTGGCCGACAACACGATCACGGCCGGATTCTGCGGCGTCACCTCGACAGGCGTGCGCAGCGACTCTGCCGGAACGTACTCCTCGATGATCACGTGCGCGTTGGAACCGCCCGCTCCAAACGATGAGATGCCAGCGATGCGCGGCACTTCGCGAACCTGACCGCCGATCTCCACCAGCGGGCGCTTCCACTCCGCCAGCTCCTGCTGCACGACGAACGGGGTCGCGTCAAAGTCGATGTTCGGGTTGAGCACCTTGGCGTGCAGCGATGGTGCAAGTTGACGATTCTTCAGTTGCAGCAGCACCTTCGTAAGGCCGGCGATGCCCGCCGCGCTCTCACAGTGACCGATGTTCGACTTGGCCGAGCCGATGGCACAGGTTTGCAGTTTAGCGTTTTTCCCTGCTTGGAAAGCCTTGGTCAAGCCGGCGATCTCAATCGGGTCGCCAAGCGAGGTACCGGTTCCGTGCGCTTCGATGTAAGAGACCATGCTCGGGTCAAGCCCTGCCTTGCGCAACGCCTGCTCGATCACATTCGCCTGCGCATTCGGGTTCGGGATGGTGTACCCATTGGTTTTGCCCCCGTGGTTGATCGCGGTGGCCTTGATTACGCCGTGGATCTGATCTCCGTCTTCAATCGCCTTGGACAGAGGCTTGAGCAGCACAGCGCCCACGCCTTCGCCCGGCACGTAGCCGTCGCCCCCTTCGCCAAAACTCTCGCATCTGCCCTTGCTCGACGCGAACTTGCCTTGGCCGAGCAGCAGGTACTTGTTCGGGTGAATCGAGACGTTGACACCGCCGGCGATCGCCAGTTCACAGCCGCCTTGCTGCAAGCTCTGGCAGGCCAGATGAATCGACGTCAGCGAAGACGAGCACATCGTATCGACGGCAAGGCTCGGCCCGTGCAGGTTGAAGAAGTACGATACCCGGTTGGCAATCGACGAGGGGTTGCCAGACAGGGCAAGCGGTCGGCCGAGGATCGTCTCCTCTGCGCCGTACAGCTGATACTCTTCGTACATCACGCCGACATAGACCCCAACGTAGCCGTCAAGCCCCAGCCCGCGATGTTTGGCGAGCATCTCGCGCGTATACCCCGCATCTTCCAGCGCCTCGTAGACGGTCTGCAGGAACAGTCGCTCCTGCGGGTCCATGATCTCCGCCTCGCGCGGGGAGATGTTGAAGAACTTCGGATCGAATTGATCCACGCCGTCAATAAATCCGCCCCATTTGCTGTTCGTCTTGCCCGGCTTGCTTTTGTCCGGGTCAAAATAGAGGCTGTGATCCCATCGGTCTTTTGGAATCTCCGTGATGCAGTCCTTGCCATCCCGCAGATTTTGCCAAAACTCCTGAAGGTTGCGCGCCCCCGGATAGCGGCCGGAGACGCCGATGATCGCGATCTCCTGTTCTCCCTTGGCCGCCTTCGCAGGTTGCGCGACCGGCGCTGCATGCACAGCCGTCGAACTCGCGGCCAGCCTCGAACGTCTGCGGCTGCTGACAACCGACGGCTCAGGAGTGGACGCGGCCGCCACCGAAGCGGATTCCGAAACCCGCTCCTGCTCCCCGATGCCCAAGAGCTGCCGCAAGAGAACACGATGGGCGTCCAGGAAGTATCCGGTCAGCTCGCGGAGGTTTTGATATTCAAAGAACAGCGTTTTCGGCAAGGAGCCAAACGTCTTTTCCAGTTGGTTGGTCAGCTGCATGACCAGAATCGAATCGATGCCGTATTTTTCAAAAGGCGCATTGGCTTCAATCCGGCTGGCTGGCATCTTCAGGACGGAAGAGAGCAGCGTCTTGAAATACTCGATCGCTCTCTCTTCAAAATCGCTCGAAATGAGAGTCGGCCCTTCTTCCAGCCCAGACACTGACCCAGCTGCGGCTGTCGGTGCTGTTTTTGCAAAAACGGCGCGGATGCGATCCAGATCGCCTTCGACGACAAGAATCTGGTCTTGCTCGGAAGCCATGCCCTGATACAAGGCGCGAATCCCGGTTGCCGTCTGCATCGGGATCATGCCGAGGGTCTCTCGCAACGTCTGCTCCGTCTCCTGCTCCACCTGCATCCCGCCTTCTTGCCAGAGCGGCCAGTTGATCGACAGCGTCCGGCCGGAGCGTTTGCCATTTGCGACCCACTCGTTTCGATACCCCGCAAAAGCATCGAGGAAGGCATTGGCCGTCGCATAGTCCGCTTGTCCCGGGTTGCCGATGGCTCCGGCCACCGAGGAGAACGTCACGAAGAAGTCGAGCGGCAGATGTTGCGTCGCCTCATCGAGATGCACGGCACCGGCCACCTTGGGAGCCAGCACGTCCTGCAACTCCGCTGTCGTCTTTTTGAGGATCAAGTTGTCGCGAATCACGCCTGCGCTGTGCAGGATGCCGTGCAGAGCGCCATGCTCAGCTTGAATGCTCTCGATCAGCTGCATGACCCCCGCGAAATCGGTCACGTCCACTTGCCTGTACACAACATTTGCGTCCAAGGACTGAAGTTCTGCCTGTTTCTCAGCGCTCAGCGGCCCCCGTCCCGTCAGGACGAGCGTCGCCCCTTTCACTTGCCGTGCGATTTCGCCAGCAAAAATGCGGCCTAGGCCCCCTGCGCCCCCTGTGAGCAGGTAGACGCCTTGGTCCTTCCATGGAATGCGCAACACCTCTTCGCCCGGCTCGACTTCGCTCCATCCTGTTCCCCAGCGTTTGCCGCCTTGGTAACGGACGTGTGCGTCGCCTGCACAGCGAGCATTTTCTCGCAAGGTCTCCGCAAGGCTGCTCGCATCGTCAACTTCGATCAGCTGCCCGACAAGGTTCGGATTCTCCAGCTGAGCGGTCTTCAGCAGTGCAGAGAGGCCGGTGAAGACCTGCCCGTCCCCTTGCGCCGGAACGACGATCTGCACGAGCGCCTTCCCTTTGCGTCTTTCTTGCAAAATCGACTTGATCGCCTCAAACGCATGTGCTGCATAGGCCTCGAAGCGTTGGGCAAGCCCTTTTTCCTCTGTCTGCAAGATCAGGCTCCGCATCCCGCTCTGTTCGATCTCAGCGTCCACTTCGCAGAGCATCACCAGATGGTCCGCATACACCGTCTGCACAGCCTGCAGATTGACCGGACGCTCTGTCCAGTCCGGTCTGAGCATCAGCGTCCCCGCCTCGGCTCCTTGCTCGCGGTCGAGTATGCGGGAGGAATAGCCCTTCATCCGCACGCGGACGCTTCCGCTCTCGTCGCACAGGTCGAGATCGAGCTTGTGTACCTTGTCCCCTGGCTTGTTACCTTCACTGCGGCGCACGAAGGCCCACATCGAAGTGGTGCAAGGCCCGAAGATCTCCAGCTCCTCCAGCGCGAACGGCAGAGCCGGCTGGAGCGTCGTTTCGTCAGTCAGGAAGCCGATGGCCGTCTGCAGAGCCGAGTCCAGCAGGCTCGGGTGCAGGATGAACTGACGCGCGGTGCTCGCGACGGCGGCTGGCAGCGACAAGCGGGCCAAGATCATCTCCTGCCCGACATAGAGGTGCTCCATCCCTTGGAAAGCCGGCCCGTACTCAAGGCCCGCTCGGCGGTACAAGTCATAGCATTCCGCCGCGCCTCGTTCGCGCTGCCCGCACTGCGCTTGCAGAGAAGCAAGGTCGAGCACGGGAGCCTCGACGTCCGACAGAGCCGGTACCGCGCGCCCTTGGCTATGTACGATCTCGCCGTCCAAGCCGCTGTACACTTCAAATCCGATCTCGCCGTTCTCTTCCGGGAACAGCCCGATCTGCACCGACACCGCGTCTTCTTCTGCGATGATCGGACGCGCCCAGACCACATTTTTCAAAGAGATCGACGGCATGTCGGCGGCCTGCTTCAGCGCGGCGCGCGCCATTTCCAGATAGGCGACACCCGGCAGCACCTTCCGCCCTTGCACCTGATGATCGGACAGGAAAAATTCTCGCCCGGTAAACGTCGAGGAGAAGCGTTGCTCCGTCAGTTTGGAGGTATTGCTGTGCAGCAGCGGATGCAGGGCGGCTGTCAGCGTCGAAGCCTCCCCTTCCTCCATCTCCGGCTCCGGCACCCAGAAGCTCTCTCTGGCAAACGGATAGGTCGGCAGATGAGCACGGCGCGGTCTCGAATCGGCATAGAGTTCCGACCAGTCGAGTCGGACGCCCTTCACCCAGAGTTCGGCGATCTCTTGCAGCGGCTTGTTTGCAATGCCCTGCGCCTCCTCCTGCCCCGTTCCCGACCGCGACGTCAAGAGACCGGGGAGTGTCCGCCCCTCTGCATAGGTTTCAAAATTCTGACGCGCTTCGTCTCTCGAACGGGCCACAAACGCCAGCCGCACCTCTTTTGCATCGCGTCCCGTCTGCAGGGTGTACACGATGCTCGCAAGGCTCAGGTCGCTCTCCCGTTCGAGGAAGCCCGCCATCGAGGCTGCATACGTCCGCAGCTGTTCCTCGGTCATGGCAGACAACACAAAGAGCAACGGCGCATCCGCTTCTCCCGCTGCCGAAGCCAGACTCTCTTTTTCCAAATGCTCTTCGATGACGACATGCGCGTTCGTCCCGCTGAATCCGAAAGAGCTCACCCCGGCACGGCGCGGCATCCCGGCTGGCGCCTCCCATGGAATCAGGTCGGTATTGATGTAAAAAGGACTCTTCGCGAGCCGAATGTGCTCGTTCAATTGGTTAAAATGCACCGTCGGCGGCACCTGTCGATGCTTCATGGCCAGCAGCACCTTGATCACCCCGGCCACTCCGGCTGCCGTCAGCAGGTGTCCGATGTTGCTTTTCACCGAACCGAGAGCGCAATAGCCGGTTTTCTCCGTGAAGTGCCGGAAGGACTCGGTCAGCGCCTCGACTTCAATCGGGTCGCCAAGCTTCGTGCCCGTCCCATGCGCTTCGATCAGGGAGATCGTCTCCGGGTCGATGCCAAATCGTTCATACACGTCCTGCTCCAGTTGGATCTGCGAATTGACGCTCGGCGCGGTGATCCCGTTCGTCTTGCCGTCCTGGTTGACACCCCAGCCGCGAATCACGCCATAGATCGGGTCTTCGTCCCGCACAGCATCTTCAAGGCGCTTGAGCACCAAGACGCCCACGCCCTCCCCCGGCACAAAGCCGTTGGCGCGCGTATCAAACGAATAGCAGCGTCCGTCGGGCGACAACATGCCCGCCTTGCTCGTCATGATGTGCAAGGTAGGCCCGGCCGTCGCGTACACCCCGCCGCTCAATGCCAAGTCGCTCGTTCCGAGCAGCAGGCTGTTGCAGGCTTCGGCCATCGCCACCAGCGAGGAGGAGCAGGCGGTGTCGATCGCAAGGCAAGGGCCTTTGAGGTTGAGCAGATACGAGATGCGAGCGCTGAGGATCGAGGAAGACGCCCCCATCAGGCCTTGTGCGTTCAAGCCTTGATGGTTCAGCGCCTGCCCATAGTCGTTCGTGCCGCAGCCGACGAACACGCCGGTTCGGCTGCCGGACAGAGAGGACGGCGCGATGCCGGCATCTTCGATGGCCTGCCATGCGCTCTCCAAAAATAGCCGCTGCTGCGGGTCCATCAACTCCGCTTCGGCAGGCGAGATGTTGAAGAAAGGCGGGTCGAACTTGTCCGCATCCTCCAGCACGCCCATCCACTTGGAGTAGGTTTTGCCCGGTACGCTCGGGTCCGGCGAGTAGTGCTCGTCGAGCGACCAGCGCGTCGCCGGAATCTCGGAGATGCAGTCGCGGCCTTGTGCGAGGTTGTTCCAGAACTCGTCTACATTCTTGGACTTCGGGAATTGACCGCTCAGCCCGATGATCGCGATCGCCGCCCCTTCAAAACTCGGCACCGCTTCTGCGCCGGCTGCCGAAACGGACGTGGACTGACGGGATTCCAGATGTTCACACGCCTTGCGCATCAGCAGTTCTGCCACCGTGTTCACATGGCGCTGCTGCCAAGACTCATACGGCGTGCCTTGTACCCACCTGTTGAACGCCCCCATCGCCGGGCCGCAGAAGATCTGAAAATTATCCCGCTCCTGCTCATCCCCTCGCAGGGTCGCCTGTGCGGAATGGGCAAAATACCACTTGAAGATCAGCCCCATCTTGAAACGCGGGTTCTCGGCCGCCTCTTCGAGCTGCTCCGGATGTTTGGCGCGCTTGTAGGCGCAGACGAGATCCCAGACTTCCTCAAAAGTCTTCTTAAAATATTTCGTTTCGATCTCATGCCGGATCGACAGCGGAATCTCGTCGATCGAGTTGTATTGGTGGAACAGCTGGTGCAGCTTGTTGGCGCGGGCGGCGAACTGGGTGTGTTTTTTCACCACCTGCACCTTCGCGCCGATCTCAAACATATCGCCTGCAACCGTGATCGCCATGTCGTGGATCGAAACGGACTGCAGCAGGTCCTTGACGACCGGAGGGGCCCCGCTCTCCACCGTGCATTGATTGATCGATCCTGTGAAAATAAAATCAGCCCCGAGCATGAAGGCCGACGCGACCGCTTCCGGCGTGCCGATCCCTCCGCCGCAGCCGATGAGAATCTCCTCTTGGTAGCGGTACTGCCGCTGGAGCTGGTCTTTGAGCGCGCGGATGGAGGGCAGGAGGGAGAACGATACGCCTTGGTTCGTGTGACCGCCCGAGTCCGCTTCGATCGCGAGGTCGTCGACCAGCGGAATCGTTTGCGACAGGGCGGCTTCTTCCTCGCTGATCAGGCCGTAGCGCAGCAGCTGCTGGACGAGCGGCTCCGGCGGCGGCGAGAGAAACACGCGCGCCGTGTCCAGATGCGAACATTTGGCGATCAGACGGCGCGGGAAGATCAGCCGGCCGTTTTGACGGGACAGGCCCTTGAGGCGCAGATAGACCAGCGGGAGCGTCGGAGCGGAGAAGGCGGACACTTCGATCGCCTTCACGCCGTACTCGACATACAGTTCAGCTGTGCGCCGCTCTTCGTCCGGGTCGTTCAGGTTGGCGATCAGGCACATGCCATACGGCTTGTCCGAACCCAGCCGCGCCTGAATGCGTTGCAGGACGGGCTCCAGTTCATGCACCTGAAAACCGGCGCTGCCAAAAAAGGCCAGCAGACCAGCCTGCCCCATGCGCACCACCATCTCCTTAGATGCGATCCCTCGATACATCGAGCCGGCAAAGTAACTCCAAATGGTGCGGTATCTCGTTTGGAACAGCGGACGGCCTAGCGATTCCGGCTGCAGGCGAACCGCCGGATCAACGGACAGTTCGCGCACAGCATTCGCAAGGGGGGCGGACATTTGCAACTCGTGGGATCGAGCCCCTGCAAGGGCCTGTTTGGCCTCTTCAGGGCTGATCTCTTTGACTTCAAGCGCACGTAAGATCTCTTGTATCTTCATCTGAACCCCTCTTTTACGGCAAAATGTATGGTCGCAAGCACGGCGAGTGCTTGTTAATTTCCGAACAGGGAGATGATTCTGTCTTTCACTTCCGGTTTATGGAATGTCTTTTCATGCATGGCCATCTCTTGCTCGATCACGCGAGGCAGTTCCTCCCGGATCGGTCGGACCAGATGGTCCTTCAAGGTGATCAGCGACACTCTCGGTTTTTCTGCCAGTTGGCGCGCCAGCTGCAGCGCCCGGTTCATCACGTCTTCACGCGGAACGACGGGGAACGGCACGCCCCTTTTTTCCAAATCGGCGCCTCTGTAATTGTTGGCGCTCATCAGCATCTCTTCTCCGAGGGAGAAGCCCAACTTCTTGGGCACGATGTAGGTAGCCCCCATACCGGGTGTGAATCCAAATCGCATAAAACTGGTCGTATACACGCTCTCACGGCTCAAGATTACAAAGTCGGCAAACAGCCCGACGACAAACCCGCCGCCGATCGCGTGCCCTTGCATCGCGGCGATCACCGGAACCTTGCACTCCAAGGCGAGCGCGAAGACGTTCGCATCGGTGAACCGGCCTCTTCCTTCATGAATCGCCAGCAGCCCTTCCATCGTGCCGCCGGAGCAAAAATAATTGCCATAGCCGGTGAGGATGACCACCTTGCAGCGTTCATTCGCGGCGATCTCCTCGAACGCTTCGATCAGGCCGCGCACCAGCCCTTCGGTAAAGGTGTTCTTTTGTTCCCGATCCTGCAAGGTCACTTGCACGATCCCCGTCTCGATCTCTCTGCACTCCACCACTGGATTCGTCATGTTCTCCTCCACTCTCCGTGGATCAGCTCTCCCACGGGAATTGACCTGTTTCGATATAACGGAAAATCAGCTCTTGGTTGCGCGGATCTGCAAACACTTCCCGGTTCGCTTCGAGCGCCAACGGCTTGGCGCGGTGCAGACCGTCCTGCAAGCTGTTCATCAAGCGCTTGTATCGCTCGATGCCGCGCTTGGGCACATAGCGCAGCCGCATGAGATGCTTGCGAAGCAATGTCTCGCTCTCTGCATCGCAGGCATCGACAAGCCCCCACTCCCCGGCTTGTCGGACGTTGACCGGCTGCGTCATCAGCGTCAGATAGTTCGCCTTCTGAAAACCGATCCGCCGGATCAAAAACGGCAATACGCATGCCGGCAGAAGTCCGAAGAGCAATTCGGACAAGGAGAACTCCGCCGTTTCATCCGCCAGCACGATATCGCAGGCGGCGACAAACCCGACGCCGCCTGCGTTGACCTTGCCGCGAACGTGCGAGATGGTGATAAACGGGCCAGTCGCCAGATCGAGCCACAGGTCGTACAGCGGCTCCGGTGACGGGTCGAGGCTCTGCCCGCTCGCCTTTTTCTCATGCAGCTCTTGAAAATCGGCCCCGAAGCAGAACACGTCCGGCAACCCCTCCAGCACGAGGATCGAAGCCTGTTCCCGGCAGTGATCGATCACCTGGCGACACTCGTACACCAAGCGCTCGTTGATCGTGTTCTTCGCCTCGGGACGGTTGAACTGCAAAAAGCACACCGGGCCTTGCATCCGCACCCGGATCGTCTCGTAGGCGGCCGTGTTCATCAGCACCACCGGTATTCTCGATGGAATTCTGAGATCTCTTCCAGATACAGGCGCTGTCCGGCTTGCCCGGAAGCGAGAGCGCCCGGGATCAGGTTCAAGTCCAGCTTGACATTGCGGGTGCCGAATTTGACGGCGCTGCTGCTGTGGAGAATCTTTTCATATTCGTCCATAGACAGTCGGTAGCGGTTGTTCAGTTGCTCTTGAAGCTTGAAGCCGCGCAGGACTTCTTGACTGCGAGGGGTGACGACGCCGCTGTAAAATTCGGAGCAGCAGCCCGAGCCATAGGAGAAGATCCCGATGCGCTTGTTCCCTTCAAACTGCCCGTTGTCGATCGTGCTCGCCAAGGAGAGCAGAACGGTGGCCCCCATGATGTTGCCCACGCGCTGGCAGTAGGTCAGACCCGGCGCCACGCGCTGTTGGAAATCGGTTTCGATCTCCGGGCCTTTGACCTTGGCGATCTTGCGCATCATCGTGCGGTGCGCGCCTTTGACCATGCCGCCAAACGGAGTGTGGAAGGACAGGTACTGGAACGTGTCGCGGTACTCGACATCGGCGACGCGGCGCTGGTATTCCAGGAACGCATTCTCGCAGCAATCCAGATACGAGAGCAGGGAGAGGTCCGCGTCGCCCGCTTCGCTGTCGGCCACCGGGCGGCAGGTGTCCATCACCTCGTAGCCGTAATATCCGTTGGCTCCGACATCGACTTGGAACACGTGCGGCTTGTCGCTGACCAGAAGCGCCACCGCGCCTGCGCCGCCGCTCGGTTCGGCGAACGACCAGTCTTCGCTGAGCGCATCTCCGCCTTCGACGGCCAGGAACCGGGAGATGTCCGTGGCGACGACGAGCGCTTTGGCTCCGGGCGAGACTTGGGAGAGGATGAAGTTGATCGCCATCTGGAATCCGGCTGTGCCCGAATAGCAGGCTTGCTTGATCTCGAACAGGCGGCAGGTACGGCTCAATCCCAGATGATGATGCACGTAGGTGCTGAGCGACTTGCCGAAGTCGATCCCGGATTCCGTGCAGGTGATCAGCAGTTCGATGCGGTTTTTTTCTTCCTCGGACAGCGCATCGACCACCGGCTTGGCCGCGTTGACGGCAAATGTCACCGGGTCTTCAAACGGCAAGGCGACCGCCTTTTGCTTCATCAGCAAATTTTCAAATCTGGGGTTGTCCAGGTTTCGATGTCTGGCTAGATCCATGACATCGAGATACGCGGTCCCCCCGAACACATTCATCGCTTCGATTCCGACGGCAACCATAGTCGTCCTCCTCATACTCGTTGTAAACAGATGGCGGTGTTAACGCCGCCAAATCCCATGCTCAGGCTCAGGGCTCTGTGCATGTCGTGCGGCTCCGCTTCTCCACGTACCCAGTTGAACTCGACGTCCATCGGGTCCTCCAAGTTGCGGGTCGGATGCAGCTGAGACGCTCTCATCTGCAGCAGCGTGGCGACGATCTCCACAGCGCCGGCCGCCGTAAGCCCGTGGCCCGTAATCGACTTGGTGGCGTTGATGCGCGCCGCAAGCAGCCCGCATTCGCGCAGAGCCTGCAATTCGGTCTCATCGCCGATCCCCGATCCCGTTCCATGCGGGTTGATGTAGTCGATCTCCTCGGGTGACAGGCCCGCTCGTTCCAGCGCTTGTCGAATCACTCGAACCTCCCCCTCGCACGATGGGTTCGGGTTGCGGTTGGCATCCATCGCCAAGCCCCAGCCGACCACGCTCGCGTAGGGTCGTACCTGCCGTTGGATCGCATGTTCGGCCCGTTCGATCACGATGACGCCGCATCCTTCCCCGTAAATGAACCCGTCGCGTCCCTTGTCAAACGGACGGCATGCCCGAGCTGGGTCGTCCGCATAGCGGTCGCTTCCCATCGCGCCGAGTGCTCGTAATCCCTGAAGCTCCATGTAGGACAGATCCATCAAGCCTCCCATCGCGAGGCAGACATCAACTTGTCCCGAACGAACCGCTTCAGCGGCCTGCAAGACCGCCAACTGTCCGCTGGCCGAAGCCCCGCCAATCGTGTAGCCGAACCCGCGTATGCCGAACTGTTCGGTACACAGGCCGCTCAGGTCGCTGTCCAGAAAAGAGAGTCCGTAGGTCGGACGCAGAAAGTCGAGCTGGTCCCCGTAGGATTCATGCGTTTGCAGCAGTTCGCGCTGCTGCAGGTTGGAGCCGCCTACCACAAGGCCGATGCGGGACGGGTCGACCATACTGAGCTGCGCTTCGTCCCACGCCTCTTGCAAGGTGGCCAGCGCCACTTGCCCGGAAAAAGAGAGCGTGCGCAACAGCCGTTTGGTATTACGCTCCGGAAGAGACAAAGAAGGAACCTCCGCTCCGAGGAAGGAGGTTCTTTTTTGTCTGCCCTGACGTTGCATCACGCCGAACGCATGGCGGCCTGCCAGCAGAGCGGAGGTAAAATCCGACTTGCCCTGCCCGATGGCCGAGGTGACGCCAAGGCCCGTGATGAGCAACTCAGGCGGTCTGGAGCTTGCCATAGAGGACCTCGACCAGTTCACCGATGTTTTTCGCCGTGGACAGCTCGACGCGCGGGATCTTCAGCTCCAGCTCTTCGATGGTTATCATGACGATTTCCGCGCGATCCACCGAATTCGCGCCAAGATTGGCCAGTTGGTCCGTCGGCTGGAAGGTGTGACCTTCTAGCTCCGGGAGCACTTCACGGGTATTGCGGACGATGACTTCAAAGATCTCTTGTTTGGTCATTTTACTTCCTCCTTGATTTTGAACTGCCGAAGCAATTGATCGGCTTGTTCGCTGTCGAGATTCCCTTCATACACCTGCAAGAGCAGATCGTCTACGGAGAGCTCCGTTGCCGGCTGTTCCGTGATCGGGTGCTTGTGCAGCCGCTTGCTCAAGTAGGCGGCGAATTCGCGAAGGGTCGGGTAGTCGTAGACTTTGGTCGCCGGGATGTCGGTGCCATGTTGCTGATTGATTACGCGAATCCATTCCACTCCGACGATGGAGTCCAGGCCCATGTCGACGAACTTCCTGTCGAGGTCGATGTCGCTTGGCTGCAGGAACAGCGCGTCTGCGAGACTGGTGCGCAGTTCTTCTTGCAACGCCTCTGCGGACGGGGCACTAGGGATCGGGCTCGTCGTTTTGATCTCTGGATGGCTTGGTTCGCTCGGCTGCACCTTCAGGGATTTTGACAGATAGGTGGCCAATTCGCGGACGGTCGGGTAGTCATAGACTTTGGTCGCCGGGATGTCCGTGCCGTACTGCTGGTTGATCACGCGAATCCATTCCACTCCGACGATGGAATCCAGCCCCATGTCGACGAACTTTTTGTCGAGGTCGATGTCGGCCGCTTGCAGGAACAACGCGTCTGCGAGACTTGCGCGCAATTCTTCGTGCAGGTTGGCCGCCGAGACGGAAGGAGCCGCCTTGGGAGCTTCGATTTGCGGTGCGGGTGTTGGTGCGGGCGTCGGCGCTGGTGTCGGTGCTGGTACAGGTGCCGTTGCCCCTCTTGGTGCGTTTTTGCTCAACACGTTTGCGATGTAGCCGGCAAACTCGCGGATGGTCGGGTAGTCATAGACTTTGGTCGCCGGGATGTCTGTGCCGCACTGTTGATTGATCACGCGAACCCATTCCACACCGACGATGGAGTCCAGCCCCATGTCCACGAATGCCTTGTTCACGTCGACGTCGCTCGGCTGCAAGAACAACGCTTCGGCCAGGGTCGCTTGCAGCTCTTTTTGCAAAGACTCCGCCGGGATGGATGCCGGAACAGACGGTGCAGGCACCGCCACTTTGATCTCCACAGGGGCTGGTGCCGTCGTCGCTTGACCTACAGGTGACAGTTGGATCGGTCGACGGGGTGCTGACCGTTCCGAGGACGGCTCGCGGACAGCCGACAGCGGCTGCAGCGCTATCCCGTTCGTTCGGACGGAACGGTTCGACGACGCTTTGGCCGGTCCGATCGGCTTGAGTTCGCCCTCCGGTGCGACTGGTGCTGCCGGTGCTGCCGATGCTACACGGATCGACGGGAGCCAGATGCGTTGTTTGGTGAACGGGTACGACGGGAGACTGATCAGGCGGGGCTGGTGTGCACCGTGCAACTTTTTCCAATCTAAGGTCAATCCCTTGACCCACAAGGAAAGGAGTTTGCCGAACTTGCGCTTTGCAATCCACGCTTCAATCGTCAGCGCCATGTCTTCATCGGCGGCAAACAGCATCAGATCCTCATTGTTGCGTCTGAATTGCCCGCGATACAGGTCTTCTACGCCCGTCTCGCCAGCTGCATAGCGCTTCAGCTTGTCAGTCATCTCTTGCAGAGAGCCAACGACCAGCGCCAGCCGCTCTTCCATCGGCTCGCGTCCCACCTGCAGCGTGTAGGCCGCATCGGACAGATTGGCCTCCGTAATTCGCCCGTCCTCGACGGCTGCCAGCAGCTGCAGAGCCTGTTGGCGAAGCTGCTCTTCCTGGCGAGCCGACAGCACGATCACAGCCGGGTGCTGCGGCGTGACCCGCGCCTGCGTCCCAGACGCTTGCTCAGGTCTGTACTCTTCGATGAGGATGTGCGCATTGGCACCCCCTGCACCAAACGAGGACAGACCTGCGATGCGCGGACCTTCCTGTTCTTTGCCGTCGATCTCTACCACCGGACGCTTCCAGTCGGTCAGATCCTGCTGCACCACAAACGGCGTTTTCCCAAACTGAATGTTCGGGTTCAACTCTTGCGCATGCAGGCTCGGCGCAAGTTGGCCATGCTTCATCTGCATGACGATCTTCGCAAGTCCCGCGATGCCGGCTGCCGCTTCCAGATGTCCGATGTTCGACTTCACCGAGCCGATCGCGCAGAATCCGGTGTCCTTCGTATGGCGTCGGAAAGCTTGTGTCAGCCCGGTGATCTCGATCGGATCGCCGAGCTCTGTGCCCGTGCCGTGCGCTTCGATGTAGCTGACTTGGCGCGCGTTGAGTCCGGCCCGCTCCAAGGTCTCGAAGATCAGGTCGCCTTGCGCAGTCGGGTTGGGCACGGTGTACCCGTTGGTCTTGCCGCCGTGGTTCACGCGGGAGGCTCGGATCAGCGCATGAATCTGGTCGCCGTCCGCGAGCGCTTGCGACAACGGCTTGAGCAATACTGCGCCCACACCTTCGCCCGGCACGAATCCGTTGCCGTTCAGCCCGAAGCTCTTGCATTGCCCGTCCGTCGAGAGCATGCGCTGCGCACTGAGGAACACGTAGGTGGAAGGATGCAGGTACAGGTTCACCCCGCCCGCGATCGCCATCTCGCAGTCCCCGCGATACAAGTGCTCGCAAGCCTCATGAATCGCGCTCAGCGAAGAGGAGCACATCGTATCCACCGGCATGCTCGGCCCGTTGAGGTTGAGGAAATACGACACGCGGTTCGCAACGGAAGCAAAAGACGTGCGCGGGAAGATCTTCTCCCCTTGCTTCCACAGATCCGGCCCATACAGCTCAAAGCCGGTTTTGGTCACGCCGACAAACACCCCGACGCGGCCTTCGTGCTGGTCCGCGATGCGCTCCTTGGTATATCCGGCATCCTCCAGCGCCTTCCAGCTCTCTTCCAAGAAGAGACGCTCCTGCGGGTCGATGTTGATCGTCTCTCGGGGAGACAGGTTGAAGAACTGCGGATCGAAGTCTGCGAATCCGTCTACAAAACCGCCCCATTTGCTGTAGCTTTTCCCTTGTCTCACCGCTTCGTCTTGATTCGGATGGTAAAAATCATCCAGCGACCAGCGTTCTTTCGGAACCTCGGAGACGCAGTCTCGGCCCGCTTTTAGATTCTCCCAATAGTGCTGTAGCGAAGGCGACTTGGGATAGCAGCCGGAGATCCCGATGATCGCAATCGGTTCGCGTTCGTTCAGTTTCGTCGGCAATGGCGCTACAGGCGCGATCCGTTCGACCGGTCTTGCCGGCGGCTGTGCAACAGATGCATCCGCTGCAACGGGTGCTTCATACCCCGTCCACCGCTGGCAGGCCGTCCGTTCTTCCTCGACGAAATAGTCGGCCAGCGCGCCCAGCGTGCGGTATTCAAAGAAGAGCGTCTTGGACAGATCGCCAAAGATCACGGCGAGCTTCTGGTTGAGCTTGAAGATCATCAGCGAATCGATCCCGTAGCTCTCCAGCGGCTCTTCGGCATCCAGCTGGTTCGCGCGGATGTCGGTGGTCTCGCTGAAGAGAACTTTTAGCGCATGCAAGGTCTTGGCGCGCAGTGCGGCGTCTTGCTCCTTGGCAGGCGTGACGACCTCTGCGGCTTCGGCTTTGGCTGCGGGTGCCTCGATGCGTTCTGCCACTTGACGAAGCGTGGTCTCATAGAGCGAAGCCGGCGTGAGTTCTAGCCCGTATTGACGGTTGATCTTCTGCGCCAGTTCGCTGAGCAGGTACGGATCGAAGCCGTATTCCGTCAGTTGGGCATCCGGATCGATCTCGTTCCCCTTCACGTTGAGCAACTCGGAAACCATGTGCAGCAGGGCTGCTTCCAGCGGCGGCAAGATCGCCGTCGAGGAAGCGGACGTTGCGTGAACCGGTTCTGAGTGCAGGGTCTGCTTGATTTGTGCACGTTTGCCTTCCAACACCATCACCTGATCTTTGCCGGTTGCCAGACCGCGATACAAGGCCTGCAACCCGGTTTGGGTTCGCAGAGGGATCATCCCCATGCGTTGCAGCAGCAGCTTTTCGGTCTCTTCGTCAACGCGCATTCCGCCCTCTTGCCAGAGCGGCCAGTTGATGGACAAGATGCGTCCGCCGCGAGAGTTCGCAAAGGCATCCAGGAATGCGTTCGCCGTCGCGTAGTCGGCCTGTCCGAGATTGCCGAAGACGGCTGCGACGGAGGAGAAGAGCACGAAGAAGTCGAGGTTCAGGCCTTTGCTGGCCGCATCCAGATGCAACAGACCTGCAACCTTGGGAGCCAGCACCTCGGCCAGCTCCTCTTGTGTTTTCTTGAAAATGAACTGATCCCGGTTAACGCCCGCACCATGCAAGATGCCGTGCAGGGTGCCGTATTTTTCACAGATGCCTTCGATCAGGCGTGTCACCTCAGGAGCAGAGCTCACGTCGACTTGTCGATATTCCACGCATGCGCCCATGCCCCGCAGTTTCCGCATACGGGCCTGACCAGCGTCCGACAGCGGGGATCGGCCCGCGAGAATCAGGGTCGGGTTGGCGGCCTGCCGTGCGATCTCCTCGGCGACGATCATCCCGACCCCGCCGGCGCCGCCCGTAAGCAGGTAGATGCCTCGTGAACGCCACGGAACCGGGGCGCGCTCTTGGTCGATCTCCACTTCGCGCCACCCGGCAACAAGACGTTTGCCGTTTTGATAGCGGACATGGTCGTCTTGCAGGGCGTGCAGGTTCTCTTGCAGTCTCGCTTCAAGCCCTGCGCCCGACTCCACTTCGATCACTTGCCCGATGAAGTTCGGGTTCTCCAACTGCGCCGTTCGCAACAGTCCGGACAGCGCGGTGAACAGCTGCGAATCCGCCTGTGACGGCACGGAGATCTGCATCAGCACCTTGCCCTTCGGCTTGTTCTGCAGAAGGGTCTGAATCTCCGTGAACACCTGTGCCGCATACGCTTGGAAACGTCCTGCAAGCGCAGCGGAGCCGGCTTGCAGGATGCGATACTGCAACGAATCGAGCTTCGCCTCGACCTCGCAGAGCAGCACAAGATGCTGCGCGAGAGACGGTGGTGAAGATTGCGGGACCACCGCCTGCTCGGTCCAGATCGGTTCAAACAGCAGCGCTTCATAGGCATCCTGCGCTTGCGAAATCCAGTGGCGCTCCTTCGCGAATGGATAGGTCGGCAGGCTGAGACGGCGCGGTCGGTTCTCGCCGTAAAGTCGGTTCCAGTCAGAAAACTGGCCCTTCACCCAGAGTTCGGCGATCTGCTCCGCCCCTCGCGATTCCGGATGAGCGGCCGCTTCGGCCGAGCTCGCCTTGCCGCGCTTGACCTGTCCTCGCCAGACACCGTTCAGCCCGGTCTGCCCTTGCAAGAACGCCTGCAATCTGCGCTCCATCTCTTCAACCGACGTGACGACCAGCGCCAGGCGCTCTTCCATCGCATCGCGCCCAACTTGCAGCGTGTAGGCGATGGATGCGAGGTCTTCGTCGGCAAACTCCTGCGCGACGAGGGCGTTGCACAGTTGCCGCACCTGCTCCTGCAGGCGCTGTTCATTCTTGGCTGACAGCGCGATGACGACCGGGTTCTCGGCGGAGGTCTCCGTCTTCGATCTCGGCTGCTCCTTCGGCAGATACTCCTCGATCACGACATGCGCGTTGACGCCGCCGAACCCGAAGGAACTGACGCCCGCACGGCGCGGCAGGTCTTGGCCGGCTGCGTCTTGCAGAGCCTCCCATCGCTTCGCCTCCCGCACGAGATAGAACGGGCTGCCCTCCAGTTGGATGTAGGGATTGACCGTTTCGCAATGCAGCGTAGGTGCCAGCGTCCGTTGACGGAGCTGCAGCAGCACTTTGATCACGCCTGCGATGCCGGCCGCGAGTTCAAGGTGGCCGATGTTCGTTTTCACCGAACCCAGCCCGCAGTGAACGCTCTCGACCTCTTGCGTCCCTGTTCTTCTGTACAACTCTTGGAACGCGCTCTTCAATCCGTTGATCTCAATCGGGTCGCCCAATTCGGTGCCCGTTCCGTGCGCCTCGATGTAGGTGACGGTCCGCGGGTCGATGCCGGCTTTGTCGTACGCGTTGATCAACAGGTCCGCTTGGGCCTTCGGGTTGGGAGCCGTCAGCGAGTTCGCGCGTCCCCCGTGGTTGACCGCCGTCGAGCGAATCAAGCCGTAGATATGATCTCCGTCGCGCTCGGCAACCGACAGCTTTTTCAAAACGAGCATGCCGACCCCTTCGCCGCGCACATAGCCGTTCGCCGCGTCCGAGAACGTCTTGCAGCGTCCGTCTTCAGATAGCATGCCGGCCTTGTTGAAGCTGATGTGCGCCTCCGGGGTTACGATCGTGTTCACACCGCCGACGACCGCCATGTCGCAGTCGCCGTTCTGCATCGCGCTGACGGCGCGGTGGATGGCGACCAGCGAACTTGAACAAGCGGTCTCCACCGGCTCGCTCGGGCCGTGAAGGTTCAGGGCATAGCTCATGCGGTTCGGTCCGACCGACGGCACGACGCCCGTGGACGAGTACCCTTCAATCGGGAAGTTCGCCTGCGTGATCAGTCCGCTGTACCCGCTGCTTCCCGTTCCGACGAAAATCCCCGTCTTGCTGCCCGACAGGCTCTGTGCCGAATAGCCCGCATCCTCGATCGCCTTCCAGACATAAGTCATCAAAAGGCGCTGCTGAGGGTCCATCAGCTTGGCTTCAAGCGGCGAGATGCCGAAGAAGAGCGAATCGAACTTGTCGGTCTCGTCGAGGAAGCCACCCCACTTGATGTTCGTTTTGTTGGCTTCCGTCTTCGGATCGCCAAAATAGGCTCTCCAATCCCAGCGTTCCGGAGGAATCTCGGAGATGCAGTCGATGCCTTCCACGAGGTTGTGCCAGAACTCCAGCATGTCGCGGGATTGCGGGAAAGCCCCGCTCATCCCCACGATGGCGATCGGCTCGGTCACCGCCGATTGTGCCTGTTGCACCACAGCGGTACGCGGGCGGCGCTTTTGTCTCGTCGCCCGGGTCGGAGTCGCTTCTTGCAGCAGGGACGCTGCGACTTCCGCCCGTGCCGTTTCCGCTTGCACGGGGGCAGCCGGGGAGGAAGGAGCCGTCAAGCGCGAGGCGAACACATCTCGGAATTCGTCGGCCAAATAACCGGCAAACTCATGCAGCGTCGGATGCTCGAAGAAGATCGTCGGCATCAGGTCCAGCTTGTACGCCTCGTTTAGATCGTTGGCAAACTCGGTCAGCGTGATTGAATCAAAACCGTACTCGCTCAGCTCTGCATCCGCATCCAGCTCTTCTGCATCGACCTTGAGCAGACGGGAAACCGTCTGAGTCAGCAGGCCCAGCACGCGCTCTCGCAGGTTCATGCTGTCCGCCTTGTCGTCGACAGCAACAGCGACAGAGGACGGCGAGACGGAGACAGATGCCGGCGGCAGTTTCTTCTTGATGCGCTCCGCTTTTCCTTCGATCACCAGCACTTGGTCCTGACCCGATGCCAAGCCTTCATAGAAGGCGCGAAGTCCGCTCTTGGTGCGCAGCGGGATCATGCCGAGGCTCTGCATCATCATCTTCTCGGTTTCCGGATCGACATGCATGCCGCCCTCTTTCCAGAGCGGCCAGTTGATCGACAGCGTCCGGCCAAGGCGATCCCCGACGGCCACCCGTCTGTTGCGATGCGCCGCGTACTGATCCATGAACGCATTAGCCGCCGCATAGTCGGCCTGCCCCGGATTGCCAAGGCCGCCGGACAGCGAAGAGAACAAGACAAAGAAGTCCAAGGCCATGTCTTGGCTGGCAACATCAAGGTTCACAAGCCCGCGCACCTTCGGTGCCAGCACTTGCGTCAGTTCCGCCGCTGTTTTCTTGATGATGAAGCTGTCTCGGATCACCCCGGCGCTGTGCAGGATGCCGTTCAGGGTACCATGATCCGCCCGCAGCTCTGCAAACAGCTTCTCGACTGCCGCTCGATCGGTCACATCCACCTGCTTGTACACCACGCGCGCCCCCAGAGACTCCAGTTCGGACAGCGCCTCTCGTTGAGGCTCGCCCAGCACGGATCGACCTGTGAGCACCAGCGTTGCACCCGGCGCCTGTGTGGCGATCTCCTTGGCAAACACCAGTCCAAGACCGCCCGCACCGCCGGTGAGGAGATAGATGCCGCCCTCTTTCCACGGTGTCAAAAGGGCATCTGCGGATGCGCGAACTTCGCGCCAGCCCGCCACTTGTCGCGAGCTTCCCTGATATCGAATGCGGTCTTCCTTCCCGCTGTTGCGATCTGCCAGCAGCTTCTCCTCAACCGCTTCGAGCTCATCGACTTCGATCAGCTGCCCGATCAAGTTCGGATTTTCCATCTGGGCGGTTTTCAGCAGACCTGACAGCCCGGCGAGCAGAAGTTGTTCCGCATGGGCCGGCACGACGATCTGCACCAGCACCTTGCCCTTGGGCTTGCCTTGCAAGATGCGCTGAATCTCCTCCAACGCCTGCATCGCATACGCTTCAAAACGCACCTCGATGTCTCTCTCATCCACTTGCAACGTCAGGCAGCGCGCCCCTTGCACGTCAGCTTCGAACTCGCAGGACAGCACGAGATGATCCGCATAGGCCGTCGCCTCTTGCTGTTCGTGCGCCTGTTCCGTCCAATGCGGTGCCAGCATGAGCGTTTCGAACGCCTCCGAGTCGGCCTGATTTTCCAGCACGCGAGAGGAAAAGCCCTTCATGTGCGCACACACGTTGCCTTGCTCGTCACAAAGGCGAATGTCGAGCTTCTGCACGCTATCCCCCGGCTTGCACCCCTCGCTGTAGCAAACCTGCGCCCACATCGAAGACGTGCAAGGAGCATAGATGTCAAGCTCCTGCAACGCAAACGGAAGCGCCGGCTTCAGCGGTGCCACGCCGAGCTGGAACCCGATCGCCGCCTGCAAGGCCGCGTCCATCAGGCTCGGGTGCAGGACGTATTGCGAATCGGTTCCCGTCACGCTCGACGGCAGTGTCAAACGAGCCAGAATCTGCCCGTCGCCGACCTGCAACAGATCGAGCGCACGCTGCGCCGGACCATACTCCAAGCCCATCGCAGTAAAGCTCTCATAGCACTCCGACGCGCTGATCTCACGCGTGCTGCAAGCTGCCTTCAACTCCTCAACAGGCAACTGCTCCACCTGTTTCTTGCCCATCACGACAGCACGCCCTTGGCTGTGAATGTTCGCGTCAACGCCGCTGAAGATCTCGTAGGAGATCGTGCCATCTTCCTCTTCGCACAACCCGATGTGTACCTCGACAGGCCGCTCGCCAACTGTGACAGGGTGCGTCCAGACCACATTTTGCAGACGAAGGAATTGCGTGTCCTCGTCGGGAGCTCCGGCCGCCAGTTCGACGGCGGCGCGCGCCATCTCCAGATAGGCGACGCCCGGCAGAACGCGCTGTCCCTTCACCACATGATCGGCGAGGAAAAACTCCTGCCCCGTCAAGCTCGTGCTGTATCTCTGTTCGGAAAAATCGGACGTGTTCCGATGCAAAAGCGGATGAAGCGCGTCCGTCGTCAAGCCTGCTCGAACGACGGACGGACGCTCAAGCTGCGGTGCCCAGCAACGCTGTTTGGCAAACGGATAGGTCGGCAGGCTGATGCGGCGCGGCAATTCCTCGCCCCACAGCTTGCTCCAATCGAGCGCCAGGCCCTTGACCCACAGGTCGGCCAGCTTGGACAGCTTGCGGCGCTGAATTTCCTGCAGCTCTTCATCTGCGGCGAAGAACGAGAAGGTGTCTCGGTTGCCTTTGACCTGCCCTCGGAACAGTTTACGGATCTCTTCCTGTCCGCTGATAAACGCCTCCAGCTTGCGAACCAGCTGCTGCACCGAACCTGCAACTACGGCGAGACGCTCTTCCATCGCTTCACGTCCCACCTGCAAGGTATAGGCCATGTCCGCGAGATCTTCGTCGGCGAATCGTCCCTCCTGCAGTGCGGCGAGCAGGTTCTCCGCCTGTTGACGCAGGCGCTGTTCATTTTTGGCCGACAGCACGAGCAGCACCGGATTCTGCGGCGACACCTCGACAGGCGTGCGCAGCGGCTCTGCCGGAACGTACTCCTCGATGATCACATGCGCGTTGGAACCGCCCGCCCCGAACGACGAGATGCCGGCGATGCGCGGCACTTCGCGAACCTGACCGCCGATCTCCACCAGCGGGCGTTTCCACTCCGCCAGCTCCTGCTGCACGACGAACGGGGTCGCGTCAAAGTCGATGTTCGGGTTGAGCACCTTGGCATGCAGCGAAGGCGCGAGTTGGCGATGCTTCATCTGCAGCAATACCTTCGTAACGCCTGCGATGCCCGCCGCGCTCTCACAGTGCCCGATGTTCGACTTGGCCGAGCCGATGGCACAGGTTTGCAATTTGGCGTTTGCCGTGGCCTGGAAGGCCTTGGTCAAGCCTGCGATCTCGATCGGATCGCCAAGCGAGGTGCCGGTACCGTGCGCTTCGATGTAGGAGACCATGCTCGGGTCAAGCCCCGCCTGCCGCAGCGCCTGCTCGATCACATTCGCCTGCGCATTCGGGTTCGGGACGGTATACCCGTTGGTTTTGCCCCCGTGGTTGATCGCCGTCGCCTTGATCACGCCGTAGATCTGATCGCCGTCTTCAATCGCTTTGGACAAAGGCTTGAGCAGCACCGCGCCAACGCCTTCGCCCGGCACGTACCCGTCGCCCCCTTCGCCAAAACTCTCGCATCGCCCTTTGCTCGACGCGAACTTGCCTTTGCCGAGCAAAATGTACTTATTCGGGTGAATCGAGACGTTGACACCGCCGGCGATCGCCAGCTCGCAACCGCCTTGTTGCAAGCTCTGGCAGGCCAGATGAATCGCCGTCAGCGAAGACGAACACATCGTATCGACGGCAAGGCTCGGCCCGTGCAGGTTGAAGAAGTACGACACTCTGTTGGCGATCGAAGCCGGACTTCCCGCCAGCGCGATCGGGCGGCCAAGCAGCGTCTCCTGTGCGCCGTACAGCTGATACTCTTCGTACATCACGCCGACATAGACCCCAACGTTGCCGTCAAGCCCTCGTCCGCGCTGCTTGGCGAGCGTCTCGCGGGTATAACCGGCGTCTTCCATCGCTTCATAGACGGTCTGCATGAACAATCGCTCCTGCGGGTCCATGAGCTCCGCCTCGCGCGGGGAGATGTTGAAGAACAGCGGATCGAATTGATCCACGCCGTCAATAAATCCGCCCCATTTGCTGTTCGTCTTGCCCGCCTTGTTTTTGTCCGGGTCAAAATAGAGGCTATGATCCCAGCGTTCTTGAGGAATCTCCGTGATCGAATCCTCGCCGTCCCGCAGATTGCCCCAGAACTCCTGAAGGTTGCGCGCCCCCGGATAGCGGCCGGAGACGCCGATGATCGCAACGTCCAGCCTGCCGTTCGCTCCCTCTTCTTGTGCATGCGCCATCGAAGCGAACCGCTGGCGTCGACGGCTGACGAGCGCCGTCCGTTCCGGCGTCCCCTTGACCGCAGGCTTGCGGGCCGGCGCGGCGTCTTGCGCCGGTTCCTCGTCCCCTATCAGCCGCACCAGTTGCGCTCGATGCGAGTCGAGGAAGTACCCAGCCAGGTCTCGGAGGTTCTGGTACTCAAAAAAGAGCGTCTTGGGCAGAGAGCCAAATGTTTTTTCCAACTGGTTGGTCAGCTTCATCACCAGCATGGAATCAATCCCGTACTGTTCGAGCGGCGCATCCGCATCAAGGCGGCTCACCGGCCATTTCAAAACGGTGGACACCTGCTCTTTGAAATACGCGTTCGCTCTCTCCTGCAAGGGGTCCGCGCTCGCAGCAGCTACCTCTTCCCGGCTCGTTTCCACGAGCTTCTCCGGCACAGCGGCCTGCCCGTCTTCCGCAACCGCTCCAGCTTCCAACACGCGGGAGGTATACCCTTTGAGACGGATGCGAACGCTTCCTTCCTTGTCGCAGAGGTCGACATCGAGCTTTTGCACCTTGTCTTCCGGCCGGCTGCCCGCGCTGTATCGAACGAGCGCCCACATCTCGGCTTCACACGGCCCGAAGGCATCTAGCTCCTGCAGCGCAAACGGCAGTGCCGGCTTGAAGATCTCTTGCCCGATCAGGAACCCGACGGCCGATTGCAAGGCCGCATCTGCAAGGCTCGGATGCAGAAGGTAGTCGGCCAGAGAGTCGGTGACGACGGACGGCAGCCTCAATCCGGCCAGCACGCGCCCTTCGCCCACCTGCACCTGCTCGATGCCTTGATAGGCCTGCCCGTACTCCATGCCCATCGCACGGAAAAATTCATAGCAGTCCGCTGCCCCGTACTGTCCCTGCACGAAGGATGCTTGCAGTTCCTTCAGGTCCCACTTCGGCGCTTCTTCTGTCGTCGCATTCCGCACGGCGCGTCCTTGGCTGTGCACGATCTCCTCCCCGTCTTGCAGGGTGTAGACCTCATATCCAACCTCTCCGCCCGCCTCCGGGAAGAGGGCGATGTGCACCTCGACAGGTTCTTCGCCGACGAGGATCGGCCGCGCCCAGACCACATTGCGCAGGCGAACATCCTTCAGGCCAGCCGCCTGCTCGACCGCCTTGCGGGCCATCTCCAGATAGACCACGCCGGGCAGCACCTTCTGCCCCTTGACCACATGATCGGCCAAGAAGAACTCCGCTCCCGTGAACGTCGAGGAAAAGCGCTGTTCCGCAAAATCAGACGTGTTCCGATGAACCAGCGGATGCAACTGCGACGCCGTCGGAAGAGCGCTGACCTCCGCCTTCTGTGCAATCCAGTATTCTTCCCGCGCGAACGGATAGGTCGGCAGGTTCGTGCGCGTAGGTCTTTCTGCGCCGAACAGCGCGTCTCCCGCGATCTCGCCGCCTTGGCAATACAGACCGGCAAGTGTACGAAGGTGCTCCTGATAGGCCGCAGGGTTCGTTGCCAATTCGCGGCTCTTCCCTGCCAGCTCCAACGCCTGCTCCTGCAGGGCCGGCTCTCCGGCCTTCTCGCGCGCCACCTTGCCGCGGAATACGTTGGCATCTTGCACACCTTCCCGCGCCTGTTTCAGAACGCGCAGCATCTCCTGCGCATCCTGCACCACGACCGCCAGACGATGGGCAAAATGCTGACGCCCCTCCAGCAACGTGTAGCTGATCTGCGCGAGACTGCTTGCCGCGCCCGAATCGGTCTCCAGCATCGCAGTCATGTCTTGCAGTTTCTCTTGCAGCGCCTCGTCCGTTTTCGCCGAAAATGCGAGCAGGTAATGCGAGTCCTGGGGACCGGTATTCCCACCCTTTTCAAAACTGCGGACGACCATGTGCGCGTTGGTGCCGCTCATGCCGAACGAACTCAACGCTCCCACACGGCCTGCGCCCGCCCGCTTCGTCCACGGCTTGCTCGTCTTATTCACATAAAAGGCACTGTTCTCCCAACGGATGTACTCGTTCTCCGTCTCGCAATGCAGGCTGGCCGGGATGATCTCATGCCGCATCGCCTGAACCAAGCTGATCAGGTTGACCAAACCTGACGCCGCAAACGTGTGGCCCAGGTTGGTCTTGGTCGAAGTCAGCGCACAATACCCGCGCTTTTGCGTGCGGCGCTTGAAGACGTCCTGCAGCGCATGAACCTCGACCGGGTCCCCGAGCTTCGTCCCGGTGCCATGCGTCACGATGTAGTCGATCTCTTCCGGGTCTACCTCGTGCTGCTCGTACACATCCCGTACGAGATTCGCCTGTGCGACGGTGCTTGGCGCGGTGATGCCGTTCGTCTTGCCGTCATAGTTCACGCCGCTGCCTTGGATGACCGCGTAGACCGGGTCGCCGTCCGCCAGTGCTTGCGAGAGCCGCTTGAGCACGACCACCGCCACGGCTTCCCCCGGCACCAAACCGTTCGCCCCGTTGTCAAACGCCTTGCATTTGCCATCCTCCGACAGCATGCCGGCCTCCGTCATCCCTAGGTAAGCGGCCGGCGTCAGCAGCAAGTTCACGCCGGCGACCACCGCCGCGTCACACTCCCCATTTCGCAGGCTCAGGCAGGCCTGATGGGCTACCACCAACCCGGAGGAGCAGGCGGTATTGATCGCCATCACCGGGCCGCTAAAGTTCAGGAAATACGGCAGGCGCGCCGCAAGAATCGCGTTATGGTTCGACGTGATGCTGGTGTCCTCGCCTTGAGACAGCATCTGATAGTCGCCTTCTTCCACGCCGACGAACATGCCGATCTTGCTCTCGTTCAGATGTCGCTTGCCCAATCCCGCATCTTCCAGCGCCCGCCACGCCTCTTGCAGGAGCAGGCGCTGTTTCGGGTCCATCGCTACGGCTTCCAGCGGCGAGATCTCAAAGAACAGCGGATCGAACTCCCGCACGCCCGGGATCGCACCCAGCCATTTGCTGCGGCTGCGGTCGCCATAATACTCCCGCCAGTCATAGCGGTCTTCCGGAATCTCGGTGACCGCATCCCGTCCTTCGGCGAGGATGTCCCACAGTTCGTCGATGTTGCGCGCCTGCGGGAAGCGCCCGCTCATCCCGATGATCGCAATCGGCTCCGGCCCCGCTCCCGAGGTCTCGGTCGCCGCCGTTTCCGCAATAGTGTCCTCAAGAGACGCTTCCGGCTGTTTCTCCACACGCTCAGGCTGCACTCGCTCCGTCGCGTAGAAGGCGCGCACGACTTCACTATGCTCGCTCTCCAGATGCGAGACCAGCGCCTGAATCGTCGAATGCCCGAAAAACACCGCCGGGGAGATCTCCACGCCAAAATACTTCGTCATCGCAGCGGCCAGCTCGGCCAAGCTGACCGACTCAAATCCAAAATCGGCCAGGTTCGTCCCCACGTCCAACTTGTCCCGCGAGACCTTTAGAATTCCGCCGATCAGTTCTTGCAAATCCCACGTCAAGCATTGTGCCACCGTGAATCCCTTCATCTCCGGACGTCTTCCGGAACCGGAAGAGAGGACCGCTTGCGAGGTCGGAGCCTTCGAAGGCTCCGGCTGCGACAGGCCGAGGAAGTGCTCGACTCGACGGCGCTCTCCGGCTATGACCAGATGCTGCGTCCGCTCCTGCGAGAGAAGGAGGTCGAACATCGCCAGCCCTTCTTCCACTTCCAAGAAGCGCTGACCGCTCGTTTTCAGGTAGATCTTGGCGCTCTCCTCATCTTCCAGCCTCATGCCTCCGTCTCTCCAGAGCGGCCAGTTGATCACCAGCGTCTTACCGGGACGCCCCTGTTCGTTTCGCATGGCTGCATAGGCCATCTGGAACCGGTTCGCCAGCGCATAGTCACCCGAACCAAAGTCGCCGAGGACCGCCGAAGACGACGAGAAATAGCAGACGAACTCCAACGCCTCTTCGTCTGCGAGCAGCTCGTCAAGCACTTGGGTGCCCCTGATTTTCGGGTCGAGGATGCGCTTGAAACTCTCCGCATCTTTCTCAAGGATGCTCCGGTCGCTCGTGACACCCGCCGCATGCACAACGCCATGAATCGCGCCAAACTGCTCACGCGCTTGAGCAAGCCCTTCCCACATCGCATCCGCATCGCAGACATCCGCTTTCACATACAGGACTTGGCTGCCCAGCTGTTCCAGAGCACGGAGCTTGGCCAGCTTCTCATCGTCAAGCGCAGAGCGGCCAGTCAGGATCAGCTTGACCGGACCTTTTTTCGCAAAATATTCCGAAAATAAATACCCAAGCCCGCCGCATCCTCCGGTGATCAGATAAGTGCCCCCTGCTCTCACCTTCAAGTCGCCCGCTTGCAAGTCGGTCGGCTGCACGGAGCAAACATAGCGCTTACCGGATCGGTAGAGAACGCTGGAGAGCGACGGCGCTTGCAGTTCCGTCAAAATCTTCGGCAGGCACGCAGCGAGCGAGACCTCTCCCTCTTGAATGAACATGGCCGCCTGCGTCCGTGGCAGCACGAGCCGTAGCGAGCGGGTCAGCGCGATCCACGACTCCAGATGACAGCGCTCCAATTCGTTGGCATAAGAACCGGGGAGCAGCAGTCGCTTGGCCTGCACGTTCGACTTCGCCAGATCTTGGACAAGAAGAACGAGCGCAGCCGGGTCCTGACGGCAGCTCGCATCCTCCAGCGGACAGAGGTACAGCACGGCGTCCACCTCTTGCCAGTCCTGCCGCCCGTCGCCGAGCACGTCCTGAAGGCTCTCCCCGCTGGTGACGAACGCAACCTGTGCACGATCATCGACAGCCTGCACCGCTTCCACGACCGCTTGCTGATGCTCCGGCTCTGTCAGGAAGCAGATCAGCTTGCTTGCACGAAGCGGCGTTCCCTCGGCCGCCTTTTCCTCCTTCCAGACTTCTTCATAGGTCAACAATTCAGAAGCCGGCTCAGAAACGGACTCGTTTCTGCTTGCCGCCTGTGCATTTCGAATCATATCTATCGCTTCAGATTTGGACAAACGATTGTGTTTCACTTCAGACAATAGTTGCTGCAGGAAATCTTTCATATGTGCCTCCTCGCGGTTCGGCGTTCCTTTTCGAATTTCTCTCATAAAATAGAAAAAAGGGAGGATCGCTCCTCCCTTTTCTTAGGTTCTGCTATGAAAATATGTCATGCGGACATACTCTTCCCATGTCATCTGCCCACATGCACACGACACAATGCAACTGGATGTGCCCCTTACGCCCGCCAACGCGCCGCAACATCGATTGGAAAGCAAATAAGAAGTTTGTTACAATCATTCTATCATTTACCTTCTTATACCTAATACTAATCTCGCAACATTCATTTAGTCAAGAGATCAATTCGGGATCAGGGCGCTGCTGATTTTCAGAAGGGCTTCTTCGAGGGTGATCTCTTCGTCCACCATCTCGTCCAGAATCTGCTCATAGAACCCTTCGTCAAAATTCGGCCCCTCCACCGCCCAGCATCTCTCACGGGCAAACGGATAGGTCGGTAGCGAGAGGCGGCGCGGTCTCTCCGTGCCATACAAAGAACCGTACTCCACACGCAGGCCCTTGACCCAGAGGTCGGCCAGCTTGGCAAGCTGGCCGCTCTCCCACCATTTCGTCACGAGCTCCTGCAGATCTTGATCCGCCGCGAACGACAGCGAGCTGTCCGTCGCGCCTTTGACCTGACCGCGGAAGACCGCACCAAGCGCCGGACAGCCTTGCAGATAGGCGGACAGCTTCTGCTGCAGGTCCTGTGCGGAGGTTGCCACCACGGCGAGCCGCTCTTCCATCACTTCGCGCCCCACCTGCAAGGTATAGGCCGCATCGGCGAGCGTGTCATCCGTCACGACCTGTTTGTCGATCGCCGCCTGCAGGCGCAGCACCTGCTCGTGCAGACGCTGCTCGTCTTTGGCGGACAGCACGAGCAGAGCCGGACGGTTCTGCGCGATACGGGCAGCCGCTCGCGGTGCTACCTCCGGCACATGCTCCTCGACCACAAGATGCGCATTGGAACCTCCCGCTCCGAACGAGGAGATGCCAGCGATGCGCGGAACCTCGCCGTCCACCTCCAGCAGCGGGCGCTTCCACTCCGCCAGTTCCCGCTGCACGACGAACGGCGTCCGACCAAAGTCGATGTTCGGGTTCAGCACGTCTGCGTGCAGAGACGGCACCAGCTGGCGATGCTTCATCTGCAGCAGCACTTTGGTCAGGCTCGCGATTCCAGCCGCACTCTCGCAGTGGCCGATGTTCGATTTGACTGATCCGATCACGCAGAATTGCGTGTCTGCCGTGTCTTCTTGGAAGACTCTCATCAATCCGGCGATCTCGATCGGGTCGCCGAGCGCCGTTCCCGTGCCGTGCGCTTCCAAGTAAGAGAGGGAGCGCGGGTGAATGCCGGCCTTTTTGAACGCGCGTCCGATCACGCGAGCTTGCAGATTCGGATTCGGGACGGAGTAGCCGTTGGTCTTGCCGCCGTGATTGACCGCCGTCCCCTTGATCACGCCGTAGATCTGGTCGCCGTCCTCCAACGCCTTGGCGAGCGGTTTGAGCAGCACAGCGCCGACGCCTTCACCCGGTACGTACCCGTCGCCCCCTTCACCAAAGCTCTCACAGCGCCCTTTGCTCGAGGCGAACTTGCCTTGGCCGAGCATCAGGTACTTGTTCGGATGCAAGGACAGGTTGACCCCGCCGGCCACGGCCAGCTCGCAGTCGCCTTGCTCCAGACTCTGGCAGGCCAGATGAATCGCCGTGAGCGACGAGGAGCACATCGTATCGACCGCAAGGCTCGGGCCGTGCAAGTTGAAGAAATAGGACACGCGGTTGGCGATCGACGACGGGTTGCCCGACAAGGCCATCGGACGGCCCCGCAGCGTCTCCTCCGCTCCGTAGAGCTGATACTCCGAGTACATCACCCCGACGTAGACCCCGACATTGCGCTCCTCGCCCGATTCCCCGCCTGACACGAGCGTGTCGCGGGTGTAGCCCGCATCTTCCATCGCCTCATACACGGACTGCAGGAACAGGCGCTCTTGCGGGTCCATGATCTCAGCTTCCCGAGGTGCGATGTTGAAGAACAGCGGGTCGAACTTGTCGACATCGCGCACGAACCCGCCCCACTTGCTGTACGTCTTGCCACGCTTGCTGCGATCCGGGTCATAATACGGGCTGTGATCCCAGCGTTCCTTTGGAATCTCGGTGATCGAGTCCCGACCCTCGCGCAAGTTGTTCCAGAATGCCTCCAGATCATCCGCC
This sequence comes from Paenibacillus elgii, assembly GCA_042219835.1. Classification (GTDB taxonomy): domain Bacteria; phylum Bacillota; class Bacilli; order Paenibacillales; family NBRC-103111; genus Paenibacillus_G; species Paenibacillus_G elgii_A. The sequence goes on from JBHJMN010000026.1 coordinate 45,099, forward strand.
TGCGGGTAGCGCCCTGACAGCCCGATGATCGCGATGTCGAGCGCGCCGCTCTGTTTGGTCGGCTCCTTGACCGCCGCGCGAACCGGCGCGACGACCTTCCGTACAGGCGCTGCCGCCGAAACCGATGCAGGCTCTGCCGGTCGCTCCTCGACCCCGAGCAGGTCGATCAGATGGGCACGGTGATTTTTCAAAAAGTACCCGATCAGATTGCGAATGTTCTGGTACTCGAAGAACAGCGTCTTCGGCAACGCACCGAACGTTTTTTCCAATTGACGGGTCAGCTGCATCACCATGATCGAGTCGATGCCGTACACTTCCAGCGGCGCAGACGCTTCGATGCTCTCAGCCGAAACTCCCAGGACGGAGGACAGCTGCTTTTTGAAAAAATCGGCCGCTGCGCTCGCCAGAACCGCCTCTTCCTTGGCAGTCGGGATCGGAGCTGCGGGAACCTGCTTGTCGGTCTCGCCTGTCAGCAGGTCGATCACCTGCTGGATCGTCAGCAGTTCCGAGAAGGTGCTCGGCGTCAGCTCTAGGCCGAACTCCTCGTTGAGACGATCGGCCAGCTCATTCATCAGAAACGCATCGATCCCGTAGTCCAGCCACTCGGCCTCGGCATCCAGTTCATCAGGTCTGACCTGCAGCAAGTCCGAGGCGATCTGCAGCACTCTCGCTTGCACATGGCCAGCCACGCTGTGAACCGGGCGGGCAGCAGGGGCAGGGAACAGCGGGTGCAGCTTCTCCGTGATCCTGGCGAGGTCGCCTTGCACCACCATCACCTGATCGCACCCGATGGCCAAGCCCTGATAGAGAGCCCGAATCCCGTTCCGGCTCTCCAGCGGGATCATCCCCGTATGCTCTCTCATCCATTGCTCCGTCTCTGCATCCACCTGCATTCCGCCGTCTTGCCAGAGCGGCCAGTCGATCGCAAGCGTGCGGCCTTGGCGTTGCCCGCGAGCGACCAGACGATTGCGCTCGGCAGCATAAGCATCCAAGAATCCGTTGGCCGCCGCATAATCGGCCTGCCCCGGATTGCCGAGGCAGCCGGCCACAGCGGAGAACAGCACGAAGAAGTCCAGCGGCAGCCCGATGCTCGAACGGTCGAGGTGGACCAATCCGCTCACTTTGGGAGCCAGCACCTCCTGCATTTCCTGCCCGGTCTTGCGGATGATGAAGTTGTCGCGGATCACGCCCGCTCCGTGCAGGATGCCTTGGAGGGTGCCATAGCGCGCCCGGATCTCCTCAAACAGTCCGGCGACCGCCTCTTCCCGCGTCACATCGACCTGTTGGTACTCGATGTGTGCGCCGAGGTCCTTCAACTCCTGCAGTGCCGCTTGCTGCTGCAGGCCCAAGGGGGAGCGGCCGGTGAGGATCAGTCGCGGAGCCTTGACTTGGCTTGCGATCTCTTTGGCAAAAATCAGGCCGAGTCCTCCCGCACCGCCGGTCAGAAGGTAGACGCCGCCATCGCGCCACGGGGTGTGGAACGCCTGCTGCGAGACTTCCGCCACATCCCAAGAAGCGACCCAGCGCTGCCCGTATCGGTAGCGGATGCGGTCATCTTGCAGGGAATGGCGATTTTCCAAAAGCTTGTGTTCCAATCCTGCCGTGTCCTCGATCTCGATCAGCTGCGCGATCAGGTTCGGGTTCTCGCGGCGGGCGGTGCGAAGCAGTCCGGCAAGGCCGCTGAAGACCTGACCTTCTCCGTCGGCAGGCACCACGACTTGCACCAGCGCCTTGCCCTGTGGCTTGCTGCGCAGAAGGGTCTGAATCTCTTCGAACACGCGCACCGAATACGTTTGGTAGCGCTCGGCGATGTCCTGACGATCCGACTGCAGCGCCACGACCTGTCCGCCGAGCACGAGAGGTGCCGTCAGCTCGCAGAGCAGCACCAGATGCTGCGACAGGGCAGGAAGGGCCGTCTTCTGCGCGATGCCCTGCTGCTTCCAGCTCGGCTGCAGCAAGTGCACTCCCTGCGTGCGCCCCCCTGCTCCCTCTTCCAGCACGCGCGAGGTGTAGCCTTTCAAGCGCACGCGCACCTGACCATTTTCGTCACACGCGTCCACGTCGAACTTTTGCACCTTGTCTTCCGCTGTGCTGCCTTCGCTGCGGCGCACCACGGCCCACATCGAGGGCGTGCACGGGCCGTAGATCTCGATTTCCTCCAACGCGAATGGCACAAGCGGCTTGAATGACGCAGTGCCGAGCATCAGGCCGATCGCGGCCTGCAGCGCCGCGTCCATGAGGCTCGGGTGCAGAACGTAGCGGCTCTCTGTGTCAGCCACGCAATCGGGCAGCGACAACTTCGCCAGCACCTGCCCCGTTCCGATCGACAGACTCTCGATCCCTTGGTGTGCCGGCCCGTAGTCCAGCCCGGCTTGGCGGAAGAGCTCGTACAGCTCGGAAGCGCTGATTCGGTTCTGCGAGCAGGCCGTCTGCAGAGTGGCGAGATCGACGGCAGGAGCATCTGCCTTACCCAAGCGTCTCGCCCGGCCTTGGCTGTGTACGACAGCCCCCCGCCCGTCTCTGACTTCAAAGGAAATCGCCTCGGCCTCTTCCGCCCGCAGCCCGACCTGAACCTCAACCGGCCCGTTCCCTGCGAGGATCGGGCTTGCGAAGCCCACATGCTGAAAGCGCCATGCGCTGCCTTCTTCGCTCGCTCCTGCCGCCAGCTCAAGAGCTGCGCGGACCATTTCGAGATGGGCCACGCCCGGCAGAATCCGCTGTCCGTTGATCACATGATCGGCAAGGAAGAATTCTTTTCCTGTAAAAACAGACGCATAGCGCTGCTCTTCCAGCACCGAAATGTTTTCGTGCAGCAACGGATGCAGCGTGCGGGAGTTTGTGCCGCCCGCCTTCGCGACAGACTGCGCCGAACCCTCCGGCTTCCAATACCGCTCCTTGGCAAACGGATATGTCGGCAGCGGGATGCGCGCATAGGGCAGCCCTTCAAACAGGCGTCCGTACTCCAGCGCATAGCCTTGTGCATACAGATCGGCCACGGCCGCGAGCTGTTCGAGCAGGTCTGCCCCTTGGGCAGCATGGCGACAGTTTTCGATGCACTGGTTGCCGTAGCGTTTGAGCGACGGCTGTTCCCGAAGTTCGTTCTCAAGCAATTCGCCGTGATGCACACCGGCGACTTTTCCCGTCTCCAGACATTTTTGCAGCGACTTGACCAGTTCCGGCACATCGCGCACCACGCAGGCCAAGCGGTGAGGCAGATGCCTGCGCCCGACGAGCAAGGTGTAGCTGATGTTGCCGCAGTCCGCATTCGGTTCCTGCTCGCAGAAGGCGATCAGATTCTGCCCCTGCTTGCGAAGCTGTTCGGCGGTGCGAGCGGACAGCACGATCAGATGCCCAGCTCTGTCAATCGGCGTCCGAACGGTCTGCGGCGCTTCCTCGATCACCATATGCGCGTTGGTGCCGCTGAACCCGAAGGCGCTGATCGCCGCGCGGCGCTTGCTCCCCGGCTCGATGCTCCAGTCCCGCAGCTTGGTGTTCACATAGAACGGGCTGCCTTGATGCTCGATGTTTGCATTCCACGCATCAAAATGAAGCGAGGGCGGCAGTTGCTTGTGTTCCAGCGCGAGCAGGATTTTGAGCACCCCGGCGACACCGGCCGCCGCAGCTGCGTGTCCGATGTTCGTTTTGATCGAACCGATCGCACAGTATTCATTACGATCCGTGTAGGCGCGGAAGGCGCGGGTCAAGGCGTCGAACTCGATCGGATCGCCGAGCTTCGTTCCGGTGCCGTGCGCTTCGACCAGTTGAATCTGCTCCGGGTTGATCCCATGCGTCTCATAGACTTCGCGCTCCAGACGCTCTTGCGAATTGGCGCTGGGAGCGGTGATTCCGTTCGTCGTGCCGTCCTGGTTGAGCGCTGAGCCTCGAATCACGCCATAGATATGATCTCGGTCGGCGAGCGCGTCTTTCAGTCGTTTGAGGACGACGACCCCCACGCCTTCTCCCGGCACGAATCCGTTCGCCTGGTCATCGAACGTGTGACAGCGCCCCATCGCTGAGAGCATGCTCGCACGCTCTGCCGCCAAGTAGAAACGAGGCGTGCTCTGGATGAAAACGCCGCCGGCCAGCGCCATGTCCGTCTCCCCCGACCACAACCCTTGGCAAGCCAAGTGGATGGAGACGAGCGAACTCGAACAAGCCGTGTCGACCGCGACCGCCGGGCCTTGAAGGTCTAGGAAATACGAGATGCGCGCCGGAATCACAGAGGCGGCGTTGCCCCACATCGCTTGTGCCGGTGCCTGTTCAACCATCGACTGCTGGTAGTCGCCTCCGTTGATCCCAACATACACCCCGCAGGAGGCTCCTTTGACCGCGTCGCCGGCATAACCGGCCACTTCGAGCGCTTTCCAAGACTCTTCGAGGAAAATGCGCTGCTGTGGGTCCATGTACGTCGCTTCAACGCCCGAGATGTGGAAGAACAGCGGATCGAAGCGGTCGATGTCATCGAGGAAGCCGCCTTCGTTGCAAAAGCGTGCTCCCTCCGCATGATAAGAGCGAAGATCCCATCGCGTCACCGGGCCAACGAGATCGTCTCCGTTCGCCAGATGCTTCCACAGTTCGCCCAAGTCCCCCGACTTCGGAAAACGCCCGCTCATGCCGACGATCGCAATCGCATCAAGATCGCCGCCTTGTTCGGAGATCTTTTTCCCCGCATCGTCTCGACCGTCAACTCGACCGCCTTCTCGAGCACTTTCTCGAGCGCCTTGCTGAACGTCAGCTTGAGCTCTTGCCGTTTGCACCAATGTTGCTGCCGATGCAATTGTATTTGCAATTGCAAGGTCATTTGCGATTGCAGTCGCTGAGGTCGTCGCCGATGTTTGAGGCTTGGCGGGAGCGAACGCTGTGGCAAGCGCTTCTTTGTATTGCCGGAGCATGTAGGAAGCGAGTTGGTTGACCGAGCTGTAATCGAACAGGTTCGTCGTCTTCAACCCGACCGGCAGCTTGTCGTTCAACGCCTGCACCAGATGAACACCCGTGATCGAATCCAGACCGTAATCGGCAAACGACTTGTCGGAATCAATCCGATCCCGATCCACTTTTAACGAAGAGACGAGCTGGTCCTTGATCGCCTCCTTCACCCGCTCCTCGATCAGCGCTTCCGTCACCTCGGAGGCCGTCACCTCGGATGCCGGAGCCTCGCCCGCTTCTCTCGACACAACGTGGGTCTCGGTTTTCGGCGACTTCGCTGCGGCGGAGGCCACCGTCGGCCCTTGCCCCTGTTTCTGTCGCACCACCCCGTCGCTTTCCGCCACGATGATCTGCTGGCCGAGATCGTGCGCCTTTTGCGCCGGATGATCGACCGCGCGGAATCCTTCCGCTTTCAGCACCGAGGACCAGGACTCCGGAGACAAGCCCGGGCAACCCGGCATGCGCAGCTCCGCATCCTCATACCGCCACCATCCATTGAGCAGGCCAAAAGTCAGGTGCGTGAACACCGAATTGCGGCTCATCTCGTTGAGCAGCAACAGGCCGTTTTTTGCTAAAACAGCCTTGGCATTGCGCAAGGTCTGGCGAATGTTCTTGGTGGCATGTAGGCAGTTGGTCGCCAACACGAGGTCATACGCCCCCGCGTCCAGTCCCTGTCCGGCGATCGGCTCCTCCACATTGAACACTCGATAGGTCAGATACGGAGCCTTCGGAGCATACTCCCGTTCGGCATGGAGCAAAAACGCCTTGGAGATGTCCGTGTAGCAATATTCTTCGACGTGCTGCTGATAAGGTTGTAGCTTGTCAAACACCATCGCGCTCGTCCCGCCGGTTCCGGCTCCGATCTCCAAGATGCGGATGCGCGACGCCGGTTCTTTTTTCAAACGCTCCTGCAGGTAGAGGACCACCGTGTCGGCCAGCACTTCGTTGAAGCCGTCGGAGATCGCGTTGTTTTTATACACGCCTTCCACCAGCTTCATCGAGGCATCAGGGAACAGGATGTCCGTCGCCGCCCGCTTGCCCGTCAGAATGTCCGGCAGTGCGCGCATCGTCGTCTCGACCAGCACGACCTGCGCCTTGAGTTCCGCTTTTTCCAGCCAGCGAGACTTTCTCGCCTCCCACTCCTGCCAGAGCGTTTCCGACGATGCGTCGAAGCTGAGATGCGCATAACGGGTCAAGAGGGCGAGGCTTTCTTCGTACCACTTGTTATATAAGTCGGCCAACCCGCGAGCCGGGTTCTTGGCCGGATGCAGTCCCAGTTCGCGCAGGTGCGCCCCGAGCAGACGACAGAGGAGTTCATCCAGTTCCTCGCGATCACGGCTGCCTTCCGCCCAGACGCGAAGGAGGGTGCCGTCATCAGATACGAACTCCTTGCGGATCTGTTTCACAATGGAGGGATGCTTCTGCGGATAGACGGTGATGATGTCTCCTGCTCTTGTCCCTAGATACCGGTTCATGATCTTGCCCCCTCAAGTCAGGTGATTTGCTTTCCTATCTTTTGCATAAAAAAAGCGCCCCCTTCCCAGGAAAGGAGCGCTTTTCATCTAGTTCAAAATCTTCATCAGTGCCATCTGATCCATCGGACCTGCCAGCAGCGCCTCCAGCGCCTGCATACCCTCAGGCGGCTCGATCGAGCCGATCCCCGCCTGGGTCATGCGTTCCTGATAGGCCGGAGATGCGACGACCCCGACCGAGCCCCAGTAGCCCCAGTTCATCACTTTCACGGCACAGGGCCATTCCTGTGCGAGCCGGTGCGCAAACGCGTCGGTAAAGGTGCAGCCGGCCACATAGTTGCTCTGGCCTGCCGCTTTGAGAAACGCGTTCACCGAGGAGAAGATCATCACGAAGTCGAGCGGTTCTTCGCCAAACACCTGCGCCATGCGGACGCTGACATCCACCTTGGCTGCGAGCGAGGCGCGGAACTGCTCCTCCTCCATGTTGGCCAGGCTGCTGTCCGCCAGCACGATCGAGGAGTGTACGATCCCGTCGACCTGTCCGTAGCGAGCCTTGATCTCCTCATAGGATCGCTCCAGCGACTGTCGATCCGTCGCATCCGCCGCGATGTAGTGCGGTGCAGGCCCCAGCTTGGACAGGGCGATCCGCTTGGCTTCAATCGCGGCATCCTGCGAACGGCGGCCGATCCAGACGATCTGCGCCGCGTAAGTACGGATCATGTACTCGCTCCAGACTTCGCCGATGCCGCCGGCCCCGCCGATCACCACGTATACGCCGCCCGGCTTGTAGATCGTCTGATCCGGCTGTGGGCAACTCAGCTCCGCCAGTTGCTGGCGATGCCATTGCCTTCCTCGATAGACCCATGCATCCCCTTGCGGGTCTGCCGGGATCGTGAACAGGTCGGGCAGCGGCCATGCCTCCTCTGCATCCAGATCGACCAGGCGAATGTTCCAGTTCGGATACTCCTTGGCCATCGAACCGATCAGGCCATGCAAGCCGGCGTGAACCGGGTTGATCGCCTCTTCGCGATGCAGAGCCTGCGTCTGCGTCGTCAGCACCGTCCAGCCAAGGCTTCGAGCTCCGTACCCGAGATCGAGCACCGCTTTGATCAGGCGGAAGGCGAGCAGAACCCCTTCGTGCTGCCCGGCGATCACCGCCTCCAGTTCCAGCCCGTCAGAAGAACGGTCGGGCGCGATCCAGAAAATGTGATCGAGCGCACCGCGCGCCTGCAGCTTGCTGGCGATGGCCTCCACGCTCTCTCCCGGCTTGATGTCAAGTTCGCGGGCGTTCGGCAGATACTGCCGGATCGCTTGCTGCTGCTCCGGCGTGCCGCATACGATGGCGATCTGATCGAGCGGGGATGGGTGCAAGGGGCCTCGCTCCAAGGGAACCGCATCCCAGACAGGAACCAGACTCACAACCTCGCCTTGCTCATCGTGCAGAAGGTTCACTTCTGCGCTTGAAGTCTGCGGTGCAAAGGAAGCCACTCCCGGATTCTCCATCAGCGGCTCCACCCAGCAGCGCTTCTTGGCGAACGGGTAGGTCGGCAGGGAGATGCGTCGCGGTCTGTTTCCTTCGTAGAGCCGGCTCCAGTCAAACGCCAATCCTTTGACCCACAGGTCGAGCAGCTTCGCATATTTGCGCTTGCTCACCCACGCCTCAATCGCCGCCTGCAAGTCTTCATCGGCCGCAAACAAGGACAGGGTCTCTTTGTTGCCTTTGAGCTGACCACGGTACAAGCCGTCGATGCCGTCCTCCCCATTCAGGAAGCCCGCCAGCTTTTCCACCAACTCCCCGACGCTCGAAGCCGTCAGGGCCAACCGCTCCTCCATCGCTTCTCGTCCGACCTGCAAGGTGTAGGCGAGATCGACGAGGTCGGCTTCGGTGAACGCTTCCTCTTGCAAAACGGTCAGGAGATGCCTTGCCTGCTCGATCAGGCGCGGCTCTTCTTTGGCCGACAGCACAACGACCGCCGGGTTCTCTGCGGTGACCTTCCGCTGCACGCGAACCTCCGCTTCGGGAATGTATTCCTCCAGCAAGAGGCAGGCATTGGAACCACCCGCGCCAAAGCTGCTTACAGTTGCTCTCCTCGGCACTTCCTGCCCGTCGATCACCGGCCGCTTCCATTCCGCTAGCCCCTGCTGGACGACGAACGGCGTGCGGTCAAAGTCGATGTGCGGGTTGAGCACGGCTGAATGCAGAGAAGGCGCGAGCTGACGATGTTTCATTTGCAGCAGCACCTTCGTCAGACCGGCGATGCCCGCGGCGCTCTCCGAGTGCCCGATGTTCGATTTGACCGAACCGATCGCGCACTTCTGCCCGCCGACACGCAATTCTTGGAAGACCTTGGCGAGACCGGCGATCTCAATCGGGTCGCCCAGCGACGTTCCGGTGCCGTGCGCTTCCACATAGGAGAGCGTGCCCGGATCGATGCCGGCCTCTTTAAAGGCGCGGCCGACCACGCTCGCCTGCGCGTTCGGGTTCGGGACCGTATAGCCGTTGGTCTTACCGCCGTGGTTGATGGCGGTCGCTTTCAGCACGCCGTAGATCTGGTCTCCGTCTTCCAGCGCTTTGGCCAGCGGCTTGAGCAGCACAGCGCCCACGCCTTCGCCCGGCACATATCCGTCGCCGCCTTCGCCAAAGCTCTCGCAGCGCCCTTTGCTCGACGCGAAGTTGTTCTGCCCGAGCAGCAGGTACTTGTTCGGGTGCACCGACACGTTGACGCCGCCGGCAATCGCCACCTCGCACCCGCCATGCAGCAAGCTCTGGCAAGCCAGATGAATCGCGGTCAAGGACGAAGAGCACATCGTGTCGACCGCCAGGCTCGGCCCGTGCAGGTTCAGGAAATAGGACACGCGATTGGCGATCGAAGACGGGTTGCCGGCCAGCGCCATCGGCTTGCCGAGCAGCGTCTGCTGCGCCCCGTACAGCTGATACTCTTCATACATCACGCCGACGAACACCCCGACATTGCCGTCGAGCCCATAGGCGCGGTGCTTGGCGAGCGCATCGCGGGTGTAGCCCGCATCTTCCATCGCTTCATAGACCGTCTGCAGGAACAGCCGCTCTTGCGGGTCCATGAACTCCGCATCGCGAGGGGAGATGTTGAAGAACAGCGGATCGAACTTGTCCACATCTTGGAGGAAGCCGCCCCACTTGCTGTTCGTTTTGCCCGGTTTGCGCTTGTCGGCGTCGTAATACGGGCTGTGATCCCAGCGGTCAGCCGGAATCTCCGTGATCGAGTCCCGACCGTCGCGCAGGTTTTTCCAAAACTCGCGCAGGTTCTGCGCCTCCGGGTAGCGGCCGGATACGCCGATGATCGCGATATCCAGCGGTTTTGGATCAGAAGTTGCTTCAACGGTCGGCACGTTTGCACGCACCTTCGAAGGAGCTTGTACGAAACGGCCTCTCCCTCGCTTGCTTAGCACGGGCGCTTCCCGCTCTGCGATCGGCTCGGCTGCGGCGACCGGCTCAGCGGCTGCCGGAGCCGGCTGATCTGTCGGCACCTCGACCCCGAGCAGCTTTTTCATCGGCTCCGGATAGGAGTCGATGAAGTACCCGGTCAGGTCTTCGATGTTCTGATATTCGAAGAACAAGGTCTTCGGCAGCGAACCGAACGTTTTTTCCAGCTGGTTGGTCATCTGCATGACTATGATCGAATCGATGCCATAGTCATCCAGCGGCGCATCCGCTTCGATGCGGGCCGTCGGCATCTTCAGGACGGTCGATAGCAATTTTTTGAAAAAGAGAATCAACTTGTCCCGCAGGATCTCTTCCGACACCGAAGACGTGCTCAGCACAGAAGCCGATGCAGTCGGAACTGCCGTCTCTTGTGGCTGCTTCAACAGGGAAGCCCGCAGCTGTCTCATGTCGCCGTGAAACACGACAACCTGATCCTGTTCCACCGCGAGGCTCTGATACAGCGCCTGTACGCCGCTCAAGGTCGGCATCGCGGTCATGCCTAGCTGCTCTTGCAAGGTTCGCTCCGTCTCGGCATCCAAGCGCATGCCGCCGTCCTGCCAGAGCGGCCAGTTGATCGACAGCGTGCGACCTTGGCGCTGCATGGCTGCCACCTGCCCGTTGCGATACTGGGCATATGCATCCAAGAAGGCATTGGCCATGCTGTAGTCCGCTTGGCCCGGATTGCCGAGCACACCGGCGATCGACGAGAAGGTGACGAAGAAGTCGAGAGGCATGTCGCCGCTCGCTTGATCCAGATTCACCAGACCCGCTACTTTGGGAGCCAGTACCTCGGCCAGTTCCGCTTCCGTTTTCTTCAGCATGAAGTTGTCGCGGATCACGCCGGCGCTGTGGACGAGGCCGTCCAGCTTGCCGGAGTCGGCGCGGATGGCGTCAAACAGGCGCGCGACCTGTGCTCTGTCGGTCACATCCACACGCTTGTACTCGATGCGAGCACCTGTCGCTTGCAGCTCCTGCATCGCGGTCTGCTGTGCCGCTCCAAGAGCAGAGCGGCCGGTGAGATACAAGGTCGTACCGCTGACTTGCTGCACGATCTCCCGAGCCACAATCAGGCCGAGACCGCCTGCGCCGCCCGTGATCAGGTACGTCCCGCCATCTTTCCACGGGATGTGCACCTCCTGCCGGGAGACCTCCGCTTCGCTCCAGCCTGCCACCCAGCGCTTGCCATCTTGGTAGCGAACGTGACGGTCTTCCAAGCGGGCAAGATTCTCTTGCAGGCGAGCGGCCACTTCCGTCGCGTCGGACGTGCGCTCCAGTTCGATCAGTTGCCCGATCAGGTTCGGATTCTCTTGCGACGCCGTTCGCAGCAGAGCGGAGAGTCCTGCGCTCAAGCGATGCTCCGGCTCGCTGCCGACTGCGATCTGCACGAGCAATTGACCTTTGGGCTTCTGCTGGAGCAAAGCTTTGATCTCTCGGAACGCTTGGGTCGCGTGCGCTTCATAACGCGCTGCCGGATCGGATGTCTCCGAGCGCAAAGTTATGCAGCGAGCGTCGTGCACGTCTGCCTCCATGTCGCAGAGGAGCACCAAGCGCTGGCTGTAGCTCGGCTGTTGTGCCGGCTCGCCGACCGGTTGCTCCGTCCAGTTCGGGAGCAGCATCAGCGTTCCTTCCCGGCCGCGCCCATCGTCCAGTTGTCGTGCGGAATAGCCCTTGATGCGAACGCGGACATCGCCTTCTGCGGCGCAGAGGTCAAGGTCGAATTTCTGCACCTTGTCCCCCGGACGGCTGCCAGCGCTGCGGCGCACGAGCACCCACATCTCGTCTGTGCACGAACCGAGGATGTCCACTTCCTCCAACGCGAACGGCAGAGCCGGACGCTTGATGTCGGCATCGTCGGACAGCAGGGCCAGCGTGACCTGCAAGGCCGAATCCATCAGGCTCGGATGCAGCACAAACGGGCTTTCCTGCTCAACGGAAGCCGGCAGCACAAGGCGGGCGAGCGCTCGATCCGTGCCCAGATGCACGCGCTCGACGCCGCGATGTGCCGGCCCGTGGTCGATGCCAAGCGACTCAAACATCGAGTAGAACGCGGAGGCATCAAGCGTCTTCAGGGAACACTGAGACTGCAAAGTCTTGAGGTCAAGGCTTGGCATGGCTTCAAACGACTTCCAGACCGCACGCCCTTGCGAGTGAATGACCGGCTCCTGACCTGCCTCCTCCTCGCGATAGACCTCAAACCCGATCTCGCCATCCTCTTCCGGTAACAGGCTCAGATGCACATCCAGCGGCTGCTCCCCGAGGAGGAGCGGGCTTGCCCAGATGACATGCTTCAGGCGCAGGCCGTCTCTTCCATCTTTCAGAGAAGCGGCCGCCAGTTCGACAGCTTCGCGCGCCATCTCCAGATACGCCACGCCCGGCAGCATGCGCTGGCCTTGCACGACATGGTCGGCCAAGAAGAACTCCTCCCCTGTGAAGGTCGAGGTAAATCGCTGCTCGGTCAGGTCGGACGTGTTGCGGTGAAGCAGCGGGTGAAGCGCCGTGTTCATCGCGTGCGACGAACGGCGTCCGCTGCCTGCCGTCCCCTCCTCCTCGGACATCCAATAACGCTCTTTGGCGAACGGATAGGTGGGCAGGCTGATGCGCTGCGGTAGGGTTTGATACAGCTCGTTCCAGTCAATGCTGCCACCAAGGACCCAGAATTCGGCGAGCTTGTCGTGCTGACGATTCTGCATCCAATCGCTTGCCTCGGATGTGAGGTGGCCAAGGCTCGGCTTGTCCTTGCCGCGTCTGACCTGACCACGGTACAGCCCGGCGATGTTTTCCTGCCCTTGCACGTACGCTTCCAAACGGTCTGTCAGCTCTTGCAAGGATCGGACCACGAGGGCCATCCGCTCTTCCATCTTTTCGCGTCCCACCTGCAACGTGTAGGCCGCGTCCGCCAGATCGGCATCCGTGATGCGTCCTTCCGCCACGAAGGCGAGCAGTTGGCGGCTCTTTTCCTGCAGGCGCTCCTCATTCTTCGCCGACAGCACGACGATCACCGGCTGCTCCGGCGCGGTGCCTTTGGTCTGGCGTGCTCCGCTCGGGATATATTCCTCGATCACCAGATGCGCGTTCGAACCGCCGGCGCCAAACGACGAGATCCCTGCGATGCGCGGATATTCTCGACGAACCCCATCCAGTTCCAGAACCGGACGCGGCCACTCTCCCAGTTCCTGCTGCACGACAAACGGCGTCTTGCCGAAGTTGATGTTCGGGTTCAGCGTCTTGGCGTGTAGGTTCGGCGCGATCTGTCCATGCATCATCTGCAGCAACACTTTGGTCACGCCCGCGATGCCTGAAGCGCTCTCGCAATGGCCGATGTTCGACTTGACCGAGCCGATCGCGCAGAACTGCTTGTCCTCCGTGCCTTTTTCAAATGCTTTGGTCAGGCCGGTGATCTCGATCGGGTCGCCCAGCGACGTGCCGGTTCCATGCGCTTCGAGATACGAGACCGTCCGCGGGTGAACGCCCGCCCGCTGCAGAGCGTCTGCGATGACGCGAGACTGCGCGTTCGGGTTCGGCACCGTGTAGCCGTTGGTTTTGCCGCCCGCGTTCACCATGCTGCCCTTGATGACGCCATAGATGTGGTCGCCGTCGGCGATCGCCTTGTGCAGCGGCTTCAGGAGGATCGCCCCAACGCCCTCTCCGTCGACAAAGCCGTCGGCCCCATCGCCGAACGCCTTGCACGCATCGGTCGCCGAGAGCATGGTCATCGCCGAGAGCCGCAGATAGTGTGCCGGATCAGAGATCAGGTTGACACCGCCTGCGATTGCACAATCGCTCGTGCCGCTGTACAAGCTCTCCAAGGCGAGATGAATCGCCGTCAAAGAGGACGAGCAAGCCGTGTCCACATTGATGCTCGGCCCTTGAAAGTTAAAGAGATACGAGACGCGGTTCGCCAGCGACCAGAAGTTCGCACCCGTCGGGTAAAAAGCGTTCATAATCCCGGCGAACACCCCGACCTTGCCACTCTCCGCGAGAGTGCCCGGCGTGTACCCCGCATCTTCGATGCTCGCGTATGCCGTCTCCAGGAACAACCGCTCCTGCGGGTCCATCTTCTCCGCTTCGGCAGGGGAGATCTGGAAGAACAAAGGATCGAACTTGTCGATGTCCTTCAGGAATGCTCCCCATCGGGTGTACATCGTCCCCGCTTTTCCTTTTTCCGGGTCAAAATAGTCCTGCCAGTTCCAGCGTTCTTGCGGAATTTCACCCACGCTGCTGCGGCCCTGCTTCAGATTGTTCCAGAAGCTGTTCACATCGTCAGCGCCCGGGTAGCGCCCGGCCAGCCCGACGATCGCGATGTCCTGCAGGCGCATCGGCGGCTCTTCAGCTCTCGCTTCGCGGGCGACAGGTGCCTCTTCTTGCCGCTGCAGATAGCGCTTGGAGGACGTGCGGAAGGTCAGGTTCGTGCGTGTTTGCGCGGCCTCTGCAGGCACGGAAGCCTCCGTGCGCGGCGTCTGCTGCACCTCCGTCTGCCCGGCCAGCCCGAGCTTTGCGACAAGCGCCTCACGCTGCGTGTCGACCAGATGATCGGCCAGCGAGTCCAGGGTCTGGTATTCAAAGAACAGCGTGCTGGTGAGATCCTCCCCGATCCCTTCGCGCAACGCATTGGTCAGCTGGACGACAAGGATCGAATCGATGCCATACTCCTCCAGCGTTTCGGACGGGTCGATCTGGTCACTCGGAATCTTCAGCGTGTCACCGGCCACATTTTGAAGGTAGGCGATGACGTTTTCACGCAGGCGTTCTTTCTTAACAGGAGCCTTCGTGACAGGAGCCTGCGCGACAGGCACGACGGATGCCGGCTGCACAACCGCAATCGGTTCTGCTCTCACCGGTTCCGGCTCGAAACCGATCGCCTTTTGCAAAGCGTCCTTGTGCGCCTTGACAAAATAGTCGGCCAGCTCGCCAAGCGTCTGATATTCAAAGAACAAGGTGCTGCTGATCTCCCCGAACACCTCGCGCAGAGCATTGGTCAGCTGCACGACGAGGATCGAGTCGATGCCGTACTCCTCCAACGCTTCCGTCTCGTCGATCTTATGCACCGGAATCTTCAGCGTGTCGCTGACGAGCTCTTTCAGATACGTCACGCTCTTCTCGCGCAGAGATTCAGGAGAAAGCGCGGCGACCGTCGCCTGCACAGAGGCCGGCTTGATCGACACCGCTTGCGGTTTTGCTGCTTGTGGCTTGGTCGCCTGCTTGGCCACCGGCTTGCTTTTCTTCGCCGCCTGCTTCTGGCGAACGACGCCGTCGCTCATGGCGACGACAACCTGCTGGCCGAACTCATACGCCTGCTCTGCCGGATAGAACACGCCGGAGAAGCCTTCGCTCGCCAGCACCTTGCCCCAGACCTCCGGAAACAGGCCCGGGTTGCCCGGAATGCGTAACTCTGCATCTTCGTAGAGCCACCAGCCTTCGAGCAGGCCGAACGTCAGATGCGTGAACAGCGCATTTTGCGAGATCTCGTTCAGCAAAAGGAGGCCGTTCGGTCGAAGCACGGCTTTGGCGTTGCGAATCGTCTGCCGGATGTTCCTGGTCGCATGCAGGACGTTGGTCGCGATGACAAGGTCGTAGGCCCCCGCTTCAATGTCCTGTCCGGCGAGCGGTGCTTCGGCGTTGAAGATCTTCGGTGCGAGATACGGATTGTCAGCCCCGTACTCACGCTCTGCATGCAGCAGAAACGCACGCGAGATGTCGGTGTAGCAGTACTCCACAATACGATCCTGATACGGCCGCAGCTTCCGGAAGACCATCGCGCTCGTGCCTCCCGTGCCGGCGCCGATCTCCAGAATGCGCAGGGAGACGGCCGGATCGTCCGCCATCCGTTCCTGCAGATAGGTCACCACCGTGTCGGCGAGCACCTCGTTGAAGTAGTCGGAGATCTGGTTGTTCTTGTAGATCCCCTCCACCAGCGCCATCGAGGAGTTGGGGAACATGATCTCCGTCGCCGGCACGCGGCCGGTCAGGATATCCGGCAAGGCGCGCAAGGTGGCCTCAACGAGCTGCACCTGGGCTTTCAGGTTCGGGTTGGTGAGCCAGTGCGGCTTGTTCGCTTCCCATTCCTGCCAGAGCACCTGTGCCGGCGTATCGAATTTGAGCGAAGGATCGCGCTCCAGAACGGCGACGCTCTCCGCCAGCCATTTGCGGTAAAATCCGCGCACCGCATTTCCGTCCTGCAATTGCGGCGCTTGCAGCTGCGCGCCGAGCAGACGAACCAGCAACTCCTCCATGTCCGTCTTGTCCAAGCTCTCGTCCGCCTTCATGCGCGCTACGCGACCGTTCTGATCCGGCAGGCGCTTTTGCAGCGACTCTGCAAGCGCAGGCAGAACGTCCGTCCCGATCTGCATCGTTTCGGTCGCGTTCACCCCTTCGACCTGCATGGCCTTGGTGGTTTTCATCAGCCCGAATTGGGCGATCGGGCGCGTCAGCAGCGTCTCCAGAGCTTCCATCGCTTCCTTCGGCTCGACAAATCCGATGCCGACCTGTGACAACAGCTCCCCTTCTTTGGAATGCACGATCTCCTCGGCGTTCCAGTAGCCCCAGTTCATCACCTTGACGCAGCAAGACATCTCGCGCGCCATCTGATGGGCAAAAGCATCCATGAACGTGCAACCAGCCGCATAGTGGCTCTGGTTCGCATTTTTGATGAACGAGATGATCGAAGAGAAGAACAGGACAAAATCAAGCGGCTCGTCGCGGAACATCTGGGCCACGCGCAAAGAGACGTCCGCCTTCGCCGAGAATCCGGTGCGGAATTGCGCCTCCTCCATGCGATCCAGTCCTGCGTCCTGCAACACCATCGCCGAGTGGATGATCCCGTCAATTCGACCATACCGCTGCTTGATCTCGTCACGCGCCCGCTGGAGCGACGCGGCATCGGTCGCATCGGCGGCCACATAGTGCGGAGCCTTGCCATGCCGTCCGAGGGCTTCGAGCTTGGCTCGAGTGGAGGCATCCGGTTGACGGCGACCGATCCAGACGACCTGCGCCTCGTAGCGGCGGATCATGTACTCGGTCCATGCTTCTCCGATCCGTCCGGCCCCACCGATCACCACATACACGCCGCCCTGTCGGTACAGCGTGCCGTCAGCCGGCGCCGCTTGGAGCAAGACGAGCTGTTGGCGGTGCCATTCGCCGCCTCGATAGACCCAAGAGCGACCACGGCGATCCGTCGGGAGCTGCAGCAAGTCAACCAGCGGCCAGGCGCCCGCTTCGAGATCAACCAGGCGGATTTTCCAGCGCGGGTACTCCTTCGCCAGAGAGCCGACCAATCCGTGCAAGCTGGCGTGGGTCGGGTTGACCTGCTCCTGCGCGTGCAACGGTTGGGCCTGCGTCGTGAGTACCGTCCAGCCCAGCTGACGGGATTTGTATCCCGCTTGCAAAAGAGCTTTGACCGTACGGAAGAGCAGCAGCACGCCTTCTTCCTGCTCGCGGACCAGCGCCTCGTTCGTCACCGAGGAGAGCGCGCGCTCCGGAGCGATCCAGAAAATGTGGTCGAAGCTGCCCAGGTGCTGCAGCTTGTCCCCGATCTCTGCGGTGGAGTCGCCCGGCTGCAGGTCGAGCGACTGCACGTTCGAAAGGTGCAAGCGCACGGAACGCTGCTGCTCCGAAGTGCCTCCAACCACCAGCACGCGATCGGCAGAAGCCGGGAAAGACGGCACGCGTTCCGGCGTGACGACATCCCATACCGGTGCCAAGGTCAAGTTGCCGACCAGCGGGTCGTTTTTGCCCTCCTGCCCGGACGGCGTTCTCGCATCTAACGCACGGTACGTGAAGCCTTTGATTCGAACCGAAACGCGGCCTGCCTCGTCGCACAGATCGATGTCGAGCTTTTCCACCGCGCCGCCTGCTTGGCTGCCTTCGCTGCGGCGGAGCACCGCCCACATCTCAGAGGTGCAGGCTTGGTAGACCTCCAGCTTTTGCAGCACGAACGGCAAAATCGGGTTCGGCGAGAGGTCTCCGCGCGCGCCGAGCAGGAAGCCGATCGACGCCTGCAGCGCAGAATCCATCAGGCTCGGATGCAGAACATACCGGCTGGCGGATGCTGACAGCGCGGACGGCAGAGACAGTCGAGCCAGCACGAGACCTGCGCCGACGTAGAGCTCTTGAATGCCGCGATGACCTTCCCCGTACTCGATGCCCATCGACGAGAAGGCTTCATAGCAGGCTGCCGAAGTCAGCACCTGCGAGGACGCTTGCTTCCGGAACGAGGCAAGATCGACCGTCGGAGGAGCCGTGACAGAAGCGAGCAGCGCGCGGCCTTCGCCATGCACCACCGGCTCGGAGTCCTGTCCCATGGTGTAGATCTCATACGCGACCTCGCCGTTCTCTTCCGGGAACAGTCCGATGTGCACCTGCACAGGCTGCTCTCCTGCCGTGATCGGGCGAACCCATGCGACATTCTGCAGTTGCACCTCGCTCGGCCCTTCGACCAGCCCGCCGGCTGCATGCTCGACTGCGGCCCGCGCCATCTCCAGATAAGCCACGCCGGGCAGGACGCGATTGCCTTGCACCCGATGATCGTTCAGGAAGAACTCCTCGCCGGTAAAGGTCGACGAGAAACGCTGTTCGGCAAAATCGGACGTGTTCTGATGCAGCAGCGGATGAAGCACGCTCTGCACGCCCGCCGTTTCGGCCGCGACCTGTGCCGTCGCTCTGTTTGCAGCCTTGGGAACCCAATAGCGCTCCTTGGCAAACGGGTAGGTCGGCAGGCTGATGCGCTGCGGACGCCCTTGACGGTAGAGGCGATTCCAGTCGATCTCCACGCCTTTGACCCAGAGGTCTGCCAGCTTGTCATGCTTGCCTTTGGCGATCCATCGGTTCAGGAGTTCCCGCGAGTCTTCGTCTGCGCTGAAGAGCGCAAACGTCTCTTTGTTCTGCTTGACGGAGCCGCGATGCACGCCCGCCTGCCCGTCCGGGTCTGCCAGATACGCTTCGAGCTTTTGCTTCAGCTCCGAGAGGTCGCGGACGACAAAGGCCACGCGCTCCTCCATCGCCTCCCGACCGACTTGCAGCGTGTACGCGAGGTTGATCAGGTTGAGGCGTTGAAGAGCCTCCGCAGCCGGGGTGACAGACTCTAGATGCAGGCCGGCCGCCGCCGTTTCCCGCATCGCTCCCTCAAGCCCTGCCACATGGGCCACCGCCGCCGCGATCGACTCTTGCTCCAGCAGTTCTTTAGGATCGACCTCCAGTTGGAATTCCGCTTGCAGGCGCTCGCTCAGCTGGGCGATGTGAATCGGTTCGATGCCATATTCGCTCCACTCGATATCCGCTTCCAACGCGTCTGCCTTCACGTGGATCAGCTCCGCGAGCATCTCCTGCATCACCGCTTCCAAACGCAGTTCCATCCCTTGCGCTTGCAAAGGCTCCACAGCTTGCACAGCCACCCGCACCGGATTCTGACGCTGCGCCTCCTCGTTCTTGTTCAGAGCCGCCAGCAAGCGGCCCGCATAGGCGACCAGGCGCTCGTTGTTCTTCGCGGACAGAGGAACCAGCGCGGCACCCTGCCCTTCCGTACTCGTCACCGCTTGCGGCGGGATGTATTCCTCCAAGATCACGTGCGCGTTCGAGCCGTACGCCCCGAACGAGCTCAGCCCGGCACGGCGCGGGTATTCGACCCGCTCACCGTTTTCGATGAGCGTCGGACGCTGCCACTCTTCCGTCTTGTGCTGGACGTAAAAAGGCGAATTTTCCAGATCGATATACGGGTTGAGCTCCACCGAATGCAGCGACGGCACGAGCTTTTTGTGATGAAGCTGCAGGGCGACTTTGTGCAGACCGCTGATGCCGGCCGCCGATTCGCCGTGGCCGATGTTGGACTTGACCGAACCGATCGAGCAGTATTGCTTGTCCGGCGTGAAGTGTCGGAACGCCTTGACCAGCCCTTGGATCTCGATCGGGTCGCCGAGCGACGTCCCGGTGCCGTGCGCTTCCATATACGAGATCGTGCGCGGATCGACACCCGTTTTTTCCAAACATGCCTGAATCATGTCCGCTTGGGCCACCTGGCTCGGGACGGTGATCCCGCTCACCGCGCCCACGTGGTTGGTCGTGCTTCCTTTGACCACCGCATAGATGTGGTCGTTGTCCGCAATCGCCTTGCTCAGCGGCTTGAGCAGCACCGCGCCGATGCCTTCGCCCGACACATACCCGTCGCCGCCCTTGCCGAACGTGTGGCAGTACCCGTCGCTGGAATGCATGTCCATCATGCCATACGTCATGTACTTGTTCGGATGCAGCGACAGGTTCACCCCGCCGGCCAGCGCCACTTCACACTCGCCACGCTTGATGCTCTCCAGCGCCAGATGCACGGCGATCAGCGAAGACGAGCAGACGGTGTCGATCGCCATGCTCGGTCCGTGAAAATTGCAAAAATACGACACGCGGTTCGCGATCGACGCATAGCTGAGCGACAAAGGCTGCGGCTGTCCGTCGCGCACCGCTTCGGCTTGAATCAGCGTGTAGTCCTTGTGCATCACCCCGACGAACACGCCGACGTTGCGGCGCTTGTTCGGCCCTTTTGGCGTCACCACCGTCTTCGGGGTGTAGCCGGCGTCTTCCACCGCTTCCCAGCAGGTCTCCAGGAACAAGCGCTCCTGCGGGTCGATCGTCTCCGCCTCCCGTGGCGAGATGCGGAAGAATTGCGGGTCAAAGCGGTCCGGATCATGGATAAAACCGCCCCACCGCGACATCGGCTTGCCGGACGGAGACTTGACGCCCTCCAGCCGCTCCCGCTCCCAGCGCGACTCCGGAACCTCCGTGATGCAGTCTTTGCCAGCCAGAAGATTCCCCCAGAACTCGTGAAGGTCGCGCGATTGCGGATACTTGCCGGACATCCCGATGATCGCGATGTCCTCTCCCGCATCCGGCACGCCATAGCTGCCGGTCTCCGGGAGTTCGCGCTCAGCTTCGTACAGCTCGTCCGCCGGCTCGCTCCACGCTGCCTCTGCCTGATTCGCTCCGCTTGCACCGCCGCCGAAGCGATCCGCATGATGCTCAGCGAGGTACTCGGCCAGCTCCGTGATCGTCGTGTACTCGAACAACAGCGTCGGCATGAGCTGCGTTTCGAGCTTGCTGCCGATCGCCGTCACGACTTCCAGCAGCATCGACGAGTCGAGGCCGATCTCGTAGTACCCGACATCTGTCGCCACTTGATCTTCCGGTTTGCCCAGCTTTTCGGCGATCAACCGGCGCAGGAATGCGGACGCCTCCTCGACCGCCGAACCGCCTCCCGACGCATACGCAGGAGGTGCGACCGGTGCGGAAGGTCGGGGCTGTGGTTTTGGCTTCGGCTTTTCTTGCACAGCGGCCTCCGCCTTGCGGGCCGGATTGATCAGCCCTGCCCCGCGCACCAGCTTGCCCTTGTAATTGAGCAGCTCCGCGATCTTCTTTCCGTTCGTGTCAAAAAACTCCATCGTCAGAAAATTGAGCTCTTTCTTCCGCTCAACCGGCTTGGCGATGCGAGTCCAGCACTCCGTTCCGAGCGGAGCGGCGGCGCGGAATTTTTCATAAAACAGCGGCAGGAACAGCCGCTGCTCCTCCTCGTCCGTGTTGTCGAACAAGACACCAGTGCCAACGCCGCTGCCATCGATCAGCGTCGGGTGGAACATGAAGCCCTCCGCACTGCGGCGCGCCTCGTCCCCCAGCGCGATCTCGATGTAAGACGCCCCGTTCTCGCCCTCATAGACCACGCCGTCCGCCAGCATGAACCCGGTATGCACGAGCTCTTGGTGGCGGCACTGCGCATAAAACGAATCAAGCGATACCGAGCGCGCGGCCGTCTGCTTAATTCGGCTGATATCAAGAACCTCGTCGAACGTCAGCGGATCGCACAAATGCATCTCCGCCGTGATGTGCAACTTGCGCTCCGGGGACAAGACCCCCTTGCGCTGCTCCTGCCCTTCCACGCGAATCTGCCAGCGGCCGGCTTCCGTCTCGTCGCACTGAACGCAGAGCAGGACGTTCAGATCCTGCCCCACGACCAGCGGGTTATAAATGGAAAGATTGAGAAGCTCCAGCCGTGCGAAATCATAGCCCCGCTCTCGAACCAGCTGATAGAGCAGATCGATGTACGCAAATCCCGGAAACAGCTCTTGACCGTAGGCCTTGTGATGCTTGACGACCGGATGATCCTTGCCGATTAGAATTTGATCTTCCATGTTACACCTCAACCCCAATTTGCTTCCAGATATTCATCGCGCTCTCTACCCGTTCGCCCTGTCCGCGCCCGCTCACATCGCGGCGCTGCAAGACAGGAAGCGGAATCGGCTTGCGAAGGATCGAACGCTCCTCATACTCTTCCCAGCCTTCGAGGATCACGTGCGCGTTGGTGCCGCCGTCGGCAAAGCAGTTGATCGCCGCGATGCGAGCCGTGTCCGTCCAAGGCATGAGTTGACGGGCCATCTCAAACGGCGACGCCTGCAGATCATAATGCGTCATCGCCTCTTCGCCCGACAGGAACGGCACCATCTGCCGGCGCTGTAGCATCAAGACGACTTTGATAAATCCGGCGATCCCTTCCGCGCACAACGGATGCCCGATGTTCGGTTTCATCGACCCCAATCCCAGCGGGAGGTTCGAGGAAGCGCGATACACCGATTGGATCGTCTTCAGTTCCAAGAGGTCGGTCACTTCCGTGCCCGAACCGTTTGTTTCGATATAGCGAACCGCTTCAGGCGATACCCCGCCTTTTCGGAGCGCCGCCTGCAGCACTTGTTTCTGTGCCTCAAGGCTCGGGGTGGCAGGTCCGGCGGTCCGTCCGTTGTTGTTGACAGCGACCGCTTTGATGACGGCGTAGATCGCATCGCCATCGCGCAAAGCCTGCTCCACCGTCTTCAGCAAGACCATACCGCACCCTTCCCCGACCACGATACCGTCCGCTCGACGGTCAAAGAGGTGGAACGCCCCTTCTCGGTTCAGGATGTTGCGCTGTTCAAAGATGCGGTGCGTCTCATCGGTGGTCAGCAGAGAGACCCCGCCGACGATCGCCGACTCGATTTCCCCGCTCTGAAGCGCCTGCGCTGCCATGTTCATCCCCACCAGAGCGGAGGAGCAAGCGGTGTCCACTACGACACACGGGCCGCGCAAATCAAAATACTGCGAGATGTTCGCCGCCAGATAGTTCTGTCCGACAGCCAAAATCGGGTTGCGCGTCTGGCCCAGATCCGCCGTGCTCGGCGAGTGTTTGCTGCGCGCCCCGAGATAGACGCCGACCGAGCGGCCTTTGACCTCCTGCTGGGTGTAGCCGGCGTGGCACAAGAGCTTGAGGCTCTCTTCCAGCACCAGAAGGGCTTGCGGGTCCATCGCTTTGGCGTCTTCCTCCGAGAGATGGAAGAACGACGGGTCATACTGCGTGATGTCGTCGAGCAATCCGGCATAGAAGCCGCTCGAATACCCCCAGCGCCCCTGCGGCACCTCGCGAATGGCGGAACGGCCCTCGGACAGCAACTGCCAATACTGCTCCAGAGAAGCCGCCCCCGGCAGTCGGCAAGACAGGCCGACGACGGCCAGATCAGCGGCCCCAGAGGCCGGAGCCGCTTTGCGCATGGCTGCTTGTCCTTGCTTCGCGACACGCGGCTTGGCAGGACGACTCGGCGCACGATAAGAAGGTGCCGCCGGCTCTTCTTGCTGAACCTGCGTGGCCCCCGTCGCGTTGGCGAGGGCTGGCCCATGCAGAGCCTCCAAATGCTTCGCCAGCGATTCGATCGTCGGGAACTCCAGCAGGAGAGACGGGTCAAGCTTCACTTGCAACGCCTGCGCGATCTGACGCAGCAATTGCGCTTGCAAAATGGAATCGACCCCGTAGTCTGCAATCTGCGCATCGACCTCGATCTTGGCCGGGTCCATTTTCAACTCTTTTGCAAAAATCGACCGAACCCAAGCCTCCGCTGTCTGCCCTTGGCCGCCTGCCACCACGCTTGCTTTCTGCGCAGGGGCCGCCGGACGCTGTGCCGGAACCACAGGGGATGTCGGGAGCGCCGCCGTCTGCTTTTTGCGCTGCATCAGCGTTTGCGGATTCCAGAGCGATGGGTTGACCACGGCGGACATGACGACCGGGCCGATTTTTCTCGCCAGCACATAATCGAGGAACTCCAGCCCCTCGGCGTTGGTCATCGTCAGAAGGCCTGTCTGCTCGTAGGCTCTGCTCTTGATTTCGCCCATGCCCGCCTCTTTCCAGCTCGGCCATTGCACGCTGACGATCGGACATTCCGGACGCTTCGCTTCCGCCAGATAATCCATGTAGGCATTGGCCACCGCATAGTCGCTCAACCCCGCCGCGAGCGACGGGATCGTGGCCGACACAGACGAGAACGCGACGAAGAACTGCAGCGGCTCCGCGCGGAGACTGCGGTACAACGCGTCGAGTCCCGCCACTTTCGGCTCCAGCACCTGCTCGATGCCTTCGACCGTCTTGCGAATGAAGGCCGAGTTCTCTTCATCGAGCAGGCCCGCCGCATGCAGCACCCCGCCGATCGGGCCGAGGCTGCGGCGAACCGCCTGCACGCTCTCTTCGACCGCCTGAACATCGGACAGCGGCACAGACAGAACCATCACCTGCGCCCCTTCTCGCTCCAGAGCTTGGATGCCCTGAATCTTCCGGGAAACAGGCGTCTGCTCCCGAAGGTGCGCCGCCCACGTCTCGCGCGGCGGCAAGGTTTCCCGTCCGGTCAGCACCAGGCGCTTGACGCCATAGTGTTTGACAAAATGCTGCGCGCACAGATACCCAAGGCCCCGCGTGCCCCCGGTGACCCAGAGCACTTGATCTTCCGGGAACGGCGTTCGCGCTTGCTGCTCGCCTTTTTCCCATTCCTTGAGCCGCGCGCGATAACGCAGCCCGTTTCGCCAGCACGCTTCCGTCTCCTCATCTTCGACAAGGAACTCAGCGGCGATATGCTCGGCCAGCCTCGTCTCATCAGAGACCGGCTCCAGATCGAGATGGCGGGATTGCACATGGCCATATTCGCTCTGCAGCATGCGATAGAGCGCCGCACGGGAGGCACCTGCGAGGCTGAGCGTCGCATTCTGATACCCTTCCAGCCCCTTGGTGACACCCAAAAGCATCATCCCATCGCGGCGGCCGTGTTCGATCAGCAGCTGAAGCCAGCTCATCCATTCCGCCGACTCCTTGCGCTCCTGACCGCAGCCGACCAGATCGATCAGGCCGTCATACGCCTGCCAATCCAGCTCTTGCGGCTCTTGCGCCACATCGAACAGGCGGCTTTGCGGCAGTCTCTTCGCCAGCTCGGTGGCCAAACTGCGCGTCTCCGGCGTGGTCAGGATCGCCACCGCCCGGTTGACGCTGCGGCTTGGAGCTGCCGAACATGGCTCCCACACTTTTTTCAGAAAATACATCTTGCGCTCTGCCGCCGTGCTGTTTCCTTTCCACTCGCCTTCGACCGGCTCCAGCACCAGTCCGCGCATCTGCACGCAGACCTCGCCCGTTTCGTCGCAGAGGTCGAGGTCATAGCCGGCCTCGCCGCTTCGAATCAGCGCCCACATCGCAGACGGGCACGGACGGAGGATGTCCAGCGACTGCAGGGAGACCGGTCGGGTCGGCTTGCGGTCAATCTGTTTCAGCGTAAAAGCGTTCACGGCCTGAACCGCAGCTTCCAGCAAGGTCGGGTGCAGCACATAGTCCGCTTCCGTGGCAAGAGCTGCTGACGGCAGGGCGAGCTTGGCCAGCACGTGGCTCTCTCCCAGATAGAGCGTCTCGATCCCTTGCAGGCTCGGCCCGTAGGCCGTCCCCATCGCGCGGAAGGCATCGTAGCATTGCTCAGCCGTCAGAACGCCGAGTCCCGACTGCATCTGCAAGGCGTGCAGATCGAGCGGCGGTGCCGGATCGAACGCGCAGATCTCGACTTCGCCATAGCTGTACAGCGTCGGAGCTTCCTCCCCTTGTGGGATGTCACCGCTGATCTCATAGGCGATCTCGCCGTCCTCCAGCGCATAGAGTCCGACATGCAGACGTATAGATTCGCCTGCTGCGACGATCGGTTGCGGCCAGACGACATCTTTCAAACGCATGGATGTCGGATCGTTCGCTTCAAGACCCGTCGCCAGCAGAGCAGCCGCTCGCGCCAGCTCCAGCTCTGCGACGCCCGGCAGTACCGGGTTGCCATAGACGACGTGATCGCGGAGGAAGAATTCGCGGCCCGTCAGCGTCGAACGGAACCGCACTTCGGTCAGGTCGGACGTGTTCTCGTGCACCAGCGGATGCAGCATCGCGGCGCGTCCTACGCCCGTCCCGCTCTGCACAGCTCCGTCGATCGGAAGCCAGTAGCGCTCCTTGGCAAACGGATAGCCCGGCAGCGAGATGCGACCTGGCTTGCCTGTTGCATATTGCCGGCTCCAATCGATCGACAGCCCTTTAGCCCACAGGTCGAGCAGCTTGCCGAACTTGCCTTTTGCCTGCCATGCCTCGATCACCGCCTGCATGTCCTCGTCTTGCGCGAAGAGGGCCAGCGTCTCCTTGTAGTGCTTGACATGTCCGTGGAACAGGCCGTCGATGCCTCGTTTGCCGGACAGGAAACCTTGCAGTTTGGCACTCAGTTCCTTGAGCGACGAGGCCAGCACGGCGAGACGCTCCTCCATCGTCTCGCGGCCCAGCTGCAAGGTGTAGGCGATCGCCGGCATGTCCGCGTCGCTGTATGCACCGCTCTCGACAGCCTGCAGCAAGCGCTGTGCCTGTTCTTGCAGACGGTCTGCGTTCTTGGCCGAGAGCACGATGACGTGCGGAGCCGTTCCGAAATGGTCACGCTGTTGCTCTACCGCTTGGTATTCCTCGATGATCACATGCGCGTTCGCACCGCCGGCCCCGAACGACGAGAGGCCCGCAAGGCGCGGGAACTCCCTTGTCTGACCGTCGATCTCCACCAGAGGGCGCTTCCATTCCATCAGCTCTTGCGGCACGACAAACGGGCTGTTCCGGAAGTCGATGTTTGCGTTGAGCTGTTGAGAGTGCAAGGACGGAGCGATTCTGCGGTGCTTGAGCTGGAGCAGCACTTTGGTCAGGCCGGCGATGCCGGCGCTCGCTTCCAGATGCCCGATGTTCGACTTGACAGAGCCGATCGCGCAGAACTGCTTGTCTCGCGTGTACTTGCCAAACGCGCGGGAGAGCCCGGTGATCTCGATCGGGTCGCCCAGCGCCGTGCCGGTGCCGTGCGCCTCGATGTAGCTGATCGCGCGCGGGTTGATCTTCGCCCGCTCCAGCGCTTTCAGAATCATGTCCGACTGCGCCGTCGGGTTCGGCACCGTATACCCGTTGGTCTTGCCTCCGTGATTGACAGCGGTCGCCTTGATGACGCCGTAGATGTGGTCGCCGTCCTTCACCGCTTGGTCGAGCGGCTTGAGCAGCACGGCGCCGATGCCTTCGCCCGGCACATACCCGTCGCCATCCGCGCCAAAACTTCTGCATCTGCCATCCGTCGCCAGGAACTTGTACTGGTTCAGGAACAAATATTTCCCCGCGCCGATCGACAGGTTGACGCCGCCGGCGATGGCGACGCTGCTCTCTCCGTTCAGAAGGCTCTGGCAGGCGAGATGCAGCGCGGTCAGGGACGAAGAGCACGCGGTATCCACCGTCAGGCTCGGCCCGTTGAAGTTGCAGAAATACGAAACGCGGTTGGCGATGCTGTAGAGCAGCGTGCTTGGGCTGAGCACATGGCCCTGCGCCTGTGCGAGCACACCAAGCTCTTGATACGGCTGCCACAGCGCCCCGACGAACACGCCGACCGACTGATCGCTGAGGCTCTGTCTCGTATAGCCGGCATCTTCGAGCGCATGCCAGACCACCTCAAGGAACAAACGCTCCTGTGGGTCCATCAGCTCGGCTTCACGCGGCGGGATGTTGAAGAACATCGGGTCGAACTTGTCCACATCATCGAGGAAACTACCCCATTTGCTGTATAGCTTGTCGTTTTGCTTGTCCGGATCATAGTAGCGCACATAATCAAATCGATCCGGTCGGATCTCTTCGATGCAGTCCTTGCCCGCTTGGATGTTCGCCCAGAATTCCGCCAGCGATCCGGCCTGCGGATAGCGCCCGGCAAGGCCGATGATCGCGATATCCCGCACAGCCGGAGCGTGCGGTGTCATCGCGACCGTCTCGACCACATCTGTGGAACACGCGGTCTCTTGAGCACTCGCCACAGCCGCTACTGTCGATTCAACCGCCGCCTCTAGCACCTCATCCACTTCAACCTTTTCCGGCAATTGCAGCAGCGAACGCAGCGTCTCTTCATACTCCTCCAGGAAATAACCCGTCAGATCTTCCAAGTTGCGGTACTCAAAGAACAGAGTCTTGGACAGCCCGGACCCGAACGCATCCTCGAACAGCTTGTTCAGCTCCAAGATCATCACCGAGTTGATGCCATACGCTTCGAACGCTTCCTCCGGCCGGATCATCGACGGCTCCAGCCCGATCGCCGCAGACAGCAGACCCCGCACGAATTCCTGTGCGCGAGATCTCAGCACAGCCACTCCACGGTCGCGAACCGCCTGCGTTTGGGCCGTCGACACCGAGGGCGTCGCCTGCACCAAGGCCGATTTTTCATAATTCGTCGCCTTGATCGAGAAATTGACGAGCCGCGCCACCACGCGCCCCTCCTCGTCGCAAAGGGTCAGGTTAAACTTCTTGATGTCCGGGTTGTTCTTCGTCATCGGGCTGACTTCGCTGTAGACGTGGCATCTGCGCGGCACGATCCCCCACATCTCCAAGCTTTCGATCGCAATCGGGATAAAATCGCGCTCGTCATCGCCGTGGAAGCGGTTGTTGATCAGCGCCGTCTGGAACACGCCCGTCAGCATCGTCGGGTGCAACAGGTACTCCTCATACGTGTCTGCGATCATCTCCGGCAGTTCCAGCGTCGCCAGCGCTTCCTGCTCGTTGAGCACCATCTCCTGCATCGGCATGAAACTCTCCCCGACGATCAAGCCCTCCGCATGAATCTGCTGATAGACCTGCTCCCGCGTCCAGCTCGCCGTGCATCGCTCTCGAATCGCCGCGAGATCAAGCGTTTCCACCTCGCTCTGCGCCAGCTGCCACGGAGCATATTCCAACGCCCCGGTCGCATGCACGACGCGCTCGGCCCCTTCCATTCTGTAGATCTCGTAGTCGGTGAGCTCCCCTTTTGGCAGCAGTTGAATGAACACATCAAACGGCTCTCCGCTCGAAGATAGTTGCTTCGCCCAGTAGCAGTTGAGCAGCTTGCTCACCCGCTGGCCCGGAAGAGCGAGTGCGCCGGCCTGTCTGGCCATCTCGGCATAGCACGCGCCTGGCACGTTGTATTTGTTGTCCACCACATGATCGACCTGATAGAACTCCGTGTTGTCATAACGTCGCTGGTACAGCCCCTGCTCGCCATCGACCTTGTTCAGATCGATCAGCCCCGAGCTGCGATACAGCGGAGCCAAAGCCCCCAGCTCGGCATAGTGCGCCTCGATGACCGCGCGCTGCCTGTCTTGCAGCAGATAGTCCAGAATCTGTTGCGAGGTTCCATGCTCAAACAGCAACGGCGGTTTGAAATCGATGCTAAAATACTGCGAGATCAGGTTCGCGATCTGCAGCAGCGACAGCGACGCCACCCCGAGCTGCTGCAGCGGCTGGCTGACACCGATCTCCGCCGGAGCCAGGTGTAGCGCTTGTGCGAGGATGCTGTAGAGATCCCGACGGATCATCGTCGGCACATCCAGTTCTCGCACAGTCTCCGCCTTCTTGCGGATGCCAAAGTGCTGGTTGATTTTCATCTGGTCACCTTCGATCCCTACGATGTGAGCGAAACCTTCCTGACTTGCCAAATGCAGCGCTTCCCGGAGCAGGACCAAGCCCTGCGGCGTTTCCAGCGGCTGCATCCCGAACACCTTCCAGAGGTGCTCCTTCTCCTCCGGCTCCACGGTCATCCCGCCTTTCGCCCAGAGCGGCCAGTTGATCGCCAGCGACAGACCGCTGCGCCTGCCCTCGGCGACGAGCTGCTGCCGGTGCGCCGCATACGCATCCATGAAGCTGTTGCCCGAAGAATAATCGCACTGCCCTTGATTGGGCATCAGCGCTGCAATCGACGAGAACATGGCAAAAAAGTCCAGTTCGTCGCCGGCCGTCGCGTCGTCCAGATGGAGCGTCCCCGCGAGTTTGGGCTGCAGGACTTTTTCAAAAGACTCGGTTGTTTTGCGCAGGATGAAGCTGTCTTCAATCAACCCGCTTCCCTGCAAAACGCCGTGGATGCTGCCATAGGTCGCACGCGCTTGCTCCACCGCCGCACGCACTTGTCCGGCATCGCCGAGGTCCGCCCGAATGTACAGGCCGGAGCCGCCCAGACTTGCCAGCCTGTCAAGCTGTGCCGCGATTCTCTCATCCTGCTCTCTTCGCCCGAGCAACACGACCTTCGCCTGATATTCCTTGGCCAGATAGTCGGAGAAAATCTGCCCCAGGCCGCCCGTACCGCCTGCGATCAGATACACCCCGCCTTGGCGCAGCGCATAAGCCTGCTTCTGCAAGCCGCCCGCCACGGTCACCATCTCGCGCAGCTGCCTTGTCCCGCCTACATATCTCACTTCATGCAGCGGGGCCGGAGCACTCGCAAACAGCTCCTCCAGCAGCGCCCGGCCGCAGTTTTCAAAGCGATCGGTGAACGCCGCCACCTCCAGATGAAGGCGCGGGTACTCATACTTCAGCGTGCGAGCCAGCCCGCCGGCCGCATACAGGGCCGGCAGCGCCTCGGACGACATGCTCTCGCCGGCGTAGAGGATCTTGATCGGCTCTTTAAACCGGCTCTTAATCAGAGCTCCTGCCAGCACGAGCAGCCCCCGCAGGTCTTCAATCCCCGGACGGGCGGCCGGCACGAGAATCTGCCGCACGGCAAACCCGCTCGCCTTGACCTCCTGCAGCGCTTCCAGATAGCGATCCGGGTCCTGCTCGGCGATCGTCAAACGCCGGAACGACACCTCCTCGCCCAATTCGCCGCGCATCCAATCGGCCAGCGACTCCGAACCGTTGAGGAGGAGCAAGCCCTTCGCCTCCGCTTCCGGACCGCAGGCTTCCTCCCGCCACTTCGAGGTGTAATAGAGCAGCCCCTGTTTGCTCGGCGCTTCTTTTCTCGTTTCTTCGTTCCTTGCTTCTTCTTTTCTCACCAACGCCCGCTTCGTAAAATTCTTCACCGAAGCCAGCACGCGACCTTCGCCGTCGCAGAGATACAGGTCGAACTGGATCGAACCGCTCTGCTGCACCTGACGCTGCTTAACATAGTAATAGCGCACCGCTTCCAAGCTTCCCGCAACCGTGAAGCTCTCCGCATAATACGGCACATACTGCGATTCGCTCGCCGTGCCGTTTCGTACGCTCAAGCACACCGCCGTCTGCAGCGACCCGTCCAGAATGCCGGCTGCAATGCGCCCGTGATTCCGGACGTCCACCTCCGCAATCGCCTCGTCAGCCGAGCAGTGCAGCGTCTCGATCACCTGGAACGAAGGCCCGTACACCAGACCGTTTTCGGAAAAGAGACCATACAGCTCGGCCTTCGATTCCTTCGTCTCGCAGCGCTTGCGAATCTCCTCCACCTCGATGCGCTCTTCCGTCCGCGCCACCTGCTTGAGCAGGCGGCCTTGGCAGTGCAGGTCCGCACCCGAACGGATGCGCACAGCCAGGTCGCTTCCGTCCTCCTTCACGTTCAAGAGGAGGGTGCGCGGCTCGTCGAGAACGGCCAGCGGCTTCAGCCAGTACACATCTTGGAACGTCACACCGGCTGTCCACTCTTCCTTCAGCTCTCCGACGATCAGGTCCAGATAGCCCACGCCCGGCAGCACTTTCTGCCGCCGAACGAGATGGTCTTGCACCATCCGCTCCGTAGCAGGGAGCAGGATCTGCTTGTCGCCGGAAGCCGCATTCGCATCCGCCTTCACCGTCTTCGGCTCAAACCAGCAGCGCAACCGCTCAAACGGATACCCCGGCACCTCGATGCGAGAACCGCGGAAGCTCGCCTGCTCCCATTCGATCCCCTCGCCCTTCACCCAAGCCTCGGCGAGCAGGAACAGATCGTCCGTCGACGTAGCGACCTGCACAGGCGCGTCAGGCTTCGTCACCGCGACGCCTTGGAACAGCGACAGCGGGACCTGCTCGCTCACATACCGCTCCAGCTCCTCCACCACCTGCTCCACCGACGAAGCGACCATCGCCAGACGCTCCTCGAACTCCTCGCGCCCGAACATCAGCGTGAACGCGAGATCGTCCACATGCACAGACTGTCCGGCTTCGCTTTGCAAAAATGTGAGCAGTCGCTCAGCCGATGCCCGCAACTTCCCTTTTTTCGCAGACAAAAGCACCAACCGCTTCTGCGACGCGCTCTTGGCGCGAGGTCTGTTGCCGCGCGGCGGCTCTTCCAAGATCACATGCGCATTGACGCCGCCCATGCCAAACCCGCTGACCCCCGCCTGTCTCGGCAGCAGCTTGCCTTCGATGCGCCGCTTCTTCCACGCGGTCGGAGCCGTGACGAGGCCAAACGGCGACCCCTCAAACGAGATGTACGGATTGATCTCTGTAAAATTGAGCAGCTCCGGCAGCACGCCATGCTTCATCGCCAGCAGCACCTTGATGATCGAAGCCATCCCGGCCGCGCTCTCCAGATGGCCGATGTTCGTCTTAACCGAGCCGAGCAAGCAAGAGTTCTCGCGCGGCTGCAGGCCCCGCTCCTCATAGTACTGCCCGTATGCTTTCTTCAGCGCATTGATCTCGATCGGGTCGCCCAGCGGCGTGCCTGTGCCGTGCGCTTCGATGTAGGAGATGTTGCGCGGGTCCGCTTCGGAGCGCTGCAGCGCCGTGTAGACCACCTCAGACTGAGCGGTCACGTTGGGGGCCGTCAGGAAATTCGAGCGCCCACCATGATTGATCGCCGTCGCCTTGATCACGCCCAAGATGTTGTCACGGTCTTCCACCGCCTTGTCCAGCGGCTTGAGGAACAGGGCCGCCACGCCTTCACCGCGCACATAGCCGTTCGCCGACGCATCAAACGTTTTGCATTGCCCGTCCACCGACAGCATGCCGGACTTGGCATGGGAGATGTACATCCGCGGGCTGAGCAGCGCATTGACGCCCCCGACGATCGCCGCCTCGCATTCCCCTTCCCGAATATCGCGCACCGCGTTGTGCATGGCGACCAGAGAACTGGAGCACGCGGTGTCCACGGCTTCACTCGGCCCTCTGAAGTTGAAAAAATACGACACGCGGTTCGCGAGGATCGAGTGTACCGTTCCTGTGGAAACAAAGGCGCTGATGTTCTCCCCCATCAGCTCGGCATAGTCGTTTTTCGAAACGCCCGCATAGACGCCGATCTTCCGGCCCGACAGACTCTTCGGGCTGCAGCCAGCGTTTTCAATCACCTGCCAGACCGTTTCTAGGAACAGGCGGTGCTGCGGGTCGATAAAATTCGCCTCTTTGGGCGAGATGCCAAAAAACAGCGGGTCGAATCGATCGACCTCCTCGATGAATCCGCCCCACTTGCTGTTCGTCTTGTTCTCTTCCTTTTGCGGGTCGCCGTACACATCCTCCCACTTCCAGCGGTCTTGCGGAATAACAGAGATGCTGTTGAGGCCTGCATTGAGGTTGTTCCAGAATTCCTGCGTGTTCTTCGCCCCCGGAAAACGACCGGCGATTCCGACGATGGCAACTTCTCGCTTTGGCGTTTGAGTCATCCAGATCCGCTCCTCTATTTGCTTACAATCCGACCAGTTCAGAGATGCGCCGGTTCAGCAGGTCTGCCGTTTCGCGCATCAGTTTTTCGCCGATCACATCGACATGGCGCGCTCTCCAGCTTTCCAGCGGCGTGCCTTTCACCCAGCGGTTGAACGCCCCCAAGGCCGGGCCGCAATGCACCTGATAATCCACCGTGTGCTCGGCGTCCCCGCTGAGCGCCATGCGCGACGAATAGCCAAAATACCATTTGAAGATCAGCGCCATCTTGTGCTTGGGATTGCGCTCCGCCTTTTCGATCTCCTGCGGGGCCACATAGGCTTGCACTTCGCGGTAGACCTCGTCGAAACCGCGCTTGAAGTAACGCTCTTGCAAAATGCGGCGGGTCTTCTCATCAATCTCCTCCAGCGCGTTGAACTGGCGGTAGAGATCGTACAGCTTGTTCGCACGGGCCGGGAAAAAGACGCCTTTTTTCAAAACCTGCACGCGAGCGCCGATCTCAAACATGTCGCCCGCCGGCGCATAGGCCGTGTCCTGCACGTTCATCTCCTGCAGCAGATCCTTCACCGACTCGGACGTCTGCGCTTCCACCGTGCATTGGTTGATCGAGCCGGTCACGAGATAATCCGCCCCGAGCACGAGCGCCGCCACCGCCGCTTCCGGGGTTCCGATGCCGCCGGCCGCTCCGATGCGAATCTTCTTCTTGTATCCGTATTTGGCCATCATCTCATCGCGCAGGCGAACGATCGACGGAAGCAGCACGGAAGAGACCCCCTGATCGGTATGTCCGCCGGAATCGGCCTCGACGGTGATGTCATCCGCCATCGGAACTTCGCGGAGCAGATCTGCTTCCTCGCGCGTGATCCGCTGTTCCAGCAACAGCTTGTCGACGATGCGCTCCGGTGCCGGGCTCAGAAACGCCTCGGCAACTTCCGGGCGCGAGACTTTGGCGAGGATGCGGTTTTCGACGATCACGCCGCCTTCTGCCGAGCGTTTCAGCCCTTTCGCCCGGTAGCGGACCAATGCGGAGTTCACCGCCATGTAGGCGCTTGCCTCCACGTTCCGCACGCCGGTGCGCAGGAAGAGATCGACCGTCATCTCCTCCATCGATGGGTTGCCTTGGTTATGCAGCAGGTTCACGCCATACGCCTCACCGCGCGTCAACGCCTGCTGAATCGTGCGGATCGCCTGTTCGATCTGCTCCAGCTTCATGCCGCCGGTCCCGTAAAAACCCAGCATGCCCGCCTTGCCGACCTGAATGACCAGGCGCTCAGAAGCCACGCCGCGATACATCGAGCCCGTGACATAGGCGTACTTCAAGTTATAATCCTTCTTGAACTCCTCATCGCCCAGCGATTCTGCCGTGCTCGCCCTTCTCGACACACGCACGACCGGCTCGCTCACAGCTTCCCTCACCGGCACGACCTCCACCGGAGCCGGAGCAGGCGCCGCAGCAGGCGCCTCAACAGCGACTGCCACCTCCGCCTCCGCGACCGACGCTTTCGTTACCTCAGGCACAGTCGCAGACGCCGCCACAGCCACCAGCACCGCCTCTTCCGCCTCCTCCACGTCATCCGCTTCCAGCTCGATCACGAGCGGTTCCGCTTTGCGGCGGATCGTGGTGACGAGCTTGGTCAGGACATTGCCCGGCCCGACCTCTTCGATCTCGATCTCGCCAAGGCCCATCAGATAGCGCACGCTGTCCGTCCATTTGACCGGAGACACGATCTGCTGCACCAAATTATCCTTCACCTGCCGTTGCTTGTACGGACGCGCATAAATGTTCGAGATGACCGGAATCTCTAGTTTTGAAAATTCAAACGATTCCAGATACACTTCAAAACTCCGCTTGCTCTCCGCCATATATCGGGAATGGAAAGCCCCGCTCACATTGAGCGGAATGTACATGCGCACGCCCGCTTCCTCAAAATACGGCTGCGCGCGCAGGATGTCCGTCTTCAAGCCCGCGATGACGATCTGGTCCGGCGAATTGTGGTTGGCGATGTCGATCCCGTCCAGCCCGTTCTCCATCAGCACCCGGTCGATCTGCTCCACCGTAAACCCGATCACCGCCGCCATGCCCCCACCGCTCGCAAGGCTCATCAGTTCGCCCCGCTTCTTGACCATCCGCAGACCGGTAGCAAAATCAAACGCCCCTGCCGCAAACAGCGCATTGTACTCACCCAAGCTGTGCCCGGCCACATAATCCGGCTTGCATCCCGTCTCCTGCACCTTCTTGAGAAAACTCAGTGCGCTGACCACATACAGAGCCGGCTGCGTGTACTGCGTCTGGCCCAGCTGATTGTCCGGGTCCTCCAAGCACAGCCTTTTGATCGAATAGCCCAAGATCTCATCCGCTTGTGCCATCAGATCTGCAAACTCGTCAAACAGCGTACCTCCCATGCCTTTGTGCTGAGAACCTTGTCCAGGAAACACGTATGCTTTCATAGGTTGTCCTCCCTTTCTGATGGGCGATGAAATGAGTTGCTCCAGTTGCTCGCAAACCTTGTTGAAGTTCTTGAGATCCTGCTGATACGGCGTAAGGACCGCATAGCTTTGCGAGAGCGAATTCTGTTTAAAATTCCGCTTGGCCAGATTGGCCAGCGTTCCCGAAGGACCCAAGTCCACGTACAGGCAATCGTCTCCCTGCTCCAGCGCCTGCACCGCTTCGGCAAAGCGAATCGGCTGTCGCGCCGCCTCCCAGAAATACTCGCTCCTCAGCGCTGTCTCCCGCCGCCCGGTCACCCCGGAATAAAATCGCGCCCGAGGCTGGCGATACGAGAGCCCGCGCAGCCGCGCCGCATAGGAAGCGGCAGCCGGATCAATCCATGAGGAATGGTACGCAAAGGAGACCGGCAGAATCTGATAGGCGATGCCTTTCTCCCGCAGCGCCTCCCCGATGCTCGGCAGCATCGCCGCCGGGCCGGCCACCACAAAATGCGCGTCCGAATTGATCGACGCCATCTCCGTGTTCTGACGCAAGAGCGGCATCCTGTCATAGAGGCTCGGCTCCTGCAGAATCCCGATCATCCCGCCGGGGAGACAGGTAGCCTCAAACGCCTTGGCCTGCTCCACCACCAGTTCCAGCGCAACCTCCACATCGAGCATACCTGCCACAGCCGCCGCAGCGAACTCGCCCATGCTGCTGCCAAGGACCGCATCTGGCTTGACCCCGCGGGCCATCAGCGCCTGCGCCAGCGCATATTCCACCATGAAGATCGCGGGGTGGGTCAGCAGCGTCCGTTCAAACGGCTCGTCTCGGCGCTTGTCCTCCGCATACAGACGCGCCAGCACCGACTCCCCGACGAGCGGCGTCACCATCTCGTCCAACTTGTTCATCCACTTGCGAAACTCAGATACCTCCTCATAGAGCCCTCGACCCATCTGGTAAAACTGAGAACCCTGCCCGGAGAAAAGAAACACGACCGGCTTGCCCATCCATCCCCCTCCTGAACGCGACTCGTCTGCTTTGATTTATTTAAAATTGAACAATTGCCCCTGATTCTTGCGCATACGAAACCGGACAAAATGCTCTTTTTGCTCAATCTGAAAATAGATGTTGTGCTCCAGCACATCCCGAAACGCCATGCCCGGCTCCTTGCCATAAGAATGACCCGGATACACCCGCACATGAGGGGGAGTGGACTTGCGAATCCTCTGAAAACTGTCATGCATCTGCTCCGGGGAACCTCCGGCCCCATCGCAGACGCCGCAGCCTTCAATAAACACCGTATCCCCCGTGATCAGATCGTCTGCGAGCCGAAAACAAGCCCCGCCGGCCGTGTGCCCTGGCGTCAGCATGCAGGTGATCGGCGTCTCTCCCAGCCAGATCGTCTCCCCCTCCTCAAACGGATGCAGATTCCGACATGCGAACCCGTAGGCATCGATCTCCTTGACCGACATGTACGCCCGCGCCGCCGGGTAGAGCTCCAACAGCGGCTCCACCTTGTTGACATGATCGTGATGCGAATGTGTCAGCAGGATGCAAGCCAACTCCGCCTCCAATGAGCGAAGCATCCCGTCGATCAACTCCAAGTCCCAAGCCGGGTCCACCACAGCCGCCTGCCGGGTGGCTTTGTCCACGAGTATGTACGCATAATTTTTCATGAACAAAAACTCAACCTTTAACGGGTGCAACTCATAGCTCCGCTTCATCCTTCCCCCCCTCTCTTCAAATCCTAAAAAGCAAGCACAAAAAAATAGAGGAACGATCTCCTCTACTTTTTTGTGCTTGCTTTGGCTATTTTATATAACTTCTTCCACCTTGCACAACAGATCCTGCACGGCCTCCAAGTTCAACCGGTAGTCCTTGGGATAGGCGATCGCAAAGACGCGCTCCCCTACGACCCAGCCCGCAACTCGGAACTGCGGAAAATGAGAGTAAGCCGCCACCCAAGCCGTTCCCTGCTGTTCGAGCCCTGTGATCTCCAAAAACTCGAACGGCACCGCAAGGCCAGTTTTCAAGACTTTGGACAAGGCTTCCTTGGCCGACCAGTACAGCGTCATCAAGAGCGCCTCAGACCCCGGCTGCGCACCGATCCGCTCGCGTTCCCGCTCCGTCATCTGAGCCGCCAGCACGGCTTGCCGGGACGAACGGATCTGCTCGACATCCAACCCCATCGGAAGCGCTTCCGGAAACACGAGCGCCGCCCCCAGCTCGTCGCAATGAGAGATGCTCACCTGCAGATTGAGAGCGGCAGGGTGTACGATCAGCGGCTGGTGAAGAATCCCCCGATCAATCCAGATCCGATCCAGACGTTCTTCCTGCACGGAGGCCGCCACCGCTCGCTTGGCCGCATAGCGTCCGGCCAGATAGCTGGTGATCCGCCGCTCAAACTGCAGCCCTTCATAAAACGCCAGCTCGTTCGGATGCAGAAACGGGATCGTGGCCTGATACTCCGCCGCCGATTGCGCACAGCAAACGCTCAACCAAGCGCTGTACGGCTCCTCTCCCCCTCGCACGTCAAGTCCCTGCACGAAGCTCTCCGGAGGACACACTTCACCCATGCCCCTTCCTCTCAGTGCGATTCAATATGATACCCTAAGTTCCTTCAACGCGCCGAAACATCGATTAAATTAGCTTAGGGATTTTCTAGATTCAACCAAATGTTTGATCAAGAACTTACAAATTGAACAACATAACCCATTACACTAATACAGCTTAATACTACCCTCATTAAACTTTGTTCGTCAAGGATTACTTATCAGAGAACTATTTATTCTATCCCCACGTCTTGGTATGATATGGGCAAATATGATATGGTATAATGTTGTAAAATATACTGTTTTTTTGCTTTACTAACAACATACACAAGTTAGGGGATGGCTATTTTGAATTGGTACGCACTATTCGTTGAATCCGGTCAAGAAGAGGTCGTGCAAAAGTTCCTGAACCTGTACTTTGATGAAACCTCCCTCCACTCTGTCGTACCGAAACGCAGAGTCCCCGAGAAGAAGGTAGGCGCTGTCAAGCACGTGCTGAAGAAAATGTTCCCCGGCTACGTGTTGATCAAGACCCGCATGACCGATGAAGTTTTTCACACCTTGAAAAAAGTCCCCAAGTGCTACAAGCTGCTCAGCCAAGGCACGCTCTACTCCAAAGATGAAGGAACCTATTACTCCAAAATTGACGAACGCGAGATGTCGCTGATCTTGCAGCTGATCGGAGACGGAGAGATCGTTGGCTATTCGGGCATCTACATAGAAAATTCACGTGTCTCCGTAACCTCCGGCCCGCTGCAGGGCATGGAAGGCATCATCACCAAAATAGACCGTCACAAAAAGCGGGCGAAGATCCGCCTCAACTTCATGGGTGCCGAGAAGATCATCGACGTAGGCGTGGAGATCCTCTCCCCTTGCAT
>JBHJMN010000027.1:0-83859 GCA_042219835.1 Paenibacillus elgii
CGCGCCCGGATTGGCGTCCGCGCCGCTGCGCCGCCCGCGAGCCGCGCCCGGATTGGCGTCCGTGCCGCTGCGCCGCCCGCGAGCCGCGCCCGGATTGGCGTCCGCGCCGCTGCGCCGCCCACGCGCTGCGCCTGGATTGGCGTCCGCGCCGCTGCGCCGCCCGCGTGGTGCGCCCTCGCCTGCGTCGCCGCGCTCTGCCGCCGGTTTCCCCGGCCGCTTCGCGATCGTCGCCTTAATGCCCCGCTCGATCTGCTCCAGGTACATGGCATCCCGCGGCGCGGCGAACGTAATCGCTTTTCCCGTCTGGCCTGCGCGTCCCGTTCGCCCGATGCGGTGAATATAGCTTTCGGCATCATGCGGAATGTCGTAATTGAACACGTGCGTGATGCCTTCGACGTCGAGTCCGCGCGCCGCAATATCAGTTGCTACAAGCAGCTGAATTTTGGCCTCACGAAATCGCTTCATCACCTGCTCGCGCTTCGCCTGCGTCAAGTCTCCGTGCAGCTCATCGCACGAATACCCGCGTTCCGCCAGCTCGTTCATCAGCTTGCTCGCTCTAAGCTTCGTACGGCAAAAGATCATCGCCAAATATGGATTTTCTTCGTCGATCAATTTACAGAGAGCTTCCAGCTTTCCGCGGTCAGTGGTCTGAATCACGACCTGCTCGATTTCGTCCAGCGTCACGCGTTTCGATTTCACTTCGATCTCAACCGGCTGCCGCATGTACTCTTTGGCCAGCTGACGGATGCGCGGAGGCATCGTTGCCGAGAACAGCAGCGTCTGCCTTCGGCTCGGAGTCACCGAAATAATCTCCACGACTTCCGGCAAAAAGCCCATGTGCAGCATTTGATCCGCTTCGTCCAGCACGAGAACGGACAGCTTATGAAGCTGCACTGTTTCCCGGCGCAGATGATCGAGGAGCCGTCCGGGCGTCGCTACGATTATATGTATATTTCCTTCCAGCTTGCGGATCTGGCGCTCGACATCCTGCCCCCCGTAAGCGGACAGCACGCGCAAGCCTTTGAGCGGAGCCCAGCGCTTGATTTCTTCCGTAATTTGAATGGCAAGCTCGCGGGTTGGGGTAACGATCAGCGCCTGTACGTTAGGGTTGTCAGGATTGACGGTTTCCAGAATCGGCAGCGCAAAAGCCAACGTTTTGCCCGTACCGGTCTGCGCTTGAGCGATGATGTCGTGCCCGGCAAGAGCAACCGGGATCGCCTCGCGTTGGATCGGCGTGGGCTCGTCGTATCCATGTTTTTGCATGGCCTCGGCCAAGTCGCTCCCGATCCCGAGC
The DNA here is from genome assembly GCA_042219835.1 of Paenibacillus elgii. Taxonomy (GTDB): domain Bacteria; phylum Bacillota; class Bacilli; order Paenibacillales; family NBRC-103111; genus Paenibacillus_G; species Paenibacillus_G elgii_A. The sequence continues at coordinate 1,295 of JBHJMN010000027.1, forward strand.
AGGGCAAAATTATTTTTCTTCATTATAGTATCTCCCCGTAATTCGAATTATTCTTCTAAGAGAACCTTCAATTATAAAAGCAATTCTACAGGAACCGGCGGCAAAAAGAAACTGCACGGGGCTGAAAAGGCCGGGTGCAGCATGCTTTCTGCGGGACTTAAGCTCAATACTCCCGGCCGTTCCCTTCCGCTTGATTCGGAACCGTAACGTCCGTTCCGAACGTCTGTTCCATCATTTTCGCAAATTGGGAGTGGTACGGCTCCAGACTTCTTCCGCTCCAGCTGTCCTGCGCCATCCGGTTGAACGCGTTGACGACGATGCGGTTCGCCGAAATATAGACGTCATGTACCGTTGGCTGATTCAGGCGAATTTTTTCCGCAATCTTCTGTTTGAACAAATGCGACAAATGCTCGTGGTGCATTTCCGTCTCCGCGCCGCTGCTGCCGCTGATCAATTGGTCGGGCGGGGCATAGTCGCTTTGATCTCCGTACGTGCTGTATAGCCCTTTAACTAATCCGTAACGGTTGGTTTCCGTCCCGGCGACGTCGCCTCCCCGCGTCCCGCTGGCGGTACTGTCGATCGTGATGGCCACGTAGGCGGTATTATCGCCCATCATGACGATCGCGCTGCTGACTCCGTCCATGGCAGTCACCTGGTCGGACAAATGCTGATTCATTTCCAGTTTGGTTACTTTGTGGGAAACGGGGGCATACTGCTGCTGAGTTTGATAAGCGCGCGACGTGTCCTGCCTCGGCATATCCCGCTTGCTGCCGTAATTGTTTGCGCTGTTGTAGTCGTACCATGAAAAGCATCCGGTCATCGTCATGGCGAGGCTCAAGACGGTCACCGGTCCAATCCATCGGAAATAACGCATCATAATTGCCCTCCTTTGAAAATCTCCTTCTTAGGATTGATTATCGGGGACGATTTATGCACAGGAAAGCGAGGTCCAAATGATGCATAAAAGCACCGCTATATGGAAATAACCAAGTAGAGGCGAAAACGCTTAACCCCAGCAAATTCGAGAGTTCCGAACAATTTGTGAACTTCTTAAGATTCATTGACAAAAAACAGGTCCGAATTTATAGTTAATATGGTGATTAGGTTCATTGACAAGTTTATGACCTATTTTGAACGAAAAATATTTGCTTTATAAGGTGGGATTGATTAAGATGATTCGATGGCAAAATCTGTGGCGATTCATCCCTCTTTTTGGGTTGATGATGTTGCTGTTAACGGGGTGTGGAGACCAGACGCTTTCCGCCTTAAAGCCAAGGGGTCCGGTAGCCAGAGATCAGCTGTTCCTAATGAAGCTAAGCTTCGGGATCATGCTTCTGGTTGTCGTGGTCGTTTTTGTCCTTTATTTGTATGTCTTGGTCCGCTTTAGAAAGAAAAAAGGCGATAAAGACATCATTCCGAAGCAGGTGGAAGGCAGCCATACGCTGGAGATTATTTGGACGGTTATTCCGATCATTTTGCTCCTCATTTTGGCCGTTCCTACCGTACAGTACACCTTTAAGCTTTTGGAAGACCACAGAGACAACAAAGAAGCGGTGCACGTTAAAGTGACGGCTCACGCCTTCTGGTGGCAATTCGAATATCCGGAGTTGGGGATCGCTACAGCTCAAGACTTAGTCATTCCGACAAACAAAAAGATCGCCTTGGAAGTAACCGCTTCCGATGTGAAGCACTCCTTCTGGGTTCCGTCGCTCGGCGGTAAAATGGACACGAACCCAGGAAACACCAACGTGTTCTACTTGCAAGCAGATGAAGTGGACGTCTTCAAAGGAAAGTGCGCGGAGCTTTGCGGCGCCTCTCACTCCTTGATGGACTTTAAAGTGAAATCGATGGAACAAGCCGATTTCGATCAATGGGTCGCCAAAATGAAAACGCCTGCGGCCATTCCGGCCGACGCGAAGAAAGGCGAGCAGATCTTCAAAGACAACTGTTTGTCCTGTCACGCGGTTAACGCGCAGGGACTCGGTGCAGGTCCGAACTTGAACGGCTTTGCTTCCCGTGAGCTCGTTGCTGGCATTTTGCCGCACAACGAACAAAGTTTGAAGGAGTGGATCTCCGATCCTCAATCGGTGAAACCGGGCAATAAGATGCCTACTGTCGGATTGAAGGATGACGAAATCAATGAAGTAATCAAATACTTGAATTCGTTGAAGTTAAAGTAACGAGCATCGCGGAAAAAGGAGGTTTATACGGTGGCTCACGGACACACGGCAAAACGGTACACCGGGCTGATGGATTGGCTTACCACGGTGGACCATAAAAAGATCGGAATTTTATATTTGATCGCGGGCGGGATCTTCTTCCTGATGGGCGGCATTGAGGCCATCTTGATCCGGATTCAGCTGCTTTACCCCGATCAGAAAATCTTCATCGGTGATACGTTTAACCAATTGACAACCATGCACGGTACGACGATGATTTTCCTTGCGGCGATGCCGGTCATCTTCTGTTTTATGAATGCGATCGTACCGCTTCAAATCGGAGCCCGCGACGTAGCGTTCCCGTTCGTAAACGCATTGGGCTTCTGGTTGTTCTTCTTCGGCGGCTTGCTGCTGAACACGTCATGGTTTCTCGGCGGCGCGCCGGCAGCAGGTTGGACGGCTTATCCGCCGCTTGCAGGCATCATTGATCCAAGCGGTGTGTTCAAGGGCGTAGACTTCTACGTTCTCGGCCTGCAGATCGCAGGTCTCGGTACGCTGATCGGGGGGATTAACTTCCTCGTTACGATTATCAACATGCGTGCGCCAGGCATGACTTACATGAGAATGCCGATGTTTACTTGGGCCGCGTTCATTACTTCTTTGCTGATTCTTTTCGCTTTCCCGGCCATTACGGTAGGGCTTGTCGAAATGATGTTTGACCGGATTTTTGGCGGCGCATTCTTTGATGTAGCCAAGGGCGGTAACCCAGTACTCTGGGAACACCTTTTCTGGATTTTCGGGCACCCCGAAGTTTACATCTTGATTTTGCCGGCGTTCGGTATCATTTCGGATATCGTATCGACGTTCTCGAAAAAGCGTTTGTTCGGCTATAGCTCGATGGTATTCGCTACGGCTCTTATCGGATTTTTGGGCTTCATGGTATGGGCTCACCATATGTTTACGACAGGGATTGGTCCCGTCGGGGATGCGATCTTCGGGGTCGCTACGATGGCGATCGCGGTACCTACCGGGGTTAAAATCTTTAACTGGCTATTTACGCTGTGGGGCGGTCAAATCCGCTTTACGACAGCTAACATTTTCGCAACGGCATTTATTCCGACGTTCGTTATGGGTGGTGTTACCGGGGTTATGCTTGCCGTACCGGCAGCCGACTTCCAATATCACGATACGTACTTCGTCGTAGCTCACTTCCACTACGTTATTGTCGGCGGTCTTGTCCTCGCGTTGTTCGCGGCTTCGTACTACTGGTGGCCGAAAATGTTCGGCCGTATGCTGAACGAGACGCTTGGTAAAATTCATTTCTGGACTTTCTTTATCGGGTTCCATATGACGTTCTTCCCGCAGCACTTCTTGGGCTTGATGGGGATGCCGCGCCGCGTGTTTACATATCACTCGAACGTCGGACTCGAGCAAGGGAACTTTATCAGTACCATTGGCGCATTCCTGATGGGAATCGGTACGATCATCTTCTTGATCAACTGTTTCTCATCGTTGAGAAAACCGATATCGGCCCCGGCCGATCCGTGGGATGCTCGTACGCTGGAGTGGACGATTCCTTCGCCGCCTCCGGAGTACAACTTCAAGCAAACTCCGCTTGTTCGCGGATATGACGCCTTCTGGAAAGAAAAAATGGCAGGCAACAAAGAAATGACGCCAGCCGAACCGATCGGCTCGATTCACATGCCGTCGCCTTCGATTCTGCCGTTCCTGATGTCTGTCGGCTTGTTCATCGCAGGGTACGGATTTATGTATCACACGTATATTGTCAGTATCCTCGGTATCGGTATGACGTTAATCTGCATGTTCTTCCGTTCGGTGTATGATGATCACGGTTTCCATATCGAGCCGGAGGAGTTAAACGATAAGGGGGCGAAGGCATGAGTGCAGCACATCATGAAGCGGGCGGCGCTTTGCCACCTCACGCAGAAACGGCAACATTGGAAGGCAAAAATAAAGTTCTAGGCTTCTGGCTGTTCCTTGGCGGCGAATGCGTACTGTTCGGTTCGCTCTTCGCCTCCTACATTGCACTGCGCAATCAGGTGCCGGACGGCCCGACGGCCCAGCATTTGTTCTCGCTCGACTTGGTCGGTATATCGACGTTCATCTTGCTTACCAGTTCTTTGACTAGCGTGTTCGCCACGATGGCGCTGCACCGCAACCAGTTCCAAAAGCTTCAAGCATGGATGGCCGTTACCGTATTGCTCGGTCTTGCTTTCCTGGGCCTTGAAATTTACGAGTTCGTACATTACGTCAATGAAGGTCATACGTTCACGAAAAGCGCGTTCGCTACCTCCTTCTATACATTGGTAGGCTTTCACGGCGCTCACGTTGCTTTTGGTGTTCTGTGGATCTCGCTTTTGATTATCAACGGCTTCAAAAAAGGCTTGACTGTAGTCACGGCGCCCAAATATTACGTCGCCGGGTTATACTGGCACTTTATCGACGTCATTTGGGTATTCATCTTTACGGTCGTATACCTGATGGGGAAGGTGGGTCCATAAATGAGCAACCAACACCATTCGTCGTCTGCCGGTGATCGTCATCGTTTGGAAGGTCCGAAAAATCACTACTTGTCGTACATTATCTCCATCGTACTCACGATGCTGGCATTTGCCGTCGTGCTGTACGGCGGGCTGGATCGTTCGTTTATTTTGTTCTTTATCGTCGGATTGGCGATTGTTCAGGTTATATTCCAATTGGCCTATTGGATGCACATGAAAGACCGGGGGCATTTCTTCCCGATCATCGGATTGGCATTCGGCGCGATTATCGCTTTAACGGCAGTCATCATGGCCGTATATTGGGTTTGGTGGTAAGATAGAGATAGAGGAGAGGCGGCTGCGTTTGCGTAGGCCCCTCTCTTTTGCGTAACGGTAGACATTTTCACCGTTTCGACACAATTCCCGGCGCAAAAACCGGGTTGGGAAAGGAGAATAATCGTCTTGGATCCTACGATGTCCCATGGAGGGCATGAAACCGGCCCTACATTTGCTGCATTATGGAGCCCCGGTTTTTTGCTGCTGTTGATTGTTGTCGGTGTACTATATACGCTTGCGGTAGGTCGCTGGCGTAAAGACTTTGCGAATAGCGAGCCGGTAGCATTGAAACAAAAGCTGTGGTTCTGGCTCGGACTGGCTTTATGGTACGCGGCGGAAGGCAGCCCGCTTTCCTATTACGGCCATCACTACTTTTTCAGCGTTCATATGTTCCAGCAGTCGATTTTGTATCTGATCATGCCGCCATGTTTTCTGCTCGGCCTGCCAGGGTGGCTGCTGCGCCCTGCGTTAAATGGCGAGACAGCCAAACGGGTCATGCGTTTTTTGACCAATCCGCTGTTGTCGCTGTTTCTATTTAACTTCATTTTCTCGATGTATCACATTCCGATGATCATGGATGCTTTGATGGTCAACGCCACAGCGTTGTTCGTTTATAAAATCTTTTTCCTGCTGGCTGCTTTCCAAATGTGGTTCCCGGTCTTTTGCCCGCTGCCGGAATACAACACCATGTCTGAGATGAAACGGATGGCGTATATTTTCGTAAACGGGATTTTGCTGACGCCGGCCTGTGCTTTGATTATTTTCGCTAAAGATCCGATGTATGCGATGTACTCGGCCGTTCCGGAGCAGTTCTTGCTGTTGCCGATGCTCGACGATCAGCAGCTTGGCGGTGTCATCATGAAGATCGTACAGGAGATTGTGTACGGTATGGCGCTGGGCTTTACTTTCTTCCGCTGGTATCGGAGGGAGCGCAAGCAGGACGACGAGCTCCCCGACGAGCCTTATTTTTCGGCAGGGAGCGCCAATCGGGCCTAGTTGTGGGCAAGGTGGAATGTTTAAAAGTGAACGGGTGGGGGACACGTGAATATAGCGATTTTGCCAACGATCAGTACGTCTTTTATTGTAATAAGCGCCGTTTTTGTCGCGTTCGGCTGGTACCATATTGTGAAGGGTAACCGGGAGACGCACCAAAAGCTGATGCTCTGGGGCTCGGGATTTGCACTGGCATTCTTTCTGATTTATGCCAGCCGGACGATCTTTGTCGGCAATACGGCCTTCGGCGGACCGGAGAACTTGAAGCTGGCTTATCATTTGTTTTTGTTTTTCCATATTGCGCTCGCAACGCTTGCAGGCGTTTTCGGCATCGTGACGCTGCTGCACGCGTTCAATAAGAGGTTTGCGAAGCATCGCAAAATCGGCCGCTGGACGGCAGTGATGTGGCTGTTGACCGCGCCGACCGGTGTGGCCGTGTACATTTTGCTCTACCTGCTGTACCCGGGCGGGGAGACGAAGTCGATGATTGATGCGATTTTGGGGCTGTAGGCCGTTCTAAACTAAACAGAGGCTGTCTGTCCGAGAGGGATACCACTCAGGGAGAACAGCCTCTTTGCCTTGCCAGGAATATTTAGTGATGCTTGAACCAGATGCCGGCACATTCGGGAACGGTCGTCCAGCCTTTTGCGGCGACTTGGGAGGCCAGTTCATCGCCGAAGAAAAAGCGGGTTAGCTCTTCCGCTTCACTCAGGCTCTCGAATGTATAATCCGAGCGGATCCATCGGTGGGTAAAGCCATACTGCCGCTCCAAAGCCGCATAATAGCTCAAAAGAAAATCGGGCGGATTCGGCGTTTCGAAGCCTGTGCCCATCGTTTCGAAGATGATGACGGTTCCGCCGGGACGAAGCACCCGGTTTATTTCCTGCAAGATGCGCTCCAGGTTGGACGACCAGGTCGGATTGTTGCTGCTCGCCAAGTAACATAGACTCCAACCGGATACGATCAAGTCCGCGCTGGCGTCCGGCAACGGCAGTTTGCGGTGATCCGCGACGACTGTACGAAGACGGGGACGGTCCGCTTCGGCAATGCGTTCCTTCAAGGCGTCAAGCATCGCGGCGGATGCATCGGTTGCCGTCAGCGACCGCGCTTGTCCGATCAAGACGGACGAAAGCCTGCCGCTTCCAGCGCCCATATCGACGATGTCGAGTCCTGCGAACGGCTTGATGGATTGCACGATATGTGCCAGTTCAGCTTGCTTGCTGATTAAGCGATGGTAGCGCCCGGCTTGCTCAGCATAAATTTGATCATGATTCGGCATAAGTACCTCTCCTTCATCGGATGTCGTTGCACCGATAGCGTACACCTTTCCGTAACGTGAAGGTCAAGGGGGAGAAAAGCCCGTTTATGTATTTATCCGCTTAGGCCAGGGCGGACTTTTCTAGAGAGCTTTTGAACAACCGTTCCGTTCGGGCATAAAGCTCAAGCAGAAGATCGCGGTCGATAAGACTAGCGTGATGTTCGAAGGTTACGTGAAACCGATCGTTCCGCTGCGCTAGATAGGCGAGATAGGTATAGGCGTCCCCAAAGCGATCATCCTCGTCATGCTCCGGCAGAACGGGAAGATGATGGATGAACCTGTCTTCCTCGTACCGGACGTTGCTGTAATGAACCAAATACACATACGGCGCTACGGCTTCAAGCCAGCGCATCGGTTCGACAGTGTGAAACGCTCTCGCGGAAATATCCAAGCGGGACGTATCCACGACCAGTCCAATCTCCGGATGCTCCTGGAACATCATCGTAAGCAGTTTCTCATGCTCACCCCAAAAATCATGCTCTAATACGATACGCTGCCCATAACGGTGTTGAAGCTCGCAAAGCGCATCAAACAATCGAAGGGAGATGTCTCTAAACAGCGCCGCATCGATCTGATCGGCTTCATAACGTTCGCCCGGCTTCGGCATATTCGAGTAATCGTGTTTCGTTTCCAATGGGAATATCGGCACGAAAGGATAATGAAACAAAATATAATCGGCGCCATATTCCGCTGCTGTACGGACTTCCTGTTCTACGCAGCGCAACGCTTCTTCCCGCTCCCTGCGGTCTGTAGATGTAATCCGCGGGAGCCTGTACGGCTGTCCGCCGAAAACCGGCGTATGAATGCCAAAGGAAAGACCCTTCTCTTTACAGACTTTCGTTGTATACCATAAGCTTTCGTTATCGTGATACTGGCAAATTTCAATGCCGCTAATTGCATCGGAACCGAAACGCTCCATTTTCTCTTCGCTGAATGCATTCCACATGCCCATCTGCAATCTTCTTCGGTTCATGGTCCAATCCCCTTATGGCTGATAGAATAATAGATTCTACATATTTTATCATTTTTAAATTAGTTTTCCAAGAATTCGACAAAAAAATAAAAGTTTCCTTAAGGAAAAAATTTTTCCACGTACAAAATTATTTCGTTCGTATATAATGGGTAATAATGGAATTGCCCGGAGATCAAAATGATGAAAGACAGGCAGGTGTAAACGAACCGTGAACATTCGAAGCTTGCATCAAGAGGATCGCTCGACCCGGAGAGCGCTTCTGATCTTGAACGTTCGTCTTTGAGGAAGCGAACTGCCCGATCTATCAGGTGGCCGTCCGTTACCGGCTGGCTTGCCAGTGCGAGCTGTCGCTGTTTCAAGCTTTGCTTGCTGTCCCCGTTGTGCGCACGGAATGCATGGCCGAAGGCGGGCGGAAGTGCCAGTATATGATCAACTCGGTTCAGGCCTAGACTCGGAAGCGGAAAAGGAGTGCAGCGAATGGACTATACGATGAAGAGTCGCCCCGACCCGGAGATGATTACGGTGACGGATGAGCGCTTGATCCCGGTTGTGGCGGCGCTGACGAATTTGACGGAAAGCTGGAAGACCCAGCTAAGCAAAGGCGCCGTCAGCCTTCCGATGGCCGTACAGATCGGAAAGAAGCTCAGTCATGAGCGGCAGCAGGCCTTGCTGGAGTTTTGGGAGGATGCCCGTTTGCCCGACAAATATATGAGCAGGGCGCTGCACGCCTTTGCCGGGAACATGCCTGAATGGGCGGTGCATCAGGTGATCCGTATTTTCCGTCTCACGGAGAAGATCAGAGCTTCGATGATCATGCTGAACGATCTGATGGACCGGTTCGACGCTCTACACGAACGGTTCGAGCACGAATTCTGGGAAGGGGAGTGGCCTGGAGCGGAGGAGGAGCTGGAGCCGTATCTCGATAGGCTGGAAGCCGATTTTCAGGAGCTGTACCGGCAAGCATCGGACGAGAAAAAGTCGTATAACCGGCATTACGGGGACAGCTCGTCGGACTCTGCAAGGGATTCTGCGAGAACGGCGGGACCAAGCAGGGGACCGGTGTCCTTTCCGACGGTGATTGGCGCTGCGGACGAGGCCTCGCCCAAGGAACTGAAACAACGCTACCGGACATTAATGAAAAAGCTTCACCCGGATCATGGAGGCAGCGCCTATTTGTTCGATTGGGTCAAGCAGGCGCACGACAACTATATGCAGGGCAAATCGAACTTATGACAAAGAAACCTGCTGTTACGGCAGCAGGTCTCAGAGTGTTGAGAAAGCGGTTTTGACAAAAATAGAGATACATACGGAAGTGGATACCCCCTCGCACACCCCTATTTCCTCAATTTTCCACCTTCAGCAAATGCGAGCCGTCGTCTGGCGAGTCCGGTCAAGAAGTACAGCAGGACGTGGAGGCTTATGCGCGACGTCCGGTCGCGCGTATCCCGGCTCGGGTCCACACAGACCATGTCCATGCCGATGACGCGGTTCCACTCCCCGAGCAGCTCGGCGCAGGTGAACAGGTCCACCGGCGAGAGACCGCCAGGCCCGATTGCCGGCACACCGGGGACATCGGCTTGGTCCAGCACGTCGATATCGAACGTGACGTAGACGGAATCCGTTTTGGCGGCAAGCTCACGGATCGTCCGTTCCAGAATCGGCTTGATGCCTTCCTCCCGGACTTGTCTTGCCGTATAAAGCGTAATGCCCTGCTGCTCGGCGAAGTCGCGGTACGCTTTGGAATTGGCGAAGCTGCGCAGGCCGATATTCACGATATCCTCGCCCCGGATAACGCTGTTCTCCACCAGACTGCGGATAGGCGTTCCGTTTGATCTGCCGCCGTAAGCCGTATCCCGGACATCGAGGTGCGCATCGAATTGGATCAGCCCGATGCGCTCTTGACGCGCGCTCTGAATGCCCGTCAGCGCCGGGAATGTAATCGAGTGGTCGCCGCCCACCAGACACGGAATCGTGGAGGGGAGCTGCTGCGAAATTTCTTGAAACGCCTGTTCGATATTGCGGTGGCACTGCGGGATGTCGGTGACGTGCATGCCGACGTCTCCGAGGTCCCCGACTTGTAAGCTGCTCAGGTCCAGATCCGCTTCGAAGTTATACGTCGTAAAGGCGCTGAACAGCTGTCTTAGCGTAGCGGGATGCAAATGGGCGCCCGAGAAGCTGATCGAGCTTTTCGACAGAGGAGCGCCGACGATTGCGGCGTCGAGCGGCCGCTGCCCGTCCCATTCCGTAATCCAGTCGCAGAGCCGGGTCACATACGGGTCGCCTGCGCCCGGAGTAAACATTACGCCGGGCCGCTGCAGATGAGTGAATTTGTGCATGACGTTTTTTTCTCCTTCGTACGATTTTACGCGCTTCCTTACTTGCTTTCGAGCACTTGGCTCAGGAACATTTGGGTGCGGGGATGCGAGGGCTTTGTGAAAATTTGGGACGGCTTGCCTTCCTCGATAATGACGCCGCCGTCCATCACGACGACGCGGTCCGCGACGTCCCGGGCGAAGCCCATCTCGTGCGTGACGATGACCATGGTCATGCCTTCCTTCGCCAAGGTGCGCATGACCTGCAGCACCTCGCCGACCGTCTCCGGGTCCAGCGCGGAGGTCGGCTCGTCGAACAGCATCACCTTCGGCTTCATGGCGAGCGCGCGGGCGATGGCGACCCGCTGCTTTTGCCCGCCGGACAGGCTGGACGGACGGGCTTCCGCCTTGTCCTGCAGGCCGACCTTGCGCAGCAGCTCGCGCGCCAATTGCTCGGCGTCTTCCTGGCTCATGCCCCGCAGCGAGATCGGAGCCATCGTAATGTTGTGCAGCACCGACTTGTGCGGAAACAGGTTGAACGATTGGAACACCATGCCGACATCCTGACGGACGGCATTCAGGTCCTTCTGCGGCATTTCCACGGACTGGCCGGCCTGTCCTTGCGCGGGAATGCGGCCGATCGGCTTTCCTTCGATGACGACGCTGCCTTTGTCGTACGTTTCCAGATAGTTGATGCAGCGCAGCAGCGTGCTTTTGCCCGAGCCCGACGGCCCGAGAATGACGACGACCTCCCCTTGCTGCACCTGAAGATCGACGCCGCGCAGCACGTGGTTGCTGCCGAACGACTTGTGAATCCCGTTTATTTGTATCATCGCATATCATCCCCCGTTCCGAGACGTCTTTCCAGCAGCAGGCCGATAAACCCGATCAGGTTGTTGACCAAATAGTACAGAATTGCGATAGCGAGCAAAAACTCGATCGTTTTGTAGGTGTCGGCAATCAGCAGGTTCGCCTGCCGGAACAGCTCGACGACCGTAATCGTCGACAGCAGGGAGGAGTTTTTCGTGAGCGAGATGAACTCGTTGGTCATCGGCGCCAGCATGCGGATCACCGCCTGCGGGATTACGATTTTGCGCATCGTCTGCGCATAGGAGAAGCCGAGGGAACGCCCGGCCTCCATCTGCCCTTTGTCGATCGATTGAACGGCTCCGCGGATGACCTGGGAAGCATACGCGCCGCTGTACATGCCCAAGGCGATGACGCCGGATACCCATGGAACCGTGTCGATGCCGAACACGATCGGCAGTCCGTAATAGAGCAGGAACAACTGCACGAGCAGCGGAGTCCCCCGGAACCAGGACAGATAAGCGAGCGATACATATTTCCACGGCTTGAATTTGGACATTTGTCCGAACGAAATGAACGCCCCGATGATCAGGCTGAGCACAAACCCGCCCAGCGTATAAATGACCGTATACCATAACGATTGCAGCAGCAGCCGAATATTCTGCCACTCGCCAAGGACACTGAAGTCAAAATGCTGCATAGTTTCCCTCCTAATTGCGAGCTAAGCTGCCTAGTCGATTATTCGAACCATTTTTTGACAATTTCGTTGTATTTACCGCTGTCTTTGACCTTCTTGACCGCATCGTTGACAGCCTTCACGAATTCCGGGTTATCCTTGCGGATGCCATAGCCGTAGTACTCTTCCGTGAGCGTTTGGGGCAGTACTTTAACCGTGCCTTTTTCTTTGGCGTAAGCTTTGGCGGCCGGGAATCCGGTAATGACGGCATCGGCCTTTCCGGTTTCCAGCTCCAGGAACATTTCCGTGTTTTTCTCCACTTGAACAAGTTGAATGTTTTTACGGCTTTCTTCCACAAATTTGACCGATTTCGTGCCGATTTGCACCGCGGCTTTTTTTCCGACCAGATCGTCGAAGCCTTTTATCGTCTCGTTGTCTTTCTTCACCATGATCGAAAGGCCGCCCGGAAAATACGAATCGGAGAAGTCGATCGTCTTCTTGCGCTCGTCGGTAATATACATCGCCGAGACGATGAGATCGAACTTCTTCGCCTGCAGCCCCGGAATGAGCCCTTTGAACTCGGTATCCACGAATTCGACTTTGTCGGCGCCCAGCTCTTTGGCCACCGCACGGATCAGCTCGATGTCGAAGCCTTCGAATTGATCGCCGGATTTGTACTCGAACGGCTTGAAAGTGGCGTCCGTTCCCACCGTAAGCGTTTTCGTCTTGGCGATTTTAGATAAGATTTCGTTGCTGCTCGCAGCCGCCGCCGGAGCTTGCTGTCCTGCCGAAGCGTCGGGCTTGCTGCCGCACGCCGAAACCATGAGCGTTAACATACAGAATACTGCCAGAAAAGCCTGCTTTTTTGGTTTGAACATCATTGTATAATTCCCCCTGCATATCGTTTTTGTCGTTACGCTTTTTCTATAAGCAAATATCGTGCCAATAGGTTTTCGGCAGAGCGAACGGCAGGAGGGTTTGGCTTGGATTGGGGGGAGGAGCGGGATAGGATAAGGAGCGGATAGGATAAGGTAAGCCATGAAACGGAAAAAGCGGAGAGAAGGGAAAGTGGCGGAATGATGGCGGATAGCGACAAACGGTGAAGCAGAGCGGAAAGGCAGAAGGAGGAGGAAAAGCCGGTGAGCAGGTGAAAACGGTGAGGTAGGAGGAAAGGTGGCGAGCAAGCCGAAAAAGCGGAAGCAGGTAGGAGTCAACGGGCAGGGGGGGAGGTGGCGGATAGAGCGAAAAAAGCGGCGGAAATTGCCGGGGCGGCGAAATTTGCCGGGCGGTTTTTGCCGCCCGGTTGTCATTCGGCCCGATAGCGGGCCAGCTTGTCGCGCAGCGTGCGCTCCCCGATGCCGAGCGTCTCCGCTGTCTTGCGCCGGTTGCCGTCCATCGCCTGGAGCGTGGACAGAATGACCTTTCGCTCGATCGTGTCCATCGTTTCTCCGACGTAAACGGGCACCAGCTTGCTGTCGGCGGGTTGCGTCGGCTTCGTCTGCAGATCTCCGGGCAGATCGCTGACTGTCACCCGGTCGCCGTCCGCCAGCGCAATCGAGCGCTCAATGATGTTCTGCAGCTCCCTCACGTTGCCGGGAAACGGATAGTCCAGCAGCAGTTGAAGCGCATCCGGCTCGATGCCTTTGATTTGCTTCGACATGCGTTCGTTGATTTTGTTGATGAAGTGCTGAATCAGCGAAGAGATATCTTCTTGCCGATCACGCAGCGGCGGCAGCAGAATCGGAATGACGTTCAGCCGGTAGTACAGGTCCTCCCGGAACTTGCCCTGCTGAATTTCCTTCTTCAAATCCCGGTTGGTGGCCGCAATAATCCGCACGTCGATCGCGATTTCCTTTTGCCCGCCGATCCGCATGATCGCTTTCTCCTGAAGCACGCGGAGCAGCTTGCTCTGCAGCCCGATGTCGAGCTCGCCGATCTCGTCCAGGAACAGCGTGCCGCCGTTGGCCGTTTCGAAAATGCCCGTTTTCCGGGCCACGGCGCCGGTAAAGGCACCCTTCTCATAGCCGAACAGCTCCGACTCGATCAAGTTGGCGGGGATGGCGGCGCAGTTGATCGTCGAGAACACCTGTTTCTGCCGGTCCCCGGCAAAATGAATCGCACGCGCCACCAGCTCTTTCCCTGTACCGCTTTCCCCCATGATCAGGACGCTGGAATCGATGTTCTTGACCTTGTCGATCAGCGAGAAGACGTTTTGCATCTGCGCGCTATTCCCGATCAAGCCGTGCACGTCGTACGCTTTTTGAATCTCTTCGTTCAGCCATTCGACCCGCGATTGCAGCTGAAACTGCTCCATCGCTTTTTCCAGCAGCACTTTCAACTCATGAATATCGATCGGCTTGGCAGCATAGTAGAACGCGCCTTGCCGCATCGCTTCCACCGCCGACGGGATGCTGCCGTACGCCGTCATGATGATCACGACCGTCCGGGGGGAGATGCTGCGGATTTGCTTCAGCACCTCGATGCCGTCGCGCATCCCGAGCCTCAGGTCGAGCAGGGCGATCGAGAAGGCGACGTGGGAGAACAGGGCGATGGCCTCGTCGGGGTCGGTGGACGCATAAACCTCGTAATCGTCTTCCAAAATAAACGAAAGCGATTTGCAGATCGCAATTTCATCGTCCAGTATAAGCAGGTTCGGTTTAGGCATGCTCGTCTTCCTCCAGTTGGCTCGGTAGTTTCAATACGATTCGGGTCCCGGCTCCTTTTTCGCTCGTCACTTCGATTTCCCCGCGGTTATCCCGCACAAGCTGATAGCTGATCGACAACCCGAGGCCGACGCCGCCCGCTTTTTTGGTGAAGAACGGCTCGAAAATTTTCGGCAAGTCGTCCACATCGATCCCTTCCCCCGAATCCTCGATCTCCAGAATGACGAACGGCTGCTGCTCCTGCGCGGCGATGCGGAGCGTTCCGCCGCCTGGCATCGCATCGATGGCGTTGCGGATGAGGTTGATCAGCACCTGCTTGATTTGCTGGGCATCCGCCCACACGTATGCGGAATCCGGCACGTCGAGCTGCACGACAATGTGTCTTTCCTCGAAAAGGTTATGAAAAAACAAAGCGACGGCCCGCACCGGCTCCTCCAGCTTGAACAGCGTTTTCTCGGGCGGCTTCTCGCGAGCGAAGTCCAGCAGCTCCGTCACGATCCGGTTCAGCCGCATCACTTCCTCGGTGACGTGCATTGTGAAAAATTCGCGGTACTCCTTGTTGTCGTACTTGAAGGGCAGCGCCTGGGAATACGACAAAATCGAAGTGATCGGATTGCGGATCTCATGGGCGATGCCCGCGACCAATTGGCCGAGCGATTGGAGCCGATCCCGGCGGGCCAGCTCGTCCAGCGTCTTTTTGTAGGCGTCCAGCCGCTTTTTCAATTCCCGCTTGAGCGTAAAGTTCCACCATAGAATCAGCAGCAGGACAGCGGCCGTAATGACGAGTCCTGCCACGACATAGGACAGCAGCTCCTTCAGCCGCGGAGCGGACGGATAAATATATTCGCCGAACCATTTTCGTTCGATTTTGGCATAGGTGCCGTTCGATTTCAGCTCGCGCAGCCCGTGATTGATTTCGCCGAGCAGCACTTCGTTCTTCTTGAGCACGGCAAGGCCGTAGTCCGTCGGAGCGATCGGATCGCCGACCAGCTTCACCTGGTCCTGCTGGCGGTTTTTTTGGAGCACGTACTGGCCGGTGATCTGGTTGCCGATAAAAGCGTCCACTTGACCGCCGAGCAGAAGCCGGATCGCCTCCTCCTGATTTTCCGCCGCGAGCACGGTGGCGTTCGGAATGCGCTGCATCGCTTCGCTGCTGATGTCGCCTTCCTGCACGGCGATTTTGCGGTTCTGCAGATCGGTCAGCGAATGGACGGAATACGAGTCCTTGCGGACGAAGATGCCCTGCGAGCTTGTAAAATACGGCTCGGAGAAGCGGTAGCTCTGGGCTCGCTCCGGACTGTACTTCATCCCTTGGATGGCATCCACCTTGCCGCTTTCCAGCGCCTTGATCGCTTCGCTCCAGGGCATCGGATAAAATTCGAACGAAATGCCGGTTTCGAGCGAGAGCGCATTCAACATATCGACGTTAAATCCTTGAAACGTGCCGTTGGCGACAAATTCGAACGGCGGAAAATTGTTGTCGCCGGCGACACGCATCACCTTGCGCGGCTCCGAAGGAACGATATCGATGGCGGCGGCTGGGGAAAGCATGGCGGATAAGAGCAGGACGGAGAGTATCGGAATAAAGGCAACAAGTCTGACAAGCTTCATAGATGTTCGATCCTTTCTGCCGAGGGGGGTCAAAGTCCGGTGAATAAAAGGCTGCGAGAGCGGATCATTCTTCCGATCGCTGCTCCACCCCGCAAAGTGAAGTCCATTCGAAGAAGTCATCCCAAGTACTTTGCAGGGACCCCGGCCTCCCCGGATTCTTAAATTGGATAACACCTTCAGCGGTTAGAATCCGGAGACAAAGGCGACCGCTTACGCTTCTCCGGAACGATCCGCTCGCTCCGCTGTCTGTTTGCCGGACTATTAAATAGTATTATATCTCCGAAAGCGCTTCATTTATCAAGTTTCTTCATTTCGTCCACTGGATCTTTAATAATTCCACTTTTGAAAGCGCTATGTTTTTCCATACAATGGGATGGAAGGGGCGCCTTCTGGAAAATGAAGCCTGAAGCGTTTCCGAATCCTCTGAAGGGTGGAGGGGGATGTCCGGAATCGAATGCCGGACAATCCGAAATTTATACCAAACGGGAGGAACACGATGAAAAAACGATGGACCGGTCTCTTACTGTTCATGTTCTCATGCCTGGTGTTTGCCGCGGGCGCTCAAGCGGCGCAGCCGCACTCGTCCTACTGGTTCCCGGAGGATCTGCTCCGCTGGACGCCGCAGGGAGACAAGGATGCGGAGTTCAACCGCAGCACGATTGCTTTGCAGGACCGTTTCACAGGATATCAAGTCAACAAGCACGCTACGGTCGAGCCTAAAGTGGCAGCGCTTTCGGCGATGAACCGGCAAACCAGCGGCGTGCCGTCGCAAGGGTCGGAGAAGTTCGACGCGAATACGTTCGGCTATTGGGCGTACGTCGACAAGCTCGTCTATTGGGGCGGATCGTCGGGCGAAGGCATCATCGTGCCGCCGAGCGCGGACGTGACGGATGCGGCCCATAAGAACGGCGTTCCGGTGCTGGGCACCGTCTTTTTCCCGCCGAGCGTATACGGGGGCAAGCTCGAATGGGTGAAGCAGACGATCCGGCAAAACCCGGACGGCACCTTCCCTGTAGCGGATAAGCTGCTTGAAGTGGCGAACTATTACGGTTTCGACGGCTGGTTTATCAACCAGGAGACGGAAGGCGGCACGGCGGAAGACGCTGCGACGATGCAGAAGTTCCTCGCTTACCTGCAAGTGAAGAAGCCGGCAGGGATGCAGATCATGTGGTACGATTCGATGACATCCAGCGGATCGATCGATTGGCAGAACGCGCTGACGGATAAAAACCAGATGTTCCTGCAGCAGGGCAGCGAACGCCGCTCCGACAGCATGTTCCTGAATTTCTGGTGGCGCTCGCTGGAGCCGTCCGCGAGCAAGGCCAAGAGCGTGGGCCGCAGCCCGTACGAGCTGTTCACGGGCATCGATGTCGAAGCGAAAGGCTACGATACGAAAATTAGCTGGAATGCGATCTTTCCCGTGGGCAAGAAAGCGGTTACGTCGCTCGGTATTTACCGCCCGGACTGGGCGTTCAACTCGTCGGAAAATCAAGAGCAATTTTACGCGAAGGAAAATAAATTCTGGGTCGGCCCGACCGGCAACCCGTCCAATACGTCCGGCACGGCGGATTGGAAGGGCATCGCGCACTATGTCGTAGAGCAGTCGCCGATAAATGATCTGCCGTTTACGACGAATTTCAATACGGGCAACGGGCAGCTGTTCGCCGTGAACGGGGAAGTCGTACGGACGACGCCATGGAACAACCGGAGCTTGCAGGATGTGCTGCCGACCTGGCGCTGGATTGCGGAAAGCAAAGGGGAGGCGCTGAAGCCGAGCTTCGACTTCACGACCGCTTATTACGGCGGCAGTTCCTTGAAGCTGGCGGGAACGCTCAGCCCGCAAAACGCTACAAATCTTAAGCTGTACAAGACGGACCTGCTCGTAGAGCAGAATACGAAGCTGTCGCTTACGTTCAAGACGCAGACGAAGCATGCGGATTTGAAAGTGGGACTTTCGTTCGCCGATCAGCCCGACAAGTTCGTATTCCTCGACGCGGGCGGCCTGCACCCTGGAACGTGGGATACGCAGACGTTCAAGCTGAATCCGTACCGCGGTAAGCGGATTGCTGCCATTTCTCTGTATGCGGACGCGAAGCAGACGATTCCGGACTTCTCGGTCAACGTCGGGCAGCTCTCTGTCTATACCGCGAAAGACGATCCGAACCCGGTACCCGAGGTTCGCGGCCTGAATGTGAAGGAAGCGGAGTTCAAGGACGGCATCTACGGCGATGCCCGGTTGGAATGGACGGCGACAGAGCGTCCGGTCCGCTATTTCGAGGTGTACCGGGTGAAGCCGGATGGCAGCAAAGCGCTGCTCGGCGTTACCCCGAACCGGGTGTACTACGTGCCGATGATGCGCCGGATCGGGCCGGAAGCGCAGACGAAACTGGAAGTCGTCGCTCTCAGCGCGGACGGACGGCGCGGCAAAGCGGCGCAAACCGTATTGACCTGGCCAGCATATCCGAAGCCGGTAGCGGCGTTCGCGGCCGATAAGACGCTCGTCGCGCCGGGACAGCCGGTGACGTTCATCGACCAATCGTCGGAGGTGACGGAGCAGCGGGTATGGTCGTTCCCGGGCGGAACGCCGTCCTCTAGCACCGAGAAGCAGCCGGTCGTCACCTATGCCGCCGAAGGAACGTACAGCGTGACGCTGACGGCGAAGAACTCGGTAGGCGACAGCACCGTAACTAAAGAAGCGTTCATCACGGTGACCAAGGACGCCGCCGGCGGGGTGAAAAATCTCGCCCTGAACAAGTCGGCGACGGCGGACGGCGCCTGCGGACCGAACGAAGCGGCAGCCTACGCCTTCGATGGCAAGGTGACGGGCAACAGCAAGTGGTGCGCGCTCGGCAGCGGGCCGCACTGGCTGTCGGTCGATCTGGGCGCGAGCTACACGATCAGCGAATTTGTCGTGAAGCATGCGGAAGCGGGCGGTGAGGCGGCTGCGTTCAATACCCGTGACTTCCACATCCAAGTCAGCAACGACGGCAGCACTTGGAGCGACGCGGTTCAGGTCCAAGGCAATACGGCCGCGCAGAGCAAGCATCCGGTCGCGCTGACAAAGGCGAGATACGTGAAGCTGACGATCGATAAGGCGACGCAAGGCGGCGATACGGCCGCTCGTATTTACGAGTTCGAAGTGAACGGATTGGCGAAATAGCACGGAGGCCGCTTGTCTCTCTTATCTGCGGATAAGGAGACAGGCGGTCTTTTTGCCCCTTTCCGAACACGCCGCGAATACATATACCTAACGGGAAAAACCGGATGCGGAGGGAGAAGCAGCCATGGTTTCGGGGGTCCGAACGTTTTACAAAAATCATATCGAGAAAAAGCTGTTCAACAAAATTTTGCTGCTGTATTCGCTCATTATCGTCGTCTCCTTGACGGCGCTCGCCGTTCTGATTTACCGCAACGCCGCCGAGCAATCGACGCGCAAGGAGCTGGAAGCAGCGAAGCAGGTGCTGGAGCGGGCGACGCACGAGGTGGAGCGCAGGTATGAGGCCGGTCAGCAGATGGTGTTCCAATTGTACAAGGACGAACGGCTGCTTCGGGACGTGCTGTTTTTTCTCAACAACGATTTTTCCGATTATCTCCGTTATCGGCTGGACCGTTTTGCGGACAATGCGGCCTTTGTCGACAAAAATATAGATTCGTATTTCAAGTCGCTAACCTTTGACCGGGAAATTCAAGCGATCTGGCTGTACAGCAGCGTCAAGGGCTTCCTGTACGCATACCGCGGGCTGGAGGAGCAGGGCTTCGTCTATCCGGGGCCGGAAAACCCGAAAGTTGCCGATCCAATCCACCGTATCCGCCAAACCAAGTCGTTTGCGCCGCCGCCGTCGTTCGAACCGGGAACGGACGGGGATCGCAACCGCATGTTTACGATGGCTAGCGACATTAACGATCCGATCACCTTGCAGAATCACGGCACCCTGCTTGTCGATTGGAAATGGACCGGCATGGACCGGATCGTGCGGAACGACCGGAGCGATTTCAAGGGGGAACTGCTTCTGCTGACGGCAGACGGCACCGTGCTGTACGATTCCTCCCGGCGCTATATGGGGCAGAGCTACCCGTACATGCACGCCCTGCGGGACCAATCGGACCCGGTCGCGCTGGACGAGCCGGCCTATGTGCAGCTAAAAACGTTGAATCAAGGCGGTATTGTGCTCGCGAGCATTGTGCCGGTAGCGAAGGTAAGCGAAGGACTTCAGGGGATGAAGCGAACGGTGATCGCAGGCACAGGCTTATGCGTGGCCGCCGCCGTGCTGCTGTCGTATTTGCTGATGACCAAATTCTCGCGCCGTACGCAAACGGTCATTCGCGCCATGCGCAAGCTGCAGGACGGGGATCTCTCGGTTCGCGTAACCGTACAGAAGGAAGACGAGCTGTTCCATATCGCCACCAGCTTCAACAAAATGTGCGAAACGCTGCAGGAGCACATCCAGCGGGTATACTTGTCCGAGATCAAGCAGCGGCAGGCGGAGCTGCTGGCCTTGCAGGCGCAGATTCAGCCCCATTTTTTGTACAACACACTGGAGGCGATCCGGCTGAAAGCGGTGATGGACGGCAACCGGGATGTCGGGGATATGATCTACAGCTTGGGCGCACTGTTCCAGAATTTGATCAAGCACGAGACGATGGTAACCGTTCAGGACGAGGTCCAACTGTGCCGGCTGTATTTGAACCTGCTGCGGGCCCGCTATCCGAACCGGTTCGATTACGAGATTGGCATAGACGAAGCCGTCGGCCGCTGCGCGATTCTGAAGCTGACGCTCCAGCCGATCGTCGAGAACTGCATCCGCCATGCCTTCCAAGGCGCCGCACCGGACGGCCGGGAGCGTCGGATCGTCGTCCGCGGCTGGGCCGAAGGCTCCGACGTCCGCATCGCCGTTGCCGACAACGGCTCGGGCATCGTCCCCGAACGGCTCGCGCAGCTGCAGCGAGATTTGGCGCATCCGCCGCAACCGTCCGGCGCGTCCATCGGTTTGACAAACGTGAACGAGCGGCTGAAGCACAGCTTCGGGGAAGCGTACGGCTTGTGGATCGACAGTCGTCCCGGTGAAGGAGCGACGGTGACCATCACGATTCCGGGAAGCGTAAGGGGGAACGAGAATGTATCGCGTATTTCTGGTTGACGACGAGCCGTTCATCATGGAGGGACTCGCTTATTTGATCGACTGGGAGCGGCACGGGCTGCAGATTGTCGGCAAGGCCGCGGACGGGGCGGAGGCGCTCGAAGCTTTGGCGGCCGAGACGATCGATATTTTGATTACCGATATCCAGATGCCCCATATGAACGGCCTGGAGCTGATTCGCAGCGTAAGGGAGCTGCAGCCTGACGTGAAGTTCATTATTTTAAGCGGGTACAACGATTTCGACTATGTGAAAGAAGGCGTCACGCTCGGCATCGAAAATTATTTGCTGAAGCCGGTCAATACGGAAGAATTGATCCGGACGCTGACCGGCACCGTGGCCAAAATCGAGCAGTCCGTCTACAAGGAAGAGAGCATTAAGCGGCATCTGGAAATTATCCGCGACAATCTCCTGTACCGCTGGGTCACGGCGTCCATCGAGTCGGAGGAGTTGCGAAACCGCGCAGAGCTGCTTGGCATCCGGCTGGGCCTGCCGGGATATGTCGTGAGCACGATCAAGCTGTTGTTCGATCAAGAGCAGGCGGAAGTGTCGTCCCGGGCCGAGACGATTGCCGCCGTAAGGGCGTACTGCCAGCGGACGGCGCAGTCGTACGGCCCGGGGCAGGCCGTGTTCGCCGATCTCGAAGGCGATCTTGTGCTTATCGCAGGACTGACCAGTGAAATCGACAGGCCCGTTTTCGTCCGCTTCATGGCGGAGCTGCAAGCCGCAATCCGCGAGCGGTGGGGCCTGCCGCTGCTGGTGACGGTCGGCGAAGCGTCCAAGGGCGAGGCGTCGGCCCATCGCAGCTACCGCACCGCCAAGCGGATGCAGGATTACTATGTGCTCGCGCCGCACGACGGGCCGCTCACGTACGAAACGCCCGCTCTAACCACAGCGGCGGAACCTGCGGCGCCTGCGCATGCGGAGCTGGCCTATTTCTGCAAGCTGCTGTCGGCCGGCAAGAAGGACGAGGCGCTCGCTTGGGTCAAGGAAGCGTTCGCGCGTCTGCGGGAGACGGAAGGGCTCGCGCCGTCCGATGTCCAGAACACGGCGATGGCCGTGCTTGCGGCTGCCGTTCATCATGCCAATATGATGCGGCAGGAGCACGAAGGCGCCATCGGCGATTACAAACACTTGTTCTCGCAGGTCGTCAAGCCGCAGACGATGCAGGAGCTGGAGAAGCTGGTCGAGCGGTTCGTCGACCGCGCGCTTTTCGCGTCCGGTGCGGCGGAGCGGGAGTACACCCCCGTCATCCGGCAGGTGCTGCGCGAGGTCGAGCGCCGCTATGGGGATGAGCTGTCTTTGAAGACGCTAAGCCAGGCCTTCCACATGAACCCGGTTTATTTGGGCCAGCTTTTCCATAAGGAAACGGGAGAGACGTTCTCCGATTACGTGAACAAGTATCGGCTTGCTCAAGCGAAGGCGCTGCTCGTCGAATCGAATCTGAAAACGAGCGACATCTCCCTTAAGGTCGGGTATACGGATACGAGCTATTTTTACAAGCAGTTCCGCAAATATTACGGCTTCTCGCCGACAGAATACCGCAACTGGAGCAAGCTGGGAGACTAATGAAAACGTTTCTTTAGTTTCTCCACCCGTTCTAAAGTTTCTTAACTTTCTGTCGAGCTCCACATTGGGTAAAGTTAGAAAAGAAAGCGATGTATGCGTTTTCTGAAATGGGCTTGCGGACGCAAAAGAACGGGGGTGAAAAGCTTGTGGGGACCATTGGACGTACATTCAAGAAGCTAAACCGCAACAAAACTTTTTTGCTCATGGTGCTGCCGGGAGCCGTCTATTTCCTGCTGTTCAGCTATTTGCCGATGCCGGGGGCGATCATTGCCTTCAAGGAATACCGCTTCGACCGGGACGGCTTCCTGGCAAGCATATGGCGGAGCAAGTGGACCGGCTTCAAAAACTTCGAATTTTTATTTCAATCCGAAGACGCTTACATCATCGTGCGCAATACGCTGCTGTACAATTTTGCGTTTATCGCGCTAGGGTTGGTTTTATCGGTGACGATGGCCGTTATTTTGCATGAAATCGTCAGCCGCCGGTGGGCGAAAATATACCAAACCGGCATGTTCCTGCCTTACTTTTTATCCTGGGTCATCGTCAGCTATTTCTTGTTCAGCTTCCTGAGCGTGGATCGCGGGGTGCTGAATCAGGCGCTGACGGCGCTCGGCATGGAGCGCATCTCCTGGTATGCGGAGCCGGCCTATTGGCCTTATATTCTTGTGCTTGCCAACCTGTGGAAGGGTGTCGGTTATTCCAGCGTTGTCTATTTGGCGGCCATCATCGGCATCGACAAGTCGTATTACGAAGCCGCGATGATTGACGGCGCGGGCAAATGGCAGCAGATTTGGAACATTACCCTGCCCTTTATCCGGCCGATGATCATCATCCTGACCGTGCTGGCGATCGGCGGCATTTTCCGCGCGGACTTCGGCTTGTTCTATCAGGTGCCGCGCAATACGGGCGCGCTGTTCCCCGTGACCAACGTCATCGATACATACGTGTACAGGGGACTGAAGGTGACGGGCAATATCGGCATGAGCACGGCAGCCGGGCTGTATCAATCGGTGGTCGGACTCGTTCTGGTGCTGGCGACCAACGCCGTCGTGAAGCGGATCAACAAAGAGAACGCTTTATTTTAAAACTCGACGAAAAGGAAAGGGGGAGTCGGCTTGCCAAGTCCGAATGCGCCTACCGCTGCCATGTGGAAGAAGAGCCGGGACTTTACGAAGCTGTCGCCGTTCTGGAACGGCGTATGCCACGCGATCGCCGGCGGGTTTGCCATTGCCTGCGTATTTCCGTTCATCTTCGTCGTCATCATCTCACTGACGGACGAGCAAGCGCTAGCGAACAACGGCTATCAGGTGTTTCCGGAGATGTGGAGCTTCGAGGCGTACCGGTACCTTTTTCGAACCGGAGGTCAGCTGTTCCGGTCCTACGGGGTGACGCTCTTCATCACCGTCGTCGGAACGCTGCTCAGCGTGCTGACCGTTGCGCTGTACGCTTATGCGCTGTCCAGAAACAATTTCGCGTACCGGAACGCCTTTGCGTTTTTCGCCTTTTTCACGATGCTGTTTAACGGCGGGCTGGTGCCTTCCTACATCGTGACGACGCAGGTACTGCATTTGAAGGATACGGTGTGGGCGCTTATTTTGCCCACGTGCGTCAGCGCTTTCTCGATCTTGATCATGCGCACGTTTTTCAAGCAGATGGTGCCGGATGCGATCATCGAGTCCGGCCGGATCGACGGGGCGGGCGAATGGAAGGTGTTCACGCATCTGGTGCTGCCCGTCTCGCTGCCGGGACTGGCGACGATCGGCCTGTTCAGCACGCTCGGCTATTGGAACGATTGGTTCAACGCGCTGCTGTACATCGACAACCCGAATCTGCTTCCGCTGCAGTCGCTGCTGATGAAGATCGAGAGCAACATTCAGTTTATCGTGCAAAACTCCAGTCTCAGCGACGCTACCCAGCGCTTCGAAATCGCCAAGTCGCTGCCGCAGGAGTCGTCAAGAATGGCCATGGTCGTTCTGGCCACGGGTCCGATCGTGCTCGCGTATCCGTTCTTTCAACGGTATTTCGTGCAGGGCCTGACGATCGGAGCGGTCAAAGAATAACATTGTACAAGGAGGAATGCTGCATGTTCCAACGGAAACGAATCGCCGCCGGGCTCGCCTCGGTGCTGATGCTGTCCGCGCTGGCCGCCGGCTGCTCCGGCGGTGCAGGAAGCCCGGCCCAGGAAGGAGCGGGCGGTAAAGCGGACGGCCAGCCCGTAGAGCTGATCTGGTACACGATCGGCGGCCCGCAAAAGGATACCGACAAAGTAATGGAGGCCGTTAGCAAATATACGAAAGAGAAAATCAATGCCACCGTGAAAATGAAGATGATCGATTGGGGCGACTATTCCCAGAAGATGCAGGTCATCTCCGTATCCGGCGAACCTTACGACATCGCGTTTACGAGCTCGTGGGCCTTCGACTACGTGCAGAACGCGCGCAAAGGGGCGTTTTACGAGATGGACGGCCTGCTGGACAAATACGGGCAGGGCATCAAGAAGGCCGTGCACCCTTCGTTCCTCGAGGGCTCCAAAGTGAACGGGCACAACTACGGTGTGCCGGCCAACAAGGAGCTGCCCGCGCAGGCGGTGTGGCGGTTCAATAAGCAGTACGTCGACAAATACAAGCTGGACCTCTCGAACGTTAGTTCGCTGGAAAGTTTGGAGCCGCTGCTTAAGACAATGAAGGAAAACGAACCGGGCGTATACCCGATTCCAAGCAACGTCAACCCGTTTGTTCCGTTCGATTTCGTCGTAGAGGGCATCCCGTTCGGAGTACGGCTCGATACGAAGGACTACAAGATCGTCAACGTATTCGAGACGCCCGAGTATCGGAAAATGAGCGAAACGATGCGCAAATACTACAAAGCAGGCTATTTGCCGCCCGACGCTGCGACCAAAACGGGCAACGATCACGAAAAAACCGGCAAATGGCTCGTCGACAAATCGCATACGGTCCCGTTCGCGGACAATTTATGGTCGGATGGCTTCAAATACGAGATCGTGTCCAGGCCGATCCATGAGCCGATCGTGTTCAACTGGTCGGTGACTGGCTCCATGATGGCGATCTCTGCGAATTCCAAGCATCCCGAGAAAGCGATGGAATTTTTGAATCTGCTGAATAGCGACGCATATTTGCGGAATCTGGCGAGCTACGGGCTCGAAGGCACGCACTATAAAAAGGTTTCCGAGGGCGTCATTGAGCAGATCCCGGATTCCGGCTACTCCATGCCGTCGTTTACGCTTGGCAATATGTTCCTGCTGAACCGGTTCCCCAAGGACCCGGCCGACAAGTGGGAGCAGTACGACAAGTTCAACAAATCGGCCAAGAACGCGCCGCTGCTCGGCTTCCAGTTCGACTCCTCGAAGGTGGAGAACGAGCTTGCTGCTGTCAAGAGTGTGTCGGAGGAGTTCAAGAAAGCATTTGAGACCGGCTCCGTCGAGCCGTCGGAGGTGCTGCCCAAAGCAATCGACAAGCTAAAAGCCGCAGGAATCAACAAGGTGATGGACGAGGCGCAGAAGCAGCTCGACGCGTGGAGAGCGAAGAAGTAAGTGTAGGTAAAGGGCCGTCTTTGGCGCAGAAAGTCTGCGGCGGAGGCGGCTTTTTATGCGCTGTCGCGAGCTTCGTCTCCGTTTCTGGAAGGGAAAAGGGGAGACGTATCCCGCAGCAGGGCCGACGGGCGGCAGGCCGGACCCGAGGCACAAAAAAGCTCCGGCCGCCCTTGATAAGGGAGGACCGGAGCTTTACATAAACGCTTATTTCAACGCGCTTCCGCCGAAGACGAAGCGGTGTTCCCAATGCTTTCCTGCAATCGAATCGATGCGTACGCCGCCCGATGTTTTCGAAAACGTATGTAGTATTTTACCGTCTCCGAGGTAAATGCCCACATGCGATATGCGTTGATTCGATTTGTCCGACGGGTAGGCCGATGCTTTCGTTCCTTTATAATCCATGAAGAACATCAGATCGCCCGGCTTCAGATTGCGCCAGTTGGTTGTCGTACCGCCGAGAGACTTAACGTAAGCGGCTTGTCCGCGCGAGTCGCTGGGCAGCGTCATCCCTGCGCCTTCCTTGAAGGCTTGGCGGGTGAAGTCGGAGCAATCGAACGTACGGGTGTTCGAACGGTCGGAACCGAACTCGTAGGGAGTGCCCATATATTTTTTGCCTGCGGCGATAACCTTGTTGACAAGCTCACTGCTATTGCCCGTGCTCGGCTTGGACGAGCCTCCTCCATTAGACGAGCCCCCGCTATTGGAGGTGCTTCCGCCATTGGACGAGCTGCCTCCGTTGGACGAGCTTCCGCTGGAACCGTCGGTGCGAACGTATTTGCTGCTTGTGGAGATATAGCCGACTCGGCCTTGATCGTCGCGAACTTTATACCAATAATTATTAACCTTATCGAGAATGTCTACTTTTTCACCTGTTTTTAGAAGGCCGTAGGTGGCTGAATCCGTATTCGGCGCCTTTCGGAAATTCACGCCGCTGACAATGGTGGCATTCGACGCGGCAAGGGCTTGTTCGGCTGTCAAAGCTCCGACGCTGACCGTGACGGTAGTGGCGAGTAACAGTGCGGTAAGTTGCTTTTTCAAGTGGAAATCCCTCCTGCAGTTCTAGTTGTTTTATGTACAAGCCTGGGAATCCACGGACGGAAAATCGTCCGATTCCACAAGCTGGGACACCATTTGACAACGTCCGCTCGCCGTCCCACAATGAAAGTAGGACATTTGACGAAAGAGCGGTGAGCAAACAATGGAAACGTGGACATGGGGGCCTTTCATCCTGCAAAAAAGCATGCTGGTCGTCATTGCAGCAGTTGCAGCGGGTTATATCATTTCGAGGCTGCGGTTAAAAGGTTCTTCCATCGGAGGAACGTTCGGCGCGATCGTTTCGAACGCGCTTCTTATGTGGGTGATCAGCTGGAAGCTGAGTATCCTTGTCTTCGATCCGGGGAGCGTGCTGTCCAGCCCGATGTCGCTGCTTTATTTCAGCGGCGGCGACAAAGGCGTCTGGCTGGCGACGCTGCTGTCCGGCATCTATGTATGGTGGAGCGCCAAAAAGGCAAAATTGAATGCAGCCGTTTATATGGATTCGGTGCTTGTCTCGGTTATTGGGGGGTATGCCGTCTACGCGGCGCTGATTTTTTTTACGGAAGAGGAGAGCCGCATCACTTGGGGACTTAAAGCGCTGCTTGCGGCGGGCTTAACGGCCTTCTGGATCGTGTCCAAAGCGAAGAGGGAGTGGCAGCCTCTCCTTCAGCGTACGGTCGTCTTCGTCGTCGGGTATGCGCTGATCGCGTCGCTGGCCGTCAATGTGTGGAATAAGCCTTCGACAGGCACGGTTGAAGCGGGGGCAAACGTCGGTCTCAAAATCGGACAACAGGCGCCGGACTTTGAGCTGCCATTGCTTGACGGACAAACGGTCAAGTTGTCCGACTACCGGGGGCGGACGGTCGTGCTCAATTTCTGGGCGACGTGGTGTCCGCCGTGTCGGGCGGAAATGCCGCATATGCAGCAGGTACATACGGAGAAGGAGAACAATGGCGTAACGATACTCGGCGTCAACGCTACATCGACGGAGGTCAGCGAGCCGGTCGTGAGCGCATGGGTTAAGGAGTGGGAGCTTACGTTTCCGATCGTGCTGGATCGTCAAGGCGAAGTCGGCAGGGCTTACCGTGTGAACGCTTATCCGGCCACGTTCGTCATCGACACGCAAGGAACGATCCGGGTGAAGCATCCCGGCCCGATGAATAAGGATATGCTTGAGCAAGCCATCTCGAAAGCGGGGAAGAGCGGGTGAAAAAAGAATTTAATAGGGGATCATAGAGTTTTTCATTTGCGTGAAAAATATATGTCGTGATAACATGTGAGTATGTTAGGTCACATTGCTAGGTTCAATACATCATTTTATATAAAAGGAAGGATAACAGCATGGCACAGACGAGTATTATCTTGCGTGTGGAATTGGACCATGAAAAGGTCACATTCGGGGATGTAGCCGCTGCAATCAGCAAATCCGGAGGAGACATCACTTCGATCGACGTGATTCGGCCGGGTAAGGATTCGTCAATCCGGGACATCACCGTGGATGTGGCGGAATCCGCGGAATCGCAAGTGGTGGAAGCGCTGAAGCAGCACGAAGGCATCAAGCTGATCAACGTCTCCGACCGCACGTTCCTTGTGCATTTGGGCGGCAAAGTGTCCGTTCAGCCGAACCTTCCGATTAAAAACCGCGACGATTTGTCCCGGGTTTACACGCCTGGGGTTGCGCGGGTATGTACGGCGATTCACGAAAATCCGAGAAAGGCGTACTCGCTGACGATCAAGCGGAATACCGTAGCGGTTATCACCGACGGGACCGCCGTGCTCGGTCTAGGCGATATCGGGCCGCATGCGGCCGCGCCGGTGATGGAAGGGAAAGCGATGCTGTTCAAGCAGCTCGCAGGCGTCGACGCTTTCCCGATCTGCCTCGATACAAAGGATACGGAAGAAATTATCCGCACGATCAAGACGATCAGCCCGATCTTCGGCGGCATTAACCTGGAAGACATCAGCTCGCCGCGCTGCTTCGAGATCGAGAGCCGGCTTAACGAAGAGCTCGACATCCCGGTATTCCATGACGATCAGCACGGCACGGCCGTCGTCGTTATCGCGGGATTGCTCAACGCGCTTAAAGTCGTTGGCAAGCGGATTGAGAATGTGCGCGTCGTCGTGAACGGCATCGGCGCCGCCGGCGTGTCCATCTGCAAAATGCTGCTGGCAGCAGGGGTTACGAAGCTGGTGCCGGTCGACCGCGAGGGCGCGATTGTCCGCGGCGGTACCTACGAGCATGCGATGTGGCAGTGGCTGGCCGACCAGCCGCAGGTGGAAGCCGAGCCTGGCACGCTGAAAGACGTGATCCGCGGCGCGGATGTCTTCATCGGCGTATCCCGCGGCGGCCTCTTGAACGGACAAGATGTCCAAGCTATGGCGCCGGATAGCATCGTCTTCGCGATGGCGAACCCGACGCCGGAGATCGCTCCGGAAGAAGCGCTGCCGCATGTGCGCGTATTTGCCACCGGCCGGAGCGACTATCCGAACCAGATCAATAACGTCCTGGTATTTCCCGGCATTTTCCGCGGGGCGCTCGATTGTCGCGCCCGTTCCATCAACGAGCCGATGAAGCTTGCCGCGGCACGCGCCATCGCGTCCGTCGTCACGGATGCCGAACTGAACGAGCAGTACATTATCCCAAGTATTTTTAACGAGCATGTCGTGAAAAAAGTTCGCCATTCGATTATCGAAGCGGCGATCTTGACAGGCACCGCCCGCCGGATTCCGCCGGACTTCCGGTAAGAAACGGGCAGGCGCAAACAGCAGCATAATAAGATTGATGATTATAACGCAAGAAGCGAGTTCCGCTATATGGAACTCGCTTCTTTCTGTTTACGGCAAAAAGCCCGCTTGACTGACCAAAATCTCCTCTTCCGAAAAATGCCGCTTCAGCTGCTCCAGTACTTGCTTGTAAGCGTCACGGTCATACCAAGCCTCCAGACCGAGCGACTCGTAAATGCGGCGGATGCCGAGGCGCTCCGTGCGCCGACCGAGGCTGCCGTCGCCCATAAAGAAGTCGTCGACGACGAGCCGCGTCACGCCGGTATCCCGCAGCGCTTGCGCAAAGCCGCCGCTGCTCGGCAGCACGGGCGAAACGGCCGCTTGCGCGGGTACGCCCGCTTCGACGAGCTCGCGCAGCGCCCGCAGCCGGGCGGGGATCGGCGGCGCGGCGGGCGAGAACGCCTTGCGGATCGGCTCCAGATCGGTCTCGATCGTGAGACTGACGCGCACCCGCGTTCCGAGCCGCTGGAGCAGATCAATATCCCGGGTAACGAGCGGGCTGCGCGTTTGCAGCAGCACAAAGTCGGGCACATCTCCTTCCGCCATCGTTTCGAGCAGCGAACGGGTTAGGCCAGTCCGGTATTCGACCGGTTGGTACGGGTCCGTGCTGGAGGACATAAAAATGGAAACCGGGCCCTTGCGTTTCGCCCGTATGAGTTCTTTAGCAAGCAGTTCCGCGGCCGACGATTTGACGTCGATCCAGCTTCCCCAAGGCTCCGGGCGAAACTTCGCCACCGGCATTTCGCGCACGTAGCAGTAAGTGCAAGCGAAGGCACAGCCGGAATAAGGATTGAGCGTATGCGTATAGCCCGTCAAGTAACCGGTGGCCGCATTGAGCAGCTGCTTGGGGGCTTTGAACGTGACAGTCGGAAGCACTTACCGCACCTCGCTTCGCTTGTAGAATGTGGAATCGGCCGGGTCCTGCCCCGGTTACTCGATCATAATCCGCACGTTATCGCCTTCTGCGATGGCGCCTATGCACTCGACGGAGCAGACGATGCCGCGCCGCTTCTTGGCGGCAGCCGTGAAGCGGGTAGCCGCCGCAGGATGGCCTGTCGCTTCGGCGATCATTTCGCCCGGCCCCGTGCAGGGCAAGTTCTCGCCTTCGCCGATCAAGCCCGTGCCGGCAGGGAACAATAGGCGTGCGCCCTGCGGTAGCAGTGTAAGGGAAGGATATCCCTCCAACAGCAGATTGGCGCCGAGCCACTCCGGGCGCACTTCGGGCAGCCCTAGCCGCTCGGCGATTTGAGCTAATTCCTCGATAGAGACGATGCTGATCTGCCTCCGGTTGGCAATCTCAATGCCGCGCGGATAAAATCGCTGCCGGCTGTCGGCAGGCCGCGTAAGTCCGTAATGTCGGTCGCCGGGAATGCCGGCAAGATCCACGGTGACGGAGCTTTCCCGCGCGGTGACGAACGTATGCGGATCGCGGGCGGCCATCACGGCCTTGACCCGGGCTTCAAAAGATTTCATAGTAGCGTATTTCCCCTTTCTGTACGAGGTTAAGCTTACCAGAATGGCATGCGAACAGACAAGAAACCCGGCTCCCTCCAAGGGAAACCGGGTTTTTGCTGCGTAAACCGCAAGCGTCAGCCGGATTACTCGCCGGCCGGCATCGCTTCGGGGGATGTCATTTTGTCGTAGAATTCCACGAACTTGTCCTTTTTGTCGCTGGCGCGAACCGCCATGGCCGAACGCGGATGATCGTTCAATACGCCGGCGATCATGTATGGAATAATGTAGCCCCACTCCCACTTCTCGCGCATTTTGATCATATGTTTCTCAATGATGCCGAGGATCGGACGAACGTCGTACTTCGAATTTTTCAAATGGCTGACGATTAGCTCCGTCGGGCAGTTGCCAGCAGCTCGTCCCATGCCATATACAGATGTGTCAATGAACTCGACGCCTTTGCTAGCGCCCACGATCGTATTGGAGAAGGCGAGCTGCATGTTGTTGTGCATATGCAGGCCGAGCTTCTTATTCGGCAGAAGACGCTGGAATTTGGAGACGAGATATTCGACATCCCGGTAATCCATGCTGCCGTACGAATCGACGACATACACGACATCGACCGGACTCTTGGCAATTTCTTCGAACGCTTCGTTCAGATCGTTCTCCATCACGTGGGAGAGCGCCATAATGTTGATCGCTGTTTCATAGCCGTAATCGTTGAATTTCTGCACCAGATCGATCGCTTTATCCACATCTTTGATGTAGGTCGCTACGCGGATGAGGTCGAGCAGGCTGTTTTCCCGGGGGAGAATGTCCTTCTCGTCAACGCGTCCGATGTCGACTAGCGCAGACAGCTTGGTGTCGGTCTTTTGCGGGAGGACTTCCTTCAGGAAATCCTCATTCAAAAAACGCCAAGGACCCGCTTCAGCGCCTTTCAGCAGCTTAGCCGAGTTTTTATAACCGATCTCCATATATTCGACGCCGGCTTCGCTCAGACCGTAATACATGTCTTTGACAAATTCGACACTAAAATCCCAGTTGTTGACCAAACCGCCGTCGCGGATGGTGCAGTCCAAAATATTGTGGTTTTCCTTGACCATAATGATTGACTCCTCTCCAAAATAGGCGACCGCTTCGCGGCTTTTAAGCTTTTAAGCGATAAAGCGTATGTTTTTATTATAAATATTACATATGGTTCGCCACTTGTCAATGATAACAAATTCCCCGTACCGTGGCAATCTCATCTTCGCCGAAAACAAGCAAAAGTTGCAGGATTTTCCGGAGTTTTGTGGAAACTTGCAGTATAATGGAGACAGGCTTGCGAATTTTGCGGAGCAGGAGGGTGAGACATGCTGAAATACAATATCGCTTTTATTCGCAGCGGCGATCGTTTGCTTATGCTGAACCGTGGGAAAGCGCCGCTGCTCGGACTGTGGAACGGGGTCGGCGGCAAGCTGGAGCCCGGAGAAACGCCGCTGGCGAGCGCTATACGGGAAATCGAAGAGGAGACCGGGCTCCGGCTCGAAGCGGAAGCGGTGCGCTTCGGCGGGACCGTGACGTGGGAGGTGGACGGCCGGGATGTCGGGGGGATGTACGCTTTTATCGGAGAGGCTCCGGGTGATGCGCTGTCGGACTTGCCGATGGAGACGGCCGAGGGCATCCTGGCATGGAAGCCGGTCGATTGGGTGCTCGACCCGGAAAATTACGGCGTGGTGCAGCATGTCCGGCATTTTCTTCCGGCGATGCTGGCCGGAGAGCCTTGTGCGGAGCACCGCTGCTTTTTCCGCGAGGGAAAGCTGCTGACCGTTGAACGGAGGCCGCTGCAGGAGGTCGTGCGCTAGGAGATGATACAGCGATTTTAACAAAAGTAAAGACGTCCCGCTTCCTTACTCCAAGAGAAGGACACGGAACGTCTTTTTGGCGTGCCCGCGAGCTAAAGTGTCCTGATCAAGCTCAGACCGCCGATGAGCGGCAGCGGCTTCATCCACCCGTTCACGGCGTTCAGAATGCCCATTATAAATAGGATGAGCAGGCCAAGATTGGCCAGCGGCACGAGCAGCAGCCCGATCAGCGGCAGCAGCCCGAGCATCAGATTGGCGGCGATCGATGTCAAGAGCAGCACCAGTCCCTGATTGGCGTGGTACATGGCAAACCTTGACTTCGGAGCGGCAAGCAGCGGCACGAAAAATAGCAAATACGCCGCGGCGCCAATCCATTGGTTCAAACGAACGTCCTCGGGCTCGGGGCTTTCGGGCGGTACGTGGTACATGGCATACACCTCTTTCGGATCAAAATTTGGCGAAGCCGGATCAGGCAGCGGTTTCGCTATCATCCTATGCCCACAGGCGAGGGAGTATGTGCCGTGCTTGGAATAAGCATCCTTCCTCGGGGCAAACTAGAACCAAACGTGAACCTAATACCGACAAGCGGAGGAACCTTATGAGCAGCACACCGATTTTGTTTCAATTCGATTCCCAGAATGCAGCCGCCTTGGCCCAAGATATGCTGGAGGAGCTCGGGTACCGCGTGAGTCCGCATACGAATCTGAAACACCCTACTCTGCATGTCATCGTAGACCGGCACGATCTGACGTCTGCGCTCGAAATCGTCCAAGCCTATGGAGGACGCTTGATTGAATCGGAAGGCTCGCTGAGCGAGACCGCGGCTTTCGCCATGGCCTACGACCAAGACAGCCTGATCCCGATTCCGGCGCACTTTGTGAACGAGGATTGGACCGAAAGCGAGCCGGCCGTGTCCGCTTCGGATTATGTCAACCGCTCCAGCGGTGCATATAATGACGAAGACGTACCGTTCGATCCGTCGGGCGACGACTACAATGGCTTCGATGCCGGCCTGCGATTCTAAGCGGCACGCGGCGGTCTGACGCCGTCCGGACAGCGGTTACCCGGCAAGACACGGGCCGCTGTTTCTTTTTTTGGCCCGGTCTTTTTTGTTGGCTGTTCCTCACATCCTTTGACCGGTAAAACAAAGTTGCCCAGGGCCTATTTTTGTTGGCGGGTATAACACTGTTTCTCTAGACCCACTCGGTTTTCGTCTGATATGATGAGCCTGACTTAAATCAAGCTTATTTTGGCAAGAGGTAATGGAGGGGAACCGCCGTGGAAATGCATGATCCGTTAAAAGAAGGCGAAAAGGGCGCGTGGGTTAGCATAATTGCGTACATCCTGCTTGCCGCTTTTAAGATCGGCATGGGGTATACGACCGGCTCCGAGGCGCTCACCGCCGACGGCATCAATAACTCGACCGATATTATCGTATCGCTCGCCGTGCTGATCGGCCTGCGCATCTCGCGCAAGCCGCCGGATCGGGACCATCCTTACGGACATAGACGTGCCGAGACGATCGCCTCACTCGTCGCGTCGTTCATTATGGCTGCCGCCGGGATTCAAGTCGTGCTGCAGGCGTGCAAGAGCTTTTTCGTGACAGACCGTCAGGCCCCGGATTTGCTGGCTGCATGGATTGCCCTCGGGTGTGCGGCCGTCATGTGGGGGGTATACACATATAACAGCCGTTTGGCGAAACGGCTAAACAGCCAGTCGTTGAAAGCGGCGGCCTACGATAACCGGTCAGATGCGCTCGTGAGCATCGGGGCAGCCGTAGGCATTATCGGGTCGCGCTTCGGCTACCCGATCCTGGATGCGGCCGCGGCGCTCGCCGTCGGCTTGGTCATTTGCAAGACGGCCTGGGACGTATTCATCGATGCCGCCCATGCACTCACCGACGGGTTCGACGATACGAAGCTGAAGGCGTTCCGGCAGACAGTATACCAGACGCCCGGCGTAGAGCGGATCAAGGACATCCGGGCCCGGGTGCATGGCAGCAGCGTGCTGCTGGATGTGGTCGTGGAGGTCAGCGCCGAGCTGTCCGTTGGCGAAAGTCACGAAATCAGCGACGAAATCGAGAAGCGGATGCTGGAGGAGCATCAGATTGGCAACGTGCACGTTCATATCGAGCCTTACGTCGAATAGAAACGGGAGTTCCTTTTTAGCGAAAGGGACCCCCGTTTTTTGCATATTTTATGTTTGTTTCAGATTAACGTCATAAATTTGTAACAACTGAAAATTACAATGAAAGCAATTCACAGATTAGACACAGATAAAAAAGAGAGTAGGGAGGAAAGCATCATGATCCATGCTTTAAAGTCCATCGCAAAAGGGTTTCTGTTCGGTCTTATCGCTATCGGGATGGTGCCTTACTTGGTGGTTCAAGCGCTGACCGAGCTGTAACTCGTCGCTAAGTTGCTCATTATAAACCGAGAGAGGATGGCCTGCGGGCCACCCTCTTTTTTGTGCTTTGGGAAAAGAGGTGAGGCTTCTACGCTTCAAGCGTGCCTTGCGCAGCCTGTGCGGCGAACGTCCCTGCCGTATAGCCTGTGGCAAAGGCTGCCGTGATGTTATAGCCTCCGGTATACCCGTGGATATCGAGAATCTCGCCGCAAAAGAACAGCCCCTCCACAAGCTTCGACCCCATCGTCCGCGGATCGAGCTCCTTCAAGTTCACCCCGCCGCCGGTGACAAAAGCCTCCTCGATCGACAGCGTTCCGTTCACCTGTACGGGAAACGCCTTGATCCGCTTGCTTAATTCCATCCATGGCTGCTTCGGAATATTATCGTATGTTGTTTGCTCGTCCAGTCCGGCTTGCTGGAGCAAAAGCGGGACGAGGCGTTCGGAGACGTACCCTTTCAGCACGTTTTTGACCGCTTTTTTCGGCTCGCTTTTAGCCATAGCCATCGTCTCGTCATAGATCTCCTGCACGCTTTTGTCCGGATACAAATCAATGGTGGTCAGCACCTGCTTCTCCGCCGTTTTTTGCCGCTCTTTCACGATGAATTGACTGCACCGCAGCGCAATCGGCCCGGATAAGCCGAAATGGGTAAACAGCATGTCCCCTTGATGGGAAATGATTTTCTTCCCCTTGGCGTTCCAAACTGTAAGCTCCACGTCCCGCAGCGATAAGCCCTGAAGCTCGCGGCTCTTGATAAAGGGCTCGCCGGAGGTCAGTGGAACTTCCGTTGGAAACAGCGGTGTGATCGTATGCCCCGCGTCTTCGGCCCAAGCGTAGCCGTCACCGGTCGAACCGGTATGCGGCACCGATTTGCCTCCGCTGGCGATGACGACGCATGCTCCGGCGATCGTCTCGCCCGTCCGAAGGCGGATGCCTGCGATGCGTCCGTCTTGATAAAGCACCCGCTCCACCGCGCGATTCACCCGAATGTCCACGCCTTGCTTGCGGACTTGGCCGACAAGCGCGTCGACGACGGTTTTGGCTTTGTCCGTCACAGGAAACATCCGCCCGTTGTCTTCTTCCTTCAGCCGGATGCCGAGGTTTTCAAAAAAAGCGATAATTTCACGATTGCCGAAATGGGCGAACGCACTGTGCAAAAACCGTCCGTTGCCCGGAATATGCTTAATAATCTCGTCAATTTCCTTCGCGTTCGTGACGTTGCACCGGCCTCCGCCGGAAATGCCGAGCTTGCGTCCGAGCTTGTTGCCTTTATCGACCAGCACGACGCGGGCGCCCTGCCTGCTGGCTGCAATACAGGCCATCAAGCCGGAAGGTCCGCCGCCGATGACGATGACATCGTACTTCATATTCATTCTCCATTCTGTTCCTGCTCATGAAGCGTCTTTGCTAGTATTATAGCCCAAAACGAAACGATCCCAAAATGGCTGAGGAAGATGGCTGACGCACGAAAGAAGAAAGCGGGTCGCTTGCTGTTGCGGCTGTTCGCGGGCTTTCTTGATAATTTTCCCGACAAGGCGGACGGATAAAGGGAACAGCTTGTAACGCAAGACGCGAAGGCATCAATTTTACCGTCAGTCTTCAACATAAAAAGTGAGGTCCTCGAAGGGCCTCACTTTGTGTTCAAATGATCCATTTATTATGCCGACTGCGTTTGTGAATCCGATTGCAGCTTGCGGACGGCGAGCCTTGCGATTCGCAGGTCGTCCGTTTCCTCGATAACGAACTCGAATTCGTTCTGGTAGGTGACGCTCTGTCCATGCTTGGGCGGAAGCTCCACCTGCGAGTACATCCATCCGCCAATCGTATCGTAGTTCTCGGACTCGATTTCCAGACCGAACTGATCGTTCACCTCGTCGATCAACATCAGACCGTCGATGGAGTAGTTGAATTCGTCTTTCTTCTCCACACGCGCCCGCTCATCCGGGTCGAACTCGTCTTGGATTTCGCCGACGATCTCCTCGAGAATGTCCTCCAGCGTCACCATGCCTGAAGTTCCGCCATATTCGTCGATAAGCAGGGCAATCTGCACTTTTTTCCTTTGCATCAGCTTGAGCAGCCTGCTGATCGGCATCGAATCCGGCACTTTGACGATCGGACGCACGATGGAGCGAAGCTCGATCAGCGCGACGTTCGACTTCATCAGATCCTTGATATGAATGAAACCGATAATATTGTCTTTATCCGGGTCGCATACCGGATAACGGGTACGCATTTCGCGATGCGCGATTTCCATATTGTCCTCGAACGGCAGATTGGCGTACAAGCAGGCCATTTCCGTCCGCGGGATCATAATTTCGCGCGCGTTCGTTTCGGTAAATTCGAATATATTGTCAAAAAGCGTAAGCTCCGTATTGTCGATGAAGCCGCTTTTATGGCTTTCTTTCATTAAAAGACGGATTTCCTCTTCCGTATGGGCCGATTCGTGCTCTGTGGCCGGTTCGATGCCTGCGCGTTTCAGCATCCAGTTCGACGCGCCGTTTAGCATCCAGATGAAAGGGTACATCAGCTTGTAGAACATGATCACCGGCAGCGCGGACCAAAGCGTCACGTTCTCCGACTTGCGAATCGCGTATGTCTTCGGGAACTGCTCTCCGAGCGTAATATGCAGCGCGGTAATGAGTGAAAAAGCTACTAAGAAGGAGATCGTATGAATAACGACGGGGCTTAAGCCGAGCCAATCTTTAAGGATCGGTTCGAGAAAAGCGGCGATAGCCGGTTCTCCGACCCAGCCGAGTCCCAGCGACGCAAGCGTGATGCCGAGCTGGCAGGCGGATAAATAAGCGTTCAGGTTGCCCGTAATTTTTTGCGCGAACCGCGCGCTCACATTGCCGCTTTGGGCGAGCGAATCAATGCGGCTGTTTCTTACTTTGACCATGGCGAACTCCGCGGCGACAAAAAAGCCGTTCAGCAGCACCAAGACGATAATGAGAACCGCGTTAAACAATAAAGGTAACGGGTCACTACTCAATCATTCCCTATCCCCTGCGTGAGGTGGATAGGTACACCTCCCTTAAATGTTCAAATAATAGACAAAAATAACGATAGCTTATAACTCATTATACTCGGAACGTATACCGGCGCTCAAACGGCGAGCGGGGCACTCCGGGGTATGCACGGGGTGTGTGGACTCCAAATCGAGAGGTATTAACGGAATTCCCCCTATTTGCTGCGAATTTGTTCGATTTCGTGCAAAAATGGCGAAAACTCGGTTGATTTTTAAATTCAAATGGATTTCTGGGTTGACATCGGGGACGGGCTATGGTAAATTTATTCGATATTCGCAAGAATATACTTAAACCCTCATACAACCCCTACACGGAAGATTTTCCTCGAGAAAGCAGCGTTATTTCCGCACATGTTTAATCGTTCATTCAAGGAACTCCCATGATTAGGAATTGTTGTAACACTGATTCACACTGGCGCGGTCTTCGGAGCCGCAAGGATGGAAGAGAGGCAGGGCTTTCATTGTTTTGGTATGCGCAGCATCATGTACAGAAATTGGTTTTGCTTTGGGGTAAGGAAGGGTAACCGGTGCTTTTAAACGGCCAAAAAAGGCTCGGTCAGGGACGGATCCGCTGACGGAGCCTTTTTTGCTTGCCGCGCAGCTGTTGATTACCGGGGTAAAAAGCTCACGATATTTGAAAAACTAAGAAATAGTGAGATTTGTAGAGATTGGAAAAGAACGATATCTGAGAAAGCGCTCTTATTTGCCCGATCTTCCCTTTTTTCGCTCCAGAGCCATTTCCGCCGTTCTTTACAGTTGGTTTCGACAAGCGTAATATTCAATTCATAAATTTACAGTTTCCAAATTCTTATCGCTTAATTTCCGCCATCGTGCGGAAAGCGGGGGAACCACAAGGGAAGCTTGGGCTGCCGGTGTGAGAGCCGAAAGCCATGCGTCCCCGGGGTGAATCCTCATCGTGCATGTGAAGCATGCACTGGGGTAGGGCGACTCTCACCGCCCGAATCCGTCAGCTAACCTCGTCAGCGTTGGATCGAACAGCCGTTTAGGCGGCCGGCCGCGGCCTGTGTTCGAATGGAGAGAGGATGATGAAGCTTGTGATCGTATAGCGACCACAGGGCTCCTGCCTCTGTGGTTTTTTATTGTCTTTTTTCGGAAAAACAGAATGTCAGTTCTATTCGAGAACATATAAACATGCAGCCATTCCATGCAGTCTATCGCTGAATTCCCGGCTCGCCGGGAAGCGGGGGAACCAACGGGACAGGACGGCGCGTTAGACGCGCGGATCGGTCCCCGGGGTGAATCTCTTCGTGCTTGCCTTGCAAGCGCTGGAGTAGGGCGACTCTCACGCCCGAATCCGTCAGCTAACCTCGTAAGCGTACAGAGAGAGGCAACGATTGTCGTGAGCTCATAAGACACGGTTTGTTTCGCCGTGCCTGGAAGCCGCGGGAAGAGTCACCTCTTGCCCCAGGCTTCTTTTTTGTTGCCTTTTCTCCTGGAATGAACAGGAGGAGAACGATAAAAATGACCATCGTATCATCCGACTATATTTTGGTGTCCGCGCCGAATAAGGCGGGAGAAAACTTTATCCGCGAGCTGCAAAGACGGCAGCTTCGCCTTGCGGCCATTGTCAACAGCAAGACAGAGCAAAAGAGGCTGGCCGGGCTTGGCGTCGGGAACGTGGTAACGATCGACACGTCGGGCTGCGAGTCCTGGGCCGTGCCCCAGTTTGCGGTCAGCCGAGTGTATTTATTCGAGAAAAGCCTGAACTTGTCGTGCCGGTACATTCAGATTTGCCGGACGTGGACGAACGGGCCGATTTATCTGATTACGAGCAATCCGAGCCCCCGGCTCGTGTATAAGGGGCTTGGCGCGCATCATGTCATTTATACGAACAGCGACGATGTCGGGTTTTTGATCGACGGCCATTTGGAGTAAACGGGCGCAATCGCTCGGAAGGAGGCGTTGGAAAGTGGCGGACTTGTACATGGCATTGCTGTTGGCGGGAACCTACGTATTGTTCTGGTGCTTTCTGACCTGGTGCAGCCGGGTAACCCAGGAATCGGGAGGGGACGGACGATGATCGTCATCGGAGCATTGACTTTATTCGTATTCATCTATTTGGCGTATGCCTTGATTCATCCGGAGAAGTTTTAACGATCCGGATTCGGCTTGTTTACTAAAGGAGGTTTGGACCCCGTGGGTATTTTGCAAATGGCCGTTGTCATAGGAATTCTGGTGTTGCTTGTGAAGCCGCTCGGCACTTATTTATATCATGTCTTTTCCGGCGAGGCCAATCGTACGGACCGCTTATTCGGATGGGCGGAGCGGCCGATCTACAAGCTGATCGGGCTGCGCGAACGCAAGGGGATGACATGGAAAACGTACGGACTCAGCTTTATCGTCACCAACCTTGTGCTGGCGGCCTTCGGCTATTTGCTGTTAAGACTGCAAAAGCTGCTGCCGCTCAATCCGAATAGCATCGACAATATGGAGCAGACCTTGTCGTTTAATACGATCATCAGCTTCATGACGAATACGAACCTGCAGCATTATAGCGGGGAGTCGGGACTTTCTTATTTGTCGCAAATGGCTGTGATCACCATGATGATGTTTACTTCCGCGGCGACGGGGCTGTGCGTGGCGATCGCCTTTATCCGCGGCGTCACGACCAAGGGCAAGACGCTCGGCAACTTCTACGAGGATTTTGTCAAAGCGCATACCCGTGTGTTTCTGCCGTTTGCTTTCGTGGTCACGCTGGCGCTGGTAGCACTGCACGTGCCGCAGACGCTGCAGCCAACGATAACCGTGCAGACGCTTGAAGGGGTGGAGCAGCAGATTGCGATCGGACCGGTCGCGTCATTGGAATCGATCAAGCACTTGGGAACGAACGGAGGAGGCTTCTTCGGCGTCAATTCGGCGCACCCGTTCGAGAACCCGAATCCGCTGACGAACGTGATCGAGATGCTGTCCATGTGGTGCTTGTCGGCGGCGCTACCGTACACGTATGGATTGTTCGCGAAGAACCGGAAGCAGGGCTGGGTTATTTTCTCCGCGATGCTCATTTTGTTCGTGCTGTTCCTGTCGCTCGTCTACACGTCCGAGTTAAACGGCAACCCGGCGTTGAACAAGCTGGGCATGGACGCTTCCCAAGGCAGCATGGAAGGCAAAGAGGTGCGCTTCGGCATCCCGATGTCGGCCTTGTTTACGACCGTGACGACGGCGGCGACGACCGGTTCGGTCAACAACATGCACGATACGCTGACGCCGCTCGGAGGCATTACGCCGCTCGCGCTGATGATGCTGAACAGTGTGTTCGGCGGCAAAGGCGTCGGACTCGTCAATATGCTGATGTACGCCATTCTGGGCGTGTTCCTTGCAGGTCTGATGGTCGGACGGACCCCGGAATTTTTGGGGCGGAAGATCGAGGCCCGCGAGATGAAATTGATTGCCATTGCGATTTTGGCGCATCCGTTTATTATTTTAGCGCCGACGGCGATTGCGCTTGCGACCGAGCTGGGCCAAGCGGCGATCACGAATCCGTCGTTCCACGGTATATCGCAGGTGCTGTACGAATATACGTCGTCGGCGGCCAATAACGGCTCCGGCTTCGAGGGTCTGGGCGATAATACGGCGTTCTGGAACATTACGACGGGCCTTGTGATGCTGTTCGGGCGCTACATCTCGATGATTGCGCTGCTTGCCGTGGCCGGTTCGCTCAGCCGCAAGCAGTGGGTACCGGAGACGGTCGGTACGTTCCGTACGGACAACGGCTTGTTCGTCGGTATTCTCGTCGGAACGGTGCTCATTATCGGGGCGCTGACGTTCCTGCCGGCCATCGTGCTTGGGCCCGTGGCCGAGCATTTGACGCTGCGTTAAACGTGAAGATCGCGAAGGAAGAGGGGAGTTACCCATGAGTTGGAATCGAAAAAGCATGCTGTCCGGACCGATCGTCCGGAATGCGATAAAAGAAAGCTTCGTGAAGCTGAATCCGGTCACGATGATGAAAAATCCGGTAATGTTCGTGGTCGAGGTCGGCACGCTCGTCGTGCTCTTAATGACGCTGCTGCCGGGGTATTTCGGAACGGAAGAGAGTGTCGGCTTCAATTTCACCGTATTTGTCATTCTGCTGTTCACGGTGTTGTTCGCGA
The DNA here is from genome assembly GCA_042219835.1 of Paenibacillus elgii. Taxonomy (GTDB): domain Bacteria; phylum Bacillota; class Bacilli; order Paenibacillales; family NBRC-103111; genus Paenibacillus_G; species Paenibacillus_G elgii_A. Next base: position 44,553 of record JBHJMN010000027.1, read on the forward strand.
ACTTCGCGGAGGCGCTCGCGGAAGGGCGCGGGAAGGCGCAGGCTGACTCGCTGAAAAAATCGAAGAAAGAAATTACCGCGAATAAAGTGACGGGAGCCGGCGTGAAGCAGGTTCCCTCCACCGAGCTGCGGAAGGGCGATATTGTCATCGTATCCCAGGGCGAAATGATTCCTGGCGACGGCGAAGTGATCGAAGGGCTGGCGTCCGTGGACGAATCGGCAATCACCGGGGAATCCGCTCCAGTTATCAAGGAAGCCGGAGGCGACTTCAGCTCGGTGACCGGGGGAACCCGGGTGGTGAGCGACAAGATCCTAGTGCGCATTACGAGCGACCCCGGCGAATCGTTCATCGACCGGATGATCTCCTTGGTCGAAGGCGCGAAGCGGCAGAAGACGCCGAACGAAATTGCACTGAACACGCTGCTCACCAGCTTGACGCTCATTTTCATGATCGTCGTCGTCACGCTCGCTCCGATTGCCCGCTACCTGGGCATCGAGCTGCAAATTCCGGTGCTGATCGCCCTGCTGGTCTGCTTGATTCCGACGACGATCGGCGGTTTGCTGTCGGCGATCGGAATCGCCGGGATGGACCGGGTGACCCAGTTCAACGTATTGGCGATGTCGGGGAAAGCCGTCGAAGCGTCCGGCGACATAAACACAATGATTCTCGACAAAACGGGCACGATTACGTTCGGGAACCGGATGGCGAGCGAGTTCGTGCCGGTCGGCTCGGCGGGTTTCGATACGGTGGCGGAGTGGTCTGCGATCAGCTCGGTCAAAGATGAGACGCCGGAAGGCCGCTCCGTACTGGAGCTGATGAAAAAGCAGAGCTTTTCGTTCGACCAAGCCCTCGCCGAAGGCGGCGAATTTATCGAATTCAAGGCCGAGACCCGCATGAGCGGCATCGATCTGACGGATGGCCGCCAGGTGCGCAAAGGCGCCGTGGATGCGATGAAGAAGTGGGTGCAGGCGCAGGGCGGCGTCATCCCGGCCGATTTGGAAGCCAACGGCAATGCGATTGCCTTGGAAGGCGGCACGCCGCTGGCGGTGGCCGTAGACCGCGAAATATTCGGCTTGATTTATTTGAAGGATACCGTCAAGCCCGGCATGCGGGAGCGGTTCGAGCAGCTGCGTAAGATGGGCATCAAGACGATCATGTGTACGGGCGATAACCCGCTGACGGCCGCTACGATTGCCCGGGAGGCCGGGGTGGACGATTTTATAGCGGAGAGCAAGCCGGAGGACAAAATCGCTGTGATCCGGCGCGAGCAGGCCGAAGGCAAGCTGGTGGCGATGACCGGCGACGGGACGAACGACGCCCCGGCGCTGGCGCAGGCCGACGTGGGCCTCGCGATGAACAGCGGGACGGTGGCGGCAAAGGAGGCGGCCAACATGGTCGATCTCGATTCCGACCCGTCCAAAATTATCGAAGTCGTGGCCATCGGCAAGCAGCTTCTGATGACCCGCGGCGCGCTGACGACGTTCAGTATCGCCAACGACGTGGCGAAATATTTTGCCATCATCCCGGCGATGTTCACGCTGGCGATTCCGGAGATGGAAGCCCTGAACATCATGAAGCTCGGCTCGCCGCTGTCGGCGATTCTTTCGGCGCTGATTTTCAATGCGATTATCATCCCGCTGCTGATTCCGCTGGCGATGAAAGGCGTGGCCTACAAGCCGATGAGCTCGACGCAGCTGCTGCGCCGCAATTTGTTCCTGTACGGGCTGGGCGGGGTATTGGTGCCGTTCGTCGGCATCAAGCTGATCGATCTGGCGGTTCACCTGTGGATTTGACGGGCGAAGACTGACGTCCATTTTTTCACGGAAACAAGATTTGTAGAGAAAACAAGTTGGAGATATGATATATAGAAAGGGAATGATTCCTTATGGTAAGCCGCACCAATCATGAAGGGGCCGAGACGGCCCGCTTCTCCATTAGTATTGCCGTACGCGCTTCATTCGTGTTTATCGTCGTTTGCGGTCTGATTTTCCCGCTCGTCTCGACCGGAATCGCGCAGGTGATTTTCCCGGCTCAGGCGAACGGCAGCCCGATTCAAGACCGCAGCGGCGTTGTAGTCGGCTCCGAGCTGATCGGGCAGCAATTCAGCGATCCGAAATATTTTCAGGGACGCGTATCGAGTATTGATTATAAAGCCGATGCCTCGGGCTCGAATAACTATGCGCCGTCGAACCCCGAGCTGGTGAAGCGGACGCAGGAATCGATCAGGGCCTGGAAGACGACCAATCCGGGTGTGCCGGTCAACGAAGTTCCGATCGACCTGCTGACCAACTCCGCTTCGGGTCTCGATCCGCATATTTCCCCGAAGGCAGCCAAAGCTCAAGTGCCGCGGATCAGCAAGCTGACAGGGATCAGCGAAGCGGACCTTGGGCAGTTAATGGAACGCCAAACGGAAGGGCGGGATCTCGGCGTATTCGGCGAGCCTCGCGTGAACGTGCTGAAGCTAAATCTGGCGCTTACCGAAATGATGACGAAAAAGTAGTGTAAAAGGAGCTGTTGTGTCTTGTCCGGAAAAGCCAAACATACCGCCGCCGTGTCGCTCGGCGTCATGGCCGCGGGATTCGCGGCAACCATACCGTGGGCGGATCATACATGGGTACGCCTGCTGCAAAGCGGATTCGAAGCGGGACTTGTAGGGGGGCTGGCCGATTGGTTTGCCGTTACCGCCTTGTTCCGCCATCCGCTGGGCATTCCAATCCCGCATACTGCGCTGTTACCGAATAACCGGAAAAGGGTAACGGAGGCGCTCATTACAACTGTCGAACAGGAACTAATCAGCAAAGAAAGCATCCGCAGCAAGCTCGCCGGGCTGAAGATCGTTTCGCGCGGACTGGAAGCGGCCGAACGGGTTTTGGAATCCGACAAGACGCAGCAGAGTATCGCCGTATTATGCGAGCGGCTGCTGGACTATATCCCATGGGATCGTATACCCGCGCTGCTGGAGAAGGAAATCCGGCAGCGCATTGACGCGTTGGAGGCCGCACCGGCTCTCCGCAAAGCGCTGGATCAAGTGTACCAGCATCAGGGGGACGAGAAAGCGCTCGATTTTTTGCTGGATTTGGCCGAGCAGCTTGTACTGACGAGAGAAACGCAGCACCGGCTTGGCGCGATGGCTGCACAGGCGATGCATGGGCTTCAGACGAACGGATTTATGCAGCTTGCGGTTAACGCGTTTCTCGGATTTTATAACGAAGAGAAGCTTGGGGCGATGATCCAGCAGTTTGTGTGGAACGCCATCCGCGACATGAAGCGGCAGGGGAACAAAAACCGGCTGGCGCTGCTGGCGGAGCTGCGCGTTCGGCTCGAGCGTTGGCTGGCCGATCCGGAGACGGAGGATACGTTAAACGCTTGGAAGATCCGGCTGCTGGACAACTTGGACCTCACCGCCCGGACGGAGCGATGGGTAGAGCAGTTGAAGGAGCGGCTTGTGGAAACGGTGCGAGAGCCGGAGTTTGCCGAGCGCTATGCGATTCCTTTTCTGAAAGAGCTGCTGCATCGGATTCGGGAAGACGAGCAGGATATGGAGAAGCTGGAGCAGTGGGTCCAAGAGCAGCTTGGCCGCTGGGTGGAGGCGAACCATTCCAAAATCGGCGCTTTGATCCGGGAGAATGTGGACCGGTTCGACAATGAGACATTGATTGTATTAATGGAAGATAAAATTGGAAGCGACTTGCAGTGGATTCGGGTCAACGGCGCGCTATGCGGCTTTTTGATCGGACTGGTGCTGGGAACGGTGAAACTGTTCGTCTGACGCCGGGAGAAGAGAGGCGATGTCAGGATGGGGACGGAAACGTTCAAGCGAAAAACGCCGGAGGAAATTTTAAAATCCATCTCCAAGCTTCATCAAGGGCGGCTGAAAGTGTATATCGGGGCGGTGAGCGGGTCGGGAAAGACGTATCACATGCTCCGGGAAGGACAGCTGCTGAAGGAACAGGGGATTGACGTTGTCATCTGCGCCGTTTCCACGATGCAGCGGCCGGAAACGGTCCGGCAGCTCGGCGATTTGGAGCGGGTGTCCAGCATCCATTGGCAAAAAGACGGTATAGAAAAGAAGGACTTGAATCTGGAAGCGCTCATCGAGCGCAATCCCGAGGTTGTGCTGGTGGACGGCTTGGCGCACCGCAACCGCGAAGGGGCTCTTTTTCCGACACGGCTTGAGGATATCCGGTATTTGCTCAGCAAGGGCATCAGCGTCATTACGACGGTCAACGTGTACGAGCTGGAGGGCGCAACGGAGCTGGCTCAGAAGCTGACCGGCATTGAGGTGCGTGAAACGGTATCGTCCGATACGCTGGACCTGGCGGATGAAGTCGTGCTGATCGATGCGACGCCGGAGATGATTTTAAGCCGCGTCGAGGAAGGCAGCGTGAAAGCGCAGAAGGGCGCAGGCATATTCAAGCGGGGCAATCTCGCCGTGCTCCGGGAGCTGGCGCTGCGGCTCGTGGCGGAGGGCGTCAACGATTCGCTGGAGAAGCACCGCGAAGAGCTCGGGCTGATCGGACCGTCGGGTGCGGCTGAACGCATTCTCGTATCCGCTCAATATCACTGGAACGGTTCGATCTATGTGCGGCGGGGCCAACAAATCGCCAAGCGGCTGAACGGCGACCTGCTTGTGGTCGCTTTTGTCCATCCTAAGAAGGAGTTGTCTAAAGAAGAGGCGGCGTTTAAGCGGTCGATGGTTAAGCTGGCGGAGAAGGTTGACGGAGTGTTCGAACAGCTGCCATTTAACTCGCGCCGTTCTTTGCCCGGCGTGCTGGTGAACTATGCGCTTGCGCATCGTGTAACGCGCATCGTCCTCGGGCACTCCAAGCAGACGTTATGGCAGGAGCTGTGGCAAGGGTCGATCGTGCACGACATGCTCAAGCGGACGTGCAACATCGATATTTTTATCGTGGCGGATCGGGCGGCGCATGAGGGCGAACGTATTTTGCCGACCAAACAGACCAAGCGGAAGAAAGCGTCCGATCTGTATCGGCGGCTTAGCTTGGATGAGGTCGAACGGGAGATCGAGCAGCTGCGCAAAGGCCGGTTCAAGGTGTATATCGGCGCGGCTCCAGGTGTCGGCAAGACGTATACGATGCTGCGGGAAGGCAACGATCTGCTGAAAAAGGGGATCGGCGTGCAGATCGGTCTGCTGGAAACGCATGGCCGTAAGGAGACGCAGGCGCAAATCGGCGAGCTTCAAATGATCCCGCGGCAGGTGATCGATTACCGCGGCACGAAGTTGGAGGAAATAGACACGGACGAGATTATCCGGCGCAAGCCCGAAGTCGTGCTGGTCGACGAGCTGGCGCATACGAATGTGCCGGGCAGCAAAAACAAGAAGCGCTACGAAGACGTGCTGGAGCTGTTGTCAGCAGGCATTTCGGTCATCTCGACGGTAAACGTACAGCATCTGGAAAGCTTGAACGATGCGGTAGAGAAGCTCACCGGAGTTCGTGTCCGGGAGACGGTGCCGGACCATATTTTACGTATGGCTGACGAAGTTCAACTGATCGACGTCGCGCCGCAGACGCTTCGGCAGCGCATGAGAGAAGGGCGTATTTACGCGCTCGACAAGGTGGATCAAGCGCTCGGTCATTTTTTTCGTACGGTGAATTTGATTGGGCTGCGGGAGCTGGCTCTCCGCGAAATTGCCGACGACGTGGACGAACGGCTGGAATCGTACGAGCGCAAAAGCTCGCTTCGCGGTCCGTGGCGCCGGCAGGAATCGATCTTTGTGTGTGTGGACGTTACTCCGGAGGCCGAGCGGTTAATCCGGCGCGGTTTTCGCATCGCTCATCGGCTGAAAGCCGTATGGCATGTGGCCTACGTCCAGCTCGGCAGCGGGGGGCAGAGCAATGAGCTGGACGCCAGATTGGAGCAGCTCCGCAAGCTGACGGAGCGGCTTGGCGGCGTCTTTCAAGTGCACCGGGCGGAAAATCGGCGGCGTCTGCCGGAAGTGTTGGCTGCCAAGGCCGATGCCTGTCAGGCGACGCAGCTCATTATAGGCCAATCCAGCAAGTCTTCCTGGAAAGAAATGATACAGGGCTCGGTCGTGAAGAAGCTGCTGCGCCGCTCCCGGCATATGGATGTGCTCGTCGTAGCGGATGCCGAGACGAAACCGGGCTGACGCATGGGAAAGGATCGTACAACAGGATGAAAATTCAAGAGCTGGCCCGGCGGCTGAACGTCTCGGCCCGGGCGATCCGATTTTATGAGGAAAAGGGCCTCCTGTCGCCCGCCAAGCATCCGGACAACGGCTACCGCCGGTTTACGGAGGAAGACGCTTGGCGGCTGCAGACAATTCTTGCGCTGCGGGAGGCCGGCATTGCCGTAGACGATATTCGGACCGTGCTGGAGCGGACGGACCGGGCCGAAACGGACGAGGTCCGGCGCTATTTGGAGCTGCAGCGCTCGGCTCTTTACGGGCAGTGGCTGGAGCTTCGGGAGACGCTTGCCCTGCTGGACGGCATGATCGAGCGAACGGAAGACGAGCCCGAATCGCTTCGGCACCGTTGGCATGTGCTGGCGGAACGGGCTAAGGCAAGCAAAGCGATTCGCGAATCATGGGCCGATCTTTGGAACTTCGATGCGCTGTCGGAGCAATGGGAGCTTAGCGGCAGTGCCGGACTGGCGCCGCATGTGCCGGCCGAGCCCGCTTACTCGCGCATCCTGGTTCAGGCCGCAGAGCGGGTTGCTCCACAGCCCGGCGAATGGGGACTCGACATTGGAACAGGCACCGGCGGTTTTGCCTCCCGCTTACTTGAAAGCGGCGTGCACATGGTCGGGATCGACCAATCGGCCGAAATGCTGCGCCGCTGCCGCATGCAATTGCCGTCTCTGGAAACGAGAATCGGTAATTTGCTGTCCGTTCCATCATTTGACGGACAATTCGATTTCGTCGTGACGAGCTTTGCGTTCCATCATTTGACGGAAGCACAGCAGCCGCTCGCGTTGGCGGAGATGGCCCGGGTATTGAAAGCGAAGGGACGCATCGCCATCGTCGATTGGATGGATGCCCCGGATGACCTGTATGCGGCAAGCGGAGCAGCTCCCGGCGAAGAGCATTATGCCGAATCGCAGCGGTTGATCGATTGGTTTCAAGCTCATGAATTTCGTGCGGAAGCCGTGAGCTTAGATCCAGCCTCCGTCTGCTTGGTGCTTGCGGTCCGCGCTCCGTTGTAAACCTTCTGGATGCAAGTCAATCCCTCCAATGGTTCCAACTTTTGTTGTTTGATATGGAAAATCCGATCGATTGGTTGAAAAAGCAAGGATACCAGTTCGAGACATTATCGAATTCCTCTTTTGTTTTTCGATTTTTGCATCCGCCCGGCTGATTATTTTGGCAAAGCCTTCGCATACTAACATCATTATGAAGGGAGATGATCTGAGCGATGGCACAACAGCAATCGGGATCTGGAGATTCCAAGGAACAAAAGCGGCAGGCAAACGCGAATCAGGCCGGAGCCAATAGTGATGCAGCCGAAACACGGGATAAAAAGCTGAACGGCCCGAACCGTCCGTCAACCTGAGTCAGGCTGAAGAGAGGAACAGTTCATGAGCGATAAGGAAAATCGGGATAAAAACGCATCGTATGAGCAGGTCGATACCAGCATTTCGTATAACGCCAAGAACGATCCGGAGCTTGATCCTTTTGAAATTAATTTTCGTCAGGAATTTCGTCAAAACCGGGGGCCGCGCGAAGCGTTCATGAACGAATACGGCGTGCTGATCGGAGACCATATTTATCAATCGGAGCAATCCCCGCTTGAACAATGGAGCAATGAAACCGATCCGGCCGTGATGTCCGGGGACCAGTGGGTGCATCCGTACAAAGATGTAGGCTTTCAAACGACGGAAAACCGCGAGCTCTTCGAGCAGGGGATCGTGCCGCAGGGTTACCCGTTTATGCACTCGGACAAAGATGTGGCCTACAAATCGTATCCGAGCGGCGAGCCCGACGAAAAGGATGCCGATAAAAAATAATGGCGGGAAGTGTGTTCCGATTGCGAATTCAAACTGTACCAATGCATACTAAAGCAGGAATGCCTTGCTTTTGCCCCGTGCCGTTGTATAATGGACATAGAAAACTTTATATACCTTTATGTTCGTTCAAAGGAGTGAAAGCTTAATATGTCCATGTCATTTGAAGCATACATGAGAGATATGGTGCAGCCGATGAGAGAAGAGCTGACGCGTATCGGGGTTACCGAGCTTCGCACGCCGGAGGAAGTATCCGAGGCACTCGACAATATGAAAGGGACCGCTTTGATCGTGGTCAATTCCGTGTGCGGCTGTGCCGCCGGTCAATGCCGTCCGGGCGTGGCCAAAGCGCTGCAGCACGAAGTGAAGCCGGACCACCTTTACACGGTGTTTGCGGGTCAAGATAAGGAAGCAACGGCCAAGGCTCGCGAATATTTTGCGCCGTATCCGCCGTCCTCGCCATCGATCGCGCTGATGAAAGACGGCCAATTGGTGCATTTCATCCCACGCCATCAAGTAGAAGACCGTTCCGCCGAAATGATCGGCAACGATTTGATCGGCGCCTTCGAAACATACTGCAAATAAGAGCCTGAACTCGCATAAAAACTCCTGTCGGCGCTTGAAGCGTCAGACGGGAGTTTTTTCATTTCAGGAACCGCGCAAGAGGAGAAGGTTCGTATAATTTTTCCTCCTTCGACCGGATCGTGCTATAATGTAACCAAAATTGACAAGCGGAAAGACCGGACGGCCAGAAGTTTACACCGAAGCAGCCGGCCGGCTTTCCGCAAGTCGCGACTACTCGCGTGGAGAGGTGTGGAGAACGATGAGTCTGCAGCAGGACATTATTGCGAAGCTTGGCGTCAAGCCGGCGATCGATGTCAATGAGGAGATTCGCAAGCGGGTCGATTTTTTAAAACAATACGTGCTCAAAGCAGGTGTCGACGGGCTTCTGATTGCTATCAGCGGCGGGATCGACAGCGCCGTGGCGGCGGGTTTGTGCAAGCGGGCTACGGATGAGCTGACAGCCGAAAAAGGAAAGGAATACAAAACGGTCGGCGTCTTTCAGCCGTACGGGGAGCAGGCGGACATCTCCGACAGCTACGCGACGGCGGAAGCGTTTGATTTGAAATATCGCATCGAGACGAACATCGAGGAAGCGGTCAACGAGATTGCGCTTGAAGCCGAGTACGGGCTGAAATCGATCGGCGTGCACAAGCATTTGAGCCGCGGCGGCAAAGGGAACGTCAAAGCCAGAACGCGGATGGTCGTGCAGTATGCGCTTGCGTTCGAGCTGAATCTGCTTGTGGTCGGCACGGATCACGCGTCGGAGGCAATTACGGGCTTTTATACCAAGTATGGCGATGGCGCCGTCGATATCACTCCGATGAGCAGTTTGAACAAACGCCAGGTGCGGCAGCTTGCCCGCGAGCTGGGCGTTCCGGCCAGCGTGCTGGATAAAGCGCCTACCGCCGGTCTTTGGGAAGGGCAGACGGACGAGAACGAGCTCGGCATCACTTACGACGACAACAGCGATTACTTGGAAGGCAAAACGATTTCGCCCGAAGCCCAGGAGAAGCTGGAAAAGCAGTATTTGAAGACAGAGCACAAGCGGACACCGATTCCCGGCATTTAGTCAGTGCTTCGCCCATAACGAAAAAAAGCATGCTTGCCCTGCACGGGTAGCATGCTTTTTTATGCCTCCGGGAGACGGTTCGTTCTGAAGTTAAGCTTGCTTCGCCTGAATTTCCCGCCGCAGCCGTTCCGCAAGCTGCTGCACTTGCATCGGGCCCAAATTGCCTTCGCCTCGTTTACGGACGGCAACGGTGCCGGAGCTTTGCTCGTTCTCGCCGAGAACCAGCATATACGGCACTTTTTCAAGCTGGGCTTCGCGGATTTTGTAGCCGAGCTTTTCGCTGCGCAGGTCGGCTTCTACCCGGATGCCCGCTTCAGCAAGCGCCTTTTTGACTTCGATAGCGTACGAATTGTAAACGTCCGAGACGGGCAAAAGCTTGACCTGCACCGGAGACAGCCAGAGGGGGAACGCCCCGCTGTAGTGCTCCGTCAAAATCCCGATGAACCGGTCGATCGAGCCATAAATCGCGCGGTGAATGACGACCGGACGGTGCTTTTGATTGTCTTGGCCGATGTAGGACAGGTCGAATTTTTCCGGCATTTGAAAATCGAGCTGAATCGTCCCGCACTGCCAGCTTCGTTTGAGCGCGTCCAAAATATGAAAATCGATTTTCGGACCGTAGAAGGCCCCGTCCCCTTCGTTGAGGCTGTAGGCGATTCCCCGGCGTTCCAGCACGCTGCGCAGCGCCGTTTCCGCCTGCTCCCACAGCTCGGCGGAGCCCATCGAATCCTCAGGCCGTGTGGACAGCTCAAGCTTGTACTGGAAGCCGAACACCTTGTACATCTCGCCGATCAGGTCGATGGCACGGCCGATTTCTTCTTCAATCTGATCGGGGCGGACAAACAGATGCGCGTCGTCCTGGCAGAAGGTGCGCACCCGCATCATCCCGTTCAGAGCGCCGGAAAATTCGTGCCGGTGCACCTGGCCGAATTCGCAAAGCCGGATCGGCAGCTCCCGGTAAGAGTGCAGCTCGTTTTTATATATAAGCATGTGGCCCGGGCAGTTCATCGGCTTGAGCGCGAACTTTGTCTCGTCCACCTCGGTAAAATACATGTTCTCCCGGTAATGATCCCAATGTCCGGATTCCTCCCACAGCCGCTGGTTCATCATGAACGGCGTGCGGACCTCGTCGTAATCGTTTGCCGCTTGCTGCTCGCGGGAGAAGTTCTCCAGTACCGTGCGGATTGTCATCCCTTTTGGCAAAAAGAACGGCATCCCCGGCGCTTCCTCGGAGAACATGAACAGCCCGAGCTCTTTGCCAAGCTTGCGGTGGTCGCGCTTCTTGGCTTCCTCCAACAGATGCAGGTGTTCGTCAAGCTCTGCCTTCTTTGGGAACGCGGTGCCGTAGATGCGCTGCAGCATCTTGTTATTGGAATCGCCCCGCCAATAGGCGCCGGCAACGCTCAGCAGCTTGAACGCTTTGATGCGGCCCGTGGACGGCAAATGAGGCCCGCGGCACAGATCGACAAACTCGCCCTGCTCGTACAGGGTAAGAACCGCCTCGTCCGGCAAATCGCGGATAAGCTCCAGCTTGAGCGGGTCCTCCAAAGCTTCGAACGTTTGCACGGCCTCGTCCCGGCTGACAACGCGCCGGGTAATCGGCACATTTTCCCGGACGATCCGCTCCATCTCTTGCTCAATCGAGGAGAGGTCGTCGACGGATAGGGGCTTTTCGATATCGATGTCGTAATAAAATCCGTCTTCGATGACAGGACCGATTCCCAGCTTCACCGCTTTTTGTCCGTATAGCCGTTTAATGGCTTGGGCCATCAGGTGCGCTGTGCTATGACGGTACACCTCCAAGCCTTCTTTGCTGTCGAGCATCACAATTTCAACCGAAGCGTCCGCTTCGATCGGCCGGTTCAGGTCGACGAGCTTGCCGTCGATTTTGCCTGCTGCGGCTTGTTTTTTCAAGCTGGGGCTGATGGAGTCGGCCACCTGCTCGATTGTGGCTCCTTTTTCGTATTCCCGGACCGAGCCGTCCGACAGCTTCACTTGAATCTTCATGGTTTTCGTCCTCCGTTTCCAGTCAAATGGGATGTGAACGCAAAAAAACGCATCTCGCCCAAGGGACGAGTGCGCTCAGCTCGTGGTTCCACCCTAATTCGACCGGCTGCCCTTCGCGTTATGGCTGCTGCCAGAACGAAGGAATCACGCCGGACCTCATGGCCATCCGGTAACGGGGATGAGACGGTGCGCTTAATTTCGCGATCGTTTGGTCATTCATGGTCGCAAGTTCAGCGTCACGGCTGCAAAGGGGTATTCCATGCCGGTCGCTGGAGGAGCTTACAGCCGGGACTCCTCTCTCTGTGCAGCCCTTGCAGGGAATCGTGTCTTTGGTCATCGCCTGATGTTTCAATATTTTAACTTCTTCGCGAGCGTAAAGTCAAGAGGGATGAGCACATAATGCTGCTTCAGCAAATGGCGTTTATAATGTATAATGGCCTATTGCCCGGCGAACTGAAGGCGTTTGAGAAATACCGGACGATTTACCGATTTATTTGAACGTCCGCCCCGAATTTCGCAGCGCCGTATTTGAAATTATGATGGACGAAATCAAGCATGCGAGCTATTATAACTGGCCTTCTTGAACTTATCCTTCCGATCGGATACGATAAAGCCACAGAATGCGACTTACTGCTGCGGACATATGCGTATAGAGGATAAGAGAGGAATAACGGCTATGATTATCGGCATCGGTACCGATGTGTTGGAAATTGAGCGGATGCGGAAGATTCTGGAGCAACCAACCGGGAAGCGCTTCTTGGAGCGGGTGTTGACGCCTGCAGAGCGGGAGCTGGCGGCTGTAAGAGGCGGGAGGCTGGCAGAGTTCGCAGCCGGGCGATTCGCCGCCAAGGAGGCGGTCGTAAAGGCACTCGGCTGCGGGATTGGAAAAGAAGTAGGATTTCAGGACATGGAAGTGCTGCCGGACGGAAAGGGTAAGCCTGTATGCCGATTGTCGGATGCGGCTTGGGAACGCTTAGCCGCCTGGATGCCGGCCTTCCAGTCCGTAACGGCAGACGCGATTCGTATTCATCTAAGCATTACGCACAGCGAAACGCTGGCGATGGCCTATGCCGTGACAGAGCGGACCGAAGCCAATCCATAGACAGGAAGCGGCTTATTTTTTGCTTGCCAGCCATTCGGCCAGCGCAGTCGCTTCCTCTGGCTTCAGCTTGCCTTGAAAGCCCGGCATGCCGCCCCCGCCTTGTTCGATCTGCTTCACGATCTGTTCTTTGGTCATCCGTCCGCCGACCTGCTGCAGGTTGGTTTTCGGTCCCATGCGTCCTTCCAGATTGCTTGCATGACAAGAGAGACAGTTCTGCTTGTAGAGCGACTGCACCTGCTCGGAAGAGCCGGCCATCGCCTGTTCCGCCGTGAGGCCGCTTTCCTTTTTGCCGCTGCCGAACGGCTCCTGACTGTTCGGCGTGCATGCCGTTACCGTCGCCAAAACCGTCAATGCCGCCGCAGCGGCAGCCCATTGCTTCCATCGTTTCATTCTGCATTCATCCCCTTGTTTCGCATACGAATCATCGCGCCGAGCGCGAACATACTGAGGCCGCCAAAGCCTCCAATCAATACAGGCGCATAACCGAGATACATCCATACCACCGTTATCGTCAGAGCAAGCATCCACACCCCGAACGCCCCGAGCACCCAGCCCAACCGCGGGAAGAGGGCAAGATAGGCGGCTGTAAGCGCGAGCCCCTTCAGCACCGGCCAGTAGAACGGATCGATTCCTACTGGACCGCGTGTGAGCAGCCAAACGACCGCGACGGCTGCCGCCGCAACGAGAAGCGCGCCCAGGAATCCGTTCCGTGCCGTGCGTTCGGAGGACGAGCGACGTCCGCGGAGGAAGACCGCCGCCGTAAGGAGGAGCGCAACTAAGAACAGGGCAGGCTGCGCCAGCTCCCAATCCCGCCATTGCCCGAGAAACGTCACGATGGCCGACGCCATCCATGCCATTCCCCAAATATATAAATAAGCCGAATAAGGGGCAGCTGCCCTCCAAGCCTGCGTTTCGGCAGACAGCTTGTCTGTCCTTATCCCGTCGACGCGGATAGGGCCTCCGACCGCATTCGCTTGTTTCATCACTATCGCCTCGCTTTGCCGAACGTTGCAAAAACCGCCGACTTTCCGAAACTTCGACGGCATTTACAGGTAGCGTACACCTTTCGGGGGGCGAAAGTCAAACCCGGCGCAGACCTGGCAGGAACCGTGCGTCCTGAGCGTTCCTTTGGTATTATTTTGCCGGCGTGAACCGGTGTTTTTTGGCATATTCGCGGGGGGAGAAGCCGGTCACCTTCTTGAAAATGCGGCTGAAATAAAACTCGTCCGCGTAGCCGACGCTGCCGGCAATCGATTTCAACCGGTAATCCGACAGCACCAGCAGCTCCTTGGCCCGGTCTACGCGCAAATGCGTAAGGTAATCGATCGGGCTGTAGCCGATGTATTTTTTGAACAGGCGGGAGTAGTGGCTTACGCTGAGGCCGGCCATTTGCGCCAGCCCTTCGAGCGTGAGAGGCTCTCGGTAATGCCCGATCATGTAGTCCTGCGTCAGCTCGATCGCCGCCGTCGTATCGCCGGCGATTTTCTGCGCGCGGAAATCGGCCACCAGTGTCAGGAAAAACTCCTGCAGCACGATTTTGCGCCGCATCGCGGTCATGTGTCCCCGGCGCTTCCACAGCATATAGAGCTGTTCCATCAAATAAATGAGCTGCGGCGTATTGGTGACCGTGTACATCCCCTCCAGCGGGAACCACGCTTCGGCGGCGCTGCGGGAAATCCACTGTTCCTTCTCCTCGTAAACTTCCGTATAATGAAAACGTAGAAAATAGTATTCGAGCGGCTGGTCGGGATCGGTCGTTCGTTCGACAATCATGCCAGGAGCAAAGCAGAACAGCTTGCCTGGCTCGGCAGGATAATGCGTGCCGCCTATCGTAAAGGTGCCCTTGCCCTTAATGATTAGCCATACGGAGTGGTACTTGATCGTTCGCGGCTTCTGGCGCCAGTCGGACTCGCATTTCTGATGCCCGACGAGCAGAATCGAGATGACCAGCTTGTTCAGGCGCGAGGCCAGCTCTCCAGGAGTCAGCATCGGCGTCCGTCCTTTCCTTCTTGAGATAAGCGCCGTCATGAGCTAGTTTTAAAGCTTCCCTTCAACCTTGGCAATCGTCGTATCTGTCCTTGCAAAAAAAGTCGTACCGCCGTTTATTCGGGGTATTGATTTCTATTATATCCCGAAAACGTGTGCAAAGAGAAGGAGATCCTATGTCCAGTTCAGAGCAAAAGCAGTATTTCTCCACCGAGCTGTTATCCTGGTACCGGCGGCACAAGCGCGATCTGCCTTGGCGGCGCAGCCGGAATCCGTATCATATTTGGGTATCCGAAATCATGCTGCAGCAGACTCGGGTCGACACCGTCATTCCTTATTTTAACCGGTTTATGGATAAATTTCCGACCGTCGCAGCATTGGCCGAAGCGCCTGAGGACGAAGTGCTGAAGGCGTGGGAGGGGCTCGGCTATTATTCGCGCGCCCGCAATCTGCAAAGCGCCGTCCGCGAGGTGAAGGAGCGTTACGGCGGCATCGTGCCGGATACGAAGGAGGAGGTGGCCTCGCTTAAGGGCGTCGGCCCTTATACGACCGGGGCGATTCTGAGTATCGCCTACAACAAGCCCGAGCCTGCCGTAGACGGCAACGTGATGCGCGTGCTGTCGAGATATTTTTTGATCGAAGACGATATCATGAAGGGAAGTACCCGCGTCAGCATGGAGAAGCTCGCGCAGGAGCTGATACCCGAAGGGGCGGCCGGTGATTTCAACCAAGCGCTGATGGAGCTCGGCGCGCTCGTTTGTACGCCCAAGTCGCCGAGCTGCCTGACCTGTCCGGTCATGGCGCATTGCACGGGACGGGCGGCCGGCATGGAGGAATCGCTGCCGGTGAAGACGAAGGCGAAGCCGCCGCGGCCGGAGCGGCGATACGCCGTAGTGATTGAGGGCGCGGCGGTGCACGCCGGCCGGGTACTGATCCGCCAGCGGCCGGCCGAAGGGCTGCTGGCGCGCCTGTGGGAACTGCCGCATGCGGCAGTTCCCACAGCGCCCGCAGCCGCGGAGGCGCGCGGCGAAGGCGCAGACCCCGCCGCGGCTCATGCCGCGCTGGCGGCGCATCTCGCCGTGGACGGCCTCGGGCTCGGCCCGGTCGGCTGGCTCATGCAGGCGGAGCATACGTTCAGCCACATCCGCTGGGAGATGGATGTGTACACCGGCCGCCTGGAGGAATCCTCCGCGCTGCTGCTGCCTGTGCCGCTGCCGTCGAATTACCGCTGGGTAAACCGCGAGGAGATGGAGCAGTATGCGTTCCCGAACGTCTTTTTGCGCATCCTGAACGCGTATTTTGGCCAGACCCGGGGCTGAGGCAATCGGCATTAATATTGTTGTAAGATACCAGATAAAGCTTTGTCGGCATCTTCTTCCGTGATGACGACCGGCTCTTTTTTTTGTATTTTCTGGTCTAATGTTGGGAAGGATGGCGGACTGTCTTTGATCTCAGGTTCGCATCGCCGCCAAACAACTGTTTCAAACTGTATGGCACAACCTTGCACCCGAAATGGAATAACGACTGCAGGTGATATGAAAGAACTGGACTCATGCGGTTGAACGGGCGCACCGGAAGGCTGAATGTCTTCTACGGACGCCTTTGCTCTCAATCGTTGCGCTGTGCCGCAACCCGATTCGTTATTTATAGGGATTGTATATGAACATCGCTTCGTTACCCAGAATGAGGTGATACATGAAATAGAATAGCGGCGAACAAAGGATCACAAAGAAAAGAATTGCCACCAGCAGAAGGCCGCTATTCCGCTGCTTCGGTTCATTTGTTTTCAGGTTTGCCATACGTTCATACCCCTTTTCACATTTTTTTTGCTTTACGATGTCTTTATAGCTGTATTATAGGAAACGCGGCTAGATGTGTAAGTGATGTAAATCACGCTTTTCTTTTCCAAATGTGAAAGAAAAATGGCAATGTAAAAAATGACATAGACAGCCGGGATAAAATGAAAAACGCCAGCCTGGAAACGAAGGTCTGCCCTTCGCCCCGGGGTGGCGTTTCTTGCGGTGACGACTAGTAAATCTGTTTCTCCATCGCTTGGATGTCTTTGATCAGAATATGCTTTTTGTCGATCGCGATATGCTCGTCTTCCTGCAGCTCCTGAAGCACCTTCGTCACCGATTCGCGCACCGTGCCGACCATGTTGGCCAGCTGCTGATGCGTCAGCTTCATATCGATAAACATGCCGCCCGCTTTCGGCTGGCCGTATTCTTCCGCCAACCGGCAGATCGTTTTGATCGTGCGCGTCCGGACGTCGAGGAACGTTAGGTCGTATATTTTCTCGTTCGCTTTGCGCAGTCGCTCCATGGCAACTTCCATCAGCTTCAGGCACAGCTTTGGGCTTCGCTCCATAAACTGCTGAAAATCCGAGCGCTTCAGCGTATACAACGAGCAGGCCTCCAGCGTTTCCGCCGTCGCAGAGCGCTTAAGTCCTTTTTGAACCAACGACATCTCCCCGAAAAAGTCCCCTTCCCGAAACAACGAAAGAATAATTTCCTTGGAATTGTCGATGCGGTAAATTTTGACGACACCGGAATGAATCAAATAAAATTCCTCACCGGCGTCTCCTTCGAAAAATAAAATGGTTCCTTTTTTGAATTTCCGTTCCACGAACAGGGGAACGATCGTCTCCAACTCGGCCACCGACATATCTTGAAACAGCGGCACATCATGCAGGAGAGTGATCAGTTTGCTCATGAGTCTCACTCTTTCCCGAATCAAATATGTTGCGTTTTTCGGTCACGGTTTCCGTTTTCTCCAAAATTCGCCTATTTCTCTATCATACTACGTTCCGGCTTCGGGGGAAAGGGGCCTTGGATATACCTGTCAGGCGTTCTTAGAGGAAAATCGGTTCGTTCGATGCATGTCGAGGAAAGAAAAAGGACTGCATAGAGGAGAACCTCCGCAGTCCTTTGCTGGCAAGCCTGATTATTTTAAGCCCGCTTCGTAACGTTTGCCTACTTCGTTCCAGTTGACAACGTTCCAGAATGCCGCGATGTAGTCAGGGCGTTTGTTTTGATATTTCAAGTAGTACGCGTGCTCCCATACGTCCAGACCGAGGATCGGCGTTTCGCCTTCCATGATCGGGCTGTCTTGGTTCGGCAGGCTGTACACTTTCAATTTGCCGTCTTTGGTCACAGCGAGGAAGGCCCAGCCGGAGCCGAAACGGGTCGTAGCCGCTTTGGCGAAATCTTCTTTGAACTTGTCGAAGCCGCCCAGTTCGCTGTTGATCGCGTCAGCCAGCTTGCCGCTCGGAGCGCCGCCGCCGTTCGGACCGATCGTTTCCCAGAACAAGGAGTGGTTCGCATGGCCGCCGCCGTTGTTGCGGACTGCGGTACGGATGCTCTCCGGTACGCTGTTCAGATCGGCGATCAGGTCTTCCACGCTTTTGGATTGAAGATCTGCATGACCTTCAAGCGCAGCGTTCAGGTTCGTAACGTACGTGTTGTGGTGACGATCATGGTGGATCATCATGGTCATTTCGTCGATGTGAGGCTCAAGCGCATTGTTCGCATAAGGAAGTGCCGGTAATTGGTGTGCCATCTTCTATCTACCTCCTGAGGATATGAGATTTCCAAGATTTATTATCGCCTATTTTCCATATAAAATCAACACTTATGTATATTAAGTGTTCGTGGCCGGGGCATCCTCCCCACGGAACCGCTCGCCGCCTCGGTGTTCGATCTCATGGATGATCTGCCCGAGCATGGCGGTGCCTTGGGCGTTCAGCCAAGGGGACAGGTCGCTCATGGCCCTTTGATGGTAATGAAGCTCCTCCGACGTCCATTTCGTCATCTGCACATCGTTCAGTTCGTCAATCCGGCGCATCATACCGGACTTAGTCGTCGCTTCGTGTGTCACCGTCTTCCTCCTCAATGCAATCCGAACGATTGCCGTATGATATTGCATCCGTCTGTGCAAAGCCAAAGATTACCGGATTATCGTTTCACGCCGTTCGGACTTTTATGCAAAAGCTAAAGAGGAGACAGTTCTGCTTTCCCAAGCTTAACCCCCGCTGCTTGAACTGGAGCTTCCGATCCCGCCGTGTCCGCCGGAGCTTCCCGAAGAGATGCCGCTGGACGAGCTGGATGAGCTTGACGAGCCGAAGCTTCCCTTCGAACCGCTGTTTGTCGATGACACGGACGAACCGGTAGAGGCCGACGAGCCGGATACGGATTTGCCCGGCGTACCCGCAGAAGAAGCGGATGGGTCGCTGCTAGTCGTGCCTGAGCCGGTGCCGCTCTTCGCGCCGGAGCTTGAACCGGACGTAACGGAGTCTTTCGTGTTGAAGCTGCCTGTTCGTCCGCTGGTTGTCGGCGCAGGCGTATTCGTCGGTTCCGGCGTGCTCTTGGACGGGGCGGCTGGCGTGTTGCCGCTCGGCTTCGTGACGGTTGGCGGGGAAGCAACCACTCCGTTCGATCCCACGACGGATCTGCGGTAGTAAGTGTTTCCGCCGTAGAAATAGGCGCTGCTGCCCGAACGGTTGATGCGTCCGCTGCCATCGTCGCATTCACCGTCGTTGTTGTCGTCCCGGCAGTAGTCTGCCGACGGAGCGGCTGCAGTGCCTGTGCCGGTCGCGGCAGGGGGCGGATTTTTCCCGCCCTGAGGCGGGGAAGGCTGCAGCGGGGCTTTCGCAGCCGGAGGCGAGGAGCATCCGGCGCTTGCGGCCAAGGCGGCCGCCACAAACAGGCTGATCAGCTTCTTATTTCCCCCTGCTGATGAAGCGTTCGCATTGGAGGGCTCAGGCTTGTTCATCTTGATTCGCTCCCATTCTAAGGAAATTACCAGATAATACGAAATGCTTATATATAGTGTTTCGGCAAAAAAACTCGCAATCTTTACAGATTTTAAGCCGAGAAAGCCCTTGCCTTTAGGCATGGGATGAATCGGCTGAGGACAAGGACTGTCTTTAGACAGCTTACTTTGTCCTACATTCCTTCATGTTGTTGCAGTTTTATATTTTAACCGATACAATCAAGTATATGGGACAAGAATATAGAAGAACGACAACAACCGTATCACTAATCAACTATCATTTTGTGTTTTGCCCGCGATACCGAAGAAAGGTACTTGTAAGTCAAGTCGAAGTGCGATTTAAAGAGCTTGTGCAAGAGCTGTGCCAGGAAAACGAGTGGCTTATTGTAGCGATGGAAGTCATGCCAGATCATGTGTATCTATTCTTAAACGTGCTGCCAACGGATTCTCCAGCGGACGTTATGGCAAAATTGAAAGGTACGACCTCGCGATGTTTGCGCCAAGAATTTAAGCACTTGGAGCATCTGCCTAGCCTTTGGACACGTTCCTATTTTGTCAGCACGGCAGGGGATGTTTCGAGCGAAACCATCCAGCGTTATGTTGAAGAACAAAAGAAAAGGGGATGAAGCGATGCAAACCGTAACCGTTCAAATTCGAATATTCCCAAACGATGTTCCCCTGCTGAAGAAGATGGGGGATGAATATATCAAAACGGTCGATCTCCTCGACGAACGCACCGGTATTCATGGACCGTGAGGCCGTTAGCGAGTGGGCCAAGGATTCGGTTGGACGGGCCGCCGGACTAGGGCTGCTGGAAGGCAATCCGGACAGCTCTTTCGGGCCGAAGCGACAAGCGACGCGGGCCCAAGCCGTAACGTTGCTGCAGCGGATCTTGGACCATATAGAGAAATAACGGCCCTGCGAGCAGCTCGCAGGAAGCTCCCCGAAGGCAAGAATGCCGGAGGGGAGCTTTTTCGCCGTTGAGCCGAGTTTGCACGATTTGCAAAGAATAGACAATAAATGCCTCGAATTTCTTGCAAATGCTTAAAATTAAGCGCTTTCAGGAGGATTTGAAAAAAATATAAAGATTTTTTATCGTTTTTTTGAAAATTAGCAGGAATATTGCGTTATTTGTCGTATTTTATTATCTACCATATGAGTGGCGGGGAGAGTTTAACATGCTTGTAAGTTCGTATCTGGTTCGTACGTTTAAATTGTCCGATTACGTTTCAGTCACGGAGCTTTTCAGGAATGTGCTTTCAGAGGAATGTTATGAGGAGACAATGTCGGCTTTCGCCAGACAGTTGTCCTGGGACAGCGAGCTCGTCCTTATTGCCGAGAACGAAGGAGCGATCGTCGGGGTCATCGTCGGAACGATCGATAACCAGGACGGCTACTACTATCGCATTGCCGTGGGGCAGGATCACCAGCGCAGAGGAATCGGCCAGACCTTGATCGAGTCTCTACGCCAGCGCTTTGTGGGACGCAAAGTGCGCCGCATCATGGTTACCATTGATGCGCACAACGAAATGGTCATTCCTGTATACGAGAAAGCCGGCTATCAGGCGGAAGACTTTTCCCGATTCCCGCAGCGGCTCAGCATTGTGAACGGCTGACATCGGAACGAATCAAGCTTAACGAATTACTCAGGCATACCCGGAGCCCTTCGGCTTCCCGGCTATGCTTTTTTTGTTTATTCGAAGATTACGGCTCTTGAAAGCGGTGCAACATAAGTTTATGCTAATAGCAAGAGAAAGAAGCACGACAGTCAGTTGAAAACCGCAGGCAGAAGGGTTTGGACCACATGGAGACGTTTATCCCGCATGTCATCAAAAGCTTTAAACACGACGGGCACTTGCATCGCATGTGGATTGAGAATTGGTTGGTGCCGGAACGTCTGCTGCATGAAGCCCATCGGGCGGAGTCCATGCTGGTGCTGATTAACAGCCAGACGAAAATCGTCGAGGCTGACGGCAAAGAATGGGTCAGCCGCATCCCCGGAGTGTCTTTTTTTATCCCGGGGCAGTGGTTTAACGTGGTCGCGCTGATCGAGGAAGCCGGCGTCCGGTACTACTGTAACGTCGCTTCCCCGCCGTATGTGAACGGACGTGTCATTACCTATATCGATTACGATCTGGACGTGATTCGCATGCCGGCGGGCGATGTGCATGTCGTCGACCGGGAAGAATACGAGCGGCACAAGCTCGCCTATCATTATTCCGCCGTCGTGGAGAGTAAGGTCGAGCAGGGCCTGCAGCATTTGCTGGGGCGTGTAAAGAGCGCCAAAGCGCCGTTTCGGGACGAGCTGGTCCTATCCTATTATGAGCAGTGGAGAGAACGCGGAGCGGAGGGTTAGGAAGTGAGCTTTTCTCTGAGCAACAACGAAAGCGAACGGACCGAAAGTCCATCGGAAAGCCCGGTTAGCTCCAACCCTTTGCGGGAGCTGCTGGGCTGGATGAAGTGGTTCGCATTCGCGTTGGCCTTGGTCGTGCTCATGCATCAATTCGTGTTTCATTTGTCCACAGTCAAAGGGGAGTCTATGCAGCCTACGCTGGAAGAGGGCGAATGGCTGTTTATCAATAAAACGATCCGTTACACCGGAACGCCGCCCAAGCGCGGAGACGTCGTAGTCGTCCAAGAGCCGCTGGGAAGCGAAGCGATGCATCCTTTTTTGGTGAAACGGGTGGTAGCGGTGGCCGGAGACGAGGTGCATATCCGGGGAGGCAAGCTTTACGTCAACGGCAGCGAGGCGCAGGAAGCGTACACGGATTCCAGCATCGAGGACGGGCGCTTCGAGCCTTATACGGTTGCCGAAGGCCATCTGTTTGTCATGGGGGACAACCGACACCTGTATGCCAGCTACGATAGCCGTACTTTCGGAGCCATTCCCGTAACCAGGGTCATCGGACGGGCGGAATGGATCGTATGGCCGCCGCAAAAGTGGAGGAGCCTGTAATGGAAAAAGAAGACAGCAAGGCGGAAACGGGGCAGCAAAGCGAACGTTCTGCGGCGGCGGCGGAGCTGCAGCCCGCGGACTGGGGTCGGCTCAAGCAGCAGCTGCAAGCGGAAGCTTCGAAGCTGGGCATTGATAAGATCGGCTTTGCGAGCGCTGACCCGTTCGTCGAATTGAAGGAAATTTTGATCCGGCACCGCGAGAAAGGGTTCGAATCCGGCTTCGAGGAGCCGGATATCGAGAAGCGTGTGGACCCGGCGTTGACGCTTGCGGAGCCCCGGTCCATTATATCGATTGCGGTGGCGTATCCTTCGAAGCTGAGAAACGCGCCGCGGTCCGAGCCGGGCGCGTACCGGGGCATTTTATCCCGCTCCGCTTGGGGGCAGGACTACCATCACGTGCTGCGCAACAGACTTGCAAGGCTGGAGGCCTGGATTCGCGAACGGGTTCCCGGAGCGCGCACGGCGAGCCTCGTCGATACCGGGGCGCTTGTCGACCGGGCGGTGGCCGAGCGGGCCGGGATCGGCTGGGTCGGTAAAAACAGCTGCGTCATTACCCCGGAGTGGGGGTCTTGGGTATTTCTCGGCGAGCTGATCACGAATGTGCCGTTTCCGCCCGATACGCCAGTAACCGAGAGCTGTGGCGATTGCACGCTCTGCATCGATTCCTGCCCGACCGGCGCGCTGGTCGGACCGGGGCAGCTTAACGCGCAGCGCTGCGTCTCGTTTCTCACACAGACGAAAGGGCTCATCGAGGACGACGAACTGAAGCGTAAGATCGGTAACCGGCTGTACGGCTGCGATACGTGCCAGATCGTCTGCCCCAAAAATAAAGGCATTCACGCCGGACATCAACCGGAACTGCAGCCGGACCCCGAGATAGTCAAACCGCTGCTGCTGCCGCTGTTATCGATGTCGAACCGCGAGTTCAAAGAGCGGTTCGGCCACAGTGCCGCCGCTTGGCGCGGTCGCAAGCCTATCCAGCGCAACGCGATTCTCGCGCTGGGCAACTTCCGGGACGCAAGCAGCGTGCCGCAGCTCGCGGAGCTGCTGCGAAAGGACGAGCGTCCCGAGATTCGCGGCACAGCTGCCTGGGCGCTTGGCCGCATCGGAGGCGCGGCTGCGCGCGAGGCGCTGGACGCCGCGTGGGAGACGGAGTGGGACGAGGCCGCCCGCCGGGAGATCGGCAAAGCACGTGCGCAATTTACGGGAGAGCGACAGGGGGATGAGCAGGATGGCGATCCGATATGATGAGATCGATTCACCAATCGGCCTGTTGACGCTCGGCTGGAACGCAGAGCCGCAAGGCGGCTTGTGTCAGATCGAATTCGGCGCGTTCGCCGATGTTGAACCGAAGCTTCGCGCTTGGTCCGAGCAGCGGTTCGGTACGGGCGACTGGGTAAGAGACCCCGGGACACTATCCAAAGCGACCGATCAGCTGCAGGCTTATTTTGCCGGTACGAGACGAACGTTTGATCTGCCTCTGGATTTGCGCGGCACGCCGTTTCAAATCCAAGTATGGAAGGCCTTAACCGATATTCCGTTCGGTGAAGTCTGGTCGTATAAAGACGTTGCCGTCCGGATCGGCTCGCCTAAAGCGGTGCGCGCCGTAGGAGGAGCGAACAACCGCAATCCGATCCCGATTATTGTGCCCTGTCACCGCGTGATCGGCGCAAGCGGCGCGCTGGTCGGCTACGGCGGCGGCCTGCACATAAAGACGTTTTTGCTTCAGCATGAAGGCTTTTCGGGGAAAGGGGCCCTAGCGTGAGATACGTGCATATCGAGAACGTCGAGTCCGGGCAATATTTGGGACGGACGATTTTTTCCGCGAACGGAGCGGTGCTGCTATCCGAAGGGGTGCAGCTAACCGTATTCATGATCACGACGCTGAAGCGGATCGGCGTGACGATGATTTATATTAAAGACCCTCAGTTTGACGATATCGAGCCGATCGACCTTGTATCGGAGGAGACGAAACGGGCCGTGATGCAGCGGATGGGAGAGACGATCGATTCGATCCGATCCGGGAAAGACTTCAACATGAAGCATGTCGGTGCAAGTATCGATACGCTGCTTGACGATATTATGAGAAACAAAGAAGTGCTGGTGCAGCTATCGGATATCCGGACGCACGATAACGCAATGTACGTGCATGCAATCAACGTTTGTATGATGTCGACCTTGATTGGCATCAATATGGGGCTGCCGACGACGCAGTTGAAGGAACTGGCGGTCGGCGCGCTGCTGCACGATGTCGGCAAGCTTGAACTCGTCACGGACGATGACAGCGGCGATCCGAAAAAGCATCATACGTGGCGCGGCTTTGAAATATTGAAGCATAAGCGGGAGCTCAGCTTGCTGATTGCACATGTCGCTTTTCAACATCACGAGACGATGGACGGAAAAGGCATACCGCGTCAGCTGCTGGGCGAGGAAATTCATCTGTACGCCCGCATCGTTGCCGTGGCGGACACGTATGATAACCTGCTGTTCGATTTGTCCGAAGGCCGGCGGATGCTGCCGCACGATGCGTGCGAACGCATGATGGTGCTGGCAGGCGAGAAGCTGGACCGGGAGATCGTGATCCAGTTTTTGCGTACGGTGTCGGTTTATCCGACAGGCACGTCGGTCAAGCTGTCCACCCGGGAAACCGGCGTCGTGGTCGGCCAGCACCGGGGGCTGCCGGGCCGGCCTGTTATCCGTGTGGTCAAGGGCGGCGGAGACGACATGGAGGTCAAGGAAGTCGATTTGGCCAAACAGACGACCGTGTTTATCGAGAGCGTTTTGATGTAGTGTAAAAATGGTGTTTGTAACCGAGGCTTTGACATGCTATGATGAAGAAATGACATCCATCGTTCGAGGTGAAGGTACGATTATGTGGGGTTACGTTATTACCGCGGTTATCGCCCTCATTGCCGGAGGCGCGGCCGGATTTTTCATCGGTGTGCAGTATTTGCGCAAGCAGCTTGAAAAAATGCAGAGCAATCCGGAAATGCTGCAGCAGATGGCCAAGCAAATGGGGTACAACTTGAACAAGCAGCAGATGCAGAAAATGCAAACTATGATGAAGAATCAAAAGTTTCGTCCGTAAGCCCGAAAAGCCTGGTCGCGGGCTTTTCTTTCTATATTGGAACGGAAACTCCGGACGAATTCAGGAGGAGGATAACCAATGCCGGCCAAAGAGTACAGAAACAGCCGTGTTGCCGATAACCGGGAACAAGTCGAATATCATGTCCGGGAGATTTTGCGCCTGATCGGCGAAGATCCGGACCGGGAAGGTCTGCTTGATACACCTGCGCGGGTAACCCGCATGTATGAAGAAATTTTTGCGGGCTACGACGCAGACGTGAAAGATATTTTAGGCGTCGCCTTCGACGAGAAGCATGAAGAGCTCGTCATTGTGAAGGACATCGTCTACTACAGCCAGTGTGAGCATCATATGGCGCCGTTCTTCGGCAAAATCCATATCGGATACATTCCGAGCGGCAAAATTGCCGGGCTGAGCAAGTTCGCCCGCTTGGTCGAAGCGGTCACTCGCCGCCTCCAAGTACAGGAGCGGATTACATCGGAAATTGCCGACATCATCGAGTCGGAACTCGAGCCGCACGGCTGTATGGTCGTCGTCGAGGGCGAGCATCTGTGCATGTGCGCGCGCGGCGTCAAGAAGCCGGGCAGCAAAACCGTCACCTCCGCCGTTCGCGGACTGTTCCGTACGGATGCGGCCTCGCGCTCGGAGTTTTTATCGCTAATTAAAGAGTAGGGACAGAGGATGCGGGGAAGCCTGCGTCCTTTTTCTTTCGAACAATGGATACAAGGGAGACGTGCAGATGTATTGGTTATATTTAGGGGCTGCGATTGCCCTCGAAATCGCCGGAACGATTTCGATGAAATTTTCGCAAGGCTTTACGCGGCTGACGCCTTCGATTCTCATGGTCGTCTTTTACTTGCTGGCGTTTACGGCGCTCAATTTCTCGTTGAAACAAATTGAAGTGAGCGTGGCGTACGCGATATGGTCGGGTCTCGGAACGGCGGTCATTGCGGTGATCGGTTACTTGTATTTTAACGAGTCCATGTCGCTGTTAAAAGCCGGCTCCATTATCTTAATCATTCTTGGCGTCATCGGACTGAACTTGGGCGGAGGGGCTCACGGAAGCGCGGCCGATGCTCAATCGGAGAGCACCCTTGCGTCAGAGCAGCAGGCACAGGAGTAAAGCATGCATGGCTTATCCGCTGATCTTCATTCTTTGGATTCGACAATAAATGCCCATACCAGATGCAGCAATCCCCGCATTGACGCAGCTCGCAGTTTCGCTGCCTTTGACTTCGCGTGCGAACCGGATTTTCGTCAGCCGGGGATTCGTTAGGTTTTAATAAGGCAGCCACATCAAATGACGAGCAGCCGCGAACCGTTCGTTAACATGGTCCCAATTCACCGTGTTCCACCAAGCTTCAATGTATTTGGGCCGTTCGTTCTTGTATTTGAGGTAATACGAGTGCTCCCATACATCCAGTACGAGGAGCGGGATGACGTCCCATTGCGACAAATTTTGATGCTTTTCCGCCTGTAAAATTTCCAGCCGGTGGCTGCGCGGGCTCCAGACCAGAATGGCCCAGCCGCCGCCTTCCACTTTCTCCGCCGCAGCACTGAATTGCTTGCGAAACCCTTCGTAAGAGCCGAACGACTTTTTAATCTCCGCCGCGATCGGTCCCGTCGCTTTTCCGCCACCGCCCGGCTTCATCACATTCCAGAAAATCGTATGGAGGTAATGCCCCGCTCCGTGGAACGCAGCCTCCCTTTCCCAATGCGCAACCAGCGAAAAGTCGCCCGTCTCCCTTGCGCGCGCAAGCATGTTCTCGGCTTTATTTAGCCCCTCAACATAGCTTTTATGGTGCTTGTCATGATGCAGCCGCATCGTTTCCGCATCGATATACGGCTCGAGCGCATTGTAGGCGTAGGGCAGAGGCGGCAGCTTGTGTCCTCCAATCGGTACCGGTTTGGAATAGGGGGCTTGAGGCCGGTCGCCTGTCCACGTGCCTTCCTGCGTAGCTGTTAGCTGATTCAGATCGATGGGAAGCGGTTCGTTTTCGCTGCGCCATAAGTGGATGTACGCTTGCTCCTCGTCCGGGGTACGGTTCTCTGTCACTGCATACGGTGCATCGACTGCATCCTTGGTGCGAAACTCTTCAACTTCTTCAGGCGTGTTTTGGACCGCATGCAGAACGCCCAGGAAATATTCGGATTCGCGTATGATGTGCAAGAACACGGTTTGGACGACCGGATTTGCCCGAACCGGACGGCTTCGTTCCAGAATGAAAAACAACTGGCGAATAAATTCCTGCGATTGGGCAATGGACGCATAGAGCAACTCATTAACTTTGTCGACGATATACGGACCGACCGGGGGTTTGGCCCGCAGCACGGCTTCGATCCATTGCTGGCTGGCGGCTTCCGTCTGTGCAAGGACGCCTTCCCATTGATGCAGCAGCGCGGCATACTCCGGTTCGAGCTTGGGTACCAGTTCGCGGATGACGACCGTATGTTCTCTCTCCTGCATTTTCCAGAACCGAATTTCCTCCAATACCCTGAGCGGCATCAGGGAACCGTAAATGTAAAGCATACGCAAAAACCTCCCCGTCATTCTGCTTCATCCGGCTTTCGCGGCCGGACGCTACAGGAACATTGTATTCGGGGAGGGGTACAGCTATGTTTGATTTGTCTAACGGGCTTTATTATACTTTAGCGGTTGTGCCGGAGCGGAGGACAACGTACGGAGGAAGCCGGTCGTCATCTCCAGATAGCTTTTGCTGTGAGCGCGATAGATGAGCTCGTGCCCGTCGTTTTCCAGCAGCCACAGCGCGGAACCGGAATCCGCTTTTTGCTTCTGGAAGATCCCTTCCGCCATTTCGTACGGGGCCAGCATATCTTTTTTGCTGTGGATGAAGAAAATCGGCATCGAATACTGCGTCTCTTTCACTTTGTTATAAGGCACTTGGTTCAAGCTGACTCCATTGATCAGCGGGAAAAACATATACACAAGGTTTTGAGAAAACTTCGGCAAATTCGCTGCCTGCTTCATGTTATGGTACAAGGTGTCCGGTTCAAGTACGAATGTGCTGTCCAGAATCATGCCGTCGATGTCTTTCGTTTGCAGCGCGGTCTGCAGAGCCGTTCCGGCTCCCATCGAGAAGCCCCAGACGAACACTTTTTCGGCTCCCCGGTCTTTCGCGTACTGGACCGCGCCCAGCAGCTCTTGCGATTCGCGCAAACCGCCAGTTACGTTCCACTGAGGCTGGACGAAGCCGTAATCAAACATCAGCACGTTGTAGCCCATATCGTGGACTGCCTTTGCCAAATCGTAGATGGGCACCCAGATTTCTTCGC
The DNA here is from genome assembly GCA_042219835.1 of Paenibacillus elgii. Taxonomy (GTDB): domain Bacteria; phylum Bacillota; class Bacilli; order Paenibacillales; family NBRC-103111; genus Paenibacillus_G; species Paenibacillus_G elgii_A. Next base: position 73,368 of record JBHJMN010000027.1, read on the forward strand.
GGTTCCCGCCATAGCCGTGCGAGAACACAATCGTTTGCCGGGCCGCTGCCGTTCCAGCGCTCGACGGGATATACCAGCCGGACAGATTCGAAGAGGCATTCAGACTTGGAAATTGCACGTCCTCGTAAGCGGCGCCGAAGGCGGCGGCGGGATTCGAACGCAGCGGATCGATATGCGGCCGGCCCAGCGTCCAAGCTACATAAGCGTGGAAGGCCATTGTTAAGCTGAACAGCAGAAGCAGAACGGACAGCAGAGCGAGAAGCAGGCCCCGGTACCTTCTAAGGAAGGCGGTACGTTTGATAGCGCTTTCAACCGTAGTGGTGTTTAAAGGTACGGGTGAATAAGAATTGGTTTTCATGCCGGATCCCTCCTATTGAAACTAAGATGACTGCCTGTTGCGGATGACGTCGGATACGGCCCTGATAACGAGTTGAAAACGCGAGCTTTTTATCCAAGCGATGCGATCGGAGTGAAAACTTGCACTGTACATTTGCTGTCAGATTCGAAATTTCGAGGCTTGTAAGATCCTTATATTTTTATAGTATAGGGAGAAAGACCAGGCGTCAATATTGCGCGAAAAACGTAAACTTTCTGTAATCTCCCTGTAATATCGCTTGTTACAACTACTGGAAAAACAATATTTTATTGAAGAAGGAACGAGCTTCATATAGGAAAACGAGTGGAAATCGGCTATAATAGATTTCAACCAGTGAAACGGATTTTCGGGGAGTGGGAATATGGTCGAAGATGGCAAACTAACCGTTCGCGCCGTCGAACGGGCTCTGGATATATTGCTTTGCTTTACGGAAGCGGAAGATTTGAACTTAACGGAAATTTCCATAAAGGTCGGACTGCACAAAAGCACGGTCCACCGGCTGCTAGCCTCGCTGGAAGGCAAAGGCTTTATCATTCGCGACCCGGCCTCGGAGCGGTACCGTCTCGGCTTTCGCATCTGGGAGCTGAGCGCCAATTTGACGCACAGCGACGATCCGGCGCTGATCGTGCTGCCGGAGATGGAACGGCTGCGCGACCAAGTCGGCGAGACCGTCAGCTTGTACGTGCGCGACGGCATGGAGCGTGTCCGTGTGCAGGCGGTTCAGAGCAACCAGGCGATCCGCCGGGTCGCTCCGATCGGGGCGAGACTGCCGCTGTCCGTCGGCGCGTCGAGCAAGATCCTCGTCGCCTTCGCCGATCTTGACGAGCAGCAGCAGCTGCTGCGCGATCCGTCCTGGCCGACGGCGGTGTCCCCAGCTGCTTATTTACAGCAGCTGGAAGAAGTGAAGACGCTGGGCTACGCTACCAGCGTCGAGGAGCGCGAACCCGGCGCCGCGGCGGTGGCGGCGCCGATCTTCGGCCGCGCCCAGCGGCTGGTCGCCGCTCTCGCGGTATCGGGGCCGGCCAACCGGCTGACGCTCAAGAAGATGAAGGAGCATGCGCCTGCGTTGATGGAGGCCGCCCGCAGGATGGGCAAGATGCTCAAGTAATTGACAAAGCTGCTTCATATAGCAAAAAAAGAAGCCCCAAAGCCTCGCGAGGAGGATTGGGGCTTTCCTGTATATAAAAGGCTTCGTCTTACGCCATGATTTGACGCAGGACAGTTTGCAGAATACCGCCGTTGCGGTAGTAATCGACATCCACGTAGCTGTCCAGACGGACGATGGCTTCGAAGCTGAAGCTCGAGCCGTCTTCGCGCGTGACGTTGACGGATACTTTTTGACCCGGCAGTACGTCGTTGCTCAGACCCGTAATGTCGAACGTTTCTCTACCTGTCAAGCCGAGCGATGTCCAGCTTTGACCTTCCGAGAATTGCAGCGGAAGCACGCCCATGCCGACGAGGTTGGAACGGTGAATCCGCTCGAAGCTTTCTGCGATGACGGCTTTCACGCCGAGCAGGAACGTTCCTTTTGCCGCCCAGTCGCGGGAGCTGCCTGTGCCGTATTCTTTGCCGGCAATAACGACGAGGTTCGTGCCTTGCTCTTGATACTTCATGGAAGCATCGTAAATGGACATGACTTCGCCGGTCGGAAGGTAAGTCGTTACGCCGCCTTCGGTGCCCGGCGCCACTTGGTTGCGGATACGGATGTTCGCAAACGTACCGCGCATCATAACATCGTGGTTACCGCGGCGGGAACCGTAGGAGTTGAAGTCTTCTTTCTTCACGCCATGCTCGATCAAGTATTTGCCGGCAGGGCTGTCGACCTTGATGTTACCCGCAGGCGAGATATGGTCCGTCGTGACGGAATCGCCGAGCAGCGCAAGCGTCTTGGCTCCGCGGATATCCGCGATGTCCGACAGTCCGGCGCCCAGGTTCTCGAAGAACGGCGGGTTCGCGATATACGTGGAAGTCGGCCACTCGTACAGCTCGCCTTCCGGTACTTTAATCGCGTTGAAGCGCTCGTTGGAACGGAACACGTTGGCATATTTTTCACGGTACAGCGCAGGGCTCATCGCGGTTTGTATCGCTTCTTGAATCTCATGCGATGTCGGCCAGATGTCTTTCAAGTAAACCGGCTCGTTCTTTTGGTTGTAGCCGATCGGATCGTTCGCGAGATCGATGTTGACCGTACCGGCCAAAGCGTAAGCGACGACAAGCGGCGGAGAAGCCAGGTAGTTAGCTTTCACTTGGGCGTGAACGCGACCTTCGAAGTTCCGGTTGCCGGACAGTACGGCAGCTACAGTCATGTCGTTGTCGGCGATTGCTTTGCTTACTTCGTCCGGCAGCGGACCGGAGTTACCGATACACGTTGCGCAACCGTAGCCGGCGACGTGGAAGCCGAGAGCTTCAAGCGGTTCGAGCAATCCGGCTTTTTTCAGGTAGTCGGTAACGACCAGGGAGCCCGGCGTCAAGCTGCTTTTGACGTAGCCCGGTTTTTTGAGGCCGAGAGCTACCGCTTTTTTCGCAACGAGACCGGCGCCCAGCATAACGCTTGGGTTAGATGTATTGGTACAGGAAGTGATCGCGGCGATGACGACGGCGCCTGTACCCATGTTGCTCGTTTCGCTGTTCGGATGCTTGACTTCGACCGTTTCCGCGATTTTCTCTTCGGACAAGCCGTAGCCGCCTTTTTCGATCGGAGTGCGGATGATGCTGTTGAACGATTCCTTCATGTTCGTCAGCTCGACGCGGTCTTGCGGACGCTTCGGACCGGCCAAGCTCGGAACGACCGAGCTGAGGTCAAGCTCCAGCGTATCGCTGAACACCGGATCCGGCGTTGCGTCGGTGCGGAACATGCCTTGCTCTTTATAGTAAGCTTCGACAAGCGCGATTTGCTCTTCGCTGCGGCCCGTGCTTCTCATGTAGTTCAAGGACTCGGAGTCAACCGGGAAGAAGCCGATCGTTGCGCCGTATTCCGGAGCCATGTTCGCTACCGTCGCACGGTCTGCCAAGCTGATGTTGCTCAGGCCGGGGCCGTAGAATTCGACGAACTTGCCGACCACGCCTTTTTTGCGCAGCATCTGGGTTACAGTCAATGCGAGGTCGGTTGCCGTAGCGCCTTCCGCCAGCGTACCGGTCAGCTTGAAGCCGATAACTTCCGGCGTAACGAAATACAGCGGTTGGCCCAGCATGCCTGCTTCGGCTTCGATACCGCCGACGCCCCAGCCAACGATACCCAGACCGTTGATCATCGTCGTATGGGAATCCGTACCGACGAGGGAATCCGGATAAACTTCCGTTTCGCCGTCAACGGTTTTCGTTGCTGCGACGGATGCGAGATATTCAAGGTTAACTTGGTGAACGATACCGGTATCCGGCGGAACGGCGCGGAAGTTGTCAAACGCCGTTTGCGCCCAGCGCAGGAAGCGATAGCGCTCCTCGTTGCGCTCGAATTCGATGCGTTCGTTATATTCGAGTGCGTCCGGGGAACCGAAGGCATCAACCATAACCGAGTGGTCGATAACGAGGTCGACCGGAACAAGCGGGTTGATCCGTTTCGGGTCGCCGCCCGCCCGTTTCATCGTATCTCTCATGGCTGCCAGGTCGACGACGACCGGTACGCCAGTGAAGTCTTGCAGCACGATCCGTGCCGGAATGAACGGAATTTCTTTGTTGGCATCGCGTTCGGAAGCCCATCCGGCGATTTGTTTCACATGCTCTGCCGTGATCGCTTTGCCGTCGAATTGACGGATTGCCGCTTCAAGCAGAACTTTAATGGAGAAAGGCAGATTTTGCACATGGCCGTTGCCTTGCGCTTCAAACGCCTGCAGGCTGTAGTAGTTGTACGATTGACCGCCAACGTTCAGCTGCTTGCGGACCGAGAATTGGTCTTTTTTAGACATGGTGCTATTCCTCCTTAGACAAGTAATCAGCTCATGGATCTTGTTTCATTGTATGAAACTTGATTTCATTATTAGCCATAGCTATAGTATACATGCTGAAAGGCCGTTTCGTAAAGGTGGATTTCGCTCATTTTTATTCGGCCGAGCGCATACCATGGGAATGAATGTTTTTTTCTGTCCTATAGAAATAAATCGATCTTAGCCGCACAGGCTTCCGAATGAAAGGGGAACGATGCCGTGTCTTGGAAAGCGACCCTTTACGACTATGTACATCATCGTAATCAAATGGACATCGATTATTCCGTGGAACCGATGCTGTCCTTTGTGAAGGACGCCGCCTACTTGAGTGCGCAGACCGAGAGGCTTACCCGGCGGGCGGATACCGACCGTCAGCGGCAATTCGTACCGACTAAAAGCGAAACCCGGCTCACCGTCGATCAAGTGGCGGAGCGTGAAGACAGCATCGTAGCCGACGTCACCCTCAGACGGATGACCGTCGGCGAGATTCGGCAGGTCCTCCACGAAGAGCAGCGAATCGAACAGGAACGGATCACCCTTTCCCCGGCATCAGACGGCTGGTCCGTTGTACATATCGAATATCTTCAAACGGAGCAGGCTTTATGTCTAAAACCTCCGGTTGCGGGCGGGATCATGCAGGTGGAAGATTCGTTTGCCGCCGTCGGGTTAATGCGTGCTCCTTCCGTACCGTATTTAAATACGCAAATCATTTCGCATTTCCAGCAAACCGCCGCCCGCACCCCTTACAACCGGCACGAAGCGGTGCGTTACGCCGATCAGTGGTGGGATAGAACTAATCCGACCTATCTTGCTTTTGAGGTCAACTGCAGCAATTACGTGTCCCAATGCATCTTTGCAGGCGGAGCGCCTATGAACTATACTGGTAAAAGGGATTCGGGCTGGTGGTACAAAGGCCGGGTCGGCGGTCAGGAGCACTGGAGCTTCAGTTGGGCCGTAGCCGAAAGTCTGCAGTTTTATTTGCTGACGAGCCGCAGAGGGCTGCGGGCCCAGGAAGTGGCGAATCCGCAGCAGCTCGATTTGGGTGACGTCATAAGCTACGATTGGGACGGCGACGGCCGGTATCAGCATACGACCATTGTTACCGCCAAGGATCCAAGCGGCATGCCGCTTGTCAATGCTCAGACGATCAACAGCAAGCATCGGTATTGGAGCTATGCGGATTCCCCGGCTTGGACGAAACGAACGCGTTATCGTTTCCTGCATTTATCCGATTCTTTTTAGTCTTTCCGAATTTAGCAGTGTCGTAGCTTAGGCTTCGCTTTTCTGCCGTCGGCCATGCACGGAGCCCGCTTTTTCATGATTTTAGACGGCTTGGATCAACATACTTCCGGAGGTTTCTATGAGCGACAAAATACGTGTAGGCTTGATTTACGGCGGCAAATCCGGGGAGCATGAAGTCTCGCTCCAAACGGCACTGGCCGTCATCAAAGCATTCGACTTGAACAAATACGAGGTGCAGCCGTTTTACATAACCAAGCAAGGGGACTGGCATTCGGGACCGCAGCTTACGGCGCCGGCCGAATCGGTCGAGGCGCTTGCATTCGATGGCTCGTCCGAATCTTCGGGAGAGTTTGCCCTTCAGCCGTTTTTTGCCGCCCAACCGGCTTCCGCCGACGCGTCGATTAAGGCGTCGGGCGATTCTTCGCCGTCTGCCCCGCTGGATGTTGTATTTCCTTTGCTGCACGGCACGTTCGGCGAGGACGGCACCATTCAAGGGCTGCTCGAAATGGTGAACATTGCCTACGTAGGCGCAGGCGTGCTGGCTTCGTCCGTAGGCATGGACAAAATCGCCATGAAAAAAATATTCGCCCAGGAAGGCCTGCCACAATGTATTTTCCGCCACTTCACGCGAAGCCAGTGGGAAAAAGACAGCGCCTATTTCCTGATGGAAATTGAAATCTCGATCGGGTATCCCTGCTTCGTCAAGCCGGCCAATCTCGGATCGAGCGTCGGCGTAAGCAAAGCGCGCAACCGTGAAGAGCTGCTTGCCGCCGTCAATCAAGCGTTTCGTTACGACCGCAAGGTCATTGTCGAAGAGTTCGTAAATGCCCGCGAGGTGGAAGTGGCGGTGCTCGGCAACGACGAGCCGCAAGCCTCCGTCGTCGGAGAGATCGTATCTTCAAGCGAATTTTACGATTACAAGGCCAAATATGTTGATGGTACCTCGTCAATGATTATTCCGGCGGAAATTCCGCAAGAGACGGCGGAAGAAATCAGGGAGCTCGCCATTCGGGCTTTCACGGCCATCGATGGTTCGGGCTTGTCCCGCGTCGATTTCTTTCTACGGAAAGAAGACAACAAAATCTTCATTAATGAAATAAACACCATGCCGGGCTTCACTCCGTACAGCATGTATCCGCTGCTGTGGCGCGAGAGCGGGAAGCCTTACAGCGAGCTGATCGACGATTTGATTCGTCTCGCGTTGGAGCGTCATGCCGAGAAGCAGCGATTGGAGTATACCTTGGACTAATTTTCGAACGCAGGTTGAGCGCCGGAACTTGCTTTTGTCTTCTCGGGTTCGATATGCTTAAGCTAAAAAATGAAGCTGAAAGGAGCGAATTCATGGGATTTCAAACCGAGTTCAATTCTGTATGCAAGTTCAAATCCGAACAAGAGCTGTTCGAGCTGCTGGAGTACGGTCGCGGCAAAATGATGAAGAGCGGCTTCCGCGTGTTTCCTACCGGACAGAAAGTCATCGCCTATACGCCGGATAACCAAGCCGTTGCCATCGTTAAAATACTCGCTTCTATTGCTGAAATTAATTTTCAGGGCGAAGAAGTGACGCAGGTCGAGATGGAGCTGGTTCGCAAGCTGAACGAGGAAGAAGCGCGCATCCAGACGTCGTTGGCTCACGAAATGTTTTTCGGAGAGCGGGCGTAGATTGTCATTTCGGCCGACCTTGCATAATATTACGGTGCTTAAACCATTAAGGGCAGCATCCTTTTCCAGTCATGGAAGAGGGTGCTTTATTCTTTCCAGGGACAAGCTATAGAGTAGTTAACTATCGGGAGCGTGAATGTAGCATGATCGTTCGTCTTGGTTACGTAGCCATGTCCATGATTGTCCAGAATGCCTCGCCTTCCAAAACGATGACGTATACCAACTTCGCCAAGCTTGACGACCGGGAAGCGGGGCTGCGCAAGCTGGAGCGGATTGCCGCCGAGAACCTTCATAATACGCTGCGGCTGCTTAAGCATAACCGGGCGCATGACATCGAGATTTACCGCTGCTCCTCCAAGCTGATTCCCTTAGTCGGCCACGAGAGGCTTAGCGATTGGGACCCGATGGAAGAGCTGGCGGAATCGTTTGCGGAAGTCGGCAGCTATGCCCGGAAGCATCGGATGCGAATCAGCTTTCATCCCGATCATTTTACAGTATTAAGCACTCCGCGGGAGGAGGTGCTGCGGCACTCTTTCGCCGACCTGGATCGCCATGTTTGCATGCTGGAAGCGATGGGACTGGACGCGTCGGCGAAGTGCAACATTCATATCGGGGGAACGTACGGCAACAAACAAACGGCCAGAGAACGGTTCATTCGCAATTTCGGTGCTTTGGAGAAGCGGATTCGCGAGCGGATGACGCTGGAGAACGACGATAAGACGTTTAATGCCCTCGAAACCTTGGAGGTATGCGAGGAGGTGGGCGTTCCGATGGTGCTTGACATTCATCACGACCAAGTGAACCGGAGTGCAGAGTCGGCCGAAGAGCTGTGGCTGCGCATTCATCGGACATGGCAAGGTCAGAAAGCACAGGCGGATACCGCGGCTCCTCCGCGCGAATTGCCGCCCAAAATTCATGTTTCCAGCCCCAAAAGCGAAAAAGATCCCCGCGGCCATGCCGATTTCATCGATACCGGCATTCTCATGCCTTTTTTGCGTGCCATTGCCCCGACAACGCCGCGGCTCGATATCATGCTTGAGGCTAAGAAGAAAGACGAAGCGCTGTTTCACCTTATGGAAGCGATCGGTCAGGAAGAAGGGATTACGATATTGTCCCAAGCTTCGTTTGAGCTGTAATTTTCAGCGAATCCGCAACTTGAAATCTTTGTTAAAATAAAGTACGTTGAGAAGGGAGAAAGTTGTCCGAGCCCTATTTTATGGATGAGAGGGGAACTGATGGATATGAACTTGGTTGCCGGCAAAAACATATTGGTCATGGGGGTCGCCAACGACCGCAGCATTGCTTGGGCAATCGCGCAATCTTTGGCGAACCACGGCGCAAGACTTGTTTTTACATATGAAAGCGAGCGGGTCGAGGAGCGGGTGCGGAAGCTGGCCGATACGATTCCGAACTCCGTCATCCTGCCCTGCAACGTCACTTCGGATGAAGATATCGAGAAGCTGGCCGGAGCTCTGAAAGAACAGTTTGGCGTGCTGCACGGCATTGTGCACAGCATCGCTTTTGCGCGCACGGAGGAGCTGGAAGGGCAGTTCGTCAATACGTCGAGAGACGGCTTTGCACTAGCTCATGATATAAGCGCGTACTCCCTGGTGGCCGTGGCCCAGAAGCTTTACCCGCTGATGACCGAAGGCGGCAGCATCATGACCATGACGTACTTGGGTGCCGAACGGGCTATGAAAAATTATAATGTCATGGGGATCGCCAAAGCGGCGCTCGAAGCCAGCGTACGTTATTTGGCGAACGATCTCGGCCAATATAACATCCGTGTCAATGCTATATCGGCAGGCCCGATCCGTACCCTCGCAGCCAAAGGCATCAAAGATTTCAATTCCATCTTGAAAACCGTCGAGGAAAAAGCGCCCCTTCGCCGCACGACCGAAACCGCCGAGGTTGGAGATACGGCTCTCTTCTTAATGAGCCACCTATCCCGCGGGATTACGGGAGAAGTGATTTATGTCGACGGCGGATACCACATTGTTGGCGTTTAATCCTTCAGTTATAACACAGCCATCCGCCGTATCGGCGGGTGGTTTTCTTGTATAAATTGGGTGTTTCGGAAAAATCAAGGTTTTGTCACAATTGACTGCCGGTTTGGACGAAACTCCGTAGCATATTTTACGTATATTAACTATACTGATACTACTGATCTGTTGTCATGTCACTAGAATTAAAAAAGACTTTTATTTATTGGTATAGAAAAGGAATGATTAGTAATGACCAATTCCAACATCCCCTCCTTTGCTGTCGGCAGCAAAAGCTTTACCGCAGTCGCAATTAATATCGCTTCCAAAGCAGGAGAATGGATTCAAAGCAAACTTGGAGACTTTAACAAGCTGCAAACCAAATATTCATCCCACGATCTTGTCACGGAAGTCGATAAGGGCGCCGAAACGATGATTCGTAATTTGATACTGACGCATTTCCCTCATCACGTTATTTTGGGCGAGGAAGGAGTCGCTCCCGGTCCGGACGCTTCCAAGCGAGCGCTGGAGCAGCTGAGAGACGCCGAATATTTGTGGATCGTCGATCCGTTGGATGGCACGACGAATTTCGTTCACGGCTTTCCCTTTTTCTCCATTTCGCTGGCTCTTGCTCATAAAGGCGAGGTCATTGTCGGCGTTGTTTACAACCCCATTCATAACGAACTGTATGTCGCTGAGAAGGGAAAAGGCGCTTATCTCAAAGGAAAGCGTATGCAAGTTTCCTCCGAGACGAAGCTTATCGACAGTTTGGTTGCAACCGGGTTCCCTGCCGATCGGGCAGGCGCCCTGCCGGTGAACTTGCGAGGCGTTCAAGCGTTGGCTCCTAAAGTAAGGAATCTTCGCGTGGCAGGTTCTGCGGCTCTGCATATGGCTTATGTAGCTGCAGGACGCTTGAGCGGATTTTGGGAAATTGGCTTAAATTCTTGGGATATGGCTGCCGGAGCGCTGCTTATTTCCGAATCGGGCGGGAAGGTTACCGATATGGAGGGGAAGCCGTACAGCTTGCATGTCCGCGATGTTCTGGCTACGAATGGTCATATTCACGACGAAATCCAGCAGGAGCTGTCAGCAGCTTCGGCCGCCGGAATTTAAAATGATATTTCTGCACTTGGATACAAACCAACGCTGGTTTGTATCTTTTTTATGCATAGGGGTTGATTTTCGATTTGAGCCATGGTATATTAGTCTTCCGGCCATGAGCTGGGGCATCACAAACTGGTGCAAGGACAAGCTTTTGGAGAGTTTCGAAAAAAACTTAAAAAAAGTACTTGCATTACAGGTTGAAGATGTGG
>JBHJMN010000028.1:0-81004 GCA_042219835.1 Paenibacillus elgii
TACCTCAAGTTGGCTTTCCTTTAAATTTGCTGCAAACATATGAAAACACCTCGTCCTCTACCGGTCTTTTTATTTCCTTTATTTATAAATATTGCCATTTATGGCAACGAAGAAGCTGATAAACTCCCCTTTAAGGCTGACGAATACCCGTGGAAACGGTCGGCTTAAAGGGAAGTATAATCAACATCCATGACTTAAAAAATATTATACCAGGGGGTTATTCGAAGGGAGCGTGGAGTCGTAAAAGCATCGAAATAGCCGATCCTATTTCAAAGGAAGCTAAAAAGAACAATGACTCCTGCAAAAATCAGGGGAGCTATCAAGAAAAACCAGCCGGTCGGCCGTCCCAAATTGACCGTAACCCCGATACCGCTCCTTTTCTCAACGAACAGCGACGGATCGTCCCGATTAACATAGAACAATCCCCACTTCCAATGCTCATCCGAATCGGCGTCTGGAAACACGATATGGGTATTGGCTTTAGCCATAAGGGCCTGGTTTTTTTTCAAAACGATCGGCAAGCTGATTAGGGCGGAAAAAATCAGAAGTATGGCGGCAATCAGTATCCAGTTGGTCAGACTGGAATCAATAAACCCCGCAATCGAAAACTGCACAGAAGCAAATAACGCCAGCGAAATTAAAGTAATAAAATGAATAACAGCGGCTTGATAGCGGCTTGAGCTTCGTCTTATCTTATTGATCGATTCAGACTGCTCCGGATGAACCTGCCGTTTGCTTCGGATGAGGGCCTCTTGTACGCCCGCCATAATTAGCGCCAGCCAGCATTGAATGAGATTGGGGGCAAAGATGATGCCGATTGATTTTTGCGCGATTCGATCCACTTGACCGGAAGCATTGTAATGAATAGGAATATTAGCAGGAATCTGGTCATAATTCCACGCGACAAAGACAATATTGGCTGCAATAAGCCAAAACAGAATAAGACTCCACATTCTCGAAACCGTTGACCAATGATGTTCCGAAGTGTCAACAGCTATGACGGATGGTTTTTCCACCCTCCATTGGTTTTCCTTCTTTAATCGCTTTACCCCTCTGTATCCTTGCAGATAGATCATCATGTGAACCACAAAGTAAGCGGGAATAAGATAAACCATCGAAGCCGTCATAGTCATGACTTCGCGTTGCACGCAAAGAATGGATAGTCCCATCAACAGGACAGCCGCGATGACGGTTGCAACACAATAATTACGTCTGATCGCAAGCAATTTTGGATGCCTCATATGCTCCTTGGGAATCAATATCCCGAAAAAAACACCGGGATGGGACCAATAAGGAACCAAGGCATTCATGATGATAATCGGAATCCAGATGAAAAACAGAGTTACCAAGAGCATTACTCTCCACCTCTAGAGTTGACAATATCGTGATACACTTCCAGAATATCCGAATGAATTTGTTCCAGCGAAATGTCACAACCTTCGAGTCCTACTCAACCCAAAGAGAAACCCAAATGAAAAGGACAATAATCAAAGGCCCCAGCAGTGAACCCATAATAACCGAAATCCAGAACCCTCGTGTCATTACGAAGTTTTTTAAAGTATTCCGCTGCATACGCCCTGCTCTAAGTCTTTTCAAGCAGTCTGTCATAAAATGTTTCGCGAAAGCATCGTCACAATGTTGAAGCTCATTCCACAATTCAATATGTAAGGCTTGAATCTCTTCACGTTTTTCACTATCTTTTAACACCACAGTAGCACCTGCTCCCCAGATAATTAAGGATGGAGTCCATGCACACTAACAGGAGAGCGTTTCACATATTAGCCCTTCCTTTGTTAATTGATATACTTCATCACAATGTTTGGCCACCATCGCGCTGTGAGTTGCAATGATGACTGACACACCGCCTGTTTTCAGCTCGTTCAGACACATTAACACAATGAGCGCCGTCTCATCATCCAATGCACCGGTCGGTTCGTCAGCCACAAGGAGCCGCGGCTCCTTGATTAAAGAACGAATGATACCTACACGTTGGATCTCTCCACCCGACAATTTTTCAATTTTATGGTGGAGCAAATGGTTTATCTCGAATAACTGGCTTAACTGTTCAATCCGCTTTGTAATGTTATCGCTATTTTCACGTTTCTTCTCAAACCATAAAGGAACTACGATGTTTTCCAAGGCAGTCAATTTCGGGATCATAGGGCTATGCTGTGAGATGTACCCTATTTTACGCTTACGGACATCACTTAAGTCGTGTAAATTCATTTGGCTCAAATCTTCTCCATCCAGCATATATTGCCCGGATCTAGGTTTTTCCAACCCAGCCACAATGTTAAGTAAAGTGCTTTTTCCAATACCGCTTTTTCCTTTGATCGCTATAATGGTTCCCTTTCCTACGGCCAAATCTACATTTTCAAATACCGTTGTACCTTTAAACTCCTTGGCTATAGATGTCAACGCAACAAGCGGCATATACTCTCATCCTTTCAACTGCTGAACAATATCTAGTTTATAGAAATATTTTTGTGTGTAGCGACCGATCACAAACCACATAATCAAAATGGAAATGCCGACTACCACAACATAATTAAAGATGATGAACAACGGATCTTTAAGCGTTAGAGCAAGCAACAGAGGCGGAATACAGCCGATCAACTGCAATAAAATGGCTTGACGTTTTACGATCCTAACCATCTGCTCCATGCTGACGCCGCTAATCAGCAGCACTTTATAGATATCGATATTTTTGTTGATCGTGATTTTAGTAATGACAACGAAAAGAATAATTACCGTTGCAAACAAGACAAGAGAAAATACCATTAACAGATTCCTATTGATCTCAGTGAAACCAATAATCGAGTCAATAGCGATACCGCTTGCTCCAATCACGGCAAAGTCATGAAAACCAACCTTATCACCGATGTCTTCCAGCGTATTCCTTACCTGGATCGGTGTTAATTCCGTAACGATCTTCCCGTTCACCTTACTTAATAGTAAAGCTTTCAAAAAAACCCCTTCCATTTTAGGGGGAGATTGTTCAAACTGAAGCATCGGCAAAATCATGTAGCGGTTCAATAATAATTCAGGCTCTGACCCAACTTTCAGAACTTTCTGAGAAGGTTCGAGTATCCCTACAACGACTCCTATGAATGGCTTCCAGTAATATAAAATATCTAAGGAATCACCGACTTTATAAATTCCGTTATAATCGGAGCCAAGAATTATCGGAATTGTATCCTTATTCGCGTTAAAAACATAAGCATCTTCTTTGAAAGCTTCCCCCTGGCTGAATTGAACCTGATTCAAATCAAACACCGTTTGATTTAACTGTACCGATTTTATGAATCGATATGATTTATCGCCTATTTTACGCGCCGGTTGATTTCTTCCTGATTCATAATAAGCATCAAAGATTGGATCGCCCTCGAAGTTTGTTATGTCGATCGGCTGCTCTACCCCGTTATAATACTTAAAAGCTGGAACGGCATTTACTTGATTACTAAAATCGTTCAGTATCTTAATACTATTAGGATTGGTGAAAAACCCCTTTTCTTTTTCATTATATAAGTTATCTGAAATTTGATATAAATTTTTGTCTTTGAAGTTATTGGTTACACCCACCTCAACATTAGCTTGGTTTATATTTATCGTAAGTATGAGAAGCAGACTGCCAAAAATAATCGAAGCAGCGATCAGCATCATGTTTAGCAGCTTATTTTGTTTTAACAGTTGTATGATCATCCTCAATATTTTTGACCACCTTTTCTGACGGTGTGAATAAATGTAAAATACCAGCCAAGCATCGTTACAAGAAAAATGTAAAAAAGCACGAGACAAGCTGAATAAATCAACCATGAAATATCCCATAAAGGTGAGATATCATGGGCTATGAAGGCCAGTATCATTAAAATCATGGATATGACGATGTACGGTAAAATTTTGGTTCTCCATAAGATGATATAGATAGCACCAGCCGAATAGCCGGATAGATATAATATCGAAAGAAAGTACCTTTCCTTATTTAACCAAATGGTTGCTGTTATGAATAGCATGATAGACATCAAAAAGACTGTTATATATTGAATCAATATTACGAATTGATTTGATTTCAAATTATAAGAACCACTATTTTCCGATTGAATTATTCTAACGTTGTTCCCATTCATCGTTTCGTTAAAAACAGGCATCACATCAAAACTTGGGGTCATAAACACAAATCTTGTCCCTTTTGCAACGTCTATATTGATATGCCGCGATACCAGCCAAATGTCATACTGCAATTTATAGGAGTTAGGCGCATTAAAATAACCAATCCATTTGTAGTCACTAGGGATCGCTTTGGCATTGGCATACTCTCCGATAATGGCTATGTTGTCCGTATCAGTATATTCCTCGAATTGTTTGATTGGGGGAAACTTGACTTTTCCGTTGAGCCATACGTGTTTTAGTTGCGTAGTATCCTCGTTGTACTGGAATAGGATATAGTTACCCGCATTCGTTTGAAGCGGGTAATTGATTTTCTCCATACTGAACACAATGGATTTTTTATTGATGTACCCATTGTTCAGCATATTTACAGAGTCCAGATACGACAAAAACCAAAAATTCACAATGACTATAATCGTAAATAAATGCATGACAGAGTAATATAATATATCTGAAGCAGGACGAGTGTACTTAATCATCATTGTTATTTATGTAGAGAGAGATAATCAATTCGATTATCTATCCCGTTAACTCCTTATTCCTCGTTACCGTAGTAAGTCTTTCCTACCCAATCGCTAAAAGACTTATCAATCTAATCGCTTTTAGCCTCAGTGCTGTCCCCCATACTCGTCCACTGTCGCCCTTAATATTGCCAGTTAAATGGCCCTCAAACCTAGCTCTAGTATAATGGCGAGTATTCTCCCATGTGGTTTTACCGACTACTCGTTTCAGCAACACAGTAGAACCTTCTCTTCTACTCTCCACATACCCTTCATGTTTCGGTTCAGAGGCAGCAAGAATTGAAAAACCCTGGTTGTTGTTAATCGTAGTAAAATAACCGCTCTTTTCACTCCACCCACCAGATACCGTTTTTGAAGCAACTGATTCTGCCGCAAAAGTGCTTGGCACAGCACTTGTTACAACAAGTCCAGTTGCCAACACAATCACAGGAAGCATTTTCATTTTCTCGCTTTTCATATTCAATATCATCCATCCCTTCCATTATAGTTTTTTATTTGAATGCTGGCCAGCTATTCAAAACACAATAACTATTGCCCTTGTCAGCAAGTAGTGTGGCTTCGTTTTAATGCAGTTCTTCCTTATTCTTGTCATTCCGGGCTCTTACGCTGTGTCGTACTAAAAAGTGCAGCGCAGGAACCGGCATGACGCCCGCTCCAGCTCGGATCTTTTTTTGATTTTGCGTCTTTTTTCCACATATTGCAACAATATTTGCTATCGGACGAAAAACAAAATGTGATGCGCCCGAGACCAACTAATACTATCATTTTAGTATAAATATGGAAATGGTTTTGAGTGGAGGCAAGTATGGCTAGTATGCGTTCTCTTAAAGACGATTGGCTCTTGGACTGCTACGCCGACGCGGTCCGGCTTCAGCTTGATCCGACATTTATTCGTTTGCTGCTTAACGAAATTCACCGACGATTGGACGATCCGGTTTTTCGCCGGACCTGGTTCGTTCTTTCCAGGAAATAAGTTCCGGAGAGAGGAGAGAAGCAAGGGCTTAAGCTGCCGTTCCGGCAGCGAATTTAATTCTGCTATGGAAGGACTACAGATATGATATTTGAGGGAGATATTACAAACGACTTCTTTAAACCGATCGGTTTTCGCGAGTCGCATCTTTTTTTCAACAGTGTTCCGCTAACGGAAGATACCCTGCGCATCGGCGCCTGGGGAATCGATGTCAGCAAAGGCTGGTGCGTCCAGAATCGGGTCCTTAGGCCGGACGAGGGCAGTCATTTTTATTTGTCCGGCATGGCGAAGCTCGAGTTCCACCAGGTGTCGAAGGTAAGCGTTTCGACCGTTCTGTATCATTCCTTGGAGCAAAACAACGATTTTGTCCGAACCGCCGACGGGGACAAGGTTTCCTTGTCCAAAGAGTGGGCCATTCGGGGAATCCCCCCACAGAGCCCCTATCTGTATCGTCTGACGGGAATGCTGGATTGGCCTCACGGGTACTGCGAGCTCGAAATTCATGCCGAGGGCCCCGTCCGTATTAGCTTCGATCCGAGCCGGCTAGTCAACGTCAGCCGTTTCTTCGAAGCACCGCAAAACTATGCGTACCCGTTTGTTTAGGGGAAGCCGCCTGCCGGATCGGACAATGGCTTAGCCCCCTACCCGCAAACAAGCACCTGACAGCCGTTCCTCGGCCCCGGTGCTTGTTTGTATCTATCAAACTTTATATTTCCTTTAGAAGATTTTACTATTATATATGGTATATATTTGTAATAGGTGATACAATAAATTCTTGTAAATGCTGTAAAACAAATCTGAATCGGGGGTGACGACATACTTTAGCTCTCAAAATCATAGTGAAAAGGAGTTTTGATATGAGAAGAGCAAAATTTTCGCGTCTCTCACTGTTGTCTACTCTATTAACCGCAGGTTTAATGATGCAAAGCGTTGCACAGGCGGCGCCTTTGACATCGGTATCCGGCCCCCCGTCCAGCATCGTCGATCCGGAAATCATCCGCACTCATTCGTTAAGTCCGAAGGCCAACGCCTTTATTTCCGACAAGCTGGACACTACCTCCGCGAACAAGGTGAATGTCATCGTCCAACTGAGCGGGCAGCCGGTCTCCGTTGGAAAATATGCTTCCGAGCTGGGCCAGCAGCAGCTTTCTGCGGAATCTATAGAAAGCGCTGTCAATCGTGAGCAATCTTCCATGATCAGCTTGGCAAAATCCGAAGGCATCGATTTGAATGTCAACTACCAATACAATACCGTGCTGAATGGCATGGAAATTACGCTGCCGGCCAATCAAATACCCGAGCTGGCCGCCATCCCCGGCGTCAAGTCGATTCACAAGAACCGGACCTACTATGCTTTGCCCGTCGAAGCTCCGCAGCCGCTCGATACAGCTACCGCAAATTACGATGCCGCGCCCATCAAGCAAATCGGAGCTCAGGATGCTTGGGCCAAGGGCTTGACCGGCAAAGGCTTGAAGGTCGGTGTCATCGATAGCGGCGTCGATTATTTGCATCCGGACTTGAAGGATGCCTATAAGGGCGGGTACAATTCTTCGTTCAATACGCCCGATCCTTACGAGGAGCCTCCCATTCCAAAGAAAGATGATCCGTTTGGACTCGGCTTCGAGGGCACGTCTCACGGTACTCATGTGGCCGGTACGATTGTCGGCCAGGCTAAGAACAAGGGCAGCGATGTCGTCCAAAAGGGCATTGCCTATGAAGCGGACCTCTACGCCTATAAAGTGCTGTCCCGCGACCCCAAAACCGGCAGATCCTCCGGCTCTTCGGCCCAGGTGATCGACGGAATCGAGCGCGCGGTCAAAGACAAAATGGACGTGATCAACCTGTCGCTGGGATCGGACGAGGAGAAAGACCCGAACTCCCCGGATTCGATTGCGATCAACAATGCCGTACTCGGCGGCATCGTTGCTGTCGTAGCCAGCGGCAATGCGGGAGATAAAGGACCGTACTTCTACTCGATGGGCTCGCCGGCTTCTTCGCAGCTTGCGATCTCCGTCGGCGCGGTGACCAGCCCGTCCAATCGTTATCAGGCTATGGTTACAAGCTCCGTGTACGAAGCCGTTTATCAGTTAAATCCGTTAAACGTCATGGGCTGGAAGACCGGGCAGGAGAACTTTAAAGCCATAATCGGGACGGACCCCATCGAAGCCGTATATGCAGGGCTTGGGCAAGAAAAAGATTTCGCAGACGATAAAGTGAAAGGCAAGATCGCCTTCGTATCGCGCGGTTCGCTGGCCTTCGTAGACAAAATTAAAAATGCGAAAAATGGGGGAGCCAAGGCCATCGTGATTTTTAACGGTAATGTCAAGAAGGATGCCAATGGCAATGACATACCGGATCTCTCCCCCAGCATACCGGGTAGGGACAACCATATCGACAGCTTCATAGGGGACGACTTCGAATATATTCCCGCATTCGATATGCGCGGTGACCAGGGACGCGCATTGGCCGCTTTCGTGTTGGCTAATCCGGCCAAGCCGTTCCGCCTGACGTTCAGCCAAAGCTATCCGCAAACGACCGATCGCGGCGATACGATGGCAACGTTCAGCTCCCGCGGTCCTCTGTCGGACGACAAGCTCAGTATTAAGCCGGATATTAGCGCACCGGGCGTGAACGTGCTTTCGACTTATCCGGCCTATGGTAAAATGATTCCCGGCGCCTCTTACAACCAGGCGTACAAGCGGAACAACGGAACCAGCATGGCCACTCCGCACGTAGCGGGCGCCGCCCTGCTGCTTAAACAGCAGCACCCGGATTGGACCCCGTTCGATATCCGCGCTGCGCTTGCCAATACCGCGGACGGGATCAAAGACTCCAAGGAAACGCCGTACGATGTGTATTCTCAAGGCGCAGGCCGCATGAACGTATCTCAGGCGGTCTATACGCCGGCCGTGCTCCAGACGGTGGATCAGATCACCATTCTCGACAAGAACCTGAATCCGCAAGAGGTCGTCAACTATGGCAGCAGCGCCAGCTTCGGGTTGATGGCTGCCGGAAGCCATGCCAAGAAAGAGCAGCTCCAGCTCAAAAACACTTCGGACAAAGCGGTAACGTATAAGGCGTCCGTCAAGCTGCATCCGAATGTCACTTCCGATCCGAACAACCCGGTGAAGACGCCTGACGTGAACAACATTATTGCGACGCTGGAAGGCCTTGGCAGTGACAATACACTTTCTGCTGGTGCCAAATCGACACAGAAGTTCTCTCTTTCCGTAGCGCCGAAGGCCGAAGCCGCAGACGGCGTGTACGAAGGAGAGGTGCTGCTGGAGAGCGCCGGATTGCCTTCGCTGCACCTGCCGTTCGTCGTGCATGTCGGCAAAAAAATGCCGGATAACGGCTTCGGGCTGCAGGACATAACGTTGACCCGAACCGTCATTACGCCAAGCAAGTCGACGGACGTATCCGTGACCCTGACGGCGAAAGACGCGAACTACTTGGATCTGAACGTTTATGGCGTGGACGACAAGTACGTCGGCACCGTGGGGCAAATTCTGAACAAAGACGCCAGCGGGAAACCGCAATTGCTTGCTCCTGGGACGTATACGTTCCAGAACATCGACGGCACTTATATTAACGATAAGGTGGATGAAACCGGAAAGCCGGTCGTCCAACGCCTGAAGGAAGGCACGTATAAAGTCATGGTCCGCGCCCTCATCCTAGATGAGAAAGGACAACCAAAGCGTAAAGGCGGCGAGCTTATTCAATACGTCGCATGGAAAGCGCTCCGCTTCAGCAGCACGGAGAACAGCAGCACCCCGAATAACAACAGCGGCGGCGGCGGAGGTTTCTATTATGGCGGAGGCAGCAGCACGGAGCCATCCGGCAGCAATTCTTCCATCGATGCGGTCGTAAGTCAAGGACAAGTCTCTGTTTCCCTGAAACGGGCGATAACGACAGATGGCAACAAACTGACGGCGACCATTACGGACGCAGACCTGAAAGCCGCATTAAAAACGGAGTCCGGCACGCCCGTTGCCGTGGTCATCTCCGTCTATGCCACGCCGTCGCAGCAGGTAACCGTTAAGCTGACGCCGGAGCAATTGAATACGCTGAAAGCGTCGGGCGAGCAAAACAGCGTTGTCTTCAGCAACGGAAGCGCGTCGATTGCGCTCCCTGTCTCGGTGTTGAAACGTGTACCGGCGGCAGCGGGGTTGAACGTAGTCGTCCGGTATGAAGCGGAACGGGCATCGGCATTCGCCGACGGATTCCCGGGAGCCAAAGTGATCGGTACGCCGGTTTCCTTTGCCGTTAGCGTAGTGAACGGCACCGATTCGCAGCCGATTTCCGTATCCAACCGCGATTTCCTGAAAAGCTCCTTTATCGTGAGCGGCAACACCGACGCGAACGCGCTGGGCATCTTGTATATCGACAACGGCAAGGTATATGCCGTTCCGGCCAATGTCGCTCTTAATAAGGACGGCTCACGCACCGTAACCGTCAACCGCCCGGGCATCTCGACCTATGCGGCCGCAACCCGCGCGATCTCGTTTACGGACATCGATTCGTCTTGGGCACAATCGCACATCCAGGCTTTGGCCAATAAGCTGTTGCTTAACGGCACCTCGGCTTCGGCGTTCTCACCCAAAGAACAGGTAACCCGCGCGCAATTCTCGGCCATGCTGGTCCGTGCGCTCGGTCTGCATGCCGGCTCGAAGGCCCCATTCCAGGACGTGAGCGCCTCCGATTGGTTCGCCGACGACATTGCAGCCGCTTATGAAGCGGGTCTTGTGAATGGCGTCGAAGAAGGGCGGTTTGATCCGCATGCCAGCATCAGCCGCCAAGACTTGGCCGTGATGCTGTCCCGGGCATCCTCCCTGATCCAGCTTACGCCGAAGGGCGATCCTTCGCGCAAGCCGTATGCGGATGCTTCCAAATTTGCCGAGTACGCCATGAGCAGCATCGATGCGGTTACGAAAAGCGGCCTGATGAGCGGCGACGAGATTGACGGAACGCCGCACTTCCATCCGTCCGACCCGACGACCCGGGAAGCCGCCGCAACCGTCCTGTTCAATTTGCTGCAGAACGGCAGTTTGATGAACTAAGCGATCGGATGATCTTCCTTATGGAAAGAGCCCCTTTGCCTGCAAAGGGGGCTCTTCTTCTTTTACCCGCGTGTTTTCGTCCGAATCGTTCGCTCCACTGCCCGTTTCATGAGAGCGCCGGCACGATTCCACGTGAACTTCATCACATTCCCCCTGCCCAGCCTCCCTTTCCTTTGGCAAAGGGTGCGATTCTGAAAAGCACGCCTCATTTGCTTCCTCAAGCTGCCGATATTCGGCTCGGCCCAGCGCTGGCCCTTTTGCCCGAACAAATGGCGAAACTTGTAAGAGATCGCATGCTTGCTTCGCATGCTGACGGCGGGATTTTGCAGCCGGTACTTGACCAGGAACGAATTGCGTTTCGTGACGAAATCCATGTGTCCGCCCCAGCCCGTCGCGATGACCGGAACACCGCTCGCCAGCGACTCGAGAAACGGCAGACCGACCCCTTCCCCCCTCGTCGGGAGAACAAACGCGGAGCCAAGCGTATACAGGCCCTTCAGACGGTGGTCCGGCATGTGGCTTGACATCAGAATCAGGGGAGCGCTTTTCCGAAGCCCGAGCCTTTTTTTGTAGTTATTGATTTTATTTTTGATCCACTTTTCGTTTTGCCCGGAGCCGTATCCGTTCGTCTTGATCACCAGTGCGACCTTCTCGGACGGACCAAATTCCTCCCAATACGCCCTTAGCAAGGCTTCCGGATTTTTGCGGTGCTGGAAGCCGAAGACGGACACGAAGACGAACCTCCCAGCCGTCCCCTTTACCGCCAGCTTCTTGTTCTTTGGCGTAAACCTCTTTGTATTGACCCCGTGCGGCACGATATAGATCGGCACCTTCACCCCACTGCGAAGCATGACGGATTTGTTATGCCTGGAGGGCACGAATACGGCGTCGAAGCGGTTAAGGTTCGGAAACCAGTTCCGGGGCACGCGCGTCGTCTCCCAGACCGTATTCAACACGATGCGGTCGTATTTCTGGCGTTCCTTCCGCATCCGTATCCTATTAGGCGGGTAATGGTAAATCAAAATTTTGCGTTTGCCTGCGGCATAAGGCTTGCGCACCAGGCGCGCAAAGGGGGCGCCGCCCGCAAGCTTCTTTCTCCTTGCCTTTCCCGCCTCCACCTTGACGTTCACCCCTTGCCGGCTTAACGCTAGCGCATATTCCCGGCTGGCTCTTCCGAGCCCGCTACTTCTCTGGACGGGGCCTTTCCATATGATCTGATATGAACTCATCTCCTCAGTCCCTTCGGCTTAAGCGAGTACCCTCCGCGCTTGTGAAAGGAAAGCGACCGGAAAGAGCGGGCCAAAGCTTTCATGCGTTTCGCCGAAATACTCTTCACGCTTTGGCTGAAGCTTTTGTTCAAGCATTTTTTGAGCACGACGCCGCCCGGATTGGCAGCGTAGACGAAGTTGCCATACAATTCGAATTCCGAGAAGCCGAACGGCCTCGACCTGTCAATGCTTCGAAGAATAGCTTGGTACCAGCGCGTCCCGTGTCTTGCTTCAATTTTCTTCTTCATCCGGGCCAGCTTCGCTTTCTCGAACAGCATGTAATGCGCGACGAACGACGAAGGCGCGACGCGTCTGCGGCCCAGCAGCTTCCGGCCGACTCTGAAATACTCTGGATGGCTCCAACTACGGCAGTAAAACACGGGCTTCCCCTTTTGCCTGAATATATGCGGGCGGATGAGCACCGTATCGGCATCCATCGTCAAAAAATACCGGCTTGAGCCCAGCTTATCGCCGCTCAGCTTAAGCAGTTGTTGAAGCATCCACCCGGAGCGCTCCCATCGCTTCGAACGGTAACGGATTTGCTTTTTGGTGATCGGCAGCACCGTCCGCTCATGCACGAAAGTACATTTTTTTTTGGCGCACAGCGCTTTGATTCTTGGACTATCCGGAGAAACGATCATGATTTTGCCGATCGGATGCTTAACCTGCTTCCGGATCGCGTTGATGACGAACGGCAAGGTTTCCAAATCTTTATCAATTGCGGGGATCAGAACGTCGATTTTAATCCTGCCGCTCCGGGAACGAGGGGGGGCGAAAGACATCTCTTCATCTCCATTTGCAAGGTTTTGCACCAGTCTATGTTATGCAGCAGGGGTTGGTCCGGGCACCTGTCGAGCGCCGGACAGGCGGTGCCTAATATTTTTGTCGAAATGAAAGAACTTATTTAAACCTTTTGTCGATTCGACTCGTCAAATGATTTGCAAGCACGAACCTGTGAAAGAGGAATGTTACTATGGCCATACGAATTATATCCAACCGAAAACTCGTCGTCCTCGGCGCTTCGCTGCTCAGCGCCACGACGATTGTAATGTTTGGCATCCATGCGGCGGAGACGCAGCAGCCGCTTTCTTCCGGCCAGCACGAGGCCCGGACGCCGGACAACGCGTCTGTCCCGGGGGGAGTCCCCGAGCAGGCGACCCACACAAAACTTGCGGAAAACCCGAAATCCTCTCAAGAAGCCGGTTCGCCGACAACCCCGGGTGTACAGCCCGCCGACGGACGGACGGCGGAGCGTCACCCGGAAGCTGCGGCGCAGCAAGGAAAGCAGGCGCCGGTCAAAGCGACGAAGCAAGTGGCGCTGACGTTTGACGACGGCCCGGATCCGAAGTATACTCCGCAGGTGCTGGATATTTTGAAGCAGTATGAAGCGAAAGCCACCTTCTTTGTTGTAGGCAGGCAGGTCGTCAATTACCCGGATGTGCTGAAACGTATTCATGATGAAGGCCACTCCATCGGCAATCATTCCTGGAATCATGCGAACCTGACCAAGCTGTCTTCCGCCCAGATTCAGAAAGAAATCAAAAGCACGGACGAAGCGATCGAAAAAATTATCGGCGCCTTCACTCCGATGGTCCGGGCGCCTTACGGCGCCATTACCGCTTCGACCAGGCGCAGCCTGACCTCCGCGGGCCGTCAGATCGTCGATTGGACGGTCGATACAAAGGATTGGAGCGGAACGGCTTCGGGAGACATGGTGGAGCTCGTACGCAAGCGGACGAAGAACGGCGGCATCGTCCTGATGCACAGCTTCGGCGGCAAAAACGGCAAGCTGGACAATACGATAGAGGCGCTGCCGCTCATGATCGAAGCGTTGAAGCAGGACGGATACGCTTTTGTCACGGTACCCGAGCTTCAAGCACAGAAAGAATAACCCCATTTTGCCCCTTTCTTTCGTCGGACGATCGCAGTACACTGGGTAAAGAAGGTGCGGGCCGAGGCCTCTTGGCAGGTTCGGTCCCGTTCCGATTGAACCGGAGTGTCGGGGAGATCGTCTAAAATTTAGAGGTGGCTGCTTTGGACTCGAATGTCAATTTTGACTATTTGAAATACCTTTCCGCGAGCTCCGACAAGAAAGCCATTTTGAACGAGCTGATGAACGCGTACGGAAAAGACGTATGGAATTACGCCTACAGCATCACACAGAAGTGGGATCAGGCTGACGATATAACCCAAGAGGTTTTCATCAAGGTTTACCGCAATTTGAGCACGTTCCGCAGCGAATCCTCGGTGAAGACGTGGCTGCTCGCCATCACCCGCAACATGACGCTCGATTACCGCAAGTCGGCCTTCTACCGCAAGGTGACGCTCGTCGACTTCGTCGCCTCGCACGGGAAGTGCGAGCAGGCCGCTTCTACGGAACACGAAGTGCTTGGCAAAATGGCTGTGAACGAGATGTGGGATATGGTGTTGAAGCTGCCCGTCAAATACCGCGAGGTGCTGATCCTGTACGCGCACCATCAACTGTCCATGAAAGAGATGGCGGAGGTGCTCGGCGTAAGCGAAGGAACGATTAAATCGAGGCTGTTTCACGCACGGGGGAAAATATCGAAGATGAAGGAGAGTCGACGCCTTGGATCCGATGGATAACGAGCTCAAGAAAGAATTGGCCCGCGCGCCGTTCAGCCAAAACGGGTTCAACGACAGCTTGCGCAAGCGCATCGAAGATCGCATCGATAACCACGTCGCCGTTCGCAGGCCTCGCAGGTGGAACGTCTGGAGTGCCGGCGTTTCCGCCGTACTGGCGACGGCCCTCGTATTCTTGTTCGTTACGGACAGCCGCCCTTTCCCTCTCATGCAGCAGGAAGCGGCGGAGAAGCCGGGGATGCAGCCGCCCTCCGCAGCAGCTCCCGCGCCCCACGGCCCGGACTGGGAAGCCTCCGTCCAATCGGCGCTGTTGATCGGCCTGCGCTCCGATGAGCCCGCAGCCGAAAACCCTCAGGCTCCCAGCACGTACCGCACCGTTCTTATCGCACCGGATCGGAACCGGTTGCAAAAGACGGCGGAAGGCGAAGGCATCCTGATGCCGTATAAGTTTGATTTCTGGAAAATCGCGAACGAGCGGAAAGCAAGCGGCCCGCAGGAAGCGTATACGCTGACGGCCCACTTGGCCTCAACCAAGCCGAAGACAAGCAGCAGTGCAGACCATGGAAACCCGGCACAAACCGTCGTCCGGTCGGAGAAGCTGATGTTCGCCGGTAACCGCTACGTTGCCGTGAAGCAAACGACGGCGGCCAAAAGCAGCGCAGCTCAAACCCCGGCGCAGCAGGACTATGTGTGGGTGAAAGAGCTGGAGCAGCTCGCCTCGGGCCGGCAGGCGCCCGCTCCGCTAGCGGAGCCGCACGTCACGCTGCGCAGTGTATTCGCCGCTGCAGCCGACCCCGTGCTGAAGGAGTTGAGGCCCGCGCTGCCTCCGGCAGGCTCGGGACACGCAGAGCCCGCCGCAGCCGATCTTTCCGGCGAGAGCTGGACCATCGCCCGCAAGCAAGGGAAATGGTCGGCGCAGCTCGCTTCGTACGACGGCCAAGCAAGCGGCACAGCGGAAGGCACGGCGTACCGCTTGCGAGAAGTGCCGTTGGCGCTGCCCCAATCGGTCGTCTCCCATGACGAGCTGGCTGTTCCCTGGCGCGATATCGTGCGGGTGCAACCGGGTGCGGTGGATGCCTTCTCCTCCCCGAACCACGACATGGTCGCGGTCGTCACTGAGCAAAATATTATCATTTACCCGTATGCGGACCAGTGGATTCCGATCCCTCTCATGACGCTGCCGCTTCAACCGAAGGAATCGGTCGTCATGATTCAATGGGCTATGGGATCTTACGTCGAGCTGTGGAAACGGCAGGTGAAAGCTTACCTGCAACCGCAGTAAGTTAATCGGCAACACGCGGGCGTAATTACTTCGAGTCCTTGACGGGAGCAAGAAAGCAAGTCCGGTCCCCGGTGCCATTGTGCCTCGGGGATCGGACTTTGCTGCGTTATATCGATCACTCCCAATCGATTGGAATTTTTTATAAACGGAAACCATTCGATGCAGCGCAGATGTAACTTTTTTGTTACAAAATCCGCCTCTTTTCGCTATAAGATGAAGTCTACGAGCTAAGGAAAGAGGGAAAGCTATGCCATCACCGATCGAAGGAAAAGGACGGTACATGCCCGGAATCGACGGCCTGCGGGCTCTCGCCGTTCTGGCCGTCATCGCTTATCACCTTCACCCCGGGCGGGCGCCCGGTGGGCTGCTCGGTGTCGGGATATTTCTCGTCCTGTCCGGTTATCTGATTACGGATTTGTTAATCGCCGAATGGCGAAGAGAGGGTCGGCTGAATCTGGCTATCTTCTGGGTGCGGCGCTTCCGGCGGCTGCTTCCGGCCATGCTGGTCCTGCTCTCGGCGGTTGCGGCGTGGATATGGCTGGTTGACCGCTCCCGGCTGCCGGCGCTTCAGGGAGAATTCCTGGCGGCGCTGGCTTATGTCAGCAACTGGTGGCTGGTGTATCGCGAGGTGTCTTATTTCGAAAGCTTCGGCCCCCCTTCCCCGCTCGGGCATTTCTGGTCGCTCGCAGTGGAGGAGCAATTTTATTTGCTGTGGCCCTTACTGTTGGCGCTTGGACTGCGTTTGCAGCCCCGGCGGGGCTGGCTTGCCGGAGCCATGCTGCTCGGCGCATCGGCTTCTGCTGCCGCCATGGCGCTGCTGTATGAGTCCGGTACCGATCCGAGCCGGATTTATTACGGAACCGACACCAGAGCCTTTGGCCTGCTGATCGGAGCCGCGCTTGCGGTCGTCTGGCCGAGCGGAAAGCTCTCCGCCGGCACATCCATCCGCGTCAGGCGGATCATGGATTGGGCCGGGACGGCCGGTCTGTTCGCCGTTCTGCTGATGATCGTTCGAAGCAGCCAGTACGACGCCTTCTTATATCAAGGCGGATTCGTGCTGTTGTCTCTGGCAGCGGCAGTCACAGTAGCGGCGCTTGCCCACCCGTCCGGCCATCTCGGACGCATCTTGGGCTGGTATCCGCTGCGCTGGCTCGGCGTGCGCTCGTATGGCATTTATCTGTGGCATTATCCCGCCATCGTCCTGACCAGTCCGGCCCCCGGCGGCGACAGTATCAGTCTGGTACGCGCCGCTCTGCAGTTGACCGCTACTATCGGACTTGCGGCTTTATCTTGGAAATTCATTGAGGAGCCTATTCGTCGGGGAGGAATGAAAGCTTGGGGGACGCAACTGCTCGGTTGGTACTGGCCACGGCTCCCGCAGCAGGGTATGCGATGGGCGGTGTCGACGCTGCTCATCTTGTTCTTCTGCGTCTCCTGCCTGGGGGAGAGCCCTTCGCCCCCCGCCGCTACAAATGCCTTGGCAGAGGGAGGCGAAGGGATCGTTGCACCGACGCCGGCTCCGGCACCTCAACCGGATCAGGGGAGCGAGACGGGCCCGGTTACAGAAGCGTCGGGTCCGGAAGCGCATGAAGCCGCCGAAGCCGCTGAAGTGGATGAAATCGCCTCTCCCGTCTCCCCGGATGCCGGGCCCGCAGAAGAAGCCGGAAAAGGGATTACCGCGATCGGCGATTCGGTTCTGCTCGGAACCGCTGCGCAGTTGGAGAAGCAATTGCCCGGCATCGTCATTGACGGCAAGGTTGGAAGACAATTGGCCCAGGCGCAGGAGGTCGCCGACCGTCTCCGGTCGGAAGGGAAGCTCGGCTCCCGGATCATCATCGAGCTGGGCACGAACGGAGCGTTCTCCAAGAAGCAGCTGGAATCGCTGCTGCACTCCCTTGCCGATGCCGAGCAGATTATGCTGGTAAATACGCGTGTTCCCCGCCCGTGGGAGGGAACGGTGAACGGCATGCTGAAGGAAGCCTCCAGCCGCTTCGCCAACACCACACTCGTCGATTGGCATGCCGCAAGCGCGGACAAAGCTTCCTTCTTCACGGCCGACAGTGTCCATTTGAACGCCGAAGGCTCCGAATATTACGCCTCGCTTCTGGCAAAGGCAGTGCGCAAGCCTCAATTACTCAAGTGACGCGCCAACAGAAGCCCCGGCTCCCGCTCCCTCTTCACCAAGCTTACGCAGCTTGGGCCACAGAGGAATGCGGAGGCCGGGGCCTCTCTTCTTCGGGCAGGCTAACAACCATTCCGGTCCCGTTAAGCCGGGTCCGGCTTTCCCGTGCCACTGTCGGGGGCACCGTACGTCACATGGCTCTCGAACGTCGGATTCAGCGGCACGATCATGATGTGCGTCTGCCCCGGCCGAAATACGGCTTCGCGGCCTTGCTCGTAATAGCGGACCGGATCGCTCGCCTTATCCCGCCTCCACTCCAGCGGCTTCACCTTGCCCTGCTGAAACAGGAGCGCCGGTCCTTTGCCGGTCAGCCGGACGTTCAGGCGGCCTTCCTTATCCAGTACCTTGTGATCGGTCCCCATCACGACTACATTGGAAGCGCTCAACGGCTGATCGTTGTTCAGATCGACGTGCTTGCTGCCGTTGATCGACCGTTGGTACTTGCCCCCGGCCGCATCATATTCGTAAGAGACGACATAGCTTTTCCACAGAAACGTAATGTCTACCTTGGGAGCGTCCTGCGCCGCCGCCCCCATCGTCTCGACCGCTTCCGCTTCATTCTTTGCAAAAGCGTATACCGGTCCTGGAGAGCCTTGTTCATTAAGTCCCCGCTTTTGCGCGCCTGCGCGGATGTTCTCCAGATTCGTGTACAGGTTGTGCGGAGCTTTCCGCGACTTCTCCCGCCAGAAATAAGATCCGGAATTCGTAATTTCGTCCAGATCGGCTATTTTCTCTTTCCGAAGCTGCTCGTAAGCATCCGGACTGCCGCCCGCATGAACTTGGATCGCGCCGAAGCTTTTGCCGATATCGATAAAATACGGCCGGATGCTGCGCACCGGCCCGATCGGCTCCGCGAACGCGCTGCTCTGGAACAGCGCCACAAGACGCGTCATCTCGCCTTCGGCAAGCACCTCGAACAAGACGTCCGCCTGCGACAGCCCGCTTTGCGGCCGCGCCGCGGGGTGATTGTTGATCATGATCATCACCGGCCGGGCTTCGCTCGGCTGAGGCAGCATCATTCCGGTCAGCGGCGCCTGGAAAGCGGGGGGCTGAACGGGGGGCGTCGGCGGGTCTGTGACGGGCTTCTCCGGCTCCACCGGCGCAGCGACAGGCTTGTCCGGCGTATCGCCGCCCGTCAGGCTGCAGCCCGCCGCCGTCATGGCGAGGCAGCCCGCCAGCAGTGCGAGCCTTCCCCGCCGCCAGAACCGGCTCCATCTTCTCCATCCTCTTCGTTTCATACACGTCACCTCATCTGCATGTCCTCTAGTAATCTATATTCTAGCGAGGCTGGATTTAGAAGCGATTTCGCACAAAAAGACGAAAAATGAGCGCTTTTCATTTTATTACGCGTTTTTCTCCCCAAAGGTTCCCGGCGACATCCGAATCTTCAAATCAATGATAGCAGGGAAATAGGGAATTTTGTATAAAATAACCATTTAAGATGCTGCCGTTGTTCGAAATCGTCACGACCGATTACGCATGCGGGTCGGCTATCTATCGCTATCAGGAGGTGTCTTATGATTGAAGTTCTTCCCTTGCTGCTGAACACCTTTATTATTATTATATCTATCTTTTTTTACCAAATCGTTTGCCTCGACAAAGACAGGTCGGAGCGCGCCAATCGGTGGTTCCTGCTCTTGTTCTCCTCCGTAGCGATGGCGATGTGCATTGCTTTTCCGATTCATTTTTTCTCAAGGCATTTTTTCGACTTGCGATACGTACCGATTCTGGTTTGCTTTTTATACGGAGGCCACCGCAATTTGTTGTTGATTTCAATTTTTTATCTCGCGTACCGGTATTCCTTCGGCGGAGAAGGCTTTATTACGTCTTTAATCGTCTATGTGATCATGCTGCCGATCATGTTCATCTTCAGGCCCTTTCGTCCGGACCAGCCCAAATCGAAACGGATCGCACAAGGCACCGGATTAACCCTCCTTTGGGCGATCGTAGCGGTCGCCTTTTCCAGCTTCCGAACGGGACAAGCAGACCTGCTCTTTGGCTGGTTCATGGTCAGCTTGATTACATTCACATCGTTTTCCATGATCATGGCTATCCTCTTCATCGAAGGCATTTATGAAAAAAAGAAGCTGCGCAAAGAAGTGGAACGCGCGGAGAAAATGTATCTTGTCGGAGAGCTCGCCGCCTCGTTTGCCCATGAAATCCGCAATCCGCTCACCGTTGTCAGCGGCTTTTTGCAATTGATGGGTAAAAACCAGATTGCGGAAGACGCCAAGCACGATTACTTGCGCGTTATGATCACCGAATTGGAACGGGCCCAAGCGATCATATCGGATTATTTGGCGATTGCCAAGCCGAAGGACGATTCCATCCAGCTTATCCAGCTTGAGCCTCTGCTGAGGCAAATCATCGAATTGATGTCCCCTTACGCGCTAATGAACACGGTCAGCATCGCCAGCTCCATCGAGCAGAACCTTCGGCTTAAGGCCGACGCTTCCCGGTTTAGCCAGTCGCTGATCAACATTGTCAAGAACGGCATTGAAGCGATGCCGGACGGAGGAACGTTGGAAATCAAAGCGTACCGGAAACAGAGTAAGCTGTTGATTGAAATTTCGGATCAAGGCATCGGCATGACCCAGGCGGAGATCGACCGGCGCGGCACCCCGTTATATACGACCAAAGAAAAAGGCACCGGCATCGGTACTATGGTCGCGCTCGGCATTATCGGAAGTATGGGCGGCCGAACCGAAGTGCACAGCAAGAAGGGAGCCGGAACGATCTTCACGATCATTCTGCCCGATCCGTCGGACTCCTATCAGAATGAGCAGTAGGCTTGCGAACAGTCGATCAAGCGCGAGCGTTCGAAGGCGGCCCCCTCATGAGCATGTCCCGCCGACGGTTCGGGAATTCGGCGTTTGGCTTGGAATATCAAGTTGTTGACATGAATCATACGCCGGCTGTAGTGCAAAGTAAAATCCGAAACCGCACGCTATTTTGATCTTTTCGCTTTTTTTGCATGTGGAAACGGATTCATACGGGGCCGGCATGGATTATCGATACAAAAGCTGCTTGATTCGTCGCTTTTCATTATTTTCAAGAAAAACGAAGAAATACAGAGATTCATGCAGGATGACGGAGATCGGCATTGTCTTTTTTCTTCCAAATATATCCTATGGCCGAATATGCGCTTCGGCGTTTCTTTACACCGGCTAAATCGCAGGCGTATGATACGACTCAAGTTGATTTGAAATTTCCAAGCACATCGCTTAATTTCCTGAACAGGAAAACGGGGGAACCAAACAAGCGATGCGGCGCACGCCGTGAGAGCCGCGCCGCCTATCGCTTTGGGGTGAATCTTGACCGCGCATGCCGCACATGCGCCAGAGTAGGGCGACGCTCGCCGCCCGAACCCGTCAGCTAACCTCGTCAGCGTAGTCGAGAGAGGCGAAGAGAAAACGATGGAACAGGAACAGCAAACGATTTTGGTATCGGCCCCCAACAAGCCCGGCGAAGCGTTTATCCGGCAGCTCCAATTCGGCAGCATTCCTTTTGCGGTCATCGTCAACAACAAAGCGGAGCAGGCCCGGCTGCAGGAGCTTGGGGCCGAACGGATTGTGATAGTGGATACGAACGAGGAGAACACATGGCTCCTCCCCGAATGGCCTGTCGGCAAAGTGTTTTTGTTCGAAAACAGTCTGACCCTGTGCTGCCGCTATATCCGCATTTGCCGCTCCTGGACCTCGGAACCGCTGTATGTTATTACGCAGTCGAACAACCCGCGCTTGATTTATAAAGGACTCGGAGCCAACTACGTGATTTATACGAACAGTAACGAAGTATCGTTTCTGATCCATTCGGCGCACGAATAGGCTAACTGAACATCCACGCGCCGAGACTGAGCGTCCCGTACTGATACTTCTGGTACAGTAGCTTCGCCCGCCGGCTGCGGTCCGCCGCGCCCATGGCAATCAACAGAGGCGCGAAGTGCTCCGCCGTCGGCACGGCCAGAGAAGCATGCGGCGCCCGCCGCTCGTAATCGAACAAGGCATCCGAATCCCACACCGTAATCCGGTCGTACAGCCAGGCGTCGAATTGCTTCGCCCACAGCTCAGCGGCATCGTCCTGCCAATGCAGCGTACCGAGATTGTGCACCGTCCCGCCGCTGCCGACGATCATGATGCCCTTGCTGCGCAAAGCCTGGAGCGCCCGGCCGATCCGGTACTGCTCTTCCGGCACCAGCAGCGGATTTACGGACAGATGGACGACGGGCACGTCCGCCTCAGGGTGCATGAGCGAGAGCAGCGTCCATACGCCGTGATCGAGTCCCCGGCTATCGTCCAGAGCGCAGGCGATCCCTTCGATATCGAGCAGCCGCCTAATGCCCATGGCAAGCAAAATATTCCCTTTCGCAGGGTACGAAATGCCGTACAATTCCTCCGGAAATCCGAAAAAATCGTGCAGCGTTTCCGGCTCGGACGCTGCGCCGATCGTCTGCACCTCGCTTTGCCAATAAGAGCTGAATACGACAATCCCTTCGGGCTTCGGCAGCTGCGCCCCGAGCGCTCTCAAGAAACGGGGATAACCATGCGGCTCCGTCACAATCGTCGGCAAGCCATGAGCGAGAAAAAAGGACGGGTACATTCGCACATCATTCTCCTTTTCGATGAGCTGCTCCGGACGGCGGAGCCCTGCGGCTGCCGGGAGCCGGGACTCTTGCCGTATTACGCCCCGCGTGATGCCAGATCCATTATATCGTATTCATCCATTGACGGAGAGGAGCCAATCCGCTCAGTTCCACAGCTCGATCCGGCTGGTCGATACGGCAATCGCGCCGGCATTGAACAGAACGGGCAGTTCCTCCTTCTTTTCGACAAATCCGCCCAAAATGATATCGAGCCCCGTTTCATTTTTGATCAAGTTTAATTTGGGATAGGAGAAGCTCGGTAAAATCTCGATATAGTCCGGTTTCACTTGAGCGGCCGAATTAATAATCGTGCGGATCGAGTGGGAGTCGATAATGAAGCCGCGCTGAATGGCGCTCAGCCCGTATTTTTTGGCGTGAAGCAGGCACGACGTCCGGGTGCTGATGATCCCGTCGATTTTAATCACCTTGGATAAAAAATGAATCGAAGCTTCGTCGTCTTTAATCCCCTTCACCATCTCCAAATGAAGAAATATTTTTTTGTTCGCTTGCTTGACCGCCCCTACGATGCTTTGTAATTGGATTAATTCCCCCTCCAGCAGAAAAATAACCTCATGCGGCGAAGCAAGCGCCTTCTCTAATTCTTTAAAACCCCGGACAGCCGGAATCATTGCGTTGGGCTTCAGCATAAAATCCTCCTTCCTTTCGATAAGCATTTGTATTCTCTAATGTTACGATTTGGTACTATCATATCAAACCCGCTCCCGGTTCGGAAAACAAGCGAAACCGTGCTGCCGCCCTTCTCCTGAAAAGGGTGCGACAACACGGCCCGGTCACTGCTTATTCTTCGTCTTTCTCCCAATGCATCGTACGGTCTACGGCTTTTTTCCAGCCCCGGTACAATTTCGCGCGGGTCGGTTCGTCGATGCCCGGTTCGAATACGGTGTCCGAACCGGCGCGCGACGCGATTTCCGCTTTATCCCAGAAGCCGACGGCGATGCCCGCCATATAAGCAGCACCAAGCGCAGTCGTTTCGGTAATTTGCGGTCTTTGCACGGCCACCCCGAGAATATCCGCCTGGAATTGCATCAGCAGGTTGTTCGCGGTCGCTCCGCCGTCCACCCGCAGCGATTGCAGCTTCAAACCGGAATCGATCTCCATCGCTCCCAATACGTCTTTCGTTTGGTAGGCCAGCGAATTCAGCGTAGCCCGGATCAGATGCTCCTTCTTCGTTCCGCGCGTCAAGCCGAAAATCGCGCCTCTGGCGTACATATCCCAATAAGGCGCCCCGAGCCCCGCGAAGGCCGGTACGACATAAACGCCGTCCGTGTCCTTGACTTTGCCCGCGTAATACTCCGAATCCGACGCCGAGTCGAACAGCTTCAGCCCGTCGCGCAGCCATTGAACCGCCGCGCCGGCGATAAAGATGCTTCCTTCCAGCGCGTATTCCACCTTGCCGTCCATGCCCCAGGCGATCGTCGTCAGCAGCCCCGACTTCGATTCGACGGCCTTCGTGCCGGTATTCATCAGCATGAAGCAGCCGGTGCCGTACGTATTTTTCGCCATCCCCGATTCGAAGCACGTTTGTCCGAACAGCGCCGCATGCTGGTCTCCCGCCACGCCCGCTATCGGGATTTCCGCACCGCCGAACGTGTGCGGATCGGTTGCGCCGTATACGCTTACCGACGGCTTGACATCCGGCAGCATCGAATGCGGAATGTCCAACTCCTGCAACAGCTTTTCGTCCCAGCAGAGCTGCTTGATATTATAAAGCATCGTGCGGGAAGCGTTCGTGTAATCCGTCGCGTGCACTTTCCCCCGCGTCAAATTCCAGATGAGCCAAGTATCGACGGTACCGAACAGCAGTTCTCCCCGGTTCGCCTTCTCCCTTGCCCCTTCGACGTGGTCCAGCATCCACTTGATTTTCGTCCCGGAGAAGTAAGCGTCTACAACGAGCCCCGTGTTCTCCCGGATGTAAGGCTCTAAGCCTCTCGCCTTCAGCTCGTCGCAAAGCTCGGCGGTTCTGCGATCCTGCCAGACGATGGCGTTGTGAATCGGCCTTCCCGTATTTTTGTCCCAGATGACCGCCGTCTCCCGCTGGTTGGTAATCCCGATCGAAGCGATTTCCTGCGGGCGCACGCCGACCGTTTCCAGCACCTCACGCGCAACGCCGCTTTGCGTCCCCCAAATTTCCATCGCGTCATGCTCGACCCAGCCGGCCTTGAGATAAATTTGCGTAAATTCTTTTTGCGCGGAGCCGATGATACTGCCGCTGTGGTCGAACAAAATGGCGCGCGAGCTGGTCGTTCCTTGATCGAGCGCAAGCACATATTTTTTATCCATGATGATGCCCTCCTGTATCGTTAAAATGTTGGATATATCTGTAGCCTATGCGTCAGCTTCCGAAAACCGCATAATAAAATAGCGTTCCGAGCGAGCCGCCGACTAGCGGACCGACGACCGGAATCCAGGCATAGCCCCAGTCCGAAGAGCCCTTCTTCCCGAGCGGCAGCACTGCATGCGCGATGCGCGGACCGAGGTCGCGGGCCGGGTTCATCGCATAGCCGGTCGTTCCTCCGAACGAAAGGCCGACGCCAACCAGCAGAAACCCGACGATAAACGGGTTCAAGCCGTCCGTAAATTTATTCGCGCCGATGGCCAAAATGCAGACAAACAGGATAAACGTGGCCAGAGCTTCGCTGATCAGGTTCGCGAACGGGCTGCGGATGGCTGGTCCTGTGGCGAAGGTTCCGAGCTTCGCCCCGGTATCCTCGGTCGCTTTCCAGTGCGGCAAGTATTGCAACCAGACCAGACAAGCTCCCAGAAACGCTCCGATGAACTGCGCGGCAATATAAGACGGAACCTTCTCCCAAGGGAAATGTC
Source organism: Paenibacillus elgii (assembly GCA_042219835.1). GTDB lineage: Bacteria > Bacillota > Bacilli > Paenibacillales > NBRC-103111 > Paenibacillus_G > Paenibacillus_G elgii_A. Next base: position 25,538 of record JBHJMN010000028.1, read on the forward strand.
CGGCCATGGCCAGCCCGAAGGTAAAGGCGGGATTCAAGTGCGCGCCGCTGAACCGGCCGACCGCAAAAATCGCAATGGCGAGCGCAAGCCCCCAGCCCATCGCAATGACAATCCAGCCCGAATTCTGCGCTTTGGATTTGTTCAGGCTGACTCCGGCGCATACCCCGTCACCGAATAATATTAAAAGCATCGTTCCCAGCAATTCCCCCATAAACGGAGTCATCGGCCTACCTCCCGGTATCGAGTTTTGTAAACCCTTTCAAACTTTGCTTTAAAGTTAAAGAAAGATTCCCCCCCGCCATAATTGATCATGATCAATATGTTCTGCACCCGAGCCTTTGCATGAAGAACCCCTCCTTTCCAGGACAAGACAAAAAACAGCCATGATCCGAAATGTGGAAAGCTCCACTTTGGATGACGGCTGTTCTCATCTTCTCACAGCAAAACGATTTACTTGTGATTTTTATTATAGTATAAGCACATCGTTTCGTAAACCCTGAAATCCCTAAAATTTCAATGACTTGAATGATACGCCAATTGCATCCTAAGCGGTACGTATCCTATAAAAGAAAATCGGATTTTACCGCTGTCTGCCGCTTTTATGATACGATAAAGCGGGACTGCAAAGGCAAGACATTTGACAGACAGGAGGCATGACATGCGCAAGCTCGTATTTTTTCTGGGACCCGCCGGCGCGGGCAAGACAACCTTGGCCAAAGCTTTGGTCCGCAGACGCCATGCGGCTTTGTTCGACATGGACACCTTATCCCGGCCCGCTTCGGAGACGATTATGACCCTTTCCGGGCTTGACCCGAACGACCGCGATTCCTCCGTTTACAAAATGCGCTGCCGGGATCTGGGCTATCGCATCACGATGGACGCCGCTCTAGAGAACGTGGACCTTGGCGTGGATGCGTTCGTCATCGGTCCTTTTACCCGGGAGCTCGAAGATCCGGTATGGCCGGAGAAGGAACTGTTGCGTATCGGCGCGTCGCTGCACGACGTGGACGTCAAGGCGATCCTCGTATCGCTTCCGGGCGAGCAGCATTACCGCGAGCGTATTCGGGACCGGGGCTTGGCTCTGGATGCATGGAAGCTGGAAAATTGGAACGAATTCAGCCGTTCCCTCGCGGTTCGGGAAATCCGATGGAAGCTTCCGGCCTCATCGATTCTCTCGTTTGATAACGCGGGCCCACTCGCGGAAGAAAAGCTGCGGCAGGTCGAGCGGTTTATTTACGGGAACGAATCGGAGGGCTAGAGCCTTAACCAATCCCAGTCAGCACTGCGACCTCGTTCGGCAAGCAGTTTTAATGCAAATCCCCCGCCTCCAAACGACAAAAATAGAGCCGTCCCTTTCCGGGAACCGGCTCCGTCCGCATGTGCCCGATTATTGATAGAAATTGCTCCGGGCGAAATTTGGATTTTGCTGCGCTTGAAAGCTCGCTTGATTAAACTGTGCGACCGTTTGCTCCAACTGGTTGCAAATTTGCGCCATTTGCTGCATTTGCTGAATCGCCGTCTGGTGGCCTTGCAGCGCCGATTGAATCACTTGCGCCGCATGCTGCTCGCGCTGGGACAAAATTTGCAGCTGCTGCGCATTTTGCTGCTCTTGCTGGAGCAGCCGCTGGTAATTCGCACTCGCTTGATCCGTTTGCTGGATCAGTTGTTGAATCATGTGCTGGCATTGGTTCAGTTGCTGAGTAGCGTTGAACATGGACGGAATTCCTCCTTGGCATGCTTTCTGGAAATAGTTGGCTTCACCTTCAGCCCACTTTAGTATGCATGCCTCTCTCCATCCTTATGCATCCCTGCATAACATTTTTTCGCCGCTCCAGCTTCGCTTACAGTGTCCATTCCTCCGACAACTGCACGTACAGCTCGATCAGAAAAGCCGTCGGCTGCCCCGCATACAGCTCCCGATCTAACTCCAGCTTGGTACCAAGCCGATCGGCCGCCTGCCGGGCAAGCTCCTCGCGCTTGAACTTATCCAGCGAGGGCAGACGCTCCACGAACGTGGACAGCAGCAGCCAGTCTTCCCGCTCGATCCGCCTGCGGAACGCATCCGACAGCTTGAGTTCGTATGTCGGTCGAATGCGATTCTTGGCCAGCCACTTCCGGGTCCGCTTGCGCAAGGCAAGCTGCTCGTGCTGCATATCGCGTATGACGAGCGTGCCTGCCGCCAGGTCTCCGATCCGCTTGTCCATCGGATGGAAGAACATCCACAGCATACCGACAAAATAAAAGGATGGCAAGAAATCGATCAGCCGGAAAAAATTGCGGATGATGGCCGACAGCAGCGTAATCGGCTGGCCGTTCTCTTGAATGACGCGCAGACCTAGCCATTTTTTTCCAAATGTTTGCCCACCCATATAATACTCCGTCAACACGTAGTAGCCGCCGATCAAGGCAAAGCTGAGCACGATCAGGAAAGCGGCGGCATATTCCCCAAGCGCATCTTCCACGCCGATATCCAGCAGCATCAGGATCAGACCGACCAGCAGGCTGACGGCCCCGAAGGCTGCCAACAGCAGCACGTTATCTATGAGCTGAGCGGCCGTCCGGCTGCCGATGCCCGCTGTCCGGAACTGGAGCCGGACATGCTCCGGCGTCACAATTGACGCTTCCTTGATATTTACCTCGTTCAATTCCCCGCTCCCCCTTTCCATTATTGTGGTAATATGAAACTATTCGAGATACGGAAGGAGATCGTTCGCACCTATGAACATTCAGCGCTTTATCCGCGAGCACAAGCCCGTATGGACCGAGCTTGACGGACTGCTGACCTTATTCGAGAAAAAGCGCCGCACGGTACAGGCCCCGCAGGTTGACCGGCTGACTTTCTTGTACCGAACGGCTTCCGCACATCTGGCCTACGCGCAAACGTACTACCCCGGCGATGAGATCGGGCTTTACCTCAATCAGCTCGTAGCGCGGGCGCACCATGCCCTGCATGCCGAACAGTGGAAAACATCCCACCGGCTCGGCGATTTTTTCAAACGCCAGTTTATCGGCTACCTTCTGGAACGCAAACGGTTCATTGCGCTGGCGTTTCTGCTGTTTATGGTCGGAGCGCTGTCCGGCTTCGCCGCCGTCTGGCAGGACCCGTTGAACCTGTACGCGCTCGTATCCCCCGAGATGGCCGACGGCATCAATCCCCAAGCGGTGGGCAAAAACCACGGCGAAGTGCAAAGCGCCGTCATGTCCACGTCCATCATGACCAACAACATCCGGGTCGCCGTTCTCGCATTCGTCAGCGGCATCACCTTCGGGCTGCTGACGGTCTACGTGCTGTTCTACAACGGCATCCTGATCGGCGCGCTAACCGCCGTCTTCTGGCAATCCGGCAATAGCTACGTGTTCTGGGCGTACATTTTGCCGCATGGCGTCATCGAGCTGACCGCCATCTTCATTGCCGGGGGCTCCGGCTTGTATATGGGCTACCGGATGATCAACCCCGGACCGTATACGCGAAAATATATGCTTCTGCGCTCCGTCAAGCAATCGGCGCTGCTGATGGTCGGCACGATTCCGCTGTTCGTCATTGCCGGGATCATCGAAGGCTATATTACGCCATCCGGCCTGTCGCTGGAAACGAAGTATATCGTCGCGGGCGCCACACTGATTGCCCTCGCGCTATATGTCGCTTACGGCCGCTTGAACGAACGCAAGCATGCGCAGCTTGCGGCCGATGGCGCCGTCCCGAAGGACGAAGCCGGAACGAGGACGACAGACCTCTTCTCCTCCCCGGCCTCTATATCGAATCGTTCGATTTAAGGTCCAGATACCGGTTAACCGCCGTCCAAGCCAGCTGCCCGACGGGAACGTCCACAATGTCGATCCCGCCGGCCGCCATCTCGGCGGCGACCGTTTGCCGGTCGACGGCAAACTTGTGCGCCACGCTTTTCACATAAGCCTGACGCCTGCCCGCCGTCTCGGCCGACGCCCACCCCTGCAGCACTTCGTCCCGCAGCCCGAGCAGCAAAACCCGGTGCTGGCGCTTCAGCCGCATCAGCAGCGGACGCAGCCCGTCCTCGAACATATAATTGTCCATATCGGAGAACAGGACAGTCAGGCTCCGCTTCTTTTGCACGCGCAGCAAATGCTGCAAAGCCGTACTATAGCTGGCCTCCACGAAGTCGCTCTGCAGGTTGTAGACCGCCGCCGTCAGCGTCTGCAGATGGAGAAGTCCGCTGCCCGGCGGCACATACGCCTTCACCCGGTTCGAGAAGGCGAGCAGTCCCACCTTATCCCCCTGCTTGAGCGCTACGGCAGCAAGCGCCAGCGCCGCTTCGAGCGACACGTCCAGCTTGGTCCGGCCGTCCAGCTCGATCCCCATCATGCGTCCGCAGTCCAGCAGGATGGTGACGACCTTCCCCCGTTCGGGGCGGAATACGTTGGTCATCAGCGTGCGGGACCGCGCCGACGCTCTCCAGTTGACGAAGCGCGGGTCGTCGTCCGGGACGTATTCGCGAATCGCGTGAAATTCCGAGCCGGACCGCTCCTTCCGGTAAATCCGCCTGCCTTCCAGCGTCAGCTGATTTTGCATCGAAGATAAAATGCCGCGGACCCCCGACATATCGGGATAAATGCGGATCGTCTGCTCCAGTTCCAGGCGCGCCTGCTTCTCCCACAGCCCGATTCGCCCTCTCAGCCGAAGCCATACCGAGCGAAAATGATATTCTCCCCGCTCCCGGCCCAGCGTCGTGTAGCGCACTTCCGCCGCCTTCCCTTCCCAGACCGCCGTCAGCGAGGCTCCCGGCGAAAGGAACGTCTGCGGCAGATCGTCGGCTAACGTCAGCTTCAAGGATACGGGCTGCGGGACTTCTGCGCGCACCGTCACCTCGAACGGGCTGCCGATATCGGCCTGTTCGGGCAGGCTGCGGCTGACGCGCAAGCTGCGCCGCCTGGGAAGCAGCGACAGATCAAGCGCGCTCAGCCCGAGCAGCGCGCCGCAGACCAGCCACTGCACGGCTGCTCCGGCTCCGTTCCCCGCGACATAGCCCACGCCTACAAGAATCGCCCCCGCGCCTGTCAGCAGAGCCATGCGCGGCGTCGGCACAATCAGCCTCCGCCCAATCGCATCAGCGAGGGACCGGAATCGTCGCCAGCGTTTCCTGGATGAAGTGGTCACCGGTCTCTCCCTCCAATTCAACCTGCGGCGTCAGCAGCAGACGGTGCCGCAGCGCCGGAACGGCTACGGTCTTGATATCGTCCGGCGTGACGAAGCTGCGCCCGTCCAGCAGCGCCCAAGCGCGGGCCGCCGTCATGAGCGCGATCCCCGCCCGCGGGCTCGCGCCGAGCAGGAGCCGCTTGTCTTCGCGGGTTTTGCGGATGATGACGGCAATATATTCGACCAGACTGTCCTGCACGACTACCTCTTGCAGCTCTGCACGAAGCTGCTTCAGACGGTCCAGCGAGAACGCGGCGTTCTCTTTCCTCTCCGATGCGGCAAAGAAAGGAACGTGTTCTTTTAAAATCGCAAGCTCCGATTCCAAGTTCGGGTATGATACCGTCAATTTGAATAAAAAGCGGTCCAACTGCGCCTCGGGCAGCGGATACGTGCCTTCGTACTCCACCGGGTTCTGCGTCGCGACGACGAAGAACGGATCGGGCAGCCGGTACGTCGTGCCCTGAATCGTCACCTGCCGCTCCTCCATTGCTTCGAGCAAGGCGGCTTGCGTTTTCGGAGGCGTACGGTTAATCTCGTCGGCCAGCAGCAGGTTCGTAAAGACCGGACCGCGGACCGTCTGGAATTCGTTGTCTTTCATATTGAAAATCACGCTGCCGGTAATATCGCTCGGCATCATGTCCGGCGTGAACTGCACCCGGCTGAACGAACCGTCCGTCAATTCGGCAAGCGTGCGCACCATTTTCGTTTTCCCAAGGCCGGGAACTCCTTCCAGCAATACATGCCCTCCGGCCAAAAATGCGGTCAGCAGCAGACGAATATTGTGCCGCTGTCCGATCACGCTCTTCTCCATCTGTTCCAGCAACTGCTGCAATCAGCTCACTCCCTCTCCAATCTACGGATCAGGCCATCGGCCATCCGGCTGTCTTTCTCGAACTGCTTCGGCGAATAGCTCGCCGCTTCCTCGGCAGTTTGCCAACTTCGCATCACCGCTGCAAGCTGCTCCAGCTCCTGCTTGCTCAAGTGCGGCTTGGCGGCCGCAAGCGCCTGCGTTACGGTCGCATCGAGGCGTACGCCCCATCGCTCGCGCATGAGGCCGCGGACGTATCTCGCTTGGTGCGCCAGCGCTTCCCGCGCCAGCCCGCGCCGCTCGTACCACCCTGCGGCGGCGAGCAGCGTCTCGTCCCCGCGCCGCACCGTCCATGCGCGCGGCGTGTAAGCCGGTCCGAAGCGCACGCCCTTCATCCAGAGCCACAGCAGCGCTCCCAGGGTCAGCTGCAGCAGCACAGCGAGCAGCCAGCCGGGATATACCGCAAGCAGGCCCGGTTTTTCGTAAAGCCCGTGATGATACTCGTCGAACCACAGCCCCACGATCTCCGGGCTTGTCTGTAGGTACGGCCGGATCAGCTCAAAATGCGAATGCTCCAAAATGCCGTCGTTCCTCATCCACTCCGGAACGAGCAGCAACGTCATGCTGCCCTGCCCGACTGAGGCACGTCCGGCAATAATGCCGCGTTCATCCTTCAACAGCGGCTTCATGTCCGGCGCTTCCTTCAGGCGGTAAGCGGACGCGACCTTTCCGCTGAGCCCGGTACCCGACTGCCCTGTCAAGTCGGTGATCGCCACAGCGGCCGATCCGGCTTTCCCTGTATTCGTGAGGGAGAATCCATCCAATTCTGCCGGCGCGTCATGAAACAGCACAAGCTCATTGCCCCCGCTTACCCATGTGCGGATCTCTTCCCATTCCTTGGTCGCCAGCGTATTCGGCTGAATGACGATCAGCTTATGACGCCCCCCGCTTGGCAGAGACCGCCAAGGCTGCTTCCATGCTTTTACGGGTGCGCCCTGCTCCTTCAGCAGCGTAAATACCGCTTTGGTCCCGTCGCGGTCTGCGGACGTCGACAGATACGGAGGAAGATCCGGCAGATCGGGCTTCACCAGAACGTATCCGAACAGCAGAAAGGCGACGATGATGACCGCCAAAGCGATCTGCAGCTTGTTCCGCTTAAGCATAATCCGCCTCCTCCCGCCGGTACGGCGCCAACAGCTCGGTCATCCGTCCGTATTCGTGCGCTCCCGCCGTACCGCCTCCGTAATAGACGAGCTCGAACAAAGAAGCGGCCTGCTTGAACGACTCGACCGCCCCCGGCTGCCGTTCGTACAGCTCCTCCTCGTATTCGCGGTTCGTCTTCCACCGCTCCGCCCGCACCCATTCGCGTTCGTCCATCAGCAGAAGCATCGCCAGAAACGTCCGGCGCACCGCCTCCGGATAGTTGCCCTCCGCTGCGCACTCCTCCGCTTCCCGAAGCAATGCGGCGAAGGAGCGATCCAGCTCCGCTGCGCTGCGGAACACGCTGCGCCGTCGGCTGCGGCGAAGAAGGATCAGGCTGCGCGCCAGCCAGACGATGGCCGCCACGAGAACGGCAAGCAGGATGCCGAGCAAGACGTAGGCCAGCACCTTCGGAGTGCCGGGCGGAACCGCCGTGTCCGGGAACAGATCCAGCACCTTCCGCCACATCCGCTCCAGCCATTCGATAACGGGATTCCGTCCGTCGTTTCGCAAATACGCCGTGTACTCGTCGCGTTCCAGAATACCCTCCAGCTGTTTCTTTTCCGCTTTCCAACCTTCGTTAATCATTTTTCCTCTCCGGCTCCTCCGAACGGTCAGCATCGGCTTGCTCGCGTTCCGGCGACGGCTTCGCGAGACTTACGTTTTCCCGTCCAGCCGCATCTCCCGTTTCCGCCGGTTGGCTGCCGTATGAACCGTACGACTGACCGGCGGCAAGCATCTGCTCCAGATCGGCCCCTTCGTTGCGCACCCGCAAGTCGAAGTAAGTTACCGCATAAGGAATCATATAGATCGGCGTGATCAGCAGCGTCAGCACGATGTAAATCAACTGGCCGAGCAGAGACAATTTGAATACCGCGATCAGCAGCGCATAAGTCCCCATCGTAAAGACGCCGTAAATGATCGACAGGACGAAGTAGATGCCGAATATGCGCCAAAAGTTTCCTTTGGTCAGCCTCCAGCTCCGGCCCAGTGACGAACGGCCGTCCTCCAGCGCGACGACCGGCAAATAAAAGCCGAAACGGATAGCAAAAAAGCCGATTGCCGCCGTCAGCAACACCCCGAACAGCAAATACAAGACGACCAGCAAAACAATCAGCACGATGCTGCTGCCGAACGGGTCGGAACCGATCTCGGCAATACCGGAGCCGATGCCGATAGACACCACGCCGACAATAATAACCCCGAACACGACAACGGTCGAGATCGCCATATACACGCCCCCGAGGATCAATCCGAACAGCAGCGTATTTCCTACCATCGGCCAAAAACGGGAGAATGAGCTTTTCAATAGCTCCTTGAAGCCCACGGAAGCTCCTTCGGCGGCGGCGCGGACCAAATGAAGCTGCGACGAGACCGCTGCCGGCAGCACGGCCACCGAGTAAATCGGCAGCAGCAGGAACGAAAACAACAGCAGCCCGATGTTCAGTTCTTCACCCGACCCTCCAGCTTCGGCGAATCGTTCCAGCGAATCGGCAATCGTTTCCCCGGATTCCGGGAGAAGCGAAACACTGCTCAAATCGAAGAGCACTACGTTTTGCAAAAGATAAAGCGGGCCGAAAAACAGCAGCGTCAGCAAAAACGTCACCGTAAAATGCTTGCGGTAGATCTGAAAGCTCCTGTCCAAAATCGCACCGATTCCCATCGGCCTTTCAAATGAAATCATTGTTGCTCCTCCTGCCCCACATATTCGACATCATTATACACGAACTTTCAGCGCGATAGCACCAATAAATTACAGCATGCAAAAAAGCCGGCCGTCTGATTCGACGGCCGGTCCGGGTGGTGCTATGGTCGTTTAAGGCTTCACGTCATACATTTTGTACAAGCCGTCCAGCATCAGGTTGGCAGCTTTGACGCCGCCCGCCGTATTCCAAATGACATCGTCCACTTTGAACACTTTATTGTTTTTGACGACCTTCAAGTTTTTCCAGAGCGGATCGTTCATCCATTCTTCTTCCTGCTTGGTTCCTTTGCCGTCCCCGGTCTCATAGGTGAAATAAATGACCCGGTCGGCGGCTTCAAGCTCCGTCAGCCGTTCTTTCGTAATGTCCTCGAACGCCTTCTCGTCGTTCTTGGCATCGGAGCGGGCAATCCCGATTTGCTTAAAGATAACGCCGGTAAACATATTGCCGTAGTAATAGCGGGTTTTGCCGCCCATGAAGCGGACAACGGCCACTTTCTCGCTCAGCTTGCTGCCGGCTTTTTGCTTGAAATCCTCGATCCGCTTGTCGAATGCGGCGATGATCTTGTCACCCTCGGCTTTTTTGTTCAAGGCTTCGGCGTACAGCTTGAAATTTTCCTTCCATTCGCCGCGCAGCGTTTCCGAATAGACCGTTGGGGCAATGGCCTTGAGCTGGTCGTAAATTTTTTCGTGGCGCATTTTGTTGCCGATGATGAGATCCGGCTTGAGCGATGCGATCAGCTCCAGGTTCGGCTGCTGCTCGCCGCCGATTACTTTGACGCCTTCCATATCGGCCTTGATATGGTCGAACCACGGATTGCCGGTGTACGATTGCACCGCGCCGATCGGCTTCACGCCGAGCGTGAGCAGCGCTTCCGTCCCTTCGTTGGTCAAAATGACGACCTTCTGCGGGTTGGCTGGAACCTCGGTTTCTCCCATGACATGCTTGACTTTGCGCTGACCGTCCGCTTTGGCCGGGGCGGCGGCTCCTCCGGATTGGGCATCCGGCTGCGCTGCGGGCTTCTGGCCACAGGCCGTCAGCCAGACGGACAATAATAAGACGACGGCAAGCAGCGCCGCCGTTTTCAGACGAAACGACCGGTTAAGGGAAAACATGTGCAACCTCCTGAGCTCTGGTTGTTCTTGGTGTCTTCGTTACATTGTGAATGCCGCAAATGATTGATAATCATTATCATTTACTTGGTTAATATTACTGAGCATTGCCTTGCTTGTCAACTATTTTGTGATAACGATTCTCAGATTCATTGACACTTGATAATGATTCTCATACAATAAAGTAAAGCGTTCATACTACAGGTTAAGACAGGAAGCAGGCTATCTTTTTATGCGCAATCCACTTCACCGTCGCTCATCCAAAATTATCGGCCTGATCGCAGCTCTCGTACTGCTTGCTCTGGCTATGTCGGCCAGCGTCATGTTCGGCCTTAACTATTATTCTTGGGACCGCGTTATCGCGTCCTATACGCAGTTTGACGGCTCCAACGATCATATTATTATCCAGACGGCGCGTGTCCCCCGGGCGCTTATCGCCGCTGCGGTCGGCGCAAGCCTTGCCGTAGCCGGCGCGCTGATGCAAGCCATTACCCGCAATCCGCTCGCATCGCCGAGTATTTTCGGCGTTAATGCCGGAGCGGCGTTTGCCATTGTTTTTTCCGTTGCCCTGTTCGATGTCTCGGGCATGATCCAATATACCTGGATCGCGTTCCTCGGGGCGGCCGTCAGCGCCGGGGCCGTATACTTTCTCGGTTCGATCGGACGCGACGGCCTGACCCCGATCAAGATTACGCTCGCCGGGTCGGCCGTCACCGCCTTCTTCGCGTCGCTGACCCAAGGCATCTTGCTCGGCAGCGGCAAAGCGTTCGATCAAGTGCTGTTCTGGCTCGTCGGCTCGGTGGCCGGACGGACGATGGAGATGCTTAGCGCGGTTCTTCCTTATATGCTCGCGGCCTTAGTAGGAGCCCTGCTTCTCTCGCCGCAAATCAACGTGTTAGCGATGGGCGAGGACGTTGCCAAAGGACTCGGCCAACGCACCCTGCTGGTCAAAGCCGCAGCGGCCGTCGTCATCGTACTGCTGGCCGGCGGCGCCGTATCGGTAGCTGGGCCTGTCGTATTCGTCGGCATCATCGTGCCGCACATCGTCCGCTATCTCGTAGGCATCGACCACCGCTGGCTGCTTCCTTACTGCGCCGTGCTTGGCGCGCTGCTGCTCGTTAGCGCCGACGTCGGGGCCCGCTTCATCGCCATGCCGAAGGAAGTTCCCGTCGGCGTCACGACGGCCCTGATCGGCGTCCCCTTCTTCGTGTATATCGCGCGCAAAGGAGGGCAGCTGTCATGAGCCGACAATCCAGCCGTTACTTTGCCGTCCGCGGAAAAGCTTTCTCGTACCTTGTCAGCAAAAGAGCGCTGGCCGTCACGTTATTACTGCTCTTTGTCACGATTACCGTCATGATTCTCAGCACCGGCATCGGCAGCGTCTACATCCCGCCGGGCGAAGTCGTCCGTTCGATCTTCGGCTTCGGAGCCGATTCCAGCGAGATGATCGTCCGCTCGCTTCGGCTGCCGCGGATTTTGATGGCCGTGCTCGTCGGAGCGTCGCTCGCAGTGGCCGGGGCCATTCTGCAAGGCGTCGTGCGCAACTCGCTGGCTTCGCCCGACACAGTCGGCATGACCGGCGGCGGTACGCTCGGGGCCGTCTCGTTCTTTTTCTTTTTTTCGGATAAAATTACGATTCATCTGCTGCCGGTATTCGCCATTGCCGGCGCCTTCATCGCCACGTTCGTCGTCTATGCCCTTTCGTGGAAAGGAGACGGCGTTACCCCGCTTCGGCTCGTGCTCATCGGCATCGGCTTCGCGGCGGCGATGAGCTCAATCTCGTATATGATGCTAATCTCCGGTCCCGTCGTTCTGGCGAACCAATCGCTTACCTTCATGACCGGAAGCATTTACGGCGTATCTTGGGAAAAGTCCGTCATGCCGCTGCTGCCTTGGTTTATTGTGCTGCTGCCGCTCATTATCGTCTATTCGCGGCATGTCAATATCCAAGAGCTTGGCGAAGAAGTCGCCCGCAGCGTAGGCAGCGCCGTTCAGCGCCAGCGGTTCCTGCTGCTGCTGCTCAGCGTCGCTTTGGGCGGAGCCGCCGTAGCGTTCGGCGGGGCGATCGGCTTCATCGGCTTGATGGCGCCGCATATGGCCCGCAAGCTCGTCGGCCCGGCCTTCGGCGCGCTGGTGCCGGTATCCGCGCTCATCGGAGCGATCGTGCTGCTGCTGTCCGACCTCGCCGGCCGGACGCTATTTGCGCCGCTCGATATTCCTGCCGGCGTATTCACCGCCTGCATCGGCGCGCCGTTCTTCGTCTATTTGCTGTACCGCAGCCGCAACCGTTAATTCCGTTAATAACTTGTCGATATCGATGCAAAGCCTTGACACGGACACCATGTAAAACAGAGAAGCCCGGCCTATGCCAAGCGGAGCGGCGGAATCAACCGAGGAGCGCAAACGGTCGACACCGTTCCGTCTGCGTCATATCTGCTTACCGCCGGGCTTCGAGACCGAAGGAGAAGATGTTATGACCGCCATCCAATCGAAAGACCTGTGCCTCTGTTACGGGGATACGTGCATTTTTCAAGAGCTGAACATCAAAATCCCGAAAGGAAAAATAACGGTATTTATCGGCGGCAACGGCTGCGGCAAATCGACGCTGCTCCGCTCTCTCGCCCGGCTGCTCAAGCCGCAGAGCGGACAAGTGGTGCTCGACGGCAGCAACATCGCGACGATGTCCACCAAGGAAGTCGCCAGACGCATGGCGATTCTTCCGCAAGGCCCTGCGGCTCCGGAAGGCTTGACGGTGCTGCAGCTTGTCAAGCAGGGCCGCTACCCGTATCAAAGCTGGCTCCAGCAGTGGTCCAAGGAAGACGAAGCCATGGTGCAGCGCGCGCTTGAGCTGACGCACATGAAGCCGCTCGCCGAGCGTACGGTCGATTCCTTGTCCGGCGGCCAGCGGCAGCGGGCCTGGATCGCCATGACGCTGGCTCAGGGCACCCCGACGATTCTGCTTGACGAACCGACGACGTACCTCGATCTGGCGCACCAAATCGAAGTGCTTGATCTGCTGTACGAGCTGAACGAAAGCGAGCAGCGCACCATCGTCATGGTGCTTCATGACATTAATCTTGCCTGCCGCTATGCGCATAACATCGTAGCCATCAAAGACCGTAAAGTATGGGCCGAAGGCCTCCCGCAGGATATCGTCACCGAAGACTTGATCCGCAGCGTGTTCGATCTGGAATCGCGAATCGTCGAGGACCCGCTGTTCGGCACGCCGACGGTCGTTCCTTTCGGAAGAGGCAAGCAGCCTCTGGCGGCCCAAGCGGCGGCTCCCAAGCTGGCGGTGGCCGGGAAATAAAACGAATATCGAATAAAGCGCCTCTCCTGCAAAAGGAGTCAGGCGCTTTATTTTTTCTGCGGTTAGGGAACACTAATTCGAAAATGGACTGGGAGGAATAGCCTTGCGCGCTTTTTCCAATTATGTGCATAACTATTGGCTGTCGGGTATATTGGTGATCGGAGCGATATGGGCTGTTTTTTACGTGTATCGAAATTGGGACAAAATCATGATTAAAGGAAGCGGACGCAAGTAGGCAAGGCTTCGCCACGCGCAAAAAACCGGGGCAAAGGAATCTCTTCCTTTACCCCGGTTCGTGTTTACACGAGCGCTTTCTTCGCAATGTCCGTACGATTGTGCTTACCTTGGAAACGGATGCGTTCGGCATCCGCATAAGCTTTGGCGCGGGCCTCGGCAATATCGCGGCCAAGCGCGGTCACGCCAAGCACGCGGCCGCCGTTGGTCACAACTCCGCCGTCCTTGATGGCCGTTCCCGCGTGGAATACGATCGAATCCTGCACGTCCTCCAAGCCTTCGATCGGAAGTCCTTTCGGATACGAGCCCGGATAGCCTTCGGACGCCAAAATGACGCAAACGGCCGCTTCCTCGCTCCACTCGATCTCCATCTGATCCAGCCTACCGTTGACCGCAGCGAGGAAAATGTCCAGCAAATCAGTTTTCAGCCGCGGCAGCACGACCTGCGTCTCAGGGTCGCCGAAGCGGGCGTTGAACTCGATGGTCTTCGGTCCGTTCGGTGTCAGCATCAGGCCTGCGAATAATACGCCGCGGAACGGCCGGCCTTCGGCGACCATCGCTTTGGCCGTCGGCTTAATAATCGTCTCGATCGACTCGTCGATCACGGCTTGCGGGATGTGCGGCAGCGGACTATAGGTGCCCATACCGCCGGTATTCGGCCCTTTGTCGTTATCGTAAACGGCCTTATGGTCCTGTGCAGGCACCATCGGGCATACCGTTTCACCGTCGACGAACGAAAGAATCGACATTTCCTGGCCGGTAAGGAACTCCTCGATTACGACCTGGTTGCCGGATTCGCCGAACACTTTGGCGACCATGATGTCGTGCAGCGCTTTTTCCGCTTCGTCCAGCGTCTGCGCCACGACGACCCCTTTTCCTGCCGCGAGGCCGTCCGCTTTAATTACGATCGGCGCTTGCTGCCGGCGCAGATATGCGACCGCGTCCTCGTACTGCTCGAACGATTCGTAAGCGGCCGTCGGGATGTTATATTTTCTCAGCAGCTGCTTGGTGAAAACTTTGCTGCCTTCGATAATCGCCGCATTTTGGCGGGGTCCGAACACGGTCAGACCTTTCGCTTCCAAGTGATCGACGATGCCTTCGGACAGCGGATCGTCCGGACCGATGACGACCAGATCGATCGTATGGTTCATGGCAAACTGCGCAATCTCCTCGAATTGGTTCACTTGAATCGGGACGCATTCGGCTACCGACGCGATGCCTCCGTTCCCCGGCGCACAGTACAGCTCCTTGACTTTAGGGCTTTTCTTCAGCGCCCAGCATATCGCATGCTCGCGGCCGCCGCCGCCTACAACCAGTATCCGCACGTTCAGGCTCCTCCTATTCTTTGTTGACGATCAGCAGCTCAGTTTCTCCGCTTCCGATCCGTACCGTTTTGACGAGCAGCGAGATGCGGTTCTCGTCGTTCAGCGCCTGCCAGTAGGCATCTGCGATCTGCCGGATGTCGTCGCTCGCAATCGGTACAAGCGCAGGTTCGCCTTGGAACGAAGGCAGCGGGTTCCCGTCGCCTGCGTACGTATGGATGCAGTGGCCGTAGCCCGGCAGCGCCTTCTCGTACGTATACGTATGACGAAGGGTCTGATCTTCCGTATTGCCGCTTGATTTTAAGATTGAAAGCTTATAGGCAAATTGCCCGTCGTTTACATCGATCAAACCGCTGATTCGCGGCGTAAAATTCGGCGCGTCCGGCTCGTACGTCCGCGTGGCTAGAGCGGCTTCGAACGTGCTGCCGGAAAGCAGCGCCTCGTGAATCGTGTCCGTCTGATCGCCGTTCGTGACGATATGCGCGCCGTTCGCGTGCTTCACCGGGTAGTAGATGATGAGTGACGGATCGGTGAGCTTCGCCGGGTCTTTCGCTTCGGTGCGGACAAATCTGTTATCTTCCTGAATAAATACGCGGTTGCGGCTGTTCTCGCTGCGCCCCATGATCCAGTACACCTGTACGAGTCGGGTGCCGTCAGGCGTCTGGCCGATCACGATGCCGCGGCCCGGGTACACATTTTGCTGCAGACTTTGAAAATATTGCTCCGCTTGCGCGGCTCTATTCGTCGACACTTCGAATATTCCTCCTCAGAACATTGCGCAGCAATGTTCGCTTCGTAGCATGAGCTTGAGCATTGTGAAAACAATCCCCGCTTTGTTTCTTAATGGTGAAACAAACGGACTCCCGAATAAGCCATCACCATGCCGTAATCGTTGGCCGCTTTCACGACTTCTTCATCGCGCATCGAGCTGCCTGCCTGCACGACGTACTTGACGCCGCTGCGGCTGGCGCGGTCCAGATTGTCGCGGAACGGCAGAAAGGCGTCGGAGCCGTAGGAAACGCCCTGCAGCTTGTTCAGCCATTCGCGTTTCTCATCACGCGTCAGACGCGCCGGCACTTGCTCGAAGCAAGCTTCCCAAGCCGCCTGCTCCACCGGCGTCAGCTCTTCTTCCAGCCACAGATCGATGGCGTTGTTTTGCTCCGCGCGGGAGAGCCCTTGACGGAAGGCCATATTCAGCGCCGTCGGATGCTGGCGAAGGAACCAGCGGTCCGCTTTGTCTCCGGCCAGACGGGTACAATGAATGCGCGATTGCTGGCCGGCGCCGATCCCGATCGTTTGACCGTCCAGCGTGTAGCAGATCGAATTGGATTGCGTATATTTCAGCGTCACGAGCGCAATCAACAGATCGCGCTTCGCGTTCTCCGGAAGCTCTTTGTTGTTCGTCACGATGCGTTCCAGTGCCGTTTCGTCGATGACGGCGTCGTTGCGCTCCTGCTGCAGCGTCATGCCGAACAGCGTACGGGTTTCGACCGGATTCGGAACGTAATCCGGATCGATTTGGAGAATCAGGTAGCCGCCGTTTTTCTTGGCGCGGAGAATTTCCAGCGCTTCGTCGGTGTACCCCGGGGCCACGACCAAGTCGGACACCTCCCGCTTCAACAGCTGTGCCGTCGAGGCATCCACAATATCGCTGAGCGCAGCGGCATCGCCGAACGAGGACATACGGTCGGCGCCACGAGCTCGTGCATAAGCGGTTGCCAGCGGCGACAGCTCCAAGCCTTCCACGAAGTAAGCTTTCTTCAGCTCAGGCGTCAGCGGCGCAGCTACGGCTGCGCCTGCCGGACTGACATGCTTGAACGAAGCGGCGGCAGGCAGCCCCGTTGCGCGGCGCAGCTCCCTTGCGAGCTGGAAGCCGTTAAATGCGTCCAGCAGATTGATAAAACCAGGGTCGCCGTTCACTACTTTGATCGGCAGCATCCCTTCCCCAATCAGCTTCGCTTGCTTTTGATGCGGGTTCATTCCGTAACGGAGTTCCAATACATGCGTTTGATTCGTCGTTTGGCTCATGATGCGGTCCCGTCCTCCTTAGATTTGTTGGCGGCATCCTCCAAGCGGATGCTTCCCGTAGCAATCGCCTGTATCACTTCGGGGTATAACCGGTGTTCGATGCGGTGGATTCGTTCGGCGACGGAAGCCTCCGTATCGCCGGGTTCAATGTCCAAGGCGCGCTGCGCCAAGATCGGTCCGCTGTCGAGGCCCCCGTCAACGAGATGAACGGTCACGCCGGTCACCTTGACCCCGTGCCGCAGCGCCTGCCCTACGGCATCAAGACCTGGGAACGACGGCAGCAGCGAAGGGTGAATATTGAGCATGCGTCCCCAATACGCGTCCACCAGCACATTCGTCACAATGCGCATGTACCCTGCAAGAACGACAAGTTCGACTTGCTTTTGCTGTAACATCGTCAAAATTTCCCGCTCATACGTTTCGCGCGAATCGTAATCCTTCGGACGAAACGTATGAACAGGCACGCCGGCCTGCTTGGCCCGTTCAACTACCCCCGCTTTCGGCCGGTCACAGACCAAAAGCTCGATGCGCGCATCGAGCCGGCCTGTTATTGCCGCATTCGCTATCGCCTGGAAGTTGCTTCCGCTGCCCGAGGCGAATACGGCAATACGCAACGGTTCGGTTCTCATACGACCGCTCCGGTAAACGTAACTTTACGCTCCCCTGCCGTTACGCGGCCGAGCGTATAAGCTTTCTCGCCATGCTGCGAGAATAGCTCGGCAGCCCGTGCGGCCTGATCCTCTGCCACGATAACGACCATGCCGATCCCCATGTTGAACGTCCGGAACATATCGTTGTTGCTGATGCCGCCTTCCCGCTGCATCAACTGGAAAATCGGCAAAATCGGCCAAGAGCCGTAATCGATCTCGACGTTGACGCCCTCTGGCAGCACACGCGGAATGTTCTCCAGGAAGCCGCCTCCCGTAATGTGCGCCATGCCTTTAATCGGCACCTCTTCGAGCACCGCCAGCACCGGCTTGACGTAAAGCTTCGTCGGCACGAGCAGCGTATCGCCAAGACAGCCGCCCAGCTCGTCGATCGTATCGTGCAGGGTGTAGCCTTTGTCCTCCAGCAGCAGCTTGCGCACGAGCGAGAAGCCGTTGCTGTGAACGCCGCTCGAAGCGAGACCCAGGACGACGTCGCCGGGACGGATCGTGGAGCCGTCGATGATCTTTTTCTTGTCGACGATGCCGACCGTAAAACCTGCGATATCGTACTCGCCTTCGCCATACATGCCCGGCATTTCCGCCGTTTCGCCGCCGATCAGCGCACAGCCCGACTGTACGCAGCCGTCGCTGATGCCTTTGACAATCGCTTCGATTTTTTCCGGAATAACCTTGTCACAGGCAAGATAATCGAGGAAAAAGAGCGGCTCCGCGCCCTGCACGACAATATCGTTCGCGCACATCGCCACGGCATCGATGCCGATCGTGTCGTGCTTATCCATCGCAAAAGCGATTTTCAGCTTCGTGCCGACACCGTCCGTACCGGAAACGAGCACCGGCTCTTCGTACTTATCCTTGTTCAGGCCGAACAGCGCGCCGAAGCCGCCGAGGTCTGTCAGCACTTCCGGACGGAAGGTCGTCTTGACGTGCTTTTTCATGCGCTCTACCGCTTCGTTGCCGGCCGCGATATCGACACCGGCTTGTTTATATGCATCGGACACTTGGATTGTTCCTCCTTGGGGGGAATGAAGCATACGTTGAACTGATCAGACCTATGCTTCGCGGCTCCGAGTTCGTGCTGCCTGTCTGCGGTCTCTCTTGAAAATGAGTTCCACTAAATCTTACCTTTCGGTAAGAACTTATTTTCAAAGGAGACACGTGAACTACAAGTTTTCCCTTGGGAAAACTGCTTCGGAAGCATAGGCTCGACAGGCACACGACTCTCCGCCTACCGGCTTCAGCCAAGATCAATTCAAAAACGCTGCATTCCCCCGCGTTTTGTATCGTAAAAAGGCGGTCCGGGCAGCCCGGGACCGCCGGGTTAGGTCAAAAGCATGCTGGCGCCCTATCCGCTCAATCGCAGCCGCAGCCAAGAGCGGCTTCGTCAGGAATCGGCGTCGGGTAGCGGTTGTCGAAGCAGGCCGTGCACAGCCCGCGGTTGACTTCCACGTTCGGACGTCCGATAGCCGCAAGCAGTCCCTCTTTGCTGAGGAAGTACAGCGAGTCGGCATTGATCGCTTGACGGATTCCCTCCACCGATTTGACCGCGGCGATCAGCTCCGTGCGGCTCGGCGTATCGATGCCGTAAAAGCACGGGTTCGCAAACGGCGGCGAACTGATGCGCACATGCACTTCCTTCGCGCCGGCCTCGCGCAGCAGGTTGACGATGCGCAGCGAGGTCGTGCCGCGCACGATCGAGTCGTCGATCATGACGACGCGCTTGCCTTCAACGATGCTGCGCACCGCCGACAGCTTCATCTTGACGCCCTGCTCACGCAGCTCCTGACTCGGCTGGATGAACGTTCGGCCGGTGTAGCGGTTTTTGATCAGACCCAGCTCGTACGGAATACCCGTTTGCTCCGCATAGCCGATCGCAGCGGAAATGCTGGAATCCGGCACGCCGGTAACGATGTCGCCATCGACGAACGCTTCAATCGCCAGCTGGCGTCCCATCCGCTTGCGCGCGGAATGGATGTTCGTCTCGTCGATATCGCTGTCCGGCCGGGCAAAATAAACGTATTCCATCGCGCAGATCGCGCGCTGCTTGATCGGCGAGAACCGGTCTTCCGTCATTGCGCCGGTCTTGAAGTCAAACACAAGCAGCTCGCCCGGCTCGATGTCGCGGTAATATTTGCCCCCGACCGTGTCGAACGCACAGGATTCGGAAGCAACCAGCCACGCGTTGCCAAGACGGCCCATCACAAAAGGCCGCAAGCCGTGCGGGTCGCGCGCGACGATCAGCTTTTCCTTCGTCAAAAACATAAACGCATACGCGCCCTCCACCCGGAGCAGCGTCTCCTTCACAGCGGAGACGATATCGTTCTGCTTCGAGCGGGCGATCAAGTGCGCTACGACTTCCGTATCGCTGGTCGTTTGGAAAATCGACCCTTCTTTTTCCAGCTGATCCTTGATTTGCGGCGCATTGGTCAAGTTGCCGTTGGTGGCAATCGCCAGATCGCCTCCGCGGTATTTGAACACGAGCGGCTGCGCATTGGCCAGCTTGCTTTCGCCCGCTGTCGAATAACGCACGTGTCCGATCGACGCGCTCCCGATCATGGGGGCGAGGTTGTCGTTGTTGAACACTTCTTTTACAAGCCCCATGCCGCGGTGATAATGAAACGACTCGCCGTTCGCTACGCAGATGCCCGCGCTTTCCTGCCCGCGGTGCTGCAGCGCATGGAGGCCGTAGTACGAGAGCGAAGCGGCTTCGGGATGCCCGAACACGCCGAATACTCCGCACTCTTCCCCCAGCTTGTCCATAATGCTGTCCTGGCCGGTATGGCCTTCGTTATAGTAGCGCCCGGTCCAGAGTGGCATTGCCACTCCGGAAGCCGAACGAACGATTTTCGCTGCCTCTTCTCCCTGTCCGCCGATCAGCTGTTCATCAGACATGGAATCGCATCCTTCCAAACCTTTTCTAGTTCCGTCACAGATGCATCAATAACCGGTTTTCCATTGACTTGAAGCTGCAGCGAGCTGCCGCCGACCGTACCGAGCGCTTGCACCGGCACGCCGCGCTCTGCGAGAAGCTTTTGCAGCGCTTCGGCTTTGTCCGGGGCTGCGCTAAGCAGAATGCGGGATTGGCTCTCGCTGAACAGCGCAATATCCGGACGCAGCTCCGAAGCGAAGTTCGCCTGAGCCCCGAGACGACCGCTCATGCAGCTCTCGGCCAGCGCGACGGCCAGTCCGCCTTCGGACAAGTCGTGCGCGGAAGCGACCAGCCCTTGCTGAATCGCCGTCAGCACCGCATCCAGCAGTGTTTTTTCCACATCCAGATCAATTTGCGGCGGACGGCCTTCCGTTACGCCATGAACGACATATTGGAATTCGCTGCCGCCCAGCTCCGCTTTCGTCTCGCCTAGCACCAGGATCACGTCGCCTTCGCGCTTAAAGCCCTGCGTCGTAATATGGTCGGTGTCATGCACCAAGCCGACCATCCCGACGACCGGCGTCGGATAAATCGCACCTTTGGCGTTCTCGTTGTACAAGCTGACGTTGCCGCCGATGACCGGCGTATTCAGCTTGCGGCAAGCTTCGGCCATGCCGTCGACGGATTTCTCCAGCTGCCAGAAAATGTCCGGCTTTTCCGGGCTGCCGAAGTTCAGGTTGTCCGTAATCGCCAGCGGCTCCGCGCCGGAGCAAACGTTGTTGCGCGCCGCTTCCGCCACGGCGATGCGTCCGCCGACTTCCGGATCGAGATATACAAAGCGTCCGTTGCAATCCGTGGACATGGACAGCGCCTTGCGGGAGCCGCGAATGGTCACGACCGCCGCGTCGGAGCCCGGCTGAACCGCCGTGCTGGTACGCACCATATAATCGTATTGGTTATAAATCCACTCTTTGTTCGCTACCGTAGGGGAAGCCAGCACCTGCTTGAGCGCGCCGTTCAAATCCGTCACTTCCGGGTAACGAAGCGTGTCGATCTTGCCGTTCTCCTCATAATAAGCAGGTACGGCGGAAGGCTTGTGATACATCGGGCAATCGTCTACAAGCGCTTTGACCGGCATGTCACCGACCAGCTCGCCCTTATGGAACAGCTTCAGGTTGCCGTCGTCGGTCACTTTGCCCACCTTCGCGCAGTGCAGTCCCCAACGCTCGAAAATCGCTTTTGCCTGCGCCTCATGCTCCGGCTTCACGACGAACAGCATCCGCTCCTGCGACTCGGACAGCATCATCTCGTAAGGCGTCATGCCTTCTTCGCGCTGCGGCACCTCGTCCAGATACAGCTCCATGCCGTTGCCGGCCTTGCTCGCCATCTCCGAGCTGGAGCAGGTCAAGCCTGCGGCGCCCATATCCTGAATGCCGACGACGATGCCGGAATTGATCAGTTCCAGGCACGCTTCCAGTACAAGCTTCTCCATGAACGGATCGCCGACCTGTACCGCCGAACGCTTCGCTTCGGACTCCGCCGTCAAATCCTCGGAGGCGAACGTCGCGCCATGAATGCCGTCGCGTCCCGTCGCCGGGCCGACGTAGAAGACCGGGTTGCCGACGCCTTTGGCGACGCCCTTTTGGATTTTGTCGTGATCGATCAGACCGACGCACATCGCATTGACGAGCGGGTTGCCTTCGTAGCTCTCGTCGAACATGACTTCGCCGCCGACCGTCGGAATGCCGATGCAGTTGCCGTACCCGGCAATCCCCGACACGACGTGCTCGAACAAATATTTGACGCGATCATTGGTAAGACGCCCGAAACGCAAGCTGTTCAATACCGCCACCGGGCGTGCGCCCATCGAGAAAATATCGCGGATAATACCGCCGACTCCCGTCGCTGCGCCTTGGTAAGGCTCGACTGCCGAAGGGTGGTTATGGCTTTCGATTTTGAACACAACCGCCTGATTGTCGCCGATATCGACGATACCCGCGCCTTCGCCCGGTCCCATCAGGACGCGCGGTCCGCTTGTCGGGAATTTGCGGAGAACCGCCTTCGAGTTTTTATAGGAGCAGTGCTCGGACCACATGACGCTGAACACGCCGATCTCGACGTAGTTCGGCTTCCGGCCCAAAAACCCGCAAATTTTGTCATACTCCGCATCCGATACGCCGAACTGCTTGTAAATCTGCTGCTCGGCAATTTGCTCTGCCGTTGGTTCCTTAGCCGATAGCTGCTGCGCCATGCTTCTCCCTCCAGGTGCTCAAAATCGATGTAAACATCTTCCGTCCGTCCGCCGAGCCGAGCAGCTCATGCACCGCCCGCTCCGGATGCGGCATCATGCCCAGCACGTTGCCCGCCCGGTTGCAGATGCCCGCAATATCGTCGACCGAACCGTTCGGGTTGTTGCCCGCTTCGTAACGAAACACGATCTGGTTGTTCGCTTTCAGCTCCGCCAGCGTCGCCTCGTCGCAATAATAGTTGCCTTCGCCGTGGGCGATCGGAATGTTGATCAGCTCGCCCTTTGTATAATCCGAAGTAAACGGCGTGTTCGTATTTTCCACCTGCAGCATCGCCGCATGGCAGCGGAATTTGAGCGACTGGTTGCGGAGCATCGCCCCTGGCAGCAGACCCGATTCCAGCAAAATCTGGAAGCCGTTGCAAATGCCCAGAATATATTTCCCTTCCTCCGCCGCTTTCACCAAAGCACTCATCACCGGGGCAAAGCGGGCAATCGCGCCGCAGCGCAGGTAGTCGCCGTACGAGAAGCCGCCGGGAATAAGAATGCAATCATATTTCGATAAGTCCGTTTCCGTATGCCAAACGTAATCCACTGGCTGTCCGACCGTATCCTCTACCGCTTTGTAGCAGTCGATATCGCAGTTGGAGCCTGGGAATACCAACACCGCGAAATTCATCACGCGCGCCTCCTTTTGATTAACCCTGTACCAGCTCGAAACGGTAATCCTCGATGACGGTGTTCGCGAGCAGCTTTTCGCACATCGCTTTCAACCGCTCTTCCGCCGCAGCCCGGTCGTTTGTGTTCAGTTCCACTTCCAAATATTTGCCGATTCTCACCTTCTCCACTTCATCGAAGCCCATCGAGTGGAGCGCGCCCTGTACGGCGGTTCCTTGCACATCCAGAACGCTTTGCTTGATCGTTACGTATACCGTTGCTTTGAACATTAGGAAAAGTACCTCCCACATTAAGTTAATCATTTTAGGCCTATCCTGAAGCGCGTTATCCGCGGAGCGGCGGCTTGCCGCCCCGGCAAGCCAGCTTACCCTTGCACCAAACGGTTGTAGATATCGCGGTAACGCCGGGAAGTCTCCTCCACCACATGCGGCGGAAGCGGGTCCGGCTCGCTGTTTTTGTCCCAATCGGTGCCGGACAAATACGTCCGGACCGGCTCTTTATCCATGCCGTCGATCTCGATGTCGAGCTCGTACTTGCTTTTGTCCCAGAAGCGGGAGGAATCCGGCGTGAAAATTTCGTCAATCAAGATGATTTCGCCGTCGATCAGGCCGAATTCGAACTTCGTATCCGCCAAAATAATGCCGCGCGCCTCGCAAAACTCCCGTGCAAACTCATACAGCCGGATGCTTTTCTCCTGAAGCTGCTGCGTCAGCTCCGCGCCGACCAGCTCGGTCATCCGTTCGATCGAGATGTCCTCGTCATGGCCGACGTCGTTCTTCGCGGCAGGCGTGAAAATCGGCTGCGGAAACCGCTCGTTTTTGCGCATGCCTGCCGGCAGCTTGTGCCCGTTTACTTCACCGGTTTGCTGGTACTGCCGCCAGCCGCCGCCGGTAATATAGCCGCGCACAACGCATTCGATGTCGATCCGCTGCGCCTTTTTCGTGACCATGAACCGGTCTTTCATGATTTCGCGATCCGTGATCAGTTCCCCGAGCCGGTCCACGTCGGCATGTACCAGATGATTCGGCTGGATGCCTGCCGTCTGCTCGAACCAGAAGCGGCTGAGCGAATTCAGCACGTTACCTTTGTCCGGCACCGCCGGGCTCAGCACCCAATCGAACGCGGAGATGCGGTCGGTGACCGCGATCAGGTAGTGCTCGCCGAGATCGTACAGCTCCCGGACCTTGCCTTTGTAGAGCAGCGGAGCCTTCACGTAAGGCTCGGCGCTCGAAATGGCCGTTGTCGTCGTTCCACTCATCGCTTCGTCAGGCCTCCCCCATTTTAGATCAGCTCAAGCCGAGACGCTTGAAAATCGTATCGACATGCTTCAAATGCCAGCTCGGATTGAACGCGTCCCCGATCTCTTCCAGGCTCAGATGCTCCCGGATCGCCGGCGTGTTCTCGATAATGTCGCGGAACGAGCGCTGCTCTTCCCACGCCTGCATCGCGCGCGGCTGCACCGTATCGTATGCTTGCTCGCGGCTGAAGCCTTTGTCGATCAGCTTCGTCATGACGCGGCCGGAGAACGGTACGCCGTACGTGCTTTGCATGTTGCGCTTCATATTTTCTGGGAACACCGTCAGGTTCTTGACGATGTTGCCCAGGCGGTTCAGCATATAGTTGAGCAGAATCGTCGCATCCGGCAAAATAATCCGCTCGACCGAGGAGTGCGAAATATCGCGCTCATGCCACAGCGTCACGTTCTCGTAAGCGGAAACCATATGGCCGCGGATGACCCGCGCCAGGCCGGAGATGCTCTCGCAGCCGATCGGATTGCGCTTGTGCGGCATGGCGGACGACCCTTTTTGCCCCTTGGCGAACGGCTCCTCCACCTCGCGGAATTCGCTCTTCTGCAGCGCGCGGATTTCCGTCGCGAATTTGTCGAGCGAGGTCGCGATCAGCGCCAGCGTCGCCATGTACTCCGCGTGACGGTCGCGCTGCAGCGTCTGCGTAGAGATCGGCGCCGGCTTCGTGCCGAGCTTGCTGCACACATATTCCTCGACGAACGGATCGATGTTCGCGTACGTACCTACCGCGCCGGAAATTTTGCCGAACTGCACGCCATCCGCCGCAAAGCGGAAACGTTCCAGATTGCGTTTCATTTCCTCGTACCACAGCGCCATTTTCAGCCCGAACGTCGTCGGCTCGGCATGCACGCCGTGCGTCCGTCCCATCATCGCCGTATCTTTGTAAGCGACAGCTTTGTCCTTCAAAATCTCGATGAAGTTCAGCAAATCCTTCTCCAGAATCGTGTTGGCCTGCTTCAGCAAGTAACCGAGTGCCGTATCGACCACGTCCGTAGAAGTTAAGCCGTAATGCACCCATTTCCGCTCCGGTCCAAGCGTCTCGGATACCGCACGGGTGAAGGCGATCACATCGTGGCGCGTCTCCTGCTCGATTTCGTAGATGCGGTCGATGTTGAAGCCTGCGTTTTTGCGCAGCTCGGCGACGTCTCCCTTCGGAATCACGCCCAGCTCCGCCCACGCTTCGCAGGAAAGAATCTCGACTTCGAGCCATGCTTTAAATTTGTTTTCTTCCGTCCAAATGCCGCCCATCTCAGGTCTCGTATAACGTTCGATCATGGTTTCTCCATCCTCCGCTTTTATCTTTCTATTCTATAGCTTCCCATATTTTTGAAGCCTCTATCCAATCGAATGCCGCCTCATGCGAGGCCGCGAGCAAGTTCACATGGCCCATCTTGCGGCCGGCTTTGGCTTCCTGCTTCCCGTACAAATGCACCTTCGCCGTCACGCCCGGCACCTGCTCCGCTTCCGGCTTGACGATCCAGTCCAGCAGCGGCTGCACATGCTCGCCCAACACATTGACCATGACGACCGGCGTCATCAGCGCGGGGTCTCCAAGCGGCAGGTTCGCGATCGCCCGCACATGCTGCTCGAACTGCGACGTCCGGCACGCCTCCATCGTAAAATGACCGGAGTTATGCGGACGCGGCGCCAGCTCGTTGACGAACAGCTCGCTATCTGCGGTAAGGAACAGCTCGACGGCAATGAGCCCGATCACATCCAGCTCCTCGGCGATCCGCAGCGCCATCCGCTCCGCTTCCCGCTGCACCTCTTCCGGCACTCTCGCCGGTACGACGGACAAGTGTAAAATGTTGTTCACATGCACATTCTCCGCAGCGGGAAAAGCTCTGACTTCCCCACGAGGGCTGCGGGCCGCAATGACCGACAGCTCCTTCGTGAAATGAACGAACTGCTCCAGCACAAGCTCCGTCCGGGCCCGGCTTAACGTATCGTACGCTTCCTGCACTTCGTCCAGCGAGCGGATCACCCACTGCCCTTTGCCGTCGTACCCGCCCGTCGCCGTCTTGAGCACGCACGGCGTGCCAAAGCGTCGGACCGCTTCGCGCAGCTCTTCCGCGCTGCCGATTTCGGCATACGGCGCGACCTTGACGCCTGCGGCTTCAATCGCCCGCTTCTCGCGCAGCCGATGCTGCGTCGTGTACAGCAGCTTGCTGCCTTGCGGCACATACGACTCGGCCATCAGCAGCTTGGTCACATCGGCGTCCACGTTCTCGAACTCATAGGTGATGACATCGGCCAGCTCCGCAAGCTGCCGTGCGGCATCGACATCATGATAAGGCGCGACAATTTGCCGGTCGGCCACTTGGCCGCAAGGCGAATCCGGCGTCGGGTCCAGCGTTACGAACCGGTAGCCCATAGCACTTCCCGCTAGAGCCATCATCCGTCCGAGCTGACCTCCCCCAAGCACGCCAATCGCAGCGCCGGGGGGCAATACTTTCGATGGGTCGTACGTTCGGTTTTGATCGGTCTGCCGTGTCATTCCAGCACGCTCTTTTCAATAACGGTCTGAGCGATTTTTTCGCGGCGCTCCACTACTTTGCGCTGGAGCGCCGGATCGAAGGCGCCGAGCATTTGAGCGGCCAGCAGCCCTGCATTCGTCGCTCCGGCATGCCCGATCGCCACAGTGCCGACCGGAATGCCGCCCGGCATCTGAACGATGGATAACAGCGAATCGAGGCCGTTCAGCGTGGATGATTTCACCGGCACGCCGATCACCGGCAGCACCGTCTTCGCCGCCACCATGCCCGGCAAATGCGCCGCACCGCCGGCTCCGGCAATAATGACCTTCAATCCGCGGTCCGCTGCCGATGCCGCGTACTCGAACATCAGGTCGGGCGTCCGGTGAGCGGAAACGACTTTCTTTTCATAAGGCACTTCGAGCTCGTCCAGCACGTCGCAAGCATGCTTCATCGTTTCCCAGTCAGACTGGCTGCCCATAATGACTCCAACAAGAACAGACATTGGTAACCTCCGTGTCGGTCGCATCGATGTTTGACCCATATTTATAGAAGAAAAAAACAAAACGCCCATTGGATAGTACTGACAAGCGCAGTCTATCGGCAGGACGACAAGAATACTCCACAAGCGCAAGCTAAGGTCTGGCATGCTTATGCCGACCCCTGAAACTTCGCTCACTCGTAGTCCAAAAATTTAAGGTTTTCGGGTAGAAACTTTCGGGCCATATTCCCGACATTATACGAGACTATTCGATTTTGTTAAGGCTTTCATCCTCTTTAGTTTAACAGCCTTTAACACCGCATGTCAACTCCAAAAGACGAACATTTTTTTATTTAAAACAGAAATAGTTCGCATTTTCGCACAAAAAAGCGTACGACTTATCCTTGCTCCAAAATGCTCTTTTTTATGCGAATCAACTCGTTCAGCCCGTCTTCCACTTCTTCTTTCGACAAGTTGCCCTGCTCCAGCGCTACCGAATCCAAGCCCAGCCATCGTTCGTACATCCGTATGCCGAATCCTAGCTGTTCAAGCCGCTCCTCGGTTTCCTTCGTCCGTTCCAACTCGTCCAATAAATGGAAAACCGCATCCTCCGCCCGCCCATATCGGCCGCTTGCTTCATAATAAGGGATAAGCACCTTCAGCAAACTCGCAGACTTAGGAGTCCGTCCAACCAAGGCAAGCGCGGACTCAATCCGGTCTGTGAAATCCTCGCGCAGTTCATCGCGCGCATCCAGCTCTCTGGCCATTAACAGCAGCTCCAGGGATTTAGCCGCCGCCGCTCTGGCCGCCGCCTCTTCTCCGGAGTCCGCGTGCAAAGCCGCCTGCGCGTTGAGCATGTCTCCGCATACAAGCACTTTTCCCTGATCGATTTCGCCGTCTTTGGACAGCAGTGCCAGCAAATCTTTGACCGACAGCGCATGGACCAGCTTCGAGCCGACGCCGAGCAGCTGCCGCATCGCTTGGTTCAACAGCTCCATCGCTTCCCGCAGCTGTTGATTCCGCCGATGAAACATCACTTTATGCAGCATTTCCGCCGCTTGTTCGATCATCCGTAAAATATAATCCCGCTTATACATGGCGCTGCTCCTTTCCCGGGACCAGGACCGTCCCAAATCAACTGATGCCCCCGAACACTCTTTTATTGTACCGCATTCCTGCCCGGGAGGAAAAAGCTCTGCTATTTTCCGGAAGTTGATGGATGATTTTATGCATTGATACCAGCAACGAGCCTGTGGTAAATTCTTAAAAGCCGAATCGCACAGCAAATTTTGTGTACGTACGGGGGACGCAATACATGGGGTGAATGCCGCAGGACCGCAAGGTTCGCAGGCTAGGGAGCTACCTCTTCCCGAACCCGACAACTAACCTCGGAGGCTTACAGGAGGGAAAAAGAATATGAAATTCGGTTTGAAAAGCGTGCTTCTTGCATGCCTGTTCACACTGCCTGCGATCCTGCCCGTCTGGGCTCCGGCGGCCTATGCCGATGAACCGGTACGTCTGGCGGAAGATATCAAGGTTCAGGTGAACGACAAGCTGGTGCAGTTTCCGGACGCCCAGCCGTTTGTGGATGAGAATCACAAGCTTCAAGTTCCGGCGCGCGTCGTCGCGGACAAACTCGGCTACCAGCTTAATTGGGAGCCTGCCGGTTCCGAGATCAGAATTACAATCAAAGACGATAAAAACAGCCTTTCGCTGCAAACCGGCAATAAATCGGTTTCGGTCAACGGGCAGCGCAAGCAGCTCGAAAGCGCCGCGGAATTCGTCGACGGCCGCGTCTATGTGCCGGTCCGCCTAATCTCGGATTCGTTCGACATTCAGACGCAATGGGACAATCAAAACCGCATCGCCATTCTCGGCGCCGACGGCAATTATCACGCGCCCGCTTGGTATCGCCCAAGCGCAGCCGTTCAAACGGCCCAGGCGCCCGCAGCGGCACCGGCTTACAGCAAAATGATCGAAGTCAATGCGACAGCCTACACTGCGTCTCCTGCAGAGAACGGCGGATATGGCCCAGTCGATTATATGGGCAACCCCTTGAGACTTGGAACGATCGCCGTAGATCCTTCGGTCATTCCGCTCGGTTCCAAGGTATTGATCAAAGGCTACTCCTACATGGGCCTGCCCGCTAACGGCTTGTACGCCACAGCGACGGATACCGGAGGCGCGATAAAAGGCAACAGGATCGATATTTTCCTTCCCGAGAGCCGCGCTCAAGCCAAACTCTTCGGTATGCAGAATGTGCAGGTATACGTACTTAATCCTTAATCAGGCTTGATTCTCATCCAAACCAAAAAAGCAGTCGGCTCGCTTCAAAGCGGGACGGCTGCTTTTTTCGGTTCATACATTTTTTAATCGTATGAAGTTGTGCTTGCCCGGAACAAGCGAAGACTGGCCGTTGCTCACCGCCGAAACGGCGGTCTACAGGCCGGCAATGAAAGAGCGAAGCGTTTGCGCAAATTTTTCCGGTTCCTCCAGCATCGGATTGTGCCCGCTTTTTTCGAAAACGACCTTTTTGATCGACGGCACTTTTTCAAGATAGGCATCCCAGAGCGAAATTGGAGAAACTAAATAATCATACACGCTTAACATGAGCAGACAAGGGGCTTTAAGATGCTGCAGGGCGGATTGTGTGTCGAATGCAGCAAATTCTACTCCCCATAGGTAATCCAGAGCCGGCATATTGTTTACCACATCGTCCCATAAATACGCACCATTAAAGTCGTACTGATAAAAGCTATGCGCCTGCATACGAATATTCATATGGCTGAACCGGTGCTCCGGATCTTGTTTAATGTCATTTTCCAGCTTGGCGATTTCCGTGTAAAAATACTGCTTTCTCGCCTCATCCGCTGTTTGTTCAAAATAGGCAATACTCCCCTCCTGCCGCTCCTTCGCATTCGTTGGCGCAAGATTAGCCAGTATCACTGCTGATACCCGCTCAGGATATTTATTGGCGTAAGCCATCGCCATAAATCCGTGTCCGGAATGCCCGAACAGAATGACTTCTGGAAGGTTCAATTTCACACGCATCGCTTCAATATCTTCTACAATATCATCAAGCGAATACGGTGCATTATCGTGTGCGGGCTTTGCAAAGCCTCGATGATCGATAAAAACGAGATGCAGATCGGCAAAAACGTCATGCGCGAACAATCTTGGATAATAAATTGCGCTGCCGATTACAAAAATAGGCGTGTTTTCTTTCGCTCCTTGCTCTAAAATCGCTAATTTGTAGCCGTCTCTAATGATGTGTTCCATGATACTCTCCTTCTTCCAGCTTGAGGTGTCGATAATGGAGTTAGTCTATATTTTTTCATCAAATTTTTCAAATCATGCCCGGAAAGCATTTCGTTTCGTCGGGTTATACGCTAGCCGACGGGGTGTTTTGTTACGCAACAGGCGCTGGTGGTGGGATGTCCTTGCGTACTTGTTATCTCGACGCCGGTTTCAATGCGTACTTGTTATCTCGACGCCGGTTTCAAATTGTGATAGCCATCAGGAAGCGCGGCAGCCGGCTTTTCTGTATAATAGAATCAGTGATCAACTGGAAGGAGGCACTACTTTATGGGAATCTATGATAAAAATCCGTTTGTGAGAAGTATGGAGCTGAGGCGGGAAAACGTGCCGTCTTTTGCCGAATATCCGTTTCACCTTCCGGCTTTGCGCCAGTTGACCACCTTGCGCTTCCATCCCAAGGTCACCTACATCATCGGCGAGAATGGCATGGGCAAGTCCACGCTGCTCGAAGCCATCGCCGTTGCCTGGGGCTTCAATCCCGAAGGCGGCAGCTTGAACTTCAATTTCGCGACGCACGAATCCCACTCGGAGCTGCACCGGCATATCCGTCTGGTGCGCGGGATCGATAGGCCAAGGGACGGCTTCTTCTTCCGGGCGGAAACCTACTACAACCTCGCGACCCATATCGATCGGTTGGATAGCGAACCATCGCCCGCCCCTCCGATCATCAATTCATACGGGGGCAAATCGCTGCACGAGCAGTCGCACGGCGAATCGTTTTTTGCGGCCTTCCTTCACCGTTTCGGAGGCAACGGGCTGTATATTCTGGACGAGCCGGAAGCGGCGCTATCTCCCTTGAAGCAAATGTCCATGCTCGCCCGCATCCACACGCTGGTCAAGAAGAACTCGCAGTTCATCATCTCGACGCATTCGCCCATTCTGATGGGTTATCCGGATGCTCTCGCTTATTATTTGACGCCGGATGGTATCGAGCACATAAATGTGGAAGAAACCGATCACTATATCATTATGAAGCAATTTCTGCATAATCGGAAACGCATGCTTAGAGAGCTTTTTGCCGACGAGGAATAACGAAAAAAGAACAGGCCCGGTTCGTTCCGGTACGCTGTTCTTCGTTTTTTTGCGGGATTATCCGGTTCGAACCGTCGCTAAACGGAACCTTCGTTCTTTTTCACGTCGAAGCGTTCCTCGCGGCGGTCAATTGGGCCCGGGCTTCCGGCAACCGGCGGATCGATCTGCACGGCCTGCTCGGTCGTCCGCGTCTGGTGCAGGTCAGTAGCCCCGGCCGCATGAGTGCCCAGATCCTCCAGTTCGGCATTGCCTGCATGATCATGCACTTGGCTCATTCGAATTCCCTCCTTATCGTGAACTACCTGTATTTTGCGGTTCGCGCTAACATTTCATACCTGAAAAGCGTCTGCTTTCCGGCCGGATACGAAAAAAAACCGGCGATACCAGAAGGTGATCGCCGGTTCCCGATGGTTAATGTACGAGAGCTTGAAGCAGGCTTTGTCCCATTTGAACTTCATTGTTAAACTCGTCTTGATATTCGTTGATGATATCCGTGCTGAAGCCTTTAGACTCCAACTCACTTCTTACGCTATCGAGAATGGCGTTGAATTGAGCTGTTTTTTCGTTAAACGTGCTTTCTCCCTGCTGGTAAAGCCTTGCTCTTTCCTTGGAGTTTTTCGCCTGCTTAGCTTGAATGGCGATCCCCATCAATTCCTGTTTGCTTTCATTACGGAGATGGATGAGCTGCTGAGTCGCATTTTTCGTGATTTCCTTGTACTCTTTATCCTTCTCCTTATCTTTACCATTTCCATTACCGTTGTCGTTGTCGTTGTCGTTTCCGTTACCATTCCCGTTACCGTTGCCGTTTCCATTGCCATTACCCTTACCGTTTCCATTTCCATTTCCATTTCCGTTGCCATTACCATTGTCGTTGCCATTGCCTTTACCGTTTTCCTTATCCTGCTTTTCTTTTTCTTGCTTCTCTTTCTCCTGTTTTTCTTTCTCTTGCTTTTCTTTTTCCTGCTTTTCCTTCTCTAGCCGCTCTTTCTCCTGCTTTTCTTTCTCTTGCTTCTCTTTCTCTAGCCGTTCCTTTTCCCGCTTCTCTCTCTCCTGCTTTTCTTTCTCTAATCGCTCTTTTTCCCGCTTCTCTTTCTCCTGCTGTTCCTTTTCCTTATCTTTCTTTGGCGGTTTTGGAGTGCTCCAGCCAAAATTCGTCTCGAACCATTTGTCCAGATTAAACTGTTCCCCGAAGAGAACATTCAAGTTGACCACGGTAGGTCCGTTAAAATGAACCAGCGGCGACTGGTTCTCAAATGTTAGCGATGCCGCTTCGGCTTTCGGTGCAGATAGTGCCGGCGTCGTCAAGGCTGCCGCGATCACGACTGCAAGAAACTTTGTCAAGGTGGCGTTCCTTTTTTTCATAGCTTTCTCTCCCTAAATTTTATAAAGTTACATAGAGCTCATTTTTTCTCCCGAAGAGACTCCTCGTAGCTTTTGCCCTTGCTCAAACCGTATTTCGAAGCAATCGCAATTAGCTCGTCGTACTCCTCTTCCGAAAGCCTTTCCAAGATCATGGCCTTGGCTTTCCTTTTATCCTCCAAGGAAACGCCTTTGTTTAACATATTTTTCAATTGTTTTAAATCATTTCCATCCAACTTTTTAAGCAGCACCGTTGTAATTTTGACTTGCTCGGCCAGCGAAATTTGATCCTGCACTTCCTTCGCTTTGCCTTCGGATATTTCAGCCTTATAGCCTGTACTTCCCGACTTCGGGTCGGACGACTTGCCAGCTGCCTGCGGGACCGTGGCCGGTGCCTGCGCTGGCGACTTAGCCTGCTCCGCTTTCCCCGACGGTGCCGGGGAATCGCCCGGCTTCTGCTGCGATACCGGAGACTGCTCGGAGGCTGGAGCTTGGCCAGCCGTTTCCGTCCACTTCTCCGAATCGTTCACCGGCCGCTTCCCCGCCGGCGCTTCTTCCGCCAGACTGGCAAGAGCCGCCGTCATCCGTTCCTGCACCACATGAAGCGCCCAATATCCGCCGGCAAGCAGCAGCAATACAACCGTTGTCCCGACTACTAAGGCCTTTTTCATTCTCGCTTTCATGGAACCTCCCCTCTTCGAAGCGCACTGTTCCGTTTGATTTTGCGGAACATCGCCAGGCATAGGATGAGAACCACCAAGCCAAGGAATCCGCCGATTGAATCCAATACAATATCCTGCATTGCGCTGGTACGCTCTACACTTCTCGCTTGATTCCATTCGTCCGCCGAAGCTATGCCAATCACATAAACGATCGCAAGCAATAGCTTGAAGCCACGCTTCCATCGGGTTTGAACCAGCGCGAACAAGGCACAAACCGCCAGCATCGCGTACATAAACAAATGCGAACCTTTACGAAACAAAAACTCGATAAATTCAAACGGCTGCTTCCTGGCTTCAATCGTAGAATGATGATAGTGAATGGTCATTTCAGGTACGACGCTAAGCATCCCCTCCTTCGTGAACCATTTATGTAACATTGGCTGTATACTCTGCTCATGGTAGGACTGGGAAGAGAAGTGAAAAATAAGCAGCGTCCACAGCAACACAGGAACAAGGGTAAGGAGCTTAGTAATTGACCGGATGAGATTCACTCCTAGCCGTCAATACTGCCGGCCTGCCAACCGAATGGTAAACAAAGCCGTGTTCGTATATTTCCTGGAGCGAGAAGCAGTTGCGCCCGTCCACCAGGAACGGATATTTCAAAAGCTTGCGAACGGAAGCAAGATCCATGCCTGCAATCTCATCCCACTCGGTTAAAATCAGGCAGGCGTCGCAATCCGTCACTGCCGCCTCAACGCTGTCAAAATAGGCCACCTCGGCAGGCAGCAGCGCCCGGGCGTTCGGAATGGCGATCGGATCGTACGCTTGCACGATAGCGCCTTTTTTCACCAGCTCGTCGATAATGACAAGCGACGGAGCGCAGCGCATATCGTCCGTGTTCGGTTTAAAGGCGAGCCCGAGCACCGCAATCCGCCTTCCCGCATAGTCGCCGAACAAATCCTGCAGCTTCTTCAGCATCACGTACGGCTGCGCCTCGTTCGTAGAGATGACGGATTTCAGCAATGTAAAATCATACCCGGCCTGATCGGCCATATGGGCGAGCGCAAACGTATCCTTCGGAAAGCAGGAGCCTCCGTAGCCGATGCCGGCCTGCAAAAATTTCCCGCCGATCCGGCTGTCCATCCCCATGCCCTCCGACACCTGGGTCACGTCGGCCCCGACTCGCTCGCACAGATTGGCGATGGCGTTGATAAACGAAATTTTAGTGGCCAGAAATGCGTTGGCCGCATATTTGATCATCTCTGCGCTTTGCAGGTCCGTAATGAAGATTTTCGTCTGCAGCGGTTCGTGCAGCTTCGCGATGATCTTGGCCGCCTTGTCGCTCGTCGCCCCGATCACCGCCCGCTCCATGTTCATGCAATCCGCAATCGCCGAGCCTTCGCGCAGAAACTCGGGGTTGGACACGACGTCAAAATGAACGCGTTCGTTGATCCGGTTGTTGGCGACGATCGTCCGCACCAGCTCTCCCGTACCGACCGGCACCGTACTCTTGTTGACGATAATTTTGTACGTGTTCAAATGCTTGCCGATCGTTTTGGCTACTTCCTTCACGTAGCGCATATCCGCTTCGCCGTTCTCCGCCATAGGCGTGCCGACCGCAATATAAATGATGTCGGAATCTTCAATGGCCTCGCCGACTTCGGAGGTGAAGAAAAGACGGTTTTCCGCCACGTTCTTCGCGACTAGCTCCTTTAAGCCCGGCTCGTAGATGGGAATCTCGCCGTTTTGCAGCATGGCGATTTTGTCCTTGTTCACATCGCAGCAGATGATGCGGTTGCCAATTTCGGCAAAGCACGTTCCCGACACCAGACCGACATATCCCGTACCAATCACGGTTATATTGTGCATAACTTATTTCGCCACCTTACTGTAAAATGAAGGCTCGCTTTCGTACAGCGTCCGGATATAGTTCATCACGTCATTGCGCAGATCGTCGCGCTGCAGCGCGAAGTCCAACGTCGCTTTAATGAAGCCGAATTTGTCCCCTACGTCGTGCCGGGCCCCTTGGAAATTGTAGGCGATGACCGGCCTTTTCTCGTTCAATCGCTTGAGCGCGTCCGTCAGTTGGATTTCGCCGCCCGCACCGACCGGGAGACTCTCCAAAATATCGAAAATGTCTGGCGTCAAAATGTACCGGCCCATGATGGCGTAGTTGGAAGGAGCCGCTTTTTTCGAAGGCTTCTCGACCAGCGTCTCCAGGAAGAACACCTCTGGCTCGATCGACGATCCCCGGGGAGCGATGATCCCGTATTTGGACACGTCCTCGTCGTTTACTTTTTGCACGCCGACGACCGAGGAGGAGTACCGGGAATGGACGCGAATGAGCTGGCTCAGGCACGGCTCGCTCGACTGTACGATGTCATCACCGAGCAATACAGCAAACGGCTCGTCGCCGACAAAGCTGCGCGCGCACCAGATCGCGTGACCGAGACCCTTCGGCTCTTTTTGACGAATATAGTGGATATTCGCCATCTCAGAGATCGCTTGAATTTGCTCCAGCTCCTTGTTCTTGCCCTTCTTCGACAGCGTCTCTTCCAGCTCAAACGACTTGTCGAAGTGATCTTCGATGGCCCGCTTTCCTCGCCCACTAATAATCAGGATATCTTCGATCCCGGAGGCAATCGCCTCTTCGATAATGTATTGAATCGTCGGCTTGTCTACAATCGGCAGCATTTCTTTCGGTTGGGCTTTGGTAGCAGGAAGGAAGCGCGTTCCCAGTCCTGCTGCCGGAATGATCGCTTTACGCAATTTCATGAGTCATACCTCCGCATACGAGTGTTTTGACGATCTCAATCACTTTCGCTTGCTCGGTTTCGGTCAGACTGGAGCCGGAAGGCAGGCAAATGCCCTGCTCGAACAGCCGATCGGATACGCTGTATCCCTCCCGATGCGGATAATAGGCGCAGCCTTGGAACAGCGGTTGCAGATGCATCGGCTTCCACACCGGTCTGGACTCGATGTTCGCCTCCGCGAGCGCCCGGATGATGTTCCCCGACGTCGTTCTCGCAGCTTGCGGGTCGACGGTCAATGCCGTCAGCCAACGAGTCGCTTGGCCGAAGGACGCCTCCGGCATAAACTCGATGCCTTCCATAGAACCAAGCGCTTCGACGTAGTTCACAAAGATGGCGCGCCTCGCTTCGATTCGCTTGGGAAGCTGATGAAGCTGGCCGATGCCGATGCCGGCGAGCACGTTGCTCATCCGGTAGTTGAACCCGACCTCGCTGTGCTCGTAATGCGGTGCGGGGTCCCGGGCCTGAGTCGCCCAATATCTGGCCTTCTCCAAAGCTTCAAGGTCGTCCGACACCAGCATGCCTCCGCCCGAGGTGGTGATGATTTTGTTACCGTTGAACGAGAAGGCTCCGAACCTGCCCAGCGTTCCGCTGGCCCGCCCTTTGTACGTCGCACCCAGCGATTCGGCGGCATCCTCGATGACGGGAACGCCGTATTGTTCGCATAAATCAAGCAGCGGGTCCATGTCTGCGCTTTGCCCGTACAGATTGACGACAACGACCGCTTTCGGAAGCTTCCCGGCACGCTTGGCTTCGGACAGCGCGCACTCCAGCGCCTGCGGAGACATATTCCAGCTTTCCGGCTCGGAGTCGATGAAGACCGGCTCCGCCCCTTGATACATCACCGGATTTACGCTGGCGACAAACGTTAAGCTTGAGCAAAACACGGTATCCCCAGCGCCGACTCCAAGCAACCGCAAAGCCAAGTGGATGGCCGCCGTACCGGAACTGAGAGCCAAAGCTCCGCTGGCTCCGACATACCCGGCAATCTCTTTCTCAAAGACATCGACGTTGGGCCCTAATGGCGCGATCCAGTTGGTGGCGAAAGCTTGCTGCACCCATTGCTGCTCTTCTTGCCCCATATGCGGGGGAGACAGGTAAATCCTTTGATTCGGCGACATTTCGCTACGCCCTCCTCTGTCCAAGCTGATCCGGTTGATCAGCGAATTTGATTGGTTCGGCGGGTACGCCTACGGCCGTACATTGAGCCGGAATGTCGCGGGCGGCAACCGCTCCCGCTCCGAGCGTGCTCCAGCCGCCTATCGTCAATCCTTCGATCACTTTCGCGCCAAGCCCGATATGCGTTCCGTCTCCTACCGTGACATCGCCCGCTAAGGCTGCGGAGGGAGAAATATGCACGAAGCTTCCGAGAACGTTCTCGTGCTCGACGATGGCGCCGGTGTTGATGATGCACTGAGCGCCGATCCGCGCCCCATGATTGATGACCGCGCCCGGCATGACGACCGAACCGCCGCCGATCGTCACCCCGCTTCCGAGCGTCGCCCTCGGATGAATCAGCACCGCGTAGCGGGATTCGGGGTACCCGAGCCGCTCCATGACAGTACGGCGGGTGCGATTGTTGCCGATAGCGATGAACAGACGGCAATCGTCTTCCCGCAGCAGCCCCGCCATGTCCGCAACCGGCCCGTGAAGGATGCCGTCCTGCCTAAAGCTGTGCGTATATTTGTCGTCGCCGATCCCGGCCAGCTCATAGTCCCCCTGGGCCCGCATCACATCGAGGACGACCTTTCCATGACCGCCTCCGCCGATCAGGACGAGCTTTTTCATACTAAAATCCCTCCAGCTTCCGGTTGCCTGTAAATTTGCTCGTCGTGGCATGTCCCGTCTGCTGAACGCCGTCGGCACGGAATACTTTTTTCACCGTCATCCATAGGATTTTCGCATCCAGCATCAGCGACGGGTGGTCGGTGTACCAGACGTCCAGCGAGAATTTCTCCTCCCAGGAGATCGCGTTTCTTCCGTTCACCTGAGCCCAGCCGGTAATGCCGGGACGGACCCAATGCCGCTTCTGCTGCTCCTCCGTATATAACGGCAAATATTCCATCAAGAGCGGCCTCGGACCGATCAGACTCATATCTCCGCGCAGCACGTTGAACAGCTGAGGCAGCTCGTCCATGCTTGTTTTACGCAGCAGCTTGCCGAAGGCGGTCAGCC
Organism: Paenibacillus elgii; assembly: GCA_042219835.1. GTDB lineage: Bacteria > Bacillota > Bacilli > Paenibacillales > NBRC-103111 > Paenibacillus_G > Paenibacillus_G elgii_A. Next base: position 64,500 of record JBHJMN010000028.1, read on the forward strand.
GTTCGGCGTCCGGCAGCAGCTCGCCCTTGCTGTCCTTGCGGTCGTTCATCGTGCGGAACTTGCACACGTGGAACGGCTTGCCATGAAGCCCGGGACGCTGCTGCCGGAACAGCACCGGCGAGCCCAGATTCAGGCGGACCAGCAGCGCGACAAGGACGAACAAAGGAGCGAACGTGATGACCGCCGTCAGAGCAGCGGTGAAATCGAGCATGCGCTTGATGCGCTGCACGGATTTTCGTTTACGGGCCGTTTTCTTCTGCTCGATCTCCCCGTACATGCGGTGCAGCCGCCCAACGACCGCCTGCTCCGTAAATTCGCGCTCGATCACGCTGCGCGCTTCGCTGCCAAATTGCTTTAACAGCTCGTCGCTTCCGAGCAGCTTGTGCAGAGCGTCGGCAAACGGCTCGGGCTGCTTATAAGGGGCTAAAAATCCGGTCTCGTTATGCTTCACCAGCTCCCTCGTTCCGAGAACGTCGCTGCCTACCGCCGGCTTGGAGAAGGCCATCGCTTCCATCAGAAAGCGGGGGATTCCTTCCTTCTCGGACGAAAGCACGACGATATCCGCCAGCTTGATCCAAGGGTAAATATAGCTCTGATGCCCGATCAGCCTCACTTCCTCCTCGAGGCCCAGCTCCACGATCTTCCTTCGGATTTCCGCTTCGAGCGGACCTTTCCCGGCCAGGACGCAGCAGAAGTCATTCGCATGCTTGTCTTTGAGCAGACGAAGCGACTCCAGCAGGAAGGCATGATCTTTTACCGGCTCGAGCCGGGCCGCCATCAGGATGATTTTCTTTCCTTCGGGGATGAGCGACTCCTGCCGCACCCGGTCCAGCTCGGCCTGATCGATACGGTAACGGAACTCGTCCAGCCGGTTCAAATCGACGCCGTTCCCCTCGTAGTAGACCGACTTGCCCGGCGCGAGCTCCCGCAGCTTCTCCATGTCCTCGCGGTTTTGCGAGGATAGCGCGTCGCAGAACAGCGCGCCCAGCCTCTCCAGGCTGCGGTAGATGAAGCTGGCTATCCATTTCTGTCCGTCGAAAAACGGCAGTCCGTGGCTCGTATGCAGGATCATCGGCGTCCGGGCCAGCCACCCGGCTACCCGGCCGATCAGTCCGGCCTTCGCCGTATGCGTATGAACGATATCGAACCGCTCGCGACGAAGCAGCGAACGCATCTGAAGGATCGAACGCAGATCGTCCCAAACATGAATTTTCCGGTTCATCGGCACGAAATGGAGCTTCAGGCGGTATCGTTTCATGAACTCCTCGTCATAACCGTCGGGAGACGAAATCAGATGAACCTCATATTCCGCCTTCTGCAGCACCGCCATCTTGTCTGCCAAAATTTTATGGGAGATGGCGCTTGTGCAAATATGAGCGACCTTTTTCATACGGTTACCTCGCGATAATATTGGCAGTACCAATCGGTAAACGCCTTTATTCCGGTCTCGATGCTGGTCTTGGGCGTGAAGCCGACCTCGCGCGCCAGCTCGTCGATATCGGCATACGTCGCCTGCACGTCGCCGGGCTGCATCGGCTTGAATTCGATTACTGCCTCTTTGCCGAGACATTCCTCGATCGTATGAATGAACTTCATCAAAGGAATAGGCCGGTTGTTGCCGATATTATAAATTTTATAGGGCGCGTACGAGGAGGACGGGTCCGGCTCCATCCGGTTCCAGCTGTCGTTGTGCGCCGGAGGACGGAACAGCAGACGCACGATGCCTTGCACGATATCGTCGATGTAGGTGAAATCGCGCATCATCTGGCCTTCGTTAAACACTTGAATCGGCTTGCCCTCCATAATCGCCTTCGTGAACGAGAAATACGCCATGTCCGGTCTTCCCCAAGGCCCGTACACCGTGAAGAAGCGCAAGCCCGTCGTCGGCAATCCGTACAGATGGCTGTACGTATGGGCCATCAGCTCGTTCGCTTTTTTCGTGGCCGCATACAGGCTGACGGGATGATTGACCGCATCGGTCGCGGAGAACGGCATTTTCACATTCGCCCCGTAAACCGAGCTGGAGGACGCATAGATGAGATGCGGAATGCGATGTTTGCGGGAGCTTTCCAGCATATGCAGGAAGCCGGTAATATTGGAGTCGATGTACGCCCCCGGATTGACCATGGAATACCGCACGCCGGCCTGGGCCGCAAGATGAATAACCGCTGCAAAATCATGGGAAGCGAACAGCGCATCAAGCGACTTTTGATCGCGCAGGTCGAAGTTATAATGAGCATAGGCATCATACTCTAACAATCCGTTTAACCGGTCTTCCTTCAGCCTGACGTCGTAATAGTCGTTTAAGCAGTCTACCCCCACCACGGAGAAGCCTTCCTGAAGCAGCTTCGCCGATAGATGATACCCGATAAAGCCTGCGGATCCGGTGACTAAAATTTTCATCGCTGCGCCTTCCCTTCCTTCACGAATTGAGAAAACTTTTCCCAAAATTCCTGCCGTTCCTGATCCAGCTGGTTTTTCGTGTAGTTCCCCGCTTTCCGATAGTTGGCTTGCGCTTGTTCGGCCATCCAGCGCGTATCGGAGATATAGTGCTCGATCAGCCGGGCCAGCTGCTTGTCATTGCCGGGCTTATGCAGATACCGCGGATCGATAAGCTCCGGAATGCCCCCGGCTGTCGATCCGATGACCGGACATCCCCGGCTCATCGCCTCGACCGTCGCTCTCGGCAAGCCTTCCTGGAAGCTCGGCTGCAGGTAAAGATCCACTTGATCCAGCCACTCGAATACGGCATCGCCGCTCTGCAGAACGCCGTCGAAGCGGACGTGTTCCCGCAGGCCGAAGTTAGCCGCCAGCGCTTCCCACGGCTCCTTGTCGCCTCCGCCGAGCACCCGGAATTCGAAGGCCGGCAGCTTCGGCTTCACCCGGGCCAACGCCTCCAGCGCCGTCGCAATGCCTTTCGTTTTACCGTTCAGATTGCCGATCAGCCCCAGGATAACGGGCTTCGCCCCGGCCTCGATTTTTCGGAGTCGCCGTTCCATTACCTCGGGGCACAGCTCCGGAATTTCCACGTCGGAGCAGCCTTCGGTATACCCGCTCGTATTCGGATACCGGTGCTGCAAAAATTGCTTCGTCACGTAGATGGCAAACGGCGCTTCCTTCACCTGCGCTTTCGTCTTCAGCGTCGCAATGGGCGCATACGCCTTCCCTTGCAGATTGCCGTAATTCCACAGCGCATCCCAAGCGCAGGCGACCATCTCCACGGCAAAAGGCTTCTTGAGCTTCTTGGCGATCGCCACCGCTTCCGAGCCGATTTCGCTTGGCAGCCGGGCGATCACCGCATCCGACTGCGCGATCGATTCGGTCAGCACGCGCTCGATATAGCCTTTTTTCGTCAGCTTGTTCACCGGATTGCTGAGGGAAGGCAGCACGACAAATTCCACATTTTTGCCGCTTGATAAGCTTTTATTTGCAATTTCCGTGTCCGAAGATATTTTTTTCGCCCGGGACGCCACCGTAATTTCGTCAAATACGGTCAAATACCGTTCCCACACCGAGTAGGGCAGCTTACCGCTGGAAAAAAATTTCCCGGAATCGTTAAAATAAAACGTATGGTCATGCGCCCATAATACCTTCATGGTCCTCGACCCTCTCAGATAGATTTAATAGGTTTTGCCGGGACTCCGCCGACAACGGTATGCGGCGGCACCGGTTTGGTCACGACAGCTCCGGCGGCCACCACCGCCCTGCTGCCGATGTCCACGCCCGCCAGAATGCGGCAGCCGCAGCCGATCCAGACGTCCGATTGAATCGTAATCGGCGCGTATTTGACCGGGTTGTCGCGAATTGGCAGGGCGGGGTCATCCCAAGCGTGCTCGAATGAAATCATCGAGGTCTGATGCGCGACCGACACGTCGTTATCGATCGTAATGCCGCCCCCCGCATCCAGATAACACTGTTTATGTATGCTTACATTGCTGCCGATAGAGAGCTTCTCCCAATGCTTAATCTCAACGGACCGGCCGACGAATACGTTATCGCCGCACTTCGGAATCAACCGTTTGAGAAGGCAGTAGCGCGTGGCGAGCCCTAGGGGCTCCGGCAGCAGATCGGTCACGTGCCACGAGCTCTTGAGCAGAGGCTTCGGAACGATCGAGAATAGCGCCGTAAGCAGGTTTAGAAATCCTTTGTAGCGATGAAATTTGTCCCTTCCTCGGATGGCAAGCCTCTCCTTTCTTGGAATGAACCGCTTTGGGCCTGAATAACCACGCGAGCGTATACGCGTTCATCATGTACAGAATGGGCACGACAGGCACTTTTTTCCGGACCATGTTATCCCCGATCGTCCCTACCCCGTACTCCAGATTGCGCTCGGTCACGGTGACGAAGCCGACCATTACCAGCGTGCAGCCGAAGGTGAGCAGCAGAATAAGGCACATCGCAAAAAACGAACGCGTTTCCTTATGGCGCAAAAACACCGTCATTGACAGCCCGAACGAAATCATCATATAGACCGCCTCCGCCGTACGCATCACAAACTCCATATCCCAATTGAACGCTTTGAACGGATTCGGAGAGATGAATAGAAAGACTGTGAGCATGAAGGAATTCAGAAGCCCGGCCGGCCCCACTTTCAAAAACACCACGCCCAGCGCACCGATGAGCATGAGCAAAGAGATTTTGAAGCTTCGGCGGAACAGCAAGTAAAAGGATAAAATATAAACGATCGAATAATCTCGCAGCATGGTCGTGTAGAACAAGACGATGATGAACAAAAGGTATCGGCGGTTTAATAAAAGCTGGGTGCACAGCAATCCCAGAAAGGCGCACGTGATGTCTTTGCCGAACACGGAAGACATATACATCAACGCCGGACTTGCGAGCAGCCCGATAATCAGCACCGCGTTATACGTTCGTTTGCCCGCCTCCGAAAGCTCGTACGTGAAAAACCTGTCGTTCAGCCGGTACGTCAAATTGCAGCACAGCACGAGCAAAAAGGAATTAAACGTAATAATGACCAGCGGATCGGCCAAATCCAGAAATTTATAAAACGGCATGTACATCAGCCCGAAAACCGGATACGCCGAAGAATTCAGCCACTTGGTCGTAATGTGCTCCGTCGCATAACGGATAAAATCGTCCAGCTGCGGATAAAACGTCACCTGCCGGAAATAGCCTCTGGCGTCTGGACCGAATAATGGGTCCGTCGTCAGGGCATAAATCCCTTTGCCGATCAGCATCACCATGAGTCCGATGTAGAGAACGGCCGGCTGGTGGGGCCATTTCAACATGGCGAAAAAGGGAAGCAGCAAAATAAAGAAAAAGACAAGCCCGACATCGAGGTCCCACTGGGTTACCCATTTGGTCGTCAGCATCAACAAAACGGCGTACATCCACAGCAGCATCGTTTGCGCCAAGGGGTTATCCCTTGCAAGCGGCAGCTCTACCTTCCGCTCAAGCATGATAAATGTTCTCCAGCCGTCGGATGCTCTCGCGGATATCGTAGCCGTGCTTTTTCAAGAAACGATGCCTCGTCGGCCAATCCGGCGCATCCGAACGGCCCAGTATTCCCGTAATCTTGTCGACCCATACCTCGGGCTGCAGCTTTAGATGTTCCACCATGCCGAACCCGAGGTCGGCTTCAGCCGGTACATGCTCCGACACGAGGCTGGGCACGCCGCCGGCCTGAGCTTCGATGACGACAATGCCCAAGCCTTCGAATAACGACGGCAGCAGGAACACATCGAAAGCGCCGATAATTTCCGGAATATCTTTGCGGGCGCCCAGGAAACGTACCTGTCGCCGGATGCCCATCGTTTCCGCAAGCCGCTCCATCTCCTCGCGCAATCTCCCGTCTCCAACAAGCACGAGCTGCGCCTCGGGGACCTCCTTAACCAATAAGGAGAAAGTTTCCAGAAGGAAACGGTGATTCTTCTCTTCGCTGAACCGGCCGATATGCCCCACCACCGGAATCGACGGGTCGGTCACGCCGATCCGCTGCCTGAGTCCGCTCCGATCCGTAGGCAGCTGCTCGTAGGGCAGCAGATTGATCGCATTAGGCAGCAGCTCCGTGCGGGTATCTTGCCAGCAGCGGGCCCCGAAAAGCGATTCGCACGCCGGCCTGGAGCAGCCGATCAGATGCGTGCTGTGCTTTAAAATCAGCGACTTCATGTAGTGGCGGTACAAGGTGCGGAACAGCGTCATCCGCTGTTCGGCATTCACCGTATGACTGTGGCACACACGAACCGGGACGCCGATCTCCTTGGCCAGCTTCAGCACATACCCGCTGAATTGGAAAATATGGCTGTGAATGGCGGCATAGGGACCATTTTCACTTACGTTATGTAGAAATCGCTCCCGAAACGGGCCAAGCCCTTTCCGGGGATGCGGCTGCAGCAAAATTTTCCCACCGAGCTCGCGAATCTCGCGGTCGTAGAATCCTTCGCCTTCCAGCTGGACCGCAAAATGAAACTCGAACCGCTCCCGGTCGATGTTCCTGTAAATATTCATCAGCAGTGTCTCAATACCGCCGGGGTCCATTTTTCCGACAACATGCAATATTTTAATCGCGCTCATCTTACCCTCCCGGATGACTGTATCCTTTGGCTATGATTTGCTTCCGATACGTCCCGGCATCCACACGCCGGTCACGATCTGCATCGATTGCTTGACCTTGAACATCATGCTGAAATAGCAGAACGCCGTCGACAGCAAGTTCGCCAAGGCCGCTCCGATCATGCCGAGGCTCGGAATCAGCAGCAGATTAAACGCCACATTCAGAACGGTAGAAATCATCAAGATCCGGCTGGACGCGCGCTGCTGCCCGGTCATCGTCATGACCGTTCCGGATTGTCCGCAATAGGAATGAACGAGATGGCTCAGCGACAGCAGAATCAGTGCGGTTGTCCCTGCTTTGAACTCTTCTCCGAACAAGCCCAGAATCCACTCGCCCAGCAGCAAAATCGTCACGAACACCAGACCGGCAAAGGCGAACCCCGATCGACCGGATAACGTGCATACCTTTTGCATTTGCTTCAAGTCGCCCTTGGCATACGACTCCGAAATCATCGGGGCCGCAATCATATTGATCGATGTGATCGCAAACGAAACCATCGTCGCGATCCGCACGGCCGCCGAAAAAATACCGGACTCGCTCGTGCCGTGCATCATGCCGATCATCACGACACTAAGCTGTCCCAGAATCAGATACATGCCCGAATTCACCATCAAGGTCAACGATTCCAACAGCCAATGCTTCGTTTGAAACCGGTGCGGATAGTCTCGCGTATACGGCGTCAGCTTCCGGTTAAGTACCCAGGCCCCGAACAAATACGACAGCAGCATCGACCCGACAAAGATGACCATCGCTTCGAATGCTCCGGTTTTGACGTGAAAAATGACGGTGTAGGCGTACACAATGACGATGACGAATACAGGACGCAGCACCTTCTCCGGCAGTTGGGCAACCAGCACTTCCTTGAGCGCCAGCAGCGAGTTTTGCCTTAAAGTCGCCGTCGCCATCAAAGGAATAATCAGCAAGCCGGTCAAAAAGGTGTAATAGAACTCGCCTCCGCTGTTCCTGTACATCACGTAAATAACGACTCCGCTAATTCCCATCAGCGCGAGCGACACGAGCAAGGTCAGCTGGTTCGCCCGGCGCAGCAAGCCTTTAACTTCGCCCCACAGCTGGTCCGCCTTGTAAGAGGACACGAACCGGACAATTGCCGTATCGAAGCCGAGGTTGGCGGGAAAAGCTACGAAGGTGATAACCGTCATCACAAAAGCATAATATCCGTAGCTGACGACCCCGAGCAGCCTGGCCAGCACGACCTGCATCAATACGGCAAGCCCGACGCCAGCCACATTCATCATGAAGGAGAGGGAGCCGCTTTTTGCGAGAATTCGGGAAACGTTCGTTTCCGTCCGATGTAACGTCGTCTGTTTCATAGTTACCTTCTTCTTCGTTAGTCTGAATCCCGGGAACGTCTCCGCTCGTTCCCGGATCGCTTAGGAAACGTTGCTGTACGTAGGCACCAGATGCTTGAGCACCTCGCGGATTTCCTGCTGCCCTTTGCCGAGCACCCGCTCCAGCTTGCGGATCTCGAATTCCAGCTCCGTCCGGTTGATGTTCATCGGCTTGCCGATGAATATCCGGTCGTGCATCGTCGAACTGATGCCTTCTTCGTTCGTTAACAGCTCCTCGTATAACTTCTCGCCTTCCCGCATGCCCGTAAATTCGATGTTGATGTCAACATTCGGCTCGAAGCCGGACAAGCGGATCAAGTCGGCCGCCAGATCGTAAATCTTCACAGGCGCGCCCATATCCAGAATGAACACCTCGCCGCCCTTGGCAAAAGCGCCCGCCTGAATGACAAGCTGAACCGCCTCCGGAATGGTCATGAAGTAGCGTACCATCTCCGGATGGGTTACCGTCACCGGACCGCCTTGCCGAATCTGCTCCTTAAATCGGGGAATGACGCTGCCTCTGGAGCCCAGCACGTTGCCGAAGCGGACGGCGACGAACTTCGTTTGGCTCTGCTTGTCCAGACTTTGAATGAACATTTCGGCGATCCGCTTCGTCGTCCCCATCACGCTCGTCGGATTGACCGCCTTGTCCGTGGAGATTAAGACGAACCGTTCCGCTTGGAACTGATCGGCGCACTCGGCGACATTTTTCGTGCCGAATACGTTATTTTTGACCGCCTCCGAAGGATTCCGCTCCATCAACGGCACATGCTTATGGGCCGCCGCATGGAAAACAACCTGCGGGCGATGATGGCTGAACATCTCCTCCAGCCTTGTCCGATCCTGCACATCGGCAATGACCGTCTCCAATTCGAGCTCCGGCGCAAGCCGGCGCATTTCCATCTCAATCGTATAAATGCTGTTTTCACCATGTCCCAGCAGCAGCAGCTTCCGGGGGCGGAAAGGGGCAATCTGCCGGCACAGCTCCGACCCGATCGAGCCGCCAGCGCCTGTAACGAGGACGATCTTATCTTCCACGTAATTGGCGATGCCGTCCAAATCCGTTTTGATTGGATCTCTCCCGAGCAAGTCCTCCACTTGCACGTCCCGCACTTGGTTTAAAGTGGTTTTGCCTGTAATAATCTCCTGCAGATGAGGAATAATTTTCAAGCGGGCTTTCGTTTGCTTGCAAATGTTAATTATGTCGGTGATTTGCGTCTTGGACACTGAAGGCATCGCAATAATCACCTCGTCGATGCCGTATCTTTCGACAATCGCCGGAATCTGTTCCCGGCCGCCCAACACGGGGAGACCGTACACCTGAAGCTTTTGCTTATAAGGGTCGTCATCGACGAACGCAAACGGCATCGTATCGTAATGCTCGTTGCTCTTCAACTCCTTGGCAAATAGCGTTCCGCAGCTTCCCGCTCCGACGATAAGCGCCTTTTTCGGTTCGTCGGCTCCTTGCCGCTTGCCGCCGAACTTGTCGCAGAATACTCTCCATACAAATCTGCTCCCGCCGAGCAGCAGCAGCATCGTTTCGGCGGTATGCAGGGCTATCGTTAACGATACCTGCTGGGTCGAGATCACATTCGTTGCCAAGTAAGATACCAGACTGCTGACCGCCACTGTTTTCGTCATCGAAATCAGCTCGCCGACACTCGCGTACTGCCAGATCCGGTTATACAGCTTGAACAGAAACATAAACGCCGTGCTGGCGATGGAAGAAATCGTCCCATACAGCAGCCACAGCTGTACCTGATCGGCCGGAATAGAGCTTTTATACGCGAAGTAAAAGGCAAAGTAGACGCTAAGCCATACCATACCGAGATCGATTGCGACCAAAATTCCCGTTCTTTTGGAATAATTCATCATTCTTCCTCCCACAGGTTTTATTCGTTGCCATAGTAATAATAGGCATTGCCGGATGGCCGGGCGATTCGGTTCAGTACGACGCCAAGAAGGTTGGCCTGCACTAACTCCAATGCGTTTTTTGCTTTCTGCGCCAGGTCCCGTTTGATTTTCCCCGAATCGACCACGAGAATGACGCCGTCGCATTTCGCCGCAATAATTTGCGCGTCGGTAACCGCAAGCACCGGAGGCGTATCGAGCAGGACGATGTCATATTGCCGTTTTAGCTCCTCCAGCAGCCCGGTCATTTTTTGCGAAGCGAGAATCTCCGACGGATTAGGCGGAATAGAACCCGAGGTCATTACCTCCAGATTCGGGATGTCGGTTCCCTTGACCGCCATGTCCAGCGTGCATTGAGAGGTAAGCATATCCGTCAATCCGTACCGGTTCGACAGATGGAACGTATGATGCGCCGTCGGCTTGCGCAGGTCGGCATCGATCAGCAGCACCTTCTTATTCGATTGGGCATATACGACCGCCAGATTATTGATCGTCGTCGACTTCCCCTCCATCGGGCTGGAAGACGTCACCATCAACGTCCGGTACAGCCGGTCGACGGAGGAAAACTGGATATTCGTGCGCAGCGTCCGGTAGGACTCGGAAATCGGCGATTTGGGATGGCTGTGCGCAATGACGGGACGCCGCTTAACGGATTTGGACATTGGATAGTTCACCTACCTTTCGCTCGGAGGATAAAGACCCTTTGTTCGTTTCCAGATTCTGTTCGTCGATTTGATTAATTAAAGCAAGCGTCGGCAAGCCCAGATAGCGTTGGACATCAGCTTCTGTTTTGACCGTATCGTCCATATATTCCAGCAAAAAGGCGAGCCCGACGGAAAGCATAAGCGAAGCCAGAAAACCTAGCGCGATATTCAATAACGGGTCTGGCTTAACGGGCAGAGGCTGCTTGGCCGGATCGGCTTGGTTCAACAAAATCACGTTATCGACCTTCATGATTTTCGGAATTTGGCTTTGAAACACCTGGAACACGGCATTGACTATATGGGCCGCCTTCTCGTAGGACGAATCCTGAATCAAGATGGTGAGTACCTGGGTCTCATTTACCGAGCTTAGCTTGATCTTGTTGATCAACTGCTCGGAGGTCATGCCGAACTCGGGATGCTCCTTCGCCACAATGTCCATAATGGCCGGAGTCTTAATAATTTCCTTGTAGGTCGTGACGAGCGAAATATTCGTATTTACGGAATTTAAGTCCAATTTCACCACACCGGCTTGATCGGGCGATGAGTTAATAATCAGTTTCGTCGAAGCTTCATACACGGGCTTCATGAAAAAATAGCTTACGATACCGGCAGCCGTACAACTCATCGCGACGATGAGAACAATTAGCCATAGACGTTTGCGCAATATGCTCATCACCGCTTTTAAATCGAAATCCATGGTCACGTTATAAATAGCCTCGCTTTCGTTTGATGAGATTTTCCCGATTATTCTTTATAACGAACGATTCCTCCTAAAAAAACGCGGTAGTTGAGTAAAGAATAAGCTCTTGCGAACTTGCGGAATCGGCCTCCAAATCTCAAAGCTCCGATCCTTGAGCAAGCATTCCGCATTATGCTGGTAATACTTCACATAATCACCTCCGAGCTTTTCAGTCACGATCTCGTAGGCCCGCCGCAAATGAAACGGGCGGCGAACGGCATCATGCGCATCCGACGCGATAAAATGCACCAGATTTTTTCGGCATAGCTCTAAAGCAACCGAACGGACCTGCGGTCCGAAATACCCTGTTATGGAATGGGAGGTCACTTGCGCGAGAGCTCCGTACTCTATCAGCTTCAACAGCTTGTCCGGCTGCTCCGCGATTTCCTTATTGCGTTCCGGATGGGCGATGACCGCCGTCAGTTGTCGAATCGATAGCTCGTGAACAATCTCCTCGACCCGTTCCGGAAGCTTGGATGACGGAAATTCAATCAGGATGTAGGACGATCCGTTCAGAGTCAACAATTGATTGGCATAAAAATCATCAAGCCACTGCGGGTGAGTATGAATTTCTTGACCGCTGCAAACCGTTAAAGGAATTCGGTGCCGCAAGAGCTGTTCCTGAAAAAACGACAGCGCCGTTTCGATAGTTTGCGCAGGATTGTAATAGCTGCCCTTTCGATGATGAGGCGTGGCGACGATCGTTGATATCCCTTCCTGAACGGCCAAGCGGGCAAGCTCAAGCGACTGCTCCAAGCTGGCAGGACCATCATCCAAACCATGAAGAACGTGACTATGTATGTCGATCAATGTCTGCTTCCTCCTGCTCTATTCAGGCTAATGTAAATTATGGCACATTTTCAAAGCGAACGATGAGGGAACAGAGTTGTGTATTTGCTTAGTTAAAAATGATTATTTTTCAATCATGGATATAGGATTTAACAGGCTTTTAATGTGATAAAATATACACTTTAAAAAAAGTTTTACCAATTAAATGTAACGTATTTCATAAACTTTATTTAAATTATACATTAATTTACATCCATAGTTTTTTAAAGAATGAAAGCGTTTTATTGTTTCGTGAAAATGGTGAAGACTTCTTTCAACAAAAGGCCTCGCGAGTATTATTAACAAAATATGAATCCCCTCCCTTGGGTATTTTTGGAATACAAAATTTGGTCGATTTTGGGACTTTGGATTGAGTACAGGTAAAAACACCCAACGCCTTGGTGCATATTGGAAAATAGAAACCCGCGCGCTCCTCCCTGTAAAACGAACTATGTCTGGGTCGTTGAACACATTTTCACTGCCCCTGAGGCCTGAAAATAGGAAGAGCATCCAGCAAGTTAATGTCTGGATGCCCTTCATTTTCACTTTAAAGCTTGCGCCAGATGAATAAGCAGATCGCCAAGCTCTGCCGGGATTTTCTGTCCTCGCAATGCCGAAACTTCATGGATATAAGCGTGAATTTGCTTATTCTCAAGCTTTTTTATCAACGAATTGACCGTACCATGGCTGCCCGGTCCTGTCACCAATTGGCGCGTCACGTTCGCAAGGCTCCCATAGGTAACTTGTACCGTATACGTTCGGAGGTGACCGCCGTATGGCCGCTTGATCCTGGGCCGTAGCCGTCACGGAGCCTGTTCCAAGCGGAAACTTATATCCCGGCTGATCGCCGGAACCCGTATCCGTGGCCGTACAAACGACCAATACCCGTTGATCGACCGTATAACTGCCAGCACCGAACCACTGTACAACCGGCGGCGTTTTGTCGATGAGACGACAACCGACCACGGCCGCTCCATATTGCCTGCTTTATCGATTGAACGGAACGACACCGTGTGTGCTCCTTCCTTGTTTAGGAGCAGCGGGTCCCGGTAAAGCTGCCACTGGGTTTCGCCTTCAAGCTGTATTCCGTTCGCTCGATACCCGACTGTTCGTCTGCGGCCGTCAGCTTTAGCGTTACGTCGGATATAAACCAGTTGCCCCGCCGCTCCCCTTCCAGCTTCGCCGTAGGCGCTTCCCGGTCCGTCTAGTTGGTCACCGTTATTTTACTACTCGCTGCGCTTTCGTTATGCAATCTGTCGCTGGCCGTGACTACGTAAGTGTACGTTTTACCGTCGGCCGCTATCAGGTCTACGAACTTCTGCGCGGCCGCATTTCCAACCTTGCGTACCGTTGCGACAATCGCCTCGGGATGCTCCAGTCCGGGGACTTCCTTCCCCTCGAATCGGTAAACTACATAATAAGCCTCATCCCGTGAACCGCTGCCTTCCCAGGTTAACTCAATCCCTCCCGCTTGACGCACGGCAGCTTGCAGAACCGGGGCTGCAGGCGCCTGCGCATCCATCCAAGGCATAGCGGGTATGAGCGCTTGATGCGGGTACAAGTCTTGCTTCAGGCGGTTTCCGAACCCGAGCGGATTAGCAAGCAAATCTTTGGCCGAGAAAAACATGCTGCCGCGAATCGTTTCAAAGTTGCGGTTAAAAACAAGCTGGTTGGGCAGTTCGTCCGGCTTCTGCCATGCCGGGTCCGCCGAGCCGATCCGATAAGGCGCCTGCCCGATGTACAAATGAACGTTCTTCCCTTGCGTTTCCTTAGTCCACCAATCGATCAGCTTCTCATATGCGGCAGGCGAATAACCGAAGTTCCAGTAAATTTGTGGAACGATGTAGTCCAGCCAGCCTTGCCGTATCCAAGTTCTCGTGTCCGCGTACAAATCGTCATAGTTCCGCAAACCGCTTGAGTCCGAGCCCGTAGGGTCATCTGCTTTGTTTCTCCATATTCCGAAAGGACTGATGCCGAATTTGACATGACTTTTTTCACGATGGATGGCCGAGCTTAATTGCTGAACAAGTCCATTGACATTGCTTCTCCGCCAATCGGCCTTATTGCCGAATCCTCCGCCATATTGCCGGTACGCGTCTTCATCGGGAAAATCAACTCCGGCTACCGGATACGGATAAAAATAGTCATCCATATGAACGCCGTCAATGTCGTAGTTTTTCACCACCTCCAGCACGCTTCCGATGACAAAATCTTTCACTGCCGGAATCCCAGGATTGTACAGCAGCCTTCCTCCATAGGGTAATACCCAATCCGGATGCTGCCGGGCCGGATGGTCCGCCACCAGCTTTTCGATCCGGTCCTGCATGCTGACCCGGTAAGGATTGAACCAGGCATGAAACTCCAGATTTCGCTTATGAGCTTCCTCGACCATAAAAGCCAAAGGATCGTACCCGGGATCTTTGCCTTGAATACCGGTTAGCCACTCCGACCACGGCCCGTATTTCGACGGATAGAACGCATCCGCCGTCGGCTTCACCTGTACGATCACGGCGTTCATTCCCAGAGCCTGAAGCTCATCCAGCATCCGGACAAAATCGCGCTTCTGTTCCTCTGGTGTTACGACCCCTTTTTTCGGCCAGTCGATATTTTCCACCGAGGCAATCCAAGCGGCTCTTAGCTCCCGTTTCGGCATGGCGGTCGGTTGGTTGACGACGAGCATTTTGTCGCTTGTTTTCCCCCCGAAGCTGGCCGTAATTTGCGTGGCTCCTACTTTCAATGCCGTTACCATACCGTTCGAATCAACCCGCGCTATCTCGGGATTGCTGCTCTTATAGGCCGAACTGCCTGTAACGTCGACCGGCTCATTCATTAAGGTGTAGGTAACGGATACTTTGGCTTGCTGCGTTTGTCCTACGTTTATAGCCTTGATTTCGGCGAGCTCAATTTTTTGTAAAATGGGTACCGGCTTTTTCACTATAAGCGAGTATCTCGATGCCTTGCCACCGAAGCTTGCCGTAATGACGGCTTCCCCGTCCTTCATCGCCTTGAGCTTCCCGTTCGTGTCGATTGCCGCTATCTCTGTATTGCTGCTTTGGTAGGTAACGCCGCTGACGATCTCTACAGGCTCGCTGTTGGAAGGATAAGCGGCAAATACTTTAACCGTATCGCTATCCCCTACCGTTAGCGTGCCGGAAGCCGATAGCTCGATGCTCCGCGGCACTGGGGCCTCCGCCGTCACCGTCAAGGGGAATTGTGCTTTCGGCGCGTTAGTCGCAGTAGCCGAGATCGTGGTCGTCCCGGGCTGGAGCGCCTTCACTATGCCGGACTCGTCTATCGTCGCTATGGTTGGATCGCTGCTCGCATAGGCGATCCCTCCCGTAACTTCAACTGGCTCCGTACTTCCGCTATACGTTCCGTATACCTTAGCCTGCAAAGTATCTCCACTTTTCATTGGCATCAGGCCGCGAAAATCCAGTGTATACATACTTAAGTCCGCATAAAAAGCGCTCAACCGGTCAAAATACAAAGTGCCTCCGTTCTTATTATTGTCGTTCGTTTCGACGATATAGATTTGGGTTAGCTTCATAGGCGGCTGCATACCCGCAGGAACGGATGCCGTGACGTATTTCCAGCCGGTCCAGCTTAACCCGCCGCTTCCCGTAAAATCGGTTGTCGTCTTTTTGCCGGAAGCATCTTGAAGCTGGGCACGCAGCCAGTGATTGTTTCCGTCTCCGTATACCCACATACCAAGCTTTTGTGGGGAACCTTCCAACGTACGCCCCGCTGAGTCATCGGCATCTTTAAAATTGATGTAGGCCGCAGAGGTGCCAACCGTCCCGGTAAAATCATAAGCAAGCGCCCCGGAGCGGTATCCGTTTCTTACGGGACCCGGTCTCCCGGACATCGTCAAGGTAACCGCATTCGCCCTGGCCGAAAAGGCATAAAGGTTTGCCCCGTTCTCGAAATCCTCAATCGATACGGAGGAGTTGGTCGTCAGAGATGCAGTTTCGTTTTTCCCTTCCGCATAAGCAAGTTTATTATCCCCACGTACCGTAGGAAACATCATAGTAACGAGCAATAAAATTAATATGAATGCGATTGCATTTTTGCTTATAAAAAAGCATGTGCTTTTCATCGAATCCCCTCCGCAGCCTGATAATAAACCGAACTTTCTGCTCATCGCCTAATTTCATTCTCGATTAGCTCACATCCCTCCCCCTCCCATGTTATGCACGCATCATGTCTTGGAAAACAAAATTGCTTCCACACAATGACAAACGGCCAATCACAACTCATTATAGACGTCCAGAAATATAATTTAAATGAATTTATTTACTGTAAAATTTTATTCATCATTGATGAAACGTGCTTCCAAATATCGTCTACTGTATCTAAAAGAAAGCACAAAAAAAGAACCCCAATTGAGGTCCTTCTTTTGT